>NZ_LR743507.1:0-725000 GCF_902712855.1 Variovorax paradoxus
GCAGGGCCGGCGACCGGCGCCCATGTCTAGGGCACGCCATCGAAGGGCGCCGTCGGCGGTGCGTCCGAGGAAGACTTGGCGCGGTCGGTGGACTGGTAGGGCGCGGCGCTGTCGGCCTTGTGCGACTGGGCGAGGCGCAGGATCTGCACAGGGGCGGCGCCCTGCGGCGCCCCGGGCGCATCGAGCCGCAACGGCGAAGGCGTGGCCGTGGCGCGCTGGACGGCCGCGGACGACTCGGCCGCGGCGGCGCCGCCCAGTTGGGCGCGCGTGGCGGCTCGCCAGGCGTTGAGCCAGGCTTCCGCCTGTGCAGGGCCACTGGCGGACGCATGGGCAATGGCGAAGGTGGCGCCGCCGGCTTCGCAACCGGTCATGTCGACCCGCACCGATTCGGCACCCAGCGGCAGCGCGCGATCGGCGCGGTCCGGCTTGCACGGCAGCATCGCCACCAGGCCGGATTCGGCGACCGGCACCTCGCGCCAGTTGAAAGTGGGGCTGCAGGCGGCGACCAGGGCTGCCACGGCCAGCGCGGGCCAGGGATGGAGGGCGGACGATGGCATGGGGGAGCGATTATCGGCCGGCCGCACCGGGGCTGGCGGCGCGGCGGAGCGTCGCCAGCGAGATCCTGCGTGCGGAACTAAAATCGCGGCGCCCTCCTCTTCCGAGATGCCATGAAGAAATACATCGCAGTTGCCTCCGTCGTCCTCGCGCTGGCCGCGGGCGTGGGCGTGTACTTCGGCTCCGGCGCCACTGCCGCGCCGGCCTCGACCTTCGTGCTGCTCGACGGCACGCAGAAGAGCACCGCGGACCTCAAGGGCAAGGTCACGCTGGTCAACTTCTGGGCCACCAGTTGCGTGACCTGCGTGGGCGAGATGCCCAAGGTGATCGCCACCTACGACAAGTACAAGGCCCAGGGCTACGACACGCTGGCCGTGGCCATGAGCTACGACCCGCCGAGCTATGTCGTCAATTTCGCCGAGACGCGCAAGCTGCCGTTCAAGGTGGCGATCGACAACACCGGCAGCGTGGCGCAGGCCTGGGGCGATGTCAAACTCACCCCGACCACCTATCTGGTGAACAAGCGCGGCGAGATCGTGAAGCGCTACGTGGGCGAGCCCGATTTCGCTGAACTCCACAAGCTCATCGAGAAGCTGCTGGCAGAGGCCTGATCTTTTCCTGGATTGCCAGCCACGAAGGCGCTCCTGGAGGGCGCCTTTTTTGCTTCAGGCGAAAAGGCCATAGCAACAACCCGAAGCAGGCGGAAGCCCGGTTTTTGCTAATCTGCGCCTTCCGCAGCATTGCGCCGCCGCGCGCTTTCCTCGATGACCGACCTTTTTTCGCGCACATGAGCTTCTCGGTGTCGCGTCCCCTGCCTTTGTCGGCCATGCCGGCCGTCGTGTTGCTCACGCCCGAAGAAGCACACGAGATCGACGCCACGCGCGCGATCTTCCGCGACTACGCGGCGTCGCTGGGCATCGACCTGGACTTCCAGGATTTCGAAGGCGAACTCGCCACCCTGCCGGGCGACTACGCGGACCCGCGCGGCACGCTGCTGCTGGCGCTGGTCGATCCGGCGAACGTGAACGAGGAGGCCGGCCGGCAGGCGCCGACCCTGAGGCGCACGGACGGCACGCTGGCACACGTGGCAGGTTGCTGCGCACTGCGCCCGCTCGATAACGCGGACTACGCCAATGCCGCCGAAATGAAGCGCCTGTATGTGCGACGCGGTTTCCGCGGGCTGGGCCTGGGCCGCCAACTGGCCGAGGCCATCCTTGATGCCGCCCGCAGCGCGGGCTACGGCTGCGTGCTGCTGGACACCCTCGACGACATGGAATCGGCGCGGGCGCTCTACGAAGACCTGGGCTTCGTCGAGGTCCCGCCCTACTATCACAACCCCGTTGCCGGGGCCCACTACCTCAAGGTGGACCTGTAGCCCACCCGGGCTGCGCGCACTTCGTGCCGCTCGGCCACCCCCGCCGCGGGCTGGCAGGCCGCTTGTGGCGGCCGTGCGCGGCGGCCCTCCCGAAAACGTCCGAACTCAGCCGCGGGCCTGGGCCAGCAGCGTGTCTGCGTCGCTGACTTCGAACTTGCCCGGTGCCTCGACGTTCAGCGTCGCGACCTTGCCGTCTTTCACGAGCATCGAGTAGCGGTTGCTGCGCAGGCCCATGCCGCGGCCGGTCAGATCGAGCGTGAGGCCGGTCGCCTTGGCGAAATCGGCGCTGCCGTCGGCCAGCATGCGAACCTTGGCGCCGGTCTTTTGGTCGCGCGCCCAGGCGCCCATGACGAAGGCGTCGTTCACGCTCACGCACCAGATCTCGTCCACGCCGGCGGCCTTGAAGTCGTCGAAGTGCTGCACGTAACCGGGGACATGCTTGGCTGAACAGGTGGGCGTGAACGCGCCGGGCAGCGCGAACAGCGCGATGGTCTTGCCAGCCGAGGCCTTGGCCACGTCCACAGGGTTCGGGCCGATGCTGCAGCCTTCGCCCTCGACTTCTGAATATTCCTGCAGGGTGGCCGAGGGAAGGATGTCGCCGACTTTGATCATGTAGATGCTCCTGAAAAAGAAAAACGGCCCACATTGTGGGCCGTTTCCGGATTGGCTGCCCCCTGGAGGGCCCAATGTTTGATCAGACCAGGACGGCCTTCTCGACCAGACGGGTCACGACCCAGTTCTTGGTCTTCGAGATCGGACGGCTTTCCGTGATCTCGATGGTGTCGCCCAGCTTGTACTCGCCCTTTTCGTCGTGGGCGTGGTACTTACTCGTCTTGGCCACGATCTTGCCGTAGAGCTCGTGCTTCACACGGCGCTCGACCAGCACGGTCACGGTCTTGGCACGCTTGTCGCTGACCACCTTGCCGATCAAGGTGCGCTTGAGGGATTTTTTAGCTTCCGTCATGTTCACTCCTTACTTGGCGGCTTGGGCTTCTTGCTGCTTCTGAGCAAGAATGGTCTTGGCGCGAGCGATGTCGCGGCGGGTCACGCGCAGCGTCGAGGTGTTCGACAGCTGTTGCGTGGCCTTCTGCATGCGCAGACCGAAATGGGCCTTCTGCAGGTCCTTGATTTCGGCTTCGAGGCCTGCAACGTCCTTCGTGCGAAGGGTTGCAGCCTTGGTTACCTTGGCCGGAGCCGCGGTTTCTTTCTTCTTACGGGTTGCCATCAGTGTTCTCCTCTCAGGCGCCGAGCTGGCGAGCGACGAACGTCGTGCGCAGCGGAAGCTTGGCGGCGGCCAGGCGGAACGCTTCGCGAGCGAGCTCTTCGGGCACGCCGACGATCTCGAACACGATCTTGCCGGGCTGGATTTCGGCAACGTAGTACTCGGGGTTGCCCTTACCGTTACCCATCCGCACTTCGGCGGGCTTGGTCGAGATCGGCTTGTCCGGGAACACGCGGATCCAGATACGGCCACCGCGCTTCACGTGACGCGAGATCGCGCGACGAGCGGCTTCGATCTGGCGCGCCGTGAGGCGGCCGCGGTCGGTGCATTTGAGACCGAAGTCACCGAACGCAACCGAGTTACCCGTGGTCGCGATGCCGGTGTTACGGCCCTTTTGTTCCTTGCGGAACTTTCTGCGTGCAGGTTGCAGCATGTTTTGTTACTCCGTGAGGGCCCCAGGCGCTTGCGCGCCCGGGAGCGACCGATTACTCGGTCTTGGCACCGTCCGCTGCTGCAGCGGGCGCGGCTTTGCGGACGCGCTTAACGGCGGGTTTCGAGTCTGCACCGGCACCGCCGGTTGCTTCTGCGGGCTTGTCGCTGCCATCGGCCGGAGCGGCGTTGCCGCCGATCGGGCCACGGCCGCCGGCACGGGGGCCGGGACCGCGACGATCACCGCCCGGACGGTCGCCGGGGCGACCATCGCGACGGGGACCACGCGGACGACGTTCTTCTTCAGGACGCGGCGTCTCGACGGCCGGCAGGTCGTTGCGACCCAGCGTGTCTCCCTTGTAGACCCAGACCTTGACGCCGATGACGCCGTACGTGGTCTTGGCTTCCGAGGTGCCGTAATCGATGTCGGCGCGCAGGGTGTGCAGCGGCACGCGGCCTTCGCGGTACCACTCGGTACGTGCGATTTCGATGCCGTTCAGGCGGCCAGCCGACATGATCTTGATGCCCAGGGCACCCAGACGCATGGCGTTCTGCATGGCGCGCTTCATGGCGCGGCGGAACATGATCCGCTTTTCGAGCTGCTGCGTGATGCTGTCGGCGATCAGCTGCGCATCGATTTCGGGCTTGCGCACTTCTTCGATGTTCACTGCCACCGGCACGCCGAGCTGCTTGCCCAGTTCGCGCTTGAGGTTCTCGATGTCTTCGCCCTTCTTGCCGATCACGACGCCCGGACGTGCCGAGTAGATCGTGATGCGTGCGTTCTTGGCGGGACGTTCGATCATGACGCGCGACACCGAAGCGTTCTTCAGCTTCTTCTTCAGGTATTCGCGAACCTTGATGTCTTCGGCCAGCATGCCCGCGAAATCGCGGTCGCTTGCGTACCAGCGGCTGGACCAGTTACGGGTGACCGCGAGGCGGAACCCGGTTGGGTGGATTTTCTGTCCCATATTTCTTCCAGGCCTTCTTAGTTGCCAACCGTCACGTACACATGGCACGTGGGCTTGCTGATGCGATTGCCGCGACCCTTGGCCCGCGCCGTGAAGCGCTTGAGCGTTGCACCTTGCTCGACGTAGATGGTCTTGACCTTCAACTCGTCGATGTCGGCACCGTCGTTGTGCTCGGCGTTGGCGATGGCCGACTCCAGCACCTTCTTGATGATCACAGCGGCCTTCTTCTGCGTGAATTGCAGAACGTTGAGCGCTTGATCGACCTTCTTGCCGCGGATGAGGTCTGCGACCAGACGGCCCTTGTCGACCGAGAGGCGGACACCGCGGAGGACTGCACGTGTTTCAGACATGGTCGTTCCTTACTTCTTCTGGACTTTCTTGTCCGCGGGGTGCCCCTTGAACGTGCGCGTGAGCGCAAATTCGCCGAGCTTGTGGCCGACCATCTGGTCGGTGATGTACACGGGCACGTGTTGCTTGCCGTTGTGCACAGCGATCGTCAGGCCGATGAACTCGGGCAGGACCATCGAGCGACGCGACCAGGTCTTGATCGGCTTCTTGTCCTTGGTCGTCACGGCCTTGTCGGCCTTGGCCACGAGGTGGTGATCGACGAACGGACCCTTTTTGAGAGAGCGAGTCATTGGCTATCCCTTACTTCTTGCGACGCGACACGATGAAGACCTGCGTGCGCTTGTTGTTACGGGTGCGATAGCCCTTGGTCAGGTTGCCCCATGGGTCGACAGGATGGCGGCCTTCGCCAGTCTTGCCTTCGCCACCACCGTGCGGGTGGTCGACCGGGTTCATCACCACGCCGCGAACGGTCGGGCGGATACCCATCCAGCGCTTCACACCGGCCTTGCCGAGCTGGCGCAGGCTGTGTTCTTCGTTGGCCACTTCGCCGATGGTCGCGCGGCATTCGATGTGAATGCGGCGGACTTCGCCCGAGCGCATGCGAACCTGGGCGTAGACGCCTTCACGGGCCAGCAGCGTGGCCGAGGTACCGGCCGAGCGGGCGATCTGCGCGCCCTTGCCGGGTTGCAGTTCGATGCAGTGGATCGTCGAGCCGACCGGGATGTTGCGGATCGGCAGGGTGTTGCCGGCGCGGATCGGGGCTTCGGCGCCCGACAGCAGCGTTGCACCGGCTTCAAGACCGCGCGGGGCGATGATGTAGCGGCGCTCGCCGTCGGCGTAGCAGACCAGAGCGATGTGGGCGGTGCGGTTCGGGTCGTATTCGATGCGTTCGACCTTGGCCGGGATGCCGTCCTTGTTGCGCACGAAGTCGACAACGCGGTAGTGGTGCTTGGCACCGCCGCCACGATGACGGATCGTGATGTGGCCGTTGTTGTTGCGGCCAGCCTTCTGGAACTGGGGTTCCAGCAGGGGAGCGTGAGGAGCACCCTTGTACAGGTGGTCACGCGAGATCTTCACCGCGCCGCGTTGGCCCGGCGAAGTGGGTTTCATCTTGATGACGGCCATGATTAAGCGCCTTCCCCGACGAGGTTGAGCTCTTGACCGGCCTTCAGCGTCACATAGGCCTTGCGAACGTTGTCGCGGCGGCCGATGGACTTGCCAAAGCGCTTGGTCTTGCCCTTGGTGTTGAGCACCGACACGCCCTGGACTTCGACCTTGAACATCAGTTCGACGGCGGCCTTGATCTCGGGCTTGGTGGCGTCTTGCAGCACCTTGAAAGTGACAGCGTTCGACTTTTCGCCGACCATCGTGGCCTTTTCGGACACGATCGGGGCGACCAGCACCGCCATCAGGCGGCCTTCTTCGAACGTACGTTCAGCGGCGGTAGGGTTCACGCGGCTCATGCGAACATCTCCTTGAGCTTGTCGACGGCACCCTTGGTGACCAGCACCTTCTTGTAGTGAACCAGCGACACCGGATCGGCATAACGGGGTTCGACCACGAGAACGTTCACCAGATTGCGCGAGGCAAGGTACAGGTTTTCGTCGACTTCTTCGGCGATCACGAGCACGGACTCGAGATTCATCGCCTTGAAACGGGCAGCCAGCGGCTTGGTCTTGGGCGAGTCGACCTTGATCGAATCGACCACGGCCAGACGGCCTTCGCGAGCGAGTTGCGAGAAGATGGACGCCATGCCGGCGCGGTACATCTTCTTGTTGATCTTCTGCGAGAAGTTTTCGTCAGGCATGTTCGGGAAGATACGACCACCCCCGCGCCACAGCGGCGAGGACGTCATACCGGCGCGGGCGCGGCCCGTTCCCTTTTGCTTGAAAGGCTTCTTGGTCGAGTGCTTGACCTGTTCGCGGTCCTTCTGGGCGCGCGTGCCTTGGCGGGCGTTGGCCTGAAATGCAACGACGATCTGGTGCACCAGGTCTTCGTTGTAGTCACGGCCGAACACGGTCTCGGGGGCGTCGTACTTCGACGCGGCCTGGCCTTGTTCGTTCAGGAGTTCGAGTTGCATTTACTTCGCTCCTTGAGCCGCTTGCGGCTTGGCCTTGATGGCGGGACGCACGGTGACGAAGCCACCCTTCGAGCCCGGGATCGCGCCCTTGATGAGCAGCAGTTGACGCGCTTCGTCGATGCGGAACACGTCGAGGTTTTGCGTCGTGCGCGTCACGTCACCGAGGTGACCCGTCATGCGCTTGCCGGGGAACACGCGACCGGGGTCTTGCGCCATACCGATCGAGCCGGGCACGTTGTGCGAACGGCTGTTACCGTGCGACGCGCGCTGCGAGCTCATGTTGTGACGCTTGATCGTGCCAGCGTAGCCCTTACCGATGGAAGTGCCCTGCACGTCCACCTTCTGGCCCACGGAGAAGACGCTCGTCACGGCAATCACGCCGCCAGCCTTGTGCTGACCGGCGGTGTCTGCGGTAACGCGGAATTCCTGGATGATTTCGCCTGCTTCGACACCTGCCTTGGCAAGGTGGCCGGCTTCGGGCTTGGTCACACGCGATGCTTTGCGCGAACCGAACGTCACCTGCAGGGCGACGTAGCCATCGGTCTCTTGGGACTTGATCTGGGTCACACGGTTGTTGGACACATCCACCACCGTGACAGGAACTGCGTCCCCGTCATCGGTGAAGAGACGCATCATCCCCACCTTGCGGCCCAGCAACCCGAGGGAGTTGCTCAGACTCATTGTGTTTTCTCCAAAAATGGAAATCCTCTTCCGCCTCTGCCACTTCAATTGGCAACAGCGTTTGCCAGATTTCTCCGGCTACGGAAGAAGGTTGATAAATCTCTGCCCGCACGACTCCCTTGCGGACGCAGCAAGGGCAGAGCCAGCGATTATAGCCCGCGGTGCGGGCGCATTGCAAGTGCGCTTCCGACGCCGGGGCTAGGCGCTACTTAAGCTCTTTCGGCTCTTTCGGCTCTTTGGCGGGCGAAGAAATGATCTTTTCGCCCCCGGATCCGGACTTCATTTCGCCCGCCCCCTTCAGTACCGGCACGGCTGCCCCCGTTTGCACCGGAATCGCAACGACGCTCAAGGCGCCGTTCTGCGTCACGAAGATGTTCAGGTAGGCCAGGCCTTCCCGGTCGCTGGTCACCGTGGCGGTGGCGCTCGTCCGCTGACCTGCAGGCAATGCCAGCGACGCGGCGGAGGCCAGCGTCAGACCGGCGTCGGTACTGAGGCGCACGGTGGCGCCGGCCGGGTCGGTCACGCCATCGAACTGCAGGCTGATCGAGACCGGGCGTCCGACCTGCGCAACGCCCGGCACGCCGTACTGGATGGTGACGCCAGCGTCGTTGGGCTTTCGCGCCGCCGTCGTCAGAGGCGCGGCGTGCAAAGGAGGCGCCGCATGCCTGGCCGCGCGGGGGACGGGAACCCCGTCCGCGACGGCGCCCAGCGGCATGAGCATCAGGCAAGCCGCGGCGAATGCCGTCGAAGTGGATCGCAGTTTCATGGCGGACTTCCTACTGCTGCTGGATGGCAACGCCGAAACAGGTGTTGGCCGAGGAATTGTTGAGGTCGTTGATCACCAGCACATGCTCGCCGGCAGCCAGGCTGACCGGGCTGGCGTTGCTGCTCACAAGACCGCCGCGATAGATCGCAAAGTTGGGGCTCGCGCCCGCAGGCGAGGAAATCGCGAACTGGTACGGACGGTTGGCCAGCGCCGTGAACCTCAGGTAGGCAAAGCTGCCGAGCTTGTTGCCTTCGCGCGCCGGGTCGGCAGAATTCGTCACGCAAGCCTGGGTGACTGCGCCACCGACAGCGGCCGTCTTGTACATCGGCAGCGCGAGCGGCACGCCACCGTTGTTGGTCTCCTGGTCGCCGTAGGCATCGTTGCCAGCGGAACTGATGGTTTGGCTGGTCAGCAGCGTGGCCAACGCCGACGCACTGCCCGGCGCCACCCCATTGAATGCCGCCGTGAACGGGTGGATCGAGGTGACCGGCGCACCGCCGATGAACAGGGCGCTCGTCATGGCGTCATGGATGGGCTTGAACCCGACCTGCTGGTTCAGGTTCCAGAAGATCGACTGGATCGATGTCTCGCGGAACCAACCCTGATTGGACGCAGGCCCCCTCGACAGGTCGAGATTGTTACCCTGCGACTGCCCCGGGCCGCCCGAGTCGACATAGTTGCTTCGTCCCAGCGCGATGCCGGACCAGGCATTGCCCCAGCCCTCCGAGAACGCGAGCCGGCGATCGATGCGCTCGCCCGTGGCATGCGCGCCGCCGGTGGAATCGTCGCGGCTGAAGGAGGCCTGGTAGTAGTGGCCCCATTCGTGCGCGATCACGGGCTCGTCGAATTCATCGGTGTCCACGTTCTCCTTGCCCAACACGTAGATCTCGGCGCCCGAGCTCCGGTCGATGAAGAACGTCGTGCCGATCTGCCCCAGCGCCACGCTGCCGGCGGCGTTCGTGTTGTTCACGCTCCAGAACACCTTCAGCGCCGGAAATGCCGTCGCAGGCGCCACCGACAGGACTTTCTGCATCGCGGTGTAGACAGTGTCCATCACGGCGAACGGGCCGGACACGCGCTCGCCGGTGTAGCCCGACCCGCCCCAGCCGCTGCCGGCACGCATGTCGCGCGTGAGAGCGGTGGTTGCGGTCGAGAACGCGGACGACTGCATGGAATAGATCGCACTGGAGCGGGTGTTGTCGCGCACGCTGACGTCCCAGGTCGCGCCCGGTCCCGGACGGGTCAGTTGCGCACGCACGCGAACGACGACGATGGTGCTGCCGGGAACGCTCACGGCGTAGGCGCCGTTGTCGTCCGTCGAGGTCGCGACCAGTTGGTTGCCGCTGGCATCGAGTACCTCGACGTAGGCGCCACGCACCGGCTTGACCGAGGTGCTGCCATACGCCAGGGCACCGCTGATGTTGGGGACCGACTCGTAGGTGGCGGTGCCGCTCAAGGCAACCGAGGCGGTCGAGGGAGCCGGCAACGGCAGCAGGGGAACACCGCCACCACCACCACCACCACCACCACCACCGCCACAGGCAGTCAACAGCGCCGCCGAAGCGATGCATGCCATCAGTCCCGCCCCAAAAGAGAACTTCTGTCTCATGGTTTGTACTGCCCTCGTTTCATGCTCTGTCGACTATTCCCGAAGGGATACCGGTGCGGGAGGATGCCACAGCTGCGCGGAAAAAAACAAAGCCCGCCTGCATTTCTGCAGGCGGGCTTCATCAGCCGGTTCGATGTGAAATCGAATGGATTACTGCAGCTTGATCTCGACGTCCACGCCAGCCGGCAGGTCGAGCTTCATCAGCGCGTCCACGGTCTTGTCGGTCGGGTCGACGATGTCCATCAGGCGCTGGTGCGTGCGGATTTCCAGCTGGTCGCGCGACGTCTTGTTGACGTGCGGCGAACGCAGGATGTCGAAACGCTTCATGCGGGTCGGCAGGGGCACGGGGCCCTTGACGATCGCGCCGGTGCGCTTCGCGGTGTCCACGATTTCAGCGGCCGACTGGTCGATCAGCTTGTAGTCGAATGCCTTCAGGCGGATGCGGATCTTTTGCTTGGTTGCCATGGTGATTCCTTTGCTCCGACTCAGATGTCGAGGATCTTTGCCACGACGCCCGAACCCACGGTGCGGCCGCCTTCACGGATGGCGAAGCGCAGGCCTTCTTCCATCGCAATCGGGTTGATCAGCTTCACGGTGATGCTGACGTTGTCGCCAGGCATGACCATTTCCTTGTCCTTGGGCAGCTCGATCGCGCCGGTCACGTCCGTCGTGCGGAAGTAGAACTGCGGACGGTAGTTGTTGAAGAACGGCGTGTGACGGCCGCCTTCGTCCTTCGACAGGACATACACCTCGGCGGTGAAGTGCACGTGCGGCTTGATCGAGCCGGGCTTGCACAACACTTGGCCGCGTTCGACTTCTTCGCGCTTCGTGCCGCGCAGCAGCACGCCGACGTTGTCGCCAGCCTGACCCTGGTCCAGCAGCTTGCGGAACATTTCCACGCCGGTGCAGGTGGTCTTGACCGTCGGGCGGATGCCCACGATTTCGATTTCTTCACCGACCTTGATCACGCCGCGCTCAACGGCGCCGGTCACCACCGTGCCGCGACCCGAGATCGAGAACACGTCTTCCACGGGCATCAGGAACGTGCCGTCCACGGCGCGCTCGGGCGTCGGGATGTACGTGTCCAGCGCTTCGGCCAGCTTCATGATTGCGCCTTCGCCCAGGTCGCCCTTGTCGCCTTCAAGGGCGAGCTTGGCCGAGCCGTGGATGATGGGCGTGTCGTCGCCGGGGAATTCGTACTTGTCGAGGAGTTCGCGGACTTCCATTTCGACCAGCTCGAGCAGTTCCTTGTCGTCGACCATGTCGCACTTGTTCAGGAACACGATGATGTAGCCCACACCCACCTGGCGAGCCAGCAGGATGTGCTCACGGGTCTGGGGCATCGGGCCGTCGGCGGCCGAGCACACCAGGATCGCGCCGTCCATCTGGGCGGCACCCGTGATCATGTTCTTCACGTAGTCGGCGTGGCCGGGGCAGTCGACGTGTGCGTAGTGGCGGTTGGCCGTTTCGTACTCGACGTGCGCGGTGTTGATCGTGATGCCGCGGGCCTTTTCTTCAGGCGCAGCGTCGATCTGGTCGTAAGCCTTGGCTTCGCCGCCGAACTTCGCCGACAGCACCGTGGCGATCGCAGCCGTCAGCGTGGTCTTGCCGTGGTCGACGTGACCGATCGTGCCCACGTTCACGTGCGGCTTGGTGCGGGTGAATTTACCTTTTGCCATTTTTCAATCCTTGAAAGAGCAGTCCCGTGCAGTGGTTTTATGTCTGCATCCGATTGCTGGTTCGCCCCGCACGGGAACAGGGCGGCACCGGATCGCAGACAAGAGGGGCCGCGCACTGCGCGGCCCGACATTCTTCTCAATCAGTTGGGAACAGAGCAGATTTGCTGCGCAAATCTTGGTCCGTCCCGCAAAGACATTACTTAGCGCGGGCAGCCACAATGGCTTCGGCAACGTTGCGCGGAGCTTCGGCGTAGTGCTTGAACTCCATCGTGTACGTGGCGCGGCCTTGCGACATCGAGCGCAGCGTGGTCGAGTAGCCGAACATTTCCGACAGCGGCACTTCGGCCTTGATCGCCTTGCCGCCACCGACCATGTCGTCCATACCCTGCACCATGCCGCGACGGGAGGACAGGTCGCCCATCACGTTGCCGGCGTAGTCCTCAGGCGTCTCGACTTCCACGGCCATCATCGGCTCGAGGATCACGGGGTTGGCCTTGCGGGCACCTTCCTTGAAGCCGAAGATCGCGGCCATCTTGAACGCCATTTCGTTCGAGTCCACGTCGTGGTACGAACCGAAGTGCAGCGTGACCTTGACGTCCACAACGGGGTAACCCGCCAGCACGCCTTGCGTCAGCGCTTCCACGACACCCTTTTCCACCGCAGGGATGTATTCGCGAGGAACCACACCGCCCTTGATGGCGTCGACGAACTCGAAGCCCTTGCCGGCTTCCTGGGGTTCGATCTTCAGGATGACGTGACCATACTGGCCCTTGCCGCCCGACTGGCGAACGAACTTGCCTTCGGCATCTTCGACGGTCTTGCGGATCGTTTCGCGGTAGGCCACCTGCGGCTTGCCCACGTTGGCTTCCACGCCGAATTCGCGCTTCATGCGGTCCACGATGATTTCGAGGTGGAGCTCGCCCATGCCCGAAATGATGGTCTGGCCCGATTCCTCGTCGGTCTTGACGCGGAACGAGGGGTCTTCCTGCGCGAGACGCTGCAGGGCGATGCCCATCTTTTCCTGGTCGGCCTTGGTCTTGGGCTCGACGGCCTGCGAGATCACCGACTCGGGGAACACCATGCGCTCCAGCGTCACGACGGAATCCGGATCGCACAGGGTTTCGCCCGTGGTCACTTCCTTCAGGCCGACGCAGGCGGCGATGTCGCCGGCGCGGATTTCGCTGACTTCTTCGCGGTTGTTGGCGTGCATCTGCACGATACGGCCGATGCGTTCCTTCTTGCCGCGCACCGGGTTGTAGACGCTGTCGCCCTTGGAGAGCACGCCCGAGTAGACGCGCACGAAGGTCAGCTGACCCACGAACGGGTCGGTCATCAGCTTGAATGCCAGCGCCGAGAATTTCTCCTCGTCGTCGGCCTGGCGCACCACCGGTGCTTCGTTTTCGTCGGTGCCTGCGACCGGGGGAATGTCGGTCGGAGCGGGCATGTACTCGATCACGGCGTCGAGCATGGCCTGCACGCCCTTGTTCTTGAAGGCCGAGCCACACAGCATCGGCTGGATCTCGCCGGCGATGGTGCGCTGGCGAATGGCCTTCTTGATTTCCTCTTCGGAGAGCTTCTCGCCTTCGAGGTATTTGTTCATGAGGTCTTCGCTCGATTCGGCGGCGGCCTCGACCAGCTTCTCGTGGTATTCGTTGCAGACGTCGACCAGGTCGGCCGGGATCTCACCGTAGGTGAAGGTCACGCCCTTGTCTTCGTCCCAGATGATCGCCTTCATCTTCACGAGGTCGACGATGCCCTGGAACTTGTCCTCGGCGCCGATCGGGATCTGGATCACGACGGGGTTGGCCTTCAGGCGGTCGATCATCATCTGGCGAACGCGCAGGAAGTTCGCACCGGTGCGGTCCATCTTGTTGACGAACGCAAGGCGCGGCACCTTGTACTTGTTGGCCTGGCGCCAGACGGTTTCCGACTGGGGCTGCACACCGCCGACGGCGTCATAGACCATCACGGCGCCGTCCAGCACGCGCATGGAACGCTCCACCTCGATGGTGAAGTCCACGTGGCCGGGGGTGTCGATGATGTTGATGCGGTGCTCGGGGAAATTCTGGGCCATGCCCTTCCAGAAGCAGGTCGTGGCGGCGGACGTGATCGTGATGCCGCGCTCTTGCTCTTGCTCCATCCAGTCCATCGTGGCGGCACCGTCGTGCACTTCACCGATCTTGTGGTTCACACCGGTGTAGAACAGGATACGTTCGGTCGTCGTGGTCTTGCCAGCGTCGATGTGCGCGGAGATGCCGATGTTGCGGTAGCGCTCGATGGGGGTCTTGCGGGACATGATTTACTTTCGGGTTGAAATGCGTTGAGCGCTGGGCCCCGAGCACGGGCAAAACGCCCGACACCCGACACCCAACGCCCAAGCGAAGTTTGATTTTTAGAAGCGGAAGTGGCTGAAAGCGCGATTGGCTTCTGCCATGCGGTGCACTTCGTCGCGCTTCTTCATGGCACCGCCACGGCCTTCCGTGGCTTCCATCAGCTCGTTGGCCAGACGCAGGGCCATCGACTTCTCACCGCGCTTGCGGGCAGCTTCCTTGATCCAGCGCATCGACAGCGCCAGACGGCGCACGGGGCGCACTTCGACCGGCACCTGGTAGTTCGCACCGCCCACGCGGCGCGACTTCACTTCGACCATCGGCTTCACGTTGTTGATGGCAACGGTGAATGCCTCGAGAGGGTCCTTGTCCGGGTTCTTCTTTTCGATGAAGTCGAGAGCACCGTAGATGATGCGCTCGGCAACAGCCTTCTTGCCGCCTTCCATGATCACGTTCATGAACTTCGACAGCTCGACATTGCCGTACTTGGGATCCGGCAGGATTTCACGTTTGGGGACTTCGCGACGACGTGGCATTTTTCTAACCTCTTTGCTTCAGTTGGCATCGTTTCCGATACCGCGAGAGCCAGTCAGGACTCTCACTTACTCGACCCGACAGTGGGTCACTTCGTTCGACAAGCCCGCCAAGGCTATCGAACACCGTTTGTATTTCGATGACAGGAAGGCTCAGGCCTTCTTGGGACGCTTCGCGCCGTACTTGGAGCGCGACTGCTTGCGGTCTTTCACGCCTTGCAGGTCGAGCGAACCGCGCACGATGTGGTAACGCACACCAGGCAAGTCCTTGACACGACCGCCACGAACCAGCACCACGCTGTGTTCCTGCAGGTTGTGGCCTTCGCCGCCGATGTAGGAGATGACTTCGAAGCCATTGGTCAGACGGACCTTGGCAACTTTACGAAGCGCCGAGTTGGGCTTCTTGGGCGTCGTGGTGTAGACGCGGGTGCAGACACCGCGACGTTGCGGCGAGTTCTGCATGGCAGGGCTCTTCGAATTGATCTTTTCGACCGTTCGACCCTGACGCACCAGTTGATTGATGGTTGGCATGAATTAAATAGTCCCAAAACGCCCCGGTTCTGGCCTTTTGGCTATGAGCCGATCCTGTCGTGACGCAGGAAAAACCGGGAGATGACGAAAACGTGAAACCCTTCGGAAATTTCCGAAAAGCCCACGAGTATAGCAAACGAGCCCGAAACAGCAAGGGCAACCGGGGCGGCCACCCGCACCCTCTGCTGCCCGCCACCGCGCGGCTTACTTGATCCAGAGGCGAACGGCGTCCCAGGCGCGGCCGAAGACGCCGGCCTGCTCGACCGGCTCGAGGGCCACCAGCGGCACGTCTGCCACGGGCTGGTCGTCCAGCGTGACCTTGAGCGAGCCCACCGGCTGGTACTTGGTGAACGGCGCCACCAGGGGGTCGGGGCGCGCCACCTGGGTCTTGATCTTGCTGGCGGTGCCAGCCGGCACGGCGACCACGATGGGCTCGGGGCGGCCCAGCTTCAGCGTGTTGGACTTGCCCTTCCACACGGCCGGGGTAGCGGCCGGCTGGCCGCCGTCGAACAGGCGGACAGCGTCGTAGGCGGTGTAGCCCCAGTTCAGCAGCTTCTGCGACTCGTTGGCGCGCACCGTCTCGCCGGTGGTGCCGAGCACGATGGTCAGCAGGCGGCGTCCGCCCGTCAGGTTGGGAAAGTCGCGCTTGGCCGTGGCGATCATGCAGTAGCCTGCGGCCTCGGTGTGCCCGGTCTTCAGGCCGTCGACGGTCGGGTCGCGGAACAGCAGCAGGTTGCGGTTGGTGTCGTTCGTCGACGGGGTGCCCGGGTAGCGGTACTTCTTGATGGCGTAGTACTTGGCTTCTTCCGGAAAGTCGCGCACCAGGCGCGTGGCCAGGATGCTCAGGTCGCGGGCTGTGGTCGTGTGGCCAGGCGCCGTCAGGCCTTCGGGGTTCTTGTAGCTGGTGTTCTTCATTCCCAGCGCCTTGGCCTGGGCGTTCATCATCTCGACGAAGTGCTCCACCGTGCCGCCGACGCCTTCGGCCAGCGCCACCGTGGCGTCATTGCCCGACTGCACGATCAGGCCCTTGATCAGGTCTTCCACCGGCACCTGCATCTTGGGGTCGATGAACATGCGCGAGCCGGGCATCTTCCAGGCGCGCGGGCTGACCGGCATGGTCTGCGTCAGCGTGATCTTCTTGGCCCGCAGCGCGTCGAACACCACGTACGCCGACATCAGCTTGGTCAGCGAGGCCGGCTCCACCGGGCTGTCGATGTCCTTCTGCGCCAGGATCTGGTTCGCGGTCACGTCCAGCAGCAGGTAGCTGCGCGCTGCGATCTCGGGCGGCGCCGGCACCTGGGCGGCGGCGATGAGGCTGACGGATGCGGCGGCGGTAAGGACCAGCGCGCGGAGCGCGCCTAGAAAACGATTCATGGAGAGTGTGGAAAGAGACGAAAACAGGCCTGCGAGGCGTTCAGGCAATGCCCGCGCGCAGATGGCGGACAACGAGACTTTTGAGGAGCGGCAATTGTCCGTGAAAGAAATGGCCGCCCCCAGGGACGACTGTGACAGGAAGTGACTGCGGCCGAGCCCAGTCCATCACGGCAGACAGCGCAACGGTGTCGTCCGCTTCGCCGTGGACCACGAGCGCCCGCTCGTGCGCCTCGGCCGGCAGCGGCGCCACCACGTTGCGTGCGGCGGCCGTGCCGACCAGCACGACCTGCCGGACGTCGCGCCCGGCCCAAAGCCTTTCGACCGCGCCGCTCGCGACGAACGCGCCGAACGAGAAGCCGGCGATCGCGATCGGCCCTTCGGGCGCGAGCTGGCCGATCACGTTCAGCATGTCTTCCAGTTCACCGCGCCCTTCGTCGTGCACGCCATCGCTGGCGCCCACGCCGCGGAAGTTGAAGCGCACCGTGGCCCAGCCGCATGCGACGAAGGCGCGCGCCAGGGTCTGCACGACCTTGTTGTCCATGGTGCCGCCGAAGAGCGGATGCGGATGGGCGATCACCGCGATGCCGCGGGCGGCGTCAGCGGGCTGGTCGCGCTGCACCTCGATCGCGCCGGCGGCGCCCTGGAGGCTCAACTTTTCGGTTTGGGAATTCATGGACACGGCGTTCGGACGGTACGAGCAGGAGGGCTGCGAAAAAGTTCAGCGCCCGACGTTAGGCGGGAGCAGCAGCCGCTCGACAACCTGGCCGTTCTTCAGGTGCGACTCGACGATCTCGTCGATGTCCTCGCTGTCGACGAAGGTGTACCAGACGGCCTCGGGATACACCACGGCCACCGGCCCGCCTGCGCAGCGGTCGAGACAGCCGGCCTTGTTGACGCGAACCTTGCCGGGGCCGGAAAGCCCTTGCTCCTTGACCTTGGCCTTGCAGCGGTCGAAGCCCTCCTGGGCGTTGTGCAGGGCGCAGGAGTCTTCGCCGTTCTTGCGCTCATTGAGGCAGAAGAAGATATGGCGGGCGTAGTAGCCGGTCGGTGCGGCAAGGGTGGGGCTGGACATCGGGCGATTTTAGTGACCGGTCCCCTTCAGCGCCGCCTGCAGCGGCCCGCTAGGCGACGGCTTTTTCCTTGCCACCGCTGCGGCGCGACAGCGCCGCCACCACATACGCCATCACCGCGAACGGCCAGATCCAGCCGAGCCACTGGGCCAGCCCATGGAAACGGATGAATCGACCCTGCTCCCACGTCGCCAGCGTTTGGGCAAAGTACGCACTCTCGGGCGCCTGGTTGAGCAGGCTCAACTGCAACACGAGCCCGACGAGCAGCAGCGCCCCGCAGAGGCGGCGCGGCGCGAACAGCAGGAGCACGCCGGCGAACAGCGCCGCGGCCATGCCGACCTGCACCGGCAGGTCGAGCCATGCCCATGCGTGGTCGGGGCCATAGCTCAGCGCCGCCGACAGTGCCGACGCCGCAACGCCGGCGAGCAGGGTCAGGGGCAACAGCACCGCGCGCTGCACGACCGAACGCGCCACCAGGTAGCCGAGCAAACACGGCACCAGCGCGCCCAGCATCACGCACAGCAGTTCGACCGCCGGCACCAGCGGCTCGAGTTCGAACTGCCGCAAGGGCAGCCAGTCGATGAAGGGCGTATCGAGCAGCCACTCGGAGATCGCCGTCTCGAGGCGCTCGAACACCTGGCCCAGACCGAAGGTGACGGCCGCCGGAAACAGCAGCGCGAACGGCCAGAGCGCGAGCAGCGCCAGGCCGCCGCGCGCATCCTCGACGAACCAGTGCGAGCGCGCGCGACTCCAGTGCGCGACCGCGCCCATCCGTTCGAGCCCCGCCGCCAGGACCGCACCCACGATCGCACCTGCGGTGTTCAGCCCCAGGTCCACGCTGGACGGAATGCGCACCGGCAGGTAACTCTGCAGCGTCTCCATGGCGAACGCGATGGCCGCCCCCGACGCGGTGGCGCGCAGCACTGCGCGCCACACCCCGGCGCCGGGGCGCGTGCGCAGCACAGCCAGCGCGCAGAGAAATCCGAAGGGAACGTAGCCCACCACGTTGACCGCGAAGTCGAAACCGGTCCAGTACTTGGGCCAGGGCGCCGACAGGTAGGCCCAGGGGGCGATGCCCTGGTCGCGCCAGTCGGCGAAGGGGTACAGGCTGGCATAGACGATCAGCGCCGCGTATGCGAGCGCCAGGGGAAGCGCGGCGGACTTGTGCGGCCTCTCGACCTTGTCCACTGTAGTCACCGCGCTCAGAACGGCTTCACGACGACCAGGATCACGATGGCCAGCAGCAGCAGCACGGGCAGCTCGTTGAACCAGCGGTACCAGCGGTCGCTGCGCCGGTTCTGGCCGGCCGCGAACCGGCGAAGCAGCACGCCGCAGCCGTGGTGATAACCGATGACCACCACCACCAGCGCCAGCTTGGCATGCATCCATCCGTTGCCCGGGCCGCGGCCGATGCCGTAGCCCATCCAGAGCCAGGCGCCGAAGACGATCGCGGGAACCGCCAGCATCGTGGCGAATCGCAGGAGCTTGCGCGCCATCAGCAGCAGCCTTTCGCGCTCGGCCACCGATTCGGGCGGAACCATCGCGAGGTTGACGAAGATCCTGGGCAGGTAGAAGAGCCCGGCGAACCAGCTGGCGATGAAGACGATGTGAAGAGATTTGACCCAGAGCATGCGGGGCAGTTTAGTGGCGCACATCCCGCCATCGCCCTGTTCGCCGCGCCTTGCGAAGGCGACGAGAAAAAAAAAGCCCGACGTCTTCACGTCGGGCTGGGAAGCCCTTTTGCTGTCACACATCAAGGCACCCGCTCAGGGAGGAAAAGCGGGGAGCGGCAAGCCGCCCGCTCAGAATTTAACAAAGACGAAACAAGGTTTCAAGCGACTGAGCCACTTTCTTTGACATTTGAAGCGAAAAATTGAGAACCTTGGTTCTACGATTTTCCGTGGTTGTCAGACAACCGGACACATGACTCGGCGTACTCCTAAAGGGTGCTTAAGGCACAATTTTGGGCATATGACGTCAACCAATTCCCCCCTGGCCATGTTCCCCGCCGGGCGGCCGCGACGGCTGCGCCGCGACGCTTTCACCCGAAACCTGGTCCGAGAGCATGCGCTCACTGCCCACGACCTGATCTACCCGGTGTTCGTGCAGGAAGGCGAGAAACGCCGTGATGCCGTCCCCTCGATGCCCGGCGTCGAGCGCCTGAGCCTCGACCTGCTGCTGCCCGTTGCCGAGCAGTGCGTGGAAGCCGGCATCCCCGTGATGGCGCTGTTCCCCGTGATCGATGCCAGTCTGAAAACGCCCGACGGCGCCGAGGCCTTCAATCCCGACGGCCTCATTCCACGGGTGGTGGCCGCATTGAAGGCGCGCTTCCCGGAACTGGGCGTGATGACCGACGTGGCGCTCGACCCCTACACCAGCCACGGCCAGGACGGCCTGCTCGACGACACCGGCTACATCCTCAACGACGCCACCGTCGAAGTGCTGGTGAAGCAGGCGCTCACCCAGTCGCAAGCCGGCGTGGACATCGTGGCCCCCAGCGACATGATGGACGGGCGCATCGGCGCCATCCGCAACGCGCTCGAGGCCCGCGGCGACATCCACACGCGGATCATGGCCTACAGCGCCAAGTACGCCAGCGCCTTCTACGGGCCCTTCCGCGACGCCGTCGGCTCGGCCGCCACCCTCGGCAAGAGCAACAAGAAGGTCTACCAGATGGACCCCGGCAACAGCGACGAGGCGCTGCGCGAAGTGGCCATCGACATTGCCGAAGGCGCCGACATGGTCATGGTGAAGCCCGGCCTGCCTTATCTGGACATCGTGCGCCGTGTGAAGGAAGAGTTCCGCGTGCCCACCTTCGCCTATCAGGTGAGCGGCGAGTACGCCATGCTCAAGGCGGCCGCGCAGAACGGCTGGCTCGACCATGACGCCGTGGTGCTCGAAAGCCTGCTCGCCTTCAAGCGTGCCGGCGCCGACGGCGTGCTCACGTATTTCGCGCTGGACGCCGCGCGCCTGCTGAAAAGCTGACGGCGCACGAACCCGGCATGCGCATCTTCGAAATCAGCCGCGCCCAGGTCAGTGAGCACACCGCCCTGGCACCGCTGGCGGTGCCAGGCGCCTGCGGTGCCGGCGGCTACCTGTGGATCTCGCTCACGCGCGATGAGTTCAGGGCCTCGCTGGCCGAGGTGCAGCAGATCCTGCAGACGCTGTGCCTCACCCAACTGGTCGACCTGCATGTGGCCGACCTGCTGAACGACCAGTTGCCGTCCCATTACGACTACACCTCGCAATACGACGTGCTGGTGTTCCGGCGCCTTGCCAACGGACAGGGCAACCTGGGCAATGGCAAGGGCAACGGAAACGAGACGCCCCCGGCGGCGCCTCCCACGCCCCGCACCGGACCGCCCGTGCTGCGCCGGGTCGACACCCGCCCCGTCGGCTTCGCCGTGTTCGACCGCGTGCTGCTGTCGGTGCATCCGGAAGACGGCGCGGTGCGCGACGCCTTCGCCACGCGGCTGCTGGCGGCCGGCTCGCCCGACGACCGTGGCGCGCCGGCGCTGGACGTGCGCGCCACCTCGGCCCGCGTGCCGGCCAGCCCGTCCGACCTGATGCTTCGGGTGATCAATCAGATCGTCGACGGCTACCTCGACCTGCGAAGGGAGCTCACCAAGCAGCTCGACCATTGGCAGACAGAGCTGATCGACCCGCGCAGCCGCTTCACCAACTGGGGGGCGCTGATGGAGGCACGCCAGTCGCTGCACCACCTCGACGAGATCTGCGAGGACCAGCGAGCCGCCATGCAGGACTGGATCGATTCGCTGGAGACTCTGCCGGTGCCGCAGGGCGAGGCCGAGCGCCGCGAGCGTGAACTCATCATGATCCGCAGCCGCGACGTGCTCGAGCACATCGAGCGCGTGGTGCACCATGTGCACCGGCTCGAGCAGAACGCCGAGACGGCCGTGCAGATGCATTTCAGCGTGCAGGGTCACCGGGCCAACGACATCATGCGGGTGCTCACGGTGCTCACCGCCGTGTTCCTGCCGCTCAACCTCATCGCAGGCATCTTCGGCATGAATTTCGAGTTCATCCCGCTGGTGCACAAGGCTGACGGTTTCTGGATCGCGATGACCTCGATGCTGGTCATCGCGGTGCTGCTCGTGCTGATCTTCTGGCGCAAGCGCTACCTGGCGCGCACGCGCTGAGGCGTCTTCAGTTCGCCGCGCCAAAGAAAAAGGGCCCCGCTTTCGCGGAGCCCTTTTTCGATTTCGGCGCCCCGAAGGGCACTTCAATTACTTGGCAACGGCGCCCGAGCCTTGCTGGGCCTGGACGTTCACGTCCATCGGGTGTTGCATGTTCGAGATCACCTTGCTGTTCACGCGCGAACCGGCGGTCACGTTCTGGTTGGGAGCGTAGGCGGTACGGACGGCTTCGGCTTCGACCAGGGCGCGGTCCTTCGACACGGCCACGGTTTCCGGACCGCGCGAACCGCGGGTCACGTTCTGGTTCGGGGCCGACGCGGTGCGCACGGCTTCGGCGTTCACTTCGTCGCGGCTCTTGGTCGAGACGGCGGTGTTCACGCCTTGGTACGTTTCAGCTTGGGCAGCGGTGGCGGCCAGCAGGGTCAGGGCGGCAGCGGCAAAGATTTGCGAGGTCTTCATTGTCAGTTCTCCTAGTGTGTTCGTCGGATGGTTCGTCCACCAGGCTTGCTGGTTCGCTTGCCTGTGCGGCGAGTTTCCGGGCGAAAGGCGTTGCCAAAACGCTCGGTTCAGAGACACGGTGTTTCCTCTATTGAAACAATGCTGACATCCGGGCATGCAAAGCAAAAAGCCGGGCGGTTCGCACCACCCGGCTTTTCATGGATGTGAACGCCGGCTTTCCGGCTCAGCGGCGTTGAGACTCGAACTGGGGCGGCACTTCGCTGTTGACGAAGGCGCGCCGATCGAGGTTCTGGTTCGGGGCATGCGCCGCCGCGACAGCTTCGGCGTGGATCGCCGCCCGATCGCGCTGGCTCGGCCGCGAAACGATCGGTGCCGCCACGACGTCCCCGTACACGTTGCCCCCGCGTGCCGCCGCAGCGGCACCGGCGGCCACGTCGGCGGGGCGGGTGATCGACTGAGCCTGCATCGGCTGAACCGGCTCGAAGCCCTGCGCCTGCGCGGCGGAGGCGGCAAGCAGCGACAAGAAAGCAGCGGCGACGAGGTTCGGGATCTTCATGTGTGTTCCTTCCAACGACCCAGCCTGGCTGGCGACGTCGGCGTGTAACCGAAGTGTCGCCTGAACAGGTTAGGAAAAACCCGAGAGAATCGAACCATCGCGTTCCCAAAACGGAAACAATGGGCCCACTCTCATGGACAGTCTCGATCTGATCAGAACCTTCCGGGAAGTCGCCTCGCACGGCAGTTTTTCCCAGGCAGCCAAGAGGCTCGACATGTCGAAGGCCACCGTCAGCAAGTATGTGGCCGAGCTGGAAACCCGCTTCGGCGTGCGCCTTCTCAACCGTTCGACGCGCTCGGTGAGCCTCACCGACGCCGGCCAGCTGCTGCTGGACCGCAGCACACCCATGCTCGAGATGGTCGAACTCACCCAGTCGGAGCTGCAGGACCGCGCCAGCCAGCCCAGCGGACGGCTGCGCATCTCGGCCCCGCACGGCATGGGCAGCGGCGAGTTCCCGAACCTGCTGGCCGACTTCATGCGCTACTACCCCGACGTGACGATCAGCCTGCAGCTGACCAATCGCACCGTCGACCTGGCCGAGGAAGGCATCGACGTCGAACTGCGCAGCGGCCCGGTGGAAGACGCCAACCTCATCGTGCGCAAGCTGCGCCTCATGAACATGGTGGTCTGCGCCTCGCCGGTCTACTGGAAGAAGCATGGCAAGCCCGAGCATCCGCGCGACCTCGCCACCCACGAGGCGCTGACCTTCTCGCTGCTGGGCCAGCAGCCGGTCTGGCGCTTCGACGACAACGGCACGCCGCTCGACGTGCCCGTGAAGAGCCGCATGGACTGCACCGAGGGCGCGCCGCTGATCCGCGTGGCCATGCACGGCTTCGGCGTGATCTACCTGCCCTCGATCCTGGTGCAGTCGCACCTCGACCACGGCGAGCTCGTGCCCGTGTTGCCGGAATACGCGCGCAAGGACATGTGGCTGTCGGCCGCCTACCTGCAGCGCCGCCACAACAGCGCCGCGCTGCGCGCCCTGCTCGACTTCCTGCAGACCCGCGTCGGGCCGGGCAGCACGCCGCGCAAGGCCGGCCAATCATGAAAAAACCCGGCAGCGCCGGGTTTTTTCATGAGGACGGCGAGAGGCTCAGCCGACGTGCTTCGCGAAGAACGCCAGCGTGCGCTCGCGTGCCAGCTTGGCCGCGGCGGCATCGTAGGAGCCGCGCTGGTCGCAGTTGAAGCCGTGGTTGGCGTTGTAGACCTGCACCTCGACCTCGGGGTGCGCCTTCTTGAAGGCTTCCACCGTGTCCAGCGGAATCCAGTGGTCCCGGTCGCCGAAATGCGCGAGCACCGGCACCTTCGGCTGGCGCGCGGCTTCCTCCGGCGAGGTCATGCCGCCGCCGTAGTAAGGCGCCGCGGCGGCCAGGCCCGGCAGCAATGCCGCGGCACGCCAGGTCAGCAGGCCGCCCCAGCAGTAGCCCACGATGCCGACCTTGCCCGCCTTCGAGGCATAGGCAATGGCAGCCTCGATGTCCTGCAGCACGCCGGGCGAGGGAAGCGCCTCGACCGCCGTCTTCAGGCCGAAGCCGGTCTTCATGTCGTCGTCGGAGTAGCCCAGCTCCACGCCCGGCTGGACGCGCTGGAAGGTCGACGGCGCCACGGCCAGATAGCCCTCGGCCGCATAGCCGTCGGCCACCGAGCGGATGTGCGAGTTCACGCCGAAGATTTCCTGCACCACGACCACCGCGCCGCGCGGCTTGCCGGCAGGCTCGGCCACGTAGGCGGGGAACGTGAAGCCATCCTTGGCCTTGAGATCGATGAATTGGCCCATGTTGTCTTGCTCCTTGATGGCAAATAGAGAATTGGATGAATGTGCGGTGAACGCCGGATGACAGCCGCGTCAGGCGTGCAGCGCGCGCTCGACGAAATCGAGGCGGTCCTGCCCCCAGAAGATCTCGCCGTCGATCACGTAGCTCGGCGCGCCGAACACCTGGATGTCGATGGCCTCCTGCGTGTAGGCCTCGTAGCGTTCCTGCACCGCCTGGCTCTGCGACTGTTCCGAGCGCTTGGCCGGCAAGCCGGCTTCCACGACCAGCGCTTCGAGCACGTTCGGGTCGCCGATGTTCCGCTCCTGCGCCCACACCGCCGCGAAGACCGCCGCGCACATGCGCATCGCGGCCTCGGTGCCGTCGTGCAGGTCGACCGCGATGATGATGCGTGCCGCGTCGTCGCTGGCCACCGGGAAGAACTTCGGCTTGGCGTTCAGCGGCAGGCCGAGGTGGCGCGAGCAGCGCGCGAGGTCGACCAGCCGGTAGGCCTGGCGCTGGGGGGCGCGCTTGCCCAGCGGCAGCCCGCCCGACACCGGGAACACGCTGCCCAGGTCGATCGGCCGCACGCGCACCGTGGCGCCGGCGGCCGCGGCAATCGCCGCAAAGCGGGAATGCCCCAGATAGGTCCATGGGCTCTGTGGCGCAAAGTAGTAGTCGATCGTCTTGCCGATGCTCATTGGATAACCTCCATGCCCCGCACTTCGGCGAGAGCTTGTCCGGGGCCGCCGGCGTTGCGCTCTTGCACGTGCCCCCGATGATGTAATCGAACCGACGGTTTTAACTGACACGCAGCTTTTCTGCAGGAGGTAGGTTTTGGACCAGGTGCTCTTGATCACGGGCGGCGGACGCGGCATCGGCGCCGCCACCGCCCTGCTCGCCGCGAAGCGCGGCTGGGCGGTGGCAGTCAACTACGCCAGCAACTCGCTGGCGGCCGACGAAGTGGTGCGCGCCATCCGCGCGGGCGGCGGCACGGCGATGGCCGTGCAGGCCGACGTCGGCGACGAGGCGCAGGTGCTCGCCATGTTCGAGAAGGTCGACGCCAGGCTCGGCCGCCTGACCGCGCTGGTCAACAACGCCGGCGTCGTCGACGTGACGGCACGCGTCGACGAGATGAGCGTGGCCCGGCTCGAGCGCATGTTCCGCATCAACGTGATCGGCAGCATCGTGTGCGCGCGCGAGGCCGTGCGGCGCATGAGCACCAGGCACGGCGGCGCGGGCGGCGCCATCGTCAATGTCTCCAGCGCCGCGTCGCGGCTGGGCTCGCCGGGCCAGTACGTCGACTACGCCGCCAGCAAGGGCGCCATCGACACCTTCACGCTCGGGCTGGCCAAGGAAGTGGCCGGCGAAGGCATCCGCGTGAATGCGGTGCGCCCCGGTGTGATCGACACCGACATCCACGCCTCGGGAGGCCTGCCGGACCGTGTCGCGGCGCTCGGGCCGCAGATCCCGATGCAGCGCGCCGGCACAGCCGACGAAATCGCAGGCGCCATCGTGTGGCTGCTCTCGGCCGAGGCGAGCTACACCACCATGGCCCTGCTCGACATTGCCGGAGGGCGCTGAGCCATGAGCACCTCGATGGACCTCATCAAGCCGCTGGTCACGCTGGTGGCCATCGTCAACCCGCTGGCCATCGTGCCCTTCTTCATCCACTACACGCAGGGCTACACCGACGCGCAGCGCCGGCACACGGTGCGCATGTCGGCCTTCAGCGCCTTCGTGGTCATCGCGGTCAGCGCGCTGCTCGGGCTGCAGCTGCTGTCGTTCTTCGGCATCTCCATCGCGAGCTTCCAGGTCGGCGGCGGCCTGCTGCTGCTCATGAGTTCGCTGTCGATGCTCAACGCCAAGCCGGCAGAGAGCAAGACCAACGTCGAGGAGCTGCGCGCCACCGAGGTGAAGGCCTCGATGGGCGCGTCCATCGCGGTGGTGCCGCTCACCATCCCGCTGCTCACCGGCCCGGCCACCATCTCCACCGTGGTGATCTACGCCGACAAGACGCAGCACCTCTGGGAACTCGCGGTGCTGGTGGGCTACGGCGTGGTGGTGGCGCTGGCGACCGCGGTGGCCTTCTCGCTCGCGCAACCCATCGCGCGGGTGCTGGGCAAGACCGGCATCAACATCATGACCCGGCTCATGGGCCTGATCCTGGCCGCGCTCGCGGTCGAAGTGATGGCCGACGGGCTCGGCAAGCTGTTCCCGGTGCTGTCCAGGCTCGGCTGAGCGCGCCGGGCCGGCAGGCTCAGGCCAGCATCTTCTCGATGATCTTCCAGTGCGCCGGCTCCACCGGCGTGATCGACAGCCTGTTGCCCTTGCGCAGCACCACCAGTTCGGTGAGCTCCGGCCTGTCTCGCAGTTCCGGCAGCGCCAGCAGCCGCGTCTTGCGCAGCGCCTTCACGTCCACCAGCAGCCAGCGCGGGTCTTCCTTCTTCGACTTCGGGTCGTAGTAGGGCGACTTCGGGTCGAACTGCGTCGGGTCGGGCTTCACGCCCGAGGCCACGCGCGCGATGCCGGCGATGCCCGGCTCCGGGCAGCTCGAGTGATAGAACAGCACCCCGTCGCCGACCTTCATGCCGTCGCGCATGAAGTTGCGCGCCTGGTAGTTGCGAACGCCGGTCCACGCCACCGTGGCGTCGGGCGCGGCGAGCGCGTCGTCGATCGAGACCTCGTCGGGCTCGGATTTCATCAACCAGTAGTCAGTCATGGCGGGCGCGTCGCGAGAGTTCGGCGCAAATATAAACCCGCCCCGACCCACGCGTCTTCATCGTGGAACACCGCGGACCCGGCTTCGCCGGGCCGCAGGTGTTGCCCCCAGGAGGGGGGAAGAGAAGCGACACAAGTGCGCACATCCCGGCGCCAAGCCAGGGACACCACGGAACCGGCTTAGCCGGGCCGTAGGTGTCGCCCCCGGTAGGGGGAAGGAGTAGCGACACGAAGTGCGCGAAGCCTGGGGGCGAGCCAGGCTCACGGTGTCACATAGTCGGACACCACCACCCACTTGCCGTCCTTGATCTGCGACAGGCGCGACTGGTCGTTGCCCAGCCGCTTGGTGGCGGTGTAGCTGCTCTTCGGGCTGCCGAACATGTCGGGCTCGAAGGTCATGCTGTCCATCGCCTTGATGAAGCTGTCGGTCGTGAGGTTCGGGCCGGCCTTGGTCGCCGCCTTGATGAACGAATCGATGATCACGTAGCCGTACACCGAGAACACCGTCGGGTCCTCGTTGAACTTGGTCTTGTACTTGTTGGCCCAGAAGCGCAGCGGCTGCGACTGTTCGTCGGTGTAGGGGTTCTGCACGGTCATGGTGGCGTACACGCCGTCCATCGCCTTGCCGCCGAGCTTGTGGATCAGGTCGGTATAGGCCGCGCTCGAGCCCAGGAAGGTCGGGTTGAAGCCGGTCTTGCGCGCCTCGCCCACGGTGCCGATGGTCTCGCGGATGATCGTGCCGAGCACCACCAGGTCGCAGTTGGCGGCCTTCATCTTCGCGACCTGCGAGCTGAAGTCGGTGGCACCGCGCTTGAACGAGGTCTTCTCGGCCAGCTCCATGTTCACTGCCTTCAGCCCCGCCTCGGCACCGCGCTGCACCTCGAGGCCGAACTCGTCGTCCTGGTAGATGGTGCAGACCTTCTTGGCACTCTTGTCCTTCACCATCTTCGGCAGCGCCAGGCGGATCTGGTCGTAGTAGGTGGCGGCGAACGAATACTTCAGTCGGTTCAGCGGCTCGTACATCTCGCGCGCCGCGGTGATCGGCATGTAGTTGACGACGTTCTTGTCGAACTGCACAGGCATCGCGGCCATGTTCTGCGCCGTGCCGATGTGGCCGGCCATGATGAAGATCTTCTCCTGGTTCACCAGCTTCTGCGCGGCCAGCACCGCCTTCTTCGGGTCGTAGCCGGAGTCCTCGACGAACAGCTTGAGCTTGCGCCCGTTGACGTTGCCCTGCTCGTTGAGCTCGTCCACGCGCAGCTGCATGCCGTTGCGCGCCTGCTTGCCGAAGCCCGCGAGCGGGCCCGACAGGTCCTGGATCGTGCCGATGCGGATCTCGTCCTTGCTCACGCCCTGCTGCTGCGCGGATGCGAGCGTGGCGACCAGGCCCAGCACGGCCAGGGTCGTCAGTGTCTTGAGCTTCGTCATTGCGTTGTCTCCTTGCCTGTTGAAAAAACACACTGCCTGGCCCTTTCCGGAGACACCGCGGCGCCGGCCTTGCCGGGCTGCGGGTGTTCGTTGCCTCCGGGCGGGGGCTGGCGCAGCGACACAAGTGCGCGAAGCCCTGGGGCGAGCCCTATCTGTACATGGCGTCGATGCGCTCGGCATATTTCGTCTGGACCAGCTTGCGCTTGAGCTTCATCGTGGGCGTGAGCTCCTCGTCCTCGGCACTCAGCTGCGTCTCGAGCAGGAAGAACTTCTTGATCTGCTCGACGCGCGCGAACCTGGCGTTGACGCGGTCGATCTCGCCCTGGATCAGGTCCTGCACTTCCTGCGTGCGCGTCAGGCTCTCGTAGTTGCTGAACGGCACGTCGTTGTCCTGCGCAAACTTCTCGACGTTCTCCTGGTCGATCATGACGATCACCGACAGGTAGGGCCGCTTGTCGCCGATGACCACGGCATCGGTGATGTAGAGGCTGAACTTGAGCTCGTTCTCCAGCTCGCTGGGCGTCACGTTCTTCCCCCCCGCCGTGATGATGATGTCTTTCATCCGGTCGGTGATGCGGAAATACCCGTCCTCGTCCATCACGCCGACGTCGCCCGTGTGCAGCCAGCCGTCGGCGTCGATGGTCTCGGCGGTCTTCTCGGGCAGGTTGAGGTAACCCATGAAGACATTGGGGCCGCGCACCAGGATCTCGCCCGTGGCGTCGTCGATGCGCACCTCGTTGTAGCCGGTGGCCGGACCGATCGAGCCGGGCTTGATGCGCGTGGCCGGCACCGCGGTCGACGCGCCGCACGACTCGGTCATGCCCCACACCTCGAGCATCGGCACGCCCAGTGCCAGGTACCACTTCACCAGCTCGGGCGAGATCGGCGCCGCACCCGTCACCAGGAAGCGTGCGCGGTGGATGCCGATGAGCTTGCGCGCGTTGTCCAGCGCCAGCAGGCGCGCGAGCCTGAACCTGAACTTCAGCGACGGGCCCACCGGCTCGCCCGCCAGCACGCGGGTGGCGATGTCCTCGCCCACGCCGATGCTCCACCTGTAGGCCGCCTGCTGCAGCGGGCTCGCTTCCTTCAGCGCGATCATCACGCCCGAATAGAACTTCTCCCACACGCGCGGCACCGCGGTGAACACCGTCGGCGCGATCTCGCGCACGTTCTCCGGCACCGTCTCGGGGTTCTCCACGAAGTTCAGGATCGAGCCGGTGTACATCGCGAAGTATTCGCCCCCCATGCGCTCGGCAATGTGGCACAGCGGCAGGAAGCACATGCGCTCGTCGGTCTCGTCCTGCGCAATCAGCGAGTTGTAGCCGCGCGCGGTGTACACCAGCCCCGCATGGCTGTGCATCGCGCCCTTGGGCTTGCCGGTGGTGCCCGAGGTATAGACCAGGATGGCGAGGTCCCCGGGACGGCAGGCCGCCACGCTGCGCTCCACGGCCTGCGGGTCGGCGGCCAGGTGAGCGCGCCCGAGAGCGCGCAACGCGTCGAGGCTCATCACCGCCGCGTCGTCCAGGTCGCGCAGGCCTTCCATGTCGAACACCACGATGCGGCGCAGGCCCGGCAGGCCGTCGCGCACTTCGAGTGCCTTGTCGAGCTGCTCGTCGTCCTCCACGAAGAGCACGGTGGTGCGCGAGTCCTCGCAGAGGTAGTGCACCTGCGAGGCAGCGTCGGTGGGGTAGATGCCGTTCGACACTCCGCCGCAGCTCAGCACGGCCAGGTCCGCCAGCACCCATTCGACGACGGTGTTCGACAGGATCGACGCGCACTCGCCCGGCGCGAAGCCGATGGCCTGCAGGCCTGCCGCGATCTCGCGCACGGCCTCGGCGGTCTGGTTCCAGCTCCAGCTGCGCCAGATGCCGAGCTCCTTCTGCCGCATCCAGATGGCGTCGCCGCGCTGCGTCACCGCGTTCCAGAACATCGCGGGCACGGTGTCACCCGGCACGACCACGTCGGTGCGCGGTGCGAAGGTGTTCAGGTCCCAGAGTCCTTGCATGGTGGCTACCTCCAGGTCTTCTTCTTTTTCCAGCGCCGCTCGCCGCGCACGCCGTCGTCCTTCACGCCGAGGTAGAACTCCTTGATGTCGTCCTTTTCCCTCAGGCGTTCGCAGGTGTCTTCCATCACGATGCGGCCGTTCTCCAGCACGTAGCCATGGTCCGCCGCGTTCAGCGCCATGTTCGCGTTCTGCTCCACCAGCAGGATCGTGGTGCCGCGCTCGCGATTGATGCGCACCACGATCTCGAAGATCTCCTTGGTGAGCTTCGGGCTCAGGCCCAGGCTCGGTTCATCGAGCAGGATGAGGTGCGGCGCGGCCATGATCGCGCGCGAGATGGCGAGCATCTGCTGCTGCCCGCCCGACAGCAGCCCCGCGTCCTGCGCGGCGCGCTCGCGAAGGATCGGAAAGTAGGCATAGACCGTTTCCATGTCGCGCGCCACGCCGTCGCGGTCCTTGCGGGTGTACGCGCCCATCAGCAGGTTGTCCTTCACCGACAGCAGCGGAAACACCTCGCGGCCTTCGGGCACGTGGCTAAGGCCTTGCTGCACGATGTACGCCGGGTCCTTCGCGGTGATGTCCTTGCCCTGGAATTCGATGCTGCCTTTCCGCGGATCGATGATCCCGGAAATGGTCTTCAGGATGGTGGTCTTGCCGGCCCCGTTGGAGCCGAGCACGGTCGCGATCTCGCCTTGCCTGACCTTCAGGCTGACCCCGCGGATCGCATTGATGGGTCCGTAGGCACTTTCCACGTTCAGCAACTGAAGCACTGCGTCGCTCATGCCGTTGCCCCAACGCCGTGGACACGCACACGGCGAACGCCCCACCCCCAAGCCCGGTGTGCGGTGCGGGGTGGGCGCCCCCTCTGTGCCGCCGAGGAGCGCAGCGTTTCGCGGACAAAGGCTCGCAGCTGTCCGAGCGAAGCGAGTTCTGCGAGACCCCGCGAAACGCGAGCACCGCAGGGGAGCCGCGAAGCGGCCGGCACGGTGGGGGCGACCGCACCGTGCCGCGCACCGGGCGTCTCCCAAAGGGTCATGAGAGCAACGTTCATGCAGCCACCCTCCTCCGCAAGCTGCTCACGTCGTCAACGGTCCCGAGATAAGCCTCGACCACACGCGGATCGGCCTGTACCTCGCGAGGCGATCCCGTCGCCAGCACCTCGCCCATGTTCATCGCCAGCACGCGGTCCGACACCTTGGACACCAGCGACATGTCGTGCTCCACCATCAGCACCGACACGCCCAGCTCGTGCTGGATGTCCTGGATCCAGAACGCCATGTCCGCCGTCTCTTCGACGTTGAGACCCGAAGACGGCTCGTCGAGCAGCAGCAGCTTCGGCTCGGTGCACAGCGCGCGCGCCAGTTCGACCACCTTGCGAACGCCGTAGGGCAAGCCCGCCACCATCGAATCGCGGTGGTGCTGCAGGTCGAGCAGCTCGATCACCTGCTCCGCCTTCTCGCGTGCCGCGATCTCCGCGCGCCGCGTGGCGGGCGTGAAGAACACCTCGCTCCAGAACCCCGTGCGCCGGTGCGTGTGGCGGCCGATCAGCAGGTTGTGCAGCACCGTCGCATGCTCGAACAGCTCGATGTTCTGGAAGGTGCGCGCGATGCCCAGCGCAGCGATGGCGTGCGGCGCCTGCTGCGTCAGCGCGATCGGCCCGCCCGCCTCGCCATGCCAGGTGATCTGGCCGGTGGTCGGCGTGTAGATGCGGCTGATCAGGTTGAACACCGTCGTCTTGCCTGCGCCGTTCGGGCCGATCAGCGTGAACACCTCGCCGCGGCGCACGTCGAAGCTCACTTTGTTGACCGCCAGCACGCCGCCGAAGCGCACGCTCAGCTCTCTCGCAGACAGGAGGATGTCCTGGCTCATTCGGCAACTCCATGCCGCAGGCGCGGAGCGCGAGGGAATGCCCGGCGGCGCGCGCAGCGCTGCCTGTTCGCAGGCGCCCGCGGAACCGGCTTGGCCGGGCCGCCGGATGCGCCCCCTCGAGGGGGGAGGCGGCCACACGAAGTGGGCGAGCAACGGGGGTGGGTCATCTCAACCGGTCCGACTTGGTGAACGACTTCTGCCGCTTGAACAGCCCCTTGCGGTAGAACGGAAAGAGCTGCAGCCAGGTGCGGATCTTCAGCCAGCGGCCGTAAAGCCCGAGCGGCTCGAACAGCACGAACGCGATCAGCACCAGCCCGTAGACGAGCCCCTGCAGCCCCGGCGCCTGACCCACGACCGCAGGCAGCCAGTCCTTGCCCATGGAGATCAGTTGCGGCATCGCGATGAGAAAGATCGCGCCCAGGAACGCGCCGTGCACCGAGCCGAGCCCGCCGATCACCACCATCAGCAGCAGATCGATCGACTGCAGGATGCTGAACTGGTCCGGCGAGATGAAGCTCAGCTTGTGCGCATACAGCGCGCCGCCCAGCCCCGCGAGCGCGGCCGAGATCGCGAACGACATCGTCTTGTAGCGCGCCAGGTGGATGCCCATGCTCTGCGCCGAGATCTCCGAGTCGCGGATCGCCACGAAGGCGCGCCCGGTCGGCGAACGCAGCAAATTCAGGATGCCCAGCGTGCTGAGCACCGCCACCACCAGGCACAGGAAGTAGAAGCCGTCGCCCGAGCCCAGCGACCAGCCGAACAGCTGCGGCGACTTCACGTGCAGCCCCGCGTTGCCGCCCGTCACGCTCTCCCAGCGCGCGAACACCTCCTCGACGATGAAGCCGAACGACAGCGTCGCGATGCCCAGGTAGATGCCCTTCACGCGCAGCGCCGGCAAGGCGACCACCACGCCCACCGCCGCGGCCAGCGCGGCGGCAGCGACGAGCGCGAGCGGGAACGGCACGCCCAGGTTGGTCAGCACGCCCTGCGTGTACGCACCCGCTCCCAGGAACGCCGCATGCCCGATGGAGAACTGCCCGGTGAACCCGGCCAGCAGCATCAGCCCCAGACCGACGATGCCGTAGATCAGCACGAAGGTCAGCTGAGCGAGCCAGTACTCATCGATGATCCACGGCGCGGCCAGCAGGAAGGCCACGAGCAGGCCGTAGCAGAACACATGCCCTCCGTGCTTGGCGAGGCGGACGTCCTGGTCGTAGCTTGTCTTGAAGATGAAGCGCATATGAGACTTACACCTTCTTGCGCAGCTTCTCGCCGAACAGGCCGTTCGGCTTGATCATGAGCATCAGCAGCACCACGATGTAGGGCGCCGTGTCCTTGAAGCCGTCGGGCAGGTAGAAGCCCGCGAACGACTCGACAATGCCGATCACCAGCCCGCCGACGATGGCGCCCGGCAGGCTGCCGAAGCCGCCCACCACCGCCGCCGGGAACGCCTTCAGCCCGATGAAGCCCATGTTCGCGTGCACGAAGGTGATCGGTGCCAGCAGCATGCCCGCGATGGCCGCCACCGCTGCCGCCAGCCCCCACACCAGCCCGTTGAGCCGCTTCACCGGAATGCCCATGTAATAGGCCGCGAGCTGGTTCTGCGACGAGGCCTGCATCGCGATGCCCAGCTTGCTGTAGCGGAACATCGCGAACAGCAGGCCGCACAGGATGGCCGTGGCAATGATGATGGCCAGTTGCTCCAGGTTGACCACCAGCTCGCCGAGCTTCCAGATCTGGTCCTTGTAGGGCACGGCCAGCGTGTGCGTCTCGGTGCCGATGCCCGGCACCATGGTGACGAGCCCGCGCGCCACGTAGGCGATGCCGATGGTCAGCATCACGATCGAGAACTGCGGCTGCCCCAGGATCGGCCGGATCACCACCAGCTCGAGCAGCACGCCGAAGGCGGCCATGGCCACCACCGCAAGAATGGCGGCGAGCCAGAACGGCATGCCGAACAGCGACATGCCCGCGAAAGCACCGAAGGCGCCCAGCATCATCAGGTCGCCCTGCGCGAAGCTCACCGTCTCGGTGGCCTTGTAGATGAGCACGAAGCCCAGCGCGATCAGCCCGTAGATGCAACCTTGCGCGATGCCCGACAGCAGGAGTTGAAGGATCTGCATGGGTCCTTCGCCTCGTGCTCAGTGCCGGAAGCCGCCTGCCGCGTCGTGCAGCGCGAGGCGGCGCGAGCCGGCCAGGATGTCGCTGGGCTTGAGGCCGTAGACCTGGCGGATCGAATGGCTGAAGTGCGTCGAATCGGGGTAACCCGTGTCGAGCGCGATGTCGGTGAGCGTGGAGGCCTGCCGCACGTAGCGCAGCAGGCTGCGCGCGCGCTTCCAGGCGCGGAATGCGCGAAAGGCCATGCCGGTTTCCTGCTTGAACAGATGCAGGAAGCGCGAGAACGACAGGTGCACCGAGGCCGCGCAGTCTTCCGCCGACGTGGGCGCGGCGGGGTCTGCGTTGATGGCCTCGGCCACCTTGCGGATGCGCGGATCGAGCACGCGCGGCGCCAGCGCTTCGCCGAAGAACAACCTGTCGAAGTCGAAGCCATCGAAGTCCGTGCCGCGCTGAGAGGCGGCCAGCAGCCGCGCATGGGCATCGCGCACGCGCTGCACGAACGCCGGCGCCTCCACCGGGCCGCAGTGCTGCAGGAAGGCCGGCATGCGCGCGGGGTCGACCGACTCCGACTCGATCAGCAGGCTGAAGATCAGCGGATGCTCGCTCTCCACCTGGTGCGGCACGTGCGGCGGCACCACGATGAGCTCGCCGGACTGCCACGCGCCGCCACCGATGCGGATGCGGTTGGGCGGCGCACCGGCGGGCGACACGCACACGCCGTGCCCACCCATTGTGCGCTCGGCCGCGGCGCCGAGCAGGCCGGCATAGAACACCCGGTGCGGCGTGAGCCACATCAGCCGTTCGCCCTGCCGTGCGGCACCACCCGGGGGCGGCGTCGTCGTCCTCGTTCGCTGCATGGTGCTTGTCTCCTGCAATCGGTGGACCGCCACTCTGCGGTGGCGTTTTTTTGTTGGCTGGATCGTAGCGGCGCGGGCCGCTCGCGCGACATCGATTTGCGCGGGGACTTTCCCTAGGCCTGCGCGAACGCGCGGCGCAATTCACTGGCGCACAGCGCGACCGCGGTGCCGGCCTCGTCGAGCACCTTGCCCATGGTGATGAAGCCATGGATCTGCCGCTCGAAGCACACGTACGCCGCCCTGTTGCCGGCGGTGGTGAGCGCCTCGGCATAGGCCGCGCCTTCGTCGCGCAGCGGGTCGTAGCCGGCGGTGACGACCAGTGCGGGCGGCAGCCTCGACAGGTCGGTATGCAGCAGCGGCGAGGCGCGCCAGTCGAGATCGTGCGCAGCGTCGGTGATGTAGTGGTCGTGGAAGTAGGCCATCGTGTCGCGCGTCAGCAGGTAGCCCTGCCCGTTGGCCTGGTGCGACGGGTGGCCGCGGCGCATGTCGGTGGCGGGGTAGATCAGCAGCTGGTAGACGAGGGGCAGGTTGCCCGCATCGCGCGCGGCGATCGCCACCACGGCCGCGAGATTGCCGCCGGCGCTGTCGCCGCCCACGGCCATGCGGCTCGCGTCGAGCCCCAGCCCCGCGGATTCGCGGCGCACCCAGCGCGTGGCGGCGAGCACGTCGTCCACTGCGGCCGGGAAGCGGTGTTCCGGCCCCATGCGGTAGTCGACCGCCACCACCGCGCAGCCGGCGTCGTTGGCCAGCTCACGGCACAGCACGTCGTGCGTGTCGAGGTCACCGATGACCCAGCCGCCGCCGTGGTAGTACACCAGCACCGGCAGCGGGCCGGCGCCCGAACCCAGCGGCCGGTAGAGCCGCACCGGAACAGGACCCTGCGGGCCTTCGGCAGCCAGGTCGCGCACCTCCGCCACTTCGGCGGGCAGCGGTTGCGTGGTGGCACGGCGCTCGCGATAGAACGCGCGCGCGTCCGCAGGCGAGAGGGTATGGGTCGGCGGTATGCCGCGCGCCTCGATGAAGTCGAGCAAGGCACGCGCCTGGGGATGCAGCATGGAGTCTCCGGGAGGGGTCGAGCGAATGTCGCTCGATCTTCCCGCACCATGCCCGCGCCATGGAAGCGCGGCTTGCGGAAACTGGCTATGGCGGCCCCGACGGTGGCACGCCGGTGTGCCGGTGCGCCGCGAACACGTCCCCGCAATGCGCGAAGCCAGCCTGGTCAAGGCCAGGGACACCACGGAACCGGCTTCGCCGGGCCGTCGGTGTCGCCCCCGGCAGGGGGAGGGAGTAGCGACACGAAGTGCGCGAATCCCGGGGGCGAGCCATGGACACCACGGAACCGGCTTCGCCGGGCCGTCGGTGTCGCCCCCGGTAGGGGAAAGGCGTAGCGACACGAAGTGCGCGCATCCTGGGGGCGAGTCCAGAAACACCGAGGAACCGGCTTTGCCGGGCCTCCGGTGTTGCCCCCGGTAGGGGGAAGGAGCAGCGACACGAAGTGCGCGCATCCTGGGGGCGAGTCCAGAAACACCGAGGAACCGGCTTTGCCGGGCCTCTGGTGTTGCCCCCGGTAGGGGGAAGGAGTAGCGACACGAAGTGCGCGAATCCTGGGGGCGAGCCTTTATTTACGTGGCTTCACACGCGAGGCGGCTTCCTTGGCCAGCTTGCGCGCGGTGTCGGTGTCGGCCGCGTGCACCAGCGCCACGCCCATGCGGCGCTTGGTGAAGCTCTCGGGCTTGCCGAACAGGCGGATGTCGCTGCCCGGTACCTGCAGGGCCTCGGCGACGCCGTCGAAGGCGATGCCGGTGGCATCCACGCCGCCATAGATCACTGCGCTCGCGCCCGGGCTCTTGAGCGACGTATCGACCGGCAGGCCGAGGATGGCGCGCGCATGCAGCTCGAACTCGTTCTGCCACTGGGTGGCCATGGTGACCATGCCGGTGTCGTGCGGGCGCGGACTGACTTCGCTGAACCAGACCTCGTCGCCCTTCACGAACAGCTCCACGCCGAACAGGCCCTGGCCGCCGAGGTCGGCCGTGACGGCCTGCGCGATCTGCTGCGCCTTCTGCAGCGCGGCGGGTGCCATGGGGTGCGGCTGCCAGCTTTCGACGTAGTCGCCGCTCACCTGCACATGGCCGATGGGGTCGCAGAACTTCGTTTCCACGGCACCGGCTGCGTCTTTGGCGCGCACGGTCAGCAGCGTGATCTCGTAATCGAAATCGATGAAGCCCTCGACGATCACACGGCCATGACTCACACGGCCGCCGGCCATGGCGTATTCCCAGGCCTTCTGCACGTCGGCGGGGCCGTCGATCTTGCTCTGGCCCTTGCCGGAGCTGCTCATCACCGGCTTGACGATGCAGGGGTAGCCTATTCCTTTGCCGTCCACGCCGTCGATGGCCGCCTGCAGCTCGGCCAGCGAGTCGCAGAACTTGTAGGGGCTGGTGGGCACGCCCAGCGTCTCGGCCGCCAGGCGGCGGATGCCTTCGCGGTCCATCGTGAGGCGGGCAGCGCGGGCCGTGGGAATCACGCGCACCACGCCGGCGTCCTCGAGCTCCTGCAGCATCGGCGTGGCGATGGCCTCGATCTCGGGCACCACCAGGGCGGGCTTCTCGGCCTCGATCAGCGCCTTGAGCTGCGCCGGGTCGCTCATGGTGATGGTGCGCGCGTGGTGCGCCACCTGCTGACCGGGGGCATTCTCGTAGCGGTCGACCGCGATGGTCTCGACGCCGAGGCGCTGCAGGGCGATCAGCACCTCCTTGCCGAGTTCACCGGAGCCAAGCAGCATCACGCGGGTGGCGGAGGGGGAAAGGGGGGTGCCGAGGGTGGTCATGGTCTGGAATCGAAAAGAAAGACGGGGACGGAAAAAAGCAACCGCAGCACTGTAAGCCACCCGCGCGCCGGGTGTGTCACGCGCGGCAACGGCGCCGCCGCGGTGCTGATTCACAATCGACGGCTTGCCGCGGCGACCGCCGTGCGCGACCCCCTTTTCTGTTTTCCTCAAGGAGTTTTTCATGGCTATCCAGACTGTCGGCATCATCGGCGCCGGAACAATGGGCAACGGCATCGCGCAGGCCTGCGCGGTGGCCGGCGTGAAGGTGGTGATGGTCGACATCGCGCAAGCCGCCGTCGACAAGGGCCTGGCCACCGTGTCGGGCAGCCTCGACCGCCTGATCAAGAAAGAGAAGCTCACCGCCGAGCAGAAGACCGCCGCGCTGGCGCTCATCCAGGGCTCGACGAACTACGAAGACCTGAAGAGCGCGCAACTGGTGATCGAGGCCGCCACCGAGAACCACGCGCTCAAGCTCAAGATCCTCAAGCAGGTCGACGAGATGCTGGCGCCGGAAGTGATCGTCGCCTCGAACACTTCGTCGATCTCCATCACGCAGCTGGCCGCCGCCACCTCGCGCCCCGACCGCTTCATCGGCATGCACTTCTTCAACCCGGTGCCGATGATGGCGCTGGTGGAGATGATCCGCGGCTACCTCACGAGCGATGCCACCCACGACACGGTGAAGGAACTGGCCGAGCGCCTGGGCAAGTCGCCGATCACGGTGAAGAACGCACCGGGCTTCGTGGTCAACCGCATCCTGGTGCCGATGATCAACGAGGCCTTCTTCGTGCTGTCCGAAGGCATCGCCACGGCGGAAGACATCGACGCCGGCATGAAGCTGGGCTGCAACCAGCCCATCGGCCCGCTGGCGCTCGCCGACATGATCGGCCTGGACGTGTGCCTGGCGGTGATGGAGGTCTACCTCGAGCAGTTCGGCGACTCCAAGTACCGCCCCTGCCCGCTGCTGAAGGAGATGGTCGCCGCGGGCCAACTAGGCCGCAAGACCGGCCGCGGCGTGTATACGTACTGACCCGGCGTTAAAAAAACAAGGAGACAAGCGCCATGACCGCCACCCCCACCACCCCGCCCGCCGAAGGCTGCATCGACACCCAGGTGCTCGGCCACGTGCTGCTGATCGGCATCAACCGGCCGGCCAAGCGCAACGGCTGGACGCCGCCGATGTTCAAGCAGCTGGCCGAGGCCTACACCCGGCTGGACGACGATCCGGAACTGCGCGTGGGCGTGCTGCATGCCTTCGGCGACCATTTCACGGCAGGCCTCGACCTGCCGGCGGTGGCCGAGTACATGAAGCGCGGCGAGAAGGCGATTCCGCAAGGCCTGGTCGAGCCGCACGACTTCGGGCTCGAGGGCTACCGCCGCCGCACCAAGCCGATGGTGGTGGCCGTGAAGGGCATCTGCTTCACGGTGGGCATCGAGCTGATGCTGGGCGCCGACATCGTGGTGGCGGCCGACAACTGCCGCTTCTCGCAGATGGAAGTGCAGCGCGGCATCATGGCCACGGGCGGCGCTACGCTGCGCATGGCCGAGCGTGCGGGCCTGGGCAACGCGATGCTGCACCTGCTCACGGCCGACGAGTTCGGCAGCGACGAGGCCTACCGCCTGAACTTCGTGCAGAAGGTGGTGCCGGCGGGCGAGGAGCTCGACGCGGCACTGGCCATTGCGCAGCGCATCGCGGCCCAGGCGCCACTGGCGGTGGTGGCCACGCGGCTCAACGTGCTGAAAGCCATCGAGCACGGCCCGCTGGCCGCGGTGTCGGAATTCATCGAGACGCAGAAGCGCCTGTCCAACAGCGAGGACGCCGCCGAGGGCGTGCGCTCCTTCGTCGAACGCCGCCCGGCGCGCTTCAGCGGCCGTTGATCTCCTGCCCGTCCCGAACCCCATGCCGATCTTCATCCGCACGGCGCTCGCCGCCGCCTTCACCCTGCTTGCAGTGAACACCACCTCCGCCCAGACACCCGCGCCCGCCGCGCTGCCCGACCCCGCCGCCACCTCGGTCGACGCGCTGGGCTGGATGAAAGGCTTTCCGCCTCCGCCCGACAAGCTCATCACCTTCGACAACCCCGCGGGCGGCGTGTTTCCGCGCACGCGCTGGAGCTTCTCGCACGTGCGCGAGACCGTGCCCACGGCCAACGTGTGGCGCGGCAGCGGCGCAGCCAGCCCGCTGCCTTCGGCGCCGCGCAACGACATCGAGGCGGTCACCTTCAAACCCCTGGGCGGCGAGCAGACGCTGAACTTCGCCCAGATGATCTCGGGCACCTACACCGACGGCATCCTCGTGATGCACCGCGGCAAGGTGGTCTACGAGAAGTACTTCGGCGCGCTCACGCCCGAGCGCCCGCACATCGCCATGTCGGTCACCAAGTCCTTCGTGGGCACGCTGGCGGCCATCCTCGCGGACGAGGGCAAGCTCGACCCGGCCGCGCCCGTCGTCAGGTACATCCCCGAACTCAAGGACACGGCGTACGGCGACGCCACCGTGCGCCAGGTGATGGACATGACCGTGGGCGTGCACTATTCCGAGAACTACGCCGACCCGAAGGCGGAGATCTGGGACTACGCGCGCGCCGGCGGCATGCTCACGCAGGGCCCGAACTACGCCGGGCCCAAGTCGTTCTACGAGTTCCTCGTCACGCTGAAGAAGGAAGGCGAGCACGGCGACGCCTTCGCCTACAAGACGGTCAACGCCGAGGTGCTCGCCTGGATCCTTCGCCGCGCCAGCAACCAGTCGCTGGCCGATCTGCTGAGCGAGAAGATCTGGCGGCGCATCGGCGCCGAGCAGGACGCGTACTTCATGGTCGACCGCATCGGCACCGAGTCGGGTGGCGGCGGCCTGAACACGGTGCTGCGCGACCTGGCGCGCTTCGGCGAAACGATGCGCAATGGCGGACGTTCCGCCAACGGGCAGCAGGCGATTCCGAAGGCGGTGGTGGAGGACATCCAGCGCGGCGGCGATCCGGCCAGATTCGTGAAGGCCGGCTATCCGCTGCTCAAGGGCTGGAGCTACCGCGACATGTGGTGGGTGTCGCACAACCCGCACGGCGCCTACATGGCGCGCGGCATCCACGGCCAGAGCATCTACATCGACCCGAAGGCCGAGATGGTGATCGTGCGCTACGCGGCGCACCCTGTGGCCGCCAACGGCGCCAACGACCCGCTCACGCTGCCTGCGTTTCAGGCACTGGGCGAGGCGCTGATGCGCTGATGCCATCGGGCCGCGAACGGCCCATTGCAGGAACACCGACACCGGTTAACCGGCCTCGCCAGGACACCGGTGTTGCCCCTCGCAAGGAGGCAGGCGTTGCGACACCGAGTGCGCGAAGCCTCGGGGTCAGCCTCTTTCTCGTGCGATGACGAGCAGCCCGTCCATGATCAGGCTCTCGACCAGTTCGAAGTGCCCGTTCATCACGGGCGCCATCTTCCAGCCCGCACCGCCCGTCATGTAGCAGGCCGGCTCCATCCCGCAGTGCGAGCGCACGTGCTGCACCATGCGCTCGACCGCGCCGGCTATGGCATACGTGCCGCCGCTGGTCAGCGCGTCGCTGGTGTTGGTCGGAAATTCGCGCACCTCGCCGGTGGGCACGTGCAGCCCGGCCGTGCCCGACTCCAGCGCGCGCAGCATGATGCCGTGGCCCGGCAGGATCAGCCCGCCCAGGAACTTGCCGTCGGCGTCGATGGCCTCGACCGTCACGGCCGTGCCGATCAGCACCACCACCATCGGCAGCGGCCCCTTGCCGCCCTGCTCCGCCAGCATGCGGTGGCGCGCGCCGATCATCGCCACGAAGCGGTCGGCGCCCAGGCGCGTGGGATGGTCGTAGCCGTTGACGATGCCGGCCTCGCCCGCGCTCGGCATGACCCAGCGCGGGGTGCAGTCGAAGCGTTCGTTGATCTGCTCTTCGGCGCGACGCCGCACGGCGTCGCCGGCCACCACGCAGCCCAGCATGGACGCAGGTGCCGGCAGGTCGGCCCACGGGCCGTCGGCCAGCCGTTCGATGTGGTCGAGGAATTCGGCGCCCTGCGCCTGCAACGCGGCGCCGGGGCCGGCCGAGTCGTAGAGCGCCCACTTGAGGCGGGTGTTGCCGATGTCGATGGCGAGGAAGGGGGATGACATGCGCGCGATTATTGCGACTTTGTGAATATTCATGCTGGCGTGGCCGTCGCATACGGGGCATGGGCCTACGCAAGGGTGCCGTGTTCCGTCGCACCATGGCCTCTCGTTTTTTTCTCAATCACCGTCTTCACCGTCACCAACGCAAGGAGAGAGCCATGGGTCTGCTGAGTTTCATCAAGGAAGCGGGCGAGAAGCTGTTCGGCGGATCGTCGGCGCACGCCGCCACCACCGACGGCGACAGCGGCGCCAACGAGAAGGCCGCGGCCGCCATCAAGACCTATATCGAGACCCAGAACCTGGGCCTCACCCGACTGGCCGTGACCTATGCCGCCGCCACCGGCGTCGTCACCCTCGCCGGCCAGGCGCCGTCGCAGGAAGCCAGCGAGAAGGCCTCGCTGGCCGCCGGCAACGTGGCCAACGTGACCAGCGTCGAGAACAACCTCGTCGCCCCGGCAGCGCCGCCCGCGCAGTACCACGACGTGGTGAAGGGCGACACGCTCTCCGCCATCTCGAAGAAGTACTACGGCGACGCGAACAAGTACAACACGATCTTCGAGGCCAACAAGCCGATGCTGACCCATCCGGACAAGATCTATCCGGGGCAGAAGCTGCGGATTCCGGCGATCTAGGCACCCCCAGGCTTCGCGCACTTCGTGCCGCAACGCCTGCCCCTTTGCAGGGGTCCACGCCTGCGGCACGGCCAAGCCGGTTCGCGGCGGTTGCCGGAACAGGAAGATCCCACCTCACGGTGGGATTCTTCATTTCAGTTCTGCTTCCAGGGCAATCCGCGCTTGCGCCAGCCGCCGGTCTGGTTGCGATGCCCGCTCTCGTCCGGATTGCCCTCGAAGCCTTCGAGGATGTTGTACGCCTCGACGCCGAGCTCCGTCGCGCGCTTCGCCGCAGCCACCGAGCGCACGCCGCTGCGGCACAGCAGCACGACCTTCCTGCCGCCGGCCGCGGCGCGCACGCCGTCGTCGAACGCGGGGTTCAACGCCATGCCCGGCCATTGCTTCCAGGCCAGCGGCACGGCACCGGGCACGTAGCCGACCCACTCCCGCTCGGCGTCGGTGCGCACGTCGACCATCACGGCCTCGCCGCTGGCCAGCCATTGCGCGGCCTGCTCGGGCGTCACGTCGCCGGCATAGCCCTTGTCCTGGGGTTCAGTCATCTCATTGCTTCCTTGCAGTGCGGGTTTTCAATGACCGGAATTTTTCACCGCTTCGTGAAAACCCTGTTTGTCATGGGTTCCTGCGCGCCAAAGATGGCGGCTCGGCCTGTCAAACCATAACTCCAAGACGGCGGCCTGGGTTTTCCCAACTCAGTACCAATTGGAGAGAGACACATGACAGACAGCAAGATGCCCCGCCGCCGCGGGCTGCTCAAGGGCGCCGCCGTGGCTGCCGGCGCCATGTCCGTGCCGATGGTCAGCATGGCCCAGACCACCTCCCTGCGCTTCCAGAGCACCTGGCCCGCCAAGGACATCTTTCACGAGTACGCGCAGGACTACGCGAAGAAGGTCAACGACATGGCGGGCAACCGCCTGAAGATCGAGGTGCTGCCGGCCGGCTCGGTGGTGCCGGCGTTCCAGCTGCTCGACGCGGTGGCCAAGGGCACGCTCGACGGCGGCCACGGCGTGGTCGCGTACTGGTACGGCAAGAACTCCGCGCTCGCGCTGTGGGGGTCGGGCCCAGGCTACGGCATGGACGCCAACATGATCCTGGCCTGGCACACCTACGGCGGCGGCAAGGCGCTGATGGACGAGATCTACAAGAGCCTGAACCTCGACGTGGCCTCCTACCTCTACGGCCCTATGCCCACCCAGCCGCTGGGCTGGTTCAAGAAGCCGGTGGCCAAGGCCGAGGACATGAAGGGCCTGAAGTTCCGCACCGTGGGCCTGGCGGTGGACGTGTTCACCGACATGGGTGCGGCCGTGAACCCGTTGCCCGGCGGCGAGATCGTGCCCGCGCTCGACCGCGGGCTGATCGACGCGGCCGAGTTCAACAACGCCTCGAGCGACCGCGTGCTGGGCTTTCCCGACGTGGCCAAGAACTGCATGCTGCAGAGCTTCCACCAGTGCGGCGAGCAGTTCGAAGTGCTGTGGAACGGCCCCAAGCTGCGCGCGCTGCCGGGTGAGCTCAAGTCGATCATCGAGTACGCCACGCAGGCCGCCAGCGCCGACATGAGCTGGAAGGCCATCGACCGCAACTCCAAGGACTACGAAGAGCTGAAGAAGGGCGGCATCAAGTTCTACAAGACGCCCGACGCGGTGCTGCGCGCCCAGCTCGCCTCGTGGGACAAGACCATCGCGAAGAAGTCCGCCGAGAACCCGATGTTCAAGAAGGTGCTCGACTCGCAGCGCGCCTTCGCCGAACGCGCGGGCCAGTGGCAGAACGACTACTCGGTCGATTTCAAGATGGCCTACAACCACTACTTCGGACGACAGGCGAAGAAGAGCTGACGCGCCACCTTCGACGCGAGGGCACCCCGGCGGGTGCCCTCTTTTCTTGCCTGCACGCAAGCCGCGACAGCCCCGCAAGGCTCGCGGCAAGGAGTTCGTTCCGATGCAATCCTTTCTCCTGGCGGTCGACCGGTTCTCCACATGGATCGGCAAGACCTTCGCCTGGTGCGCCCTGCTGCTCACGCTGCTGATCAGCTGGGAAGTGTTCTCGCGCTATGTGCTCAACAAGCCGCACGCCTGGGTGCTCGACGCGCAGATCATGCTGTACGGCGCCATGTTCATGACTGCCGGGGCCTACACGCTCTCGAAGAACGGCCACGTGCGCGGCGACGTGCTCTACGGCTTCTTCCAGCCGCGCACGCAGGCGCTGGTCGACTTGGTGCTGTACATCGTCTTCTTCCTGCCGGGCATCGTCGCGCTGACCTGGGCCGGCTTGATCTACGCGAGCGAGGCGCTCGCGATCCGCGAGCAGACCTTCTCGGCCGAACCGCTGCCGCTGTACCCGTTCAAGTTCATCATCCCGCTCGCGGGCTTCACGCTGCTGCTGCAGGGCCTCGTCGAGATCATCCGCTGCGTGCAGTGCATCCGCGACGGCGCCTGGCCCTCGCGCGAGCAGGACGTCGAGGAGGTCGACGTCGAGAAGCTCAAGGAGATGGTGCACGTGAAGGACGCCGACATCGCCGCGCTCGACCGCGTGGTGGTCGCGAACGAGGCACGGGAGGGCGCGCGATGAAGATCCGCCGCGAACTCTGGTTCGGCCTCACCTTCATGGCGCTGGTCGTGATCGCCGGCGCCACCATGCTGCTGCGCGCCGAGACCATTACCAACGGCCACCTGGGCCTGCTGATGCTGTCGCTGGTGGTGGTGGCGATCATGCTGGGCTTTCCCACCGCCTTCACGCTGATGGGCATGGGCATGCTCTTCACCTTCCTGGCCTACGAGCGCGACTGGCACCGCACGCTGGACCTGATGGTGCAGTCGGCCTACAAGACCATGGCCAACGACGTGCTGATCGCCGTGCCGCTGTTCGTCTTCATGGGCTACCTGGTCGAGCGCGCCAACCTGATCGAATCGCTGTTCAGGAGCCTGCACCTCGCGCTCGCGCGGCTGCCGGGCGCGCTCGCGGTCGCCACGCTCGTGACCTGCACCATCTTCGCGACCGCCACCGGCATCGTCGGCGCGGTGGTCACGCTGATGGGCCTCTTGGCGCTGCCCGCGATGCTGCGCGGTGGCTACAGCGTTCCGCTGGCCGCGGGCGCGATCACGGCGGGCGGCTGCCTCGGCATCCTGATCCCGCCGTCGGTGCTGCTGATCGTCTACGGCGCCACCGCCGGCGTGTCGGTGGTGCAGCTCTACGCGGGCGCCTTCTTCCCGGGCCTGATGCTGGCCGGCCTCTACGTGCTCTACGTGATCCTGATCGCCAAGCTCAAGCCGCAGTGGGCGCCGCCGCTGTCGGCCGCCGAGCGCGTGGTGCCGCTGCCGCCGCTGACGCAGCGGATCGCCGCCAGCCCGTCGGCGCATGCGCTGCTGGGCCTGCTCAAGGGCCGGCGCAATGCCGAGGTGCCGCTCTCGCACGTGCTCAGGCAGCTCGGCATCGTGGCGCTGCCCGCCGTCATCTACGCGCTGCTGGCGCTGGGCAGCTACCAGGCCGTGACCACCGTCGAGGCCGAGGCGCGCTACGACATCGAGGAGATCGGTGCCTCCCGAAGCAGCAGCGGCGCCAGCTCGAGTGGATTGCAGGAACCGCCGGCCGAAGGCGGCCTGCAGGAGCCGCCGAGCGAAGGCGGGCTGCAGGAACCGCCGGGCGAGGAGCCCGCGGCCGGCGCCGTTGCCGAACCGCCGGGCGCCGAAGCACCGCCGGCAGCGCCCGCGCCCGCGCCCGCCGCCACCGAGACCGCGCAGACCTCGCCGGCTGGCGCCACCACCAAGCCGCCGCCCACCTGGTGGGTCGCGACCTTCTCGGTGCTGGGCGCGCTCACGGCGCTGTTCTACCTGTTCCTGAGCTTCGCGCGGCTCGAGATCTTCAAGATGCTGCTGGCCTCCTTCTTCCCGCTGGTGCTGCTGATCCTCTCGGTGCTGGGCTCGATCGTGCTGGGCCTGGCCACGCCCACCGAGGCCGCGGCCATGGGCGCGCTCGGCGGCATGCTGCTGGCGGCGGCCTACCGGCGACTCAACCTCTCGGTGCTCAAGGAGTCGGTGTTCCTCACCGCCAAGACCTCGGCGATGGTGTGCTGGCTGTTCGTGGGCTCGGCCATCTTCTCGGCCGCCTTCGCGCTGCTCGGCGGCCAGGCGCTGGTCGAGGAATGGGTGCTGGGCATGAACCTCACGAAGGTGCAGTTCCTGCTGCTGAGCCAGGTGATCATCTTCCTGCTCGGCTGGCCGCTCGAGTGGACCGAGATCATCGTGATCTTCATGCCGATCTTCATTCCGCTGCTCGACAACTTCGGCGTCGATCCGCTGTTCTTCGGCCTGCTGGTGGCGCTGAACCTGCAGACCGCCTTCCTGTCGCCGCCGGTGGCCATGGCGGCCTTCTACCTCAAGGGCGTAAGCCCGCCGCATGTCACGCTGAACCAGATCTTCCTCGGCATGCTGCCCTTCATGGGCATCCAGATCTTCGCGATCTTCCTGCTCTACATGTGGCCGCAGATCGGCCTGTGGCTGCCGCAGCTGCTCTACAAGTAGCGGCGGCGGCAGCGCATGGCGGCGGGTGACCACCGCCCCGCCATGCGCATCGCTCAGGTGGGTTAATCGCCCTCGATCTTCGCGGCCTCGACCACCTTGCCCCAGCGCAGGTACTCGGCCTTGCTGTAGTCGGCGAGCTTCTGCGGGCTCATGTAGTCGGCGGTGGCGCCGAGCTCGGCGGCCTTCTGCTGGAAGGCCGGCGTAGCCACCACCTTGGCGATCTCCGCGCTGAGCTTCTCGATCACCGGCTGCGGCGTCTTCGCAGGCGCGAACACGGCGAACCACGAGGTCGCGTCGAGGTTCGGAAGGCCGACCTCCGTGGCGGTCGGCACACTGGGCAGCGAGGCCACGCGCGACTTGCCGGTCACGGCCACCGCGCGCAGCTTGCCCGACTGGATGAACTGCATGAACGGCGGCGGCGTGCCGAAGGTCATGTCGACCTGCGCACCCAGCAGGTCCTGCAGCGCGGGGCCGGTGCCCTTGTACGGGATGTGCGTGAGCTGGATGCCGGCCTGCTGCTCAAGCATGGCACCGGTCACGTGCTGCAGCGAGCCGGGGCCCGACGAGGCATAGGTGAGCTTGCCCGGGTTGGCCTTGGCATAGGCGATCAGCTCGGCCATGTTCTTCACCGGGATGCCCTCGCGCACCACCACCACCTGCGGCGCGCTCAGCACGTTGGCCACGGCGCGGAAGTCTTCCGGCACCCATTGCGGCTTCTGCTTCGTGACGTGGGGCGAGATCACGTGGTAGCCCGAGTACTGCATCAGCAGCGTATGGCCGTCGGCCTCGGCGCGCTTGACGGCCACCGCGGCGATCACGCCGCTGGCGCCGCCGCGGTTGTCGACGATCACCGGCTGGCCCAGCGCCTTGCCCAGCGGGTCGGCCAGCATGCGTCCGGCGATGTCGGTCGTGCCGCCGGCGGCAGTGGGGACCATGAGCGTGACGGGCTTCGACGGATAGGTCTGCGCGAGCGCGGTGCCGGTGCCGGCCAGCAGCGCGGCGGCGGCCAGCGCGCCGATGCGGCGGCGCGTGAAGAGAGGGTGGCTCGAGGTGTTCATTGAAATGTCTCCGTTGGTTCTTGGGATCGATACGCGAATGGGGATGCGGAAATGTCAGCGGGTGCGGGCCTGCTCGCGTGCGAGCGCACGCTCGTGCGTGGCTGCGAAGTCGTCCGGCGGCGCATGCAGGTCGAGCCGGCGCCCGGCCTTCACGACCTGGCTCGGGATGTCGTGCCCGATGAGCGCCGGCAGCCGGCGCGCGGCATCGATCACGCGTGCCAGGTCCACGCCGGTGTCGTAGCCCATGAGATCGAGCGCGTGCACGATCTCCTCGCTGCACACGTTGCCGGTGGCGCCCGGCGCGTAGGGGCAGCCGCCGATGCCGCCGATCGATGCGTCGAAGCGGCGCGCGCCGGCGTCGATGCCCGCGAGCACGTTCGCCAGCCCCATGCCGCGCGTGTTGTGGAAGTGCAGCGTGAGCCCCGTGCCGGGCCAGCGCTGCAGGAAGGCGCGCGTGAGTGCATGCACCTGCCCCGGCCAGGCCATGCCGGTGGTGTCGCACAGCGTGACGCCGGCGGCACCGAGCTCGTCCACGAAGCGCGCGCACCAGCCGAGCACCTCGGCGTCGGCCACGTCGCCCTCGATGGGGCAGCCGAAGCTGCAAGACAGCGACACGTTGACCGCCACGCCCGCCTGCCGCGCCAGAGCCGCCACCTCCGACAGCGCGCGGAACGACTGCTCGCGCAGCATGCGCAGGTTGGCGAGGTTGTGGCTCTCGCTGGCCGACATGACGAGGTTCATCTCGTCCGCGCGCGCATCAATGGCGCGCTCGGCGCCGCGCACGTTGGGCACCAGCGCGGTGTAGACCACGCCGGGCACGCGCTCGATCTCGCGCAGCACCACCTCGGCGTCGCGCAGCGCGGGAATCGCCTGCGGCGACACGAAGGCCGTCACCTCGATCTTCGACATGCCCGCGCGCGAGAGTTCGTTGCACAGCGCGATCTTCTCGGCGGTCGGCACGAAGGCCGCTTCCACCTGCAGGCCGTCGCGCAGGCCGACCTCGCACATCCGCACGCCTTGCGCGTTGCCGTTCCAGACCATGTTCATGCCACCACCTTCCTTTCGCGCAAGGCGGCAATGCCTGCGGCCGTGAATCCGAGTTCGCCGAGCACCGCGTCGGTGTCGTCGCCGAGCCCCGGTGCCGACGAGCGCACCGTGCCCGGCGTGCCCATGAGCTTGGGCACCACGCCGGGCACCTCGATCTCGTGGCCGTCGCGCGTGTGCTGCCGCAGCAGCATGTCGCGCGCGCGGTAGTGCGGGTCTTCGGCGATGTCCTTCGCGGTGTAGACCTTGCCCGCGGGCACGCGCGCCTCGCCGAGCGTCCCGAGCACCGTCGCCACCGGCTGCGGCAGCGTCCATGCCTCGATCGCCTGGTCGAGTTCGGCCACGCGCGCCACGCGGCCCGCGTTGTTCGCCAGCGCCGGGTCGGCGCCGAGGTCGTCGCGCCCGATGGTCTGCATCAGGCGGCGGAAGATGCTGTCGCCGTTGCCCGCCACCAGCACGTAGCCGTCGGCGCAGCGGTAGGCGTTCGACGGCGCGATGCCCGGCAGCGCGCTGCCCGCGGCCTCGCGCACCGCGCCGAAGGCGCTGTATTCGGGCACCAGGCTCTCCATCACGTTGAACACCGCCTCGTTGAGCGCCACGTCGATGACCTGGCCCCTGCCGCCGTTGACCTTGCGGTGATAGAGCGCGGTGAGCACGCCGATGGTGCCGTGCAGCGCGGCCAGCGTGTCGCCGATGGAGATGCCGCAGCGCACCGGCACGCGGTCCGGCTCGCCGGTGAGATGGCGCAGCCCGCCCATGGCCTCGCCGATGGCGCCGAAGCCCGGAAGGTCGCGGTACGGGCCGGTCTGGCCGTAGCCGGAGATGCGCAGCATCACGAGGCCCGGGTTGCGCTCGCTCAGCGCCTCGTAGCCCATGCCCCACCCCTCGAGCGTGCCGGGGCGGAAGTTCTCGATCAGCACGTCGGCCTCGGCGATGAGCCGGCGGGCGATGTCCTGGCCCTCCTCGCTGCGCAGGTCGAGCGCCACCGAGCGCTTGTTGCGCGACTGCACCTGCCACCACACCGAGGTGCCATCCTGCAGCAGTCGCCAGTTGCGCAGCGGATCGCCGGCGCCGGGCGGCTCGATCTTGACCACGTCGGCGCCGAATTCGCCGAGCGTCTTGCCGGCGAAGGGACCGGCGATGAGCTGGCCCATCTCGATGACGCGCAGGCCTTGCAGGGCGCCGGGGCTCAAGGAAAGGTCGGGAACGTCGGGATCGCGGGAAAGATTCATGGGCCCGATTCTGTTCAGCGCCCCCCTCGAGCGGAACGACGAAGACACGCAGCCAGCTTTCGCGGAACGCGAAAGCTCGCGAGGGTTAACCCGCAGCGTCCGTGCAGAGGTGGTCGATGAGCGTGCGCACGTGGCGCGGCACCGCGTTGGCGTCGCGCAGGCCGATCAGCAGGCGGCGCTCGGCCCAGGCATCTTCCAGCGCGATCTCGCGCAGGTTCATCGAGCGCAGGTGCGGCTGTATCGCCTCGCGCGGCAGCACCGCCACGCCCATGCCGGCGGCCACCATCTGGCACATGGCGTCGAAGCTGCGCACCTGGATGCGCAGCCGCAGCCGCCGCCCGAGCGCCTCGGTGGCGGTCTGCAGCCGCTGCGCGAGCGAGGTGCCGCCCGACAGGCTCACGAAGTCGTACTCGGTGGCCTGCTCGAAGCGCACGCTGCGCCGCCGCGCCAGCGGATGGCCGCGCGGCACCACCAGCACCAGCCGGTCGGTGCGGTAGTTGACGATGTGCAGGCCCAGCGAGGGCGTGCGGTCCGCGAAGATGCCGACGTCGGCGCGGCCGTCGAGCACCGCGAGCACGATCTCGCTGCTGTTCTGTTCCTCGAGCTCGATGCGGATGCCGGGGTTGGCCGCCACGAAGCCGGCGAGCTCGCGCGGCAGGAACTGCGTGACCGCCGAGGTGTTGACCCACAGCCGCACCACGCCGAGCACGCCCGAGGCGTAGTCCGAGAGGTCCGCCGCGAGATGGTCCACGTCGTTGAGGATGCGCTGCGCATGCAGGTGCAGCGCGTTGCCCGCCACGGTGAGCGTCACGCCGCGCGAATGGCGCTCGAACAGCTCGGTGCCCACCGCCGCCTCGAGGTCCGAGATGCGCTTGCTCGCCGCGCCCACCGCGAGGTGCGCGAGCTCGGCGCCCTTGCTGATGCTGCCGGTGCGCACCACGAGGTTGAAGAGCGACAGCGAGACGAGGTCGAGGCGGTGCAGGTTCACGGGGAATCTCCTGTGGCTTGGATCGCCGGCCGGCCGCTCGGCTAGCGGCGGCGCTCCACGTAGGGCCGCGCCTGCAGCAGCACGATGCGGTCGCCCACGGTGGCCCACTCGATGTCCTGGTCGACCGCGTTGAAGGTGCGCTTCACCGCCGCGCCCACGCCGGCCAGCCGCACCACCAGTTCGTCGGTGAGCACGTTGCGCCCGGCCTGCACCGGCACTTCCTTCACGCCACCGTCCTTGTCGAGCTGCAGCGCGGTGTCCTCGGCCGAGCGGCTCAGCACCTGGATGGCCTTCGACCAGCTCGAGTACATCACCTGCTCCGCCACGCGCTGGCCTTCGACCACGCGGATGCCGATGCCGCGCTTGGCCGAGATGTAGGTCACGTGCGCGTGGCCCGCATCGAACGGGTCGCGGGTGATCATGACGCCGGCATTGGTCGCGTCGATGGCGGTCTGCACGAACACGCCCATCAGCACCGACTCGGCGCCGAAGCCCGCGGCGCTGCGCGCCTCCCAGGCCTCGGGGTTGAACACCGAGGCCCAGACCTTCTTCACCGCCGCCTCGAGCGCGTCGCCCGTCTTCACGTTGGGCACGGTGGTGTACAGGCCCGCGCCGCTGAAGCCGGGTAGGTCCTCGGAGTTCGACGAGCTGCGCACGAACACGCCACCGCCGCCGAGCCGCGACTGCCAGGCGGCGCGCCACGACGCCGCAGTGGCGGCATCGACCGGCCACTGCACGATCTCGTCGCGCAGCTGCGCCAGCGCCTTCTGCCGCAGCTTGGGGTCGCTCGCGAAGCCGGGCTCCTGCTGCATGCGCGCGATGCGCGAGGCCAGGCCGTTCGCGCGCATGAAGCGGTCGTAGTGGGCGAACGGAATGCAGAAGCCGTCGGGCACCGAGGTGCCCGGTATGCGCGCGGCCTGCATGGCGCCGAGGTTCGCGGCCTTCACGCCGCACTGCGCGCTGTGGCGTGCGCGCAGCGCGGCCAGCGGCAGCAGGCGGTCCTCGCGCAGGTCGGGCCTGATGGCGCGCGCGCCGCCGGGCACCGAGCCGGTGGCGGCCACATGCGCGGCACGCGCGGCGCGCGGCGGCAGCGCGGCGATTTCCTCGGGCGTGAGGCGGCGCAGCTGGTAGCCCGAGGCCGCCACCTTCAGCGCCACCCACTGGCCTGCGTGTTCCTTCAGCACCGCGGCGGCGTCGCGCACATAGGCATTGGGAATGCCCCACCCCTTGGCCAGCAGGTTGACGTGCGACAGCGCGGTCGACGGCCGCTCGGTCAGAACGCCGGCCACCGGCGGCAGGCCGATGGGCACCTGCCGCAGCACCGCGATGTCGTCGGGCAGCAGCGCGTTGATGGCGGATTCGTCCTCCACGATGCGCACGCGCCCGGTCGCGGTCCCGAGGTTCATCGGCAGGTACGGTTGCTCGCGGATCAGCGCCTCCTGGCTCACCGACGCGATGCCGGCTTCCTGCGCCACGCGGTCGTGCAGCGTGGAGTTGGTCTTGAACTTCACCGGCGCGAAGAAGCTCGCCTTCACCTGCGCATCGGCCTGCCGCAGCAGCGCGGGCGTGAGGCGGTCGCCTTCCCAGAACTCGTAGGTGAAGCTGCCGATGTTCTGCTGCCAGCTCAGCGTGCCGAACAGGAAGCGGCGGTCGGGCACGAGGTAGTTGCGGTCGATCTCGCGCTTGGTGGTGCCGGGCGCCAGCCGCGTGTCGCGCAGGAAGCGCACGTGCAGCTGGTAGCGCGGCGTGTCGATGAAGTAGGTGCGCGGCGGCCTGGCCTGCCGGTCGATGACGAACAGCACGTGCGCCAACTGCATCGGCGTGCCGGCGTCGTAGGTGCGCGCGAGCTGGTCGAAGTCGCCCTGGCTGCGCAGTGCCGGCAGCGACGACGGCACCGACGGGCGCGGCACCCGCTGCGCAGCCGGGCCCTCGGGCTGCGGCTGGTTCTGCTGCTGGTAGTAGGAAGGCTTGCGGGCCAGCTGTGCGGCAGCGGGCGCCGAGGCCAGCATGGCGCCGAACGCCACCGCAAGGGCAACAGCACTACATCTTTGATAGCAGGGTCTGCACACCCGTCTGGCGATTCCGCGAGTTTTCATGTTTGTTTCCTCCTTACATCCCGTTGCCGCTTGCACACGCGCTTCACTCACGTACCGACGGGCGGTGACAGCGGCAGCGGATTCTCGCGCGTTACAAAGTTCATCGCTTCGTTAATCAGGGGATCAGGGAACCACATGAATCGAACACGCCTCCCGGCATTTCAACGCCCGCTGCACCGATGGGTGCTCGGCCTGGCCCTGCTGTGCGCGGGCCTCTCGGCCAGTGCGCAACAGGGCCCGCAGGGCGAGGTCGCGCGCCTGAACGTGCAGGAGGGCGCCGTGAGCGTCTCGCCCGCCGGCCAGGACCGCTGGTACGCCGCCCGCCCCGACCGCGCGCTCGGCATCGGCGACCGGCTGCGGACCGAGCGCAACGCACGTGCCGAGGTGTACATCGGCCAGGCCGCGCTGCGGCTCGACGGCGCGACGGACGTCGAGTTCTCCGGGCCCGACGAAATCAGCGTCGGGCGCGGCGACGTGCAATTGCGCGTGGGCGACGACCCGTCGGGACAGAGCCTGCGGATCGACACCGGCAACCTCTCGGCGGACATCGGCGCGCCGGGCGAATACCGCCTCTCCACCGATTCGGCGACCACCTGGGTGGCGGTGGCTTCGGGCCAGCTCACGCTGCGCGGGCAGAACGGCGCCTCGCAGCGGCTGACCGACCGGCAGCAGACCACGGTGTCCGGACGCAACCTTGCCGCAGCGAGAAACACGCGGGCGCAGAACAGCAGCTTCGACGCCTGGGTGGCCGAGCGCAACCGGTTCGACAGCGCGGGCGGATGGCCGGGACCTTCGCGCCTCGCCCAGCCGGCCGCGCCGTCGGCGGCAACGATCGCGCGCGAGCAGCAGATCGAGTACGAGCGGGCGCAACAGGCGCAACAGGCGCAATGGCTGGAGCAGCAGCGCGGGGCGCAGGCAGCCCAGCAACTGCAGGAGTGGCAGCGCGACCAGGAATGGCGCCAGCAGCAGGAATGGCGGCAGCAACAGGACTGGCGCCGGCAGCAGGACTGGCGCCAGCGTGCCGAGCAGGACCGCTGGCAGCAGCAGCGGCAACAACAGCAGGTGCAGCAGCAACTCCAGCAGCAGCAACAGCAGGCCCTGCGCCAGCAACAGGAACTGCAGTTGCGCGCCGCGCAGGCGCAGGCCCAGCAGCAACAGCAGTTGCTCCAGCAGCAGCGCGCAGCACAGCAGGCGGCACAGGTGCAGCAACAGCAGCAGCAGCTTCGCCAGCAGCAGGAACTGCAATTGCGCGCCGCGCAGATGCAGCAGCAGGCCCTGGCGCAACAGCAGGCCCAGCAGAACGCGATGCGCCAGGCCCAGGAGGCGCAGCTGCGCGCCATCCAGCAGCAACAGCAGCAGCACGGCACCGCGCCCGCCGCACCGCGCGGCGACGATCCGCGCCGGCTCTGGACCTCGCCCGACTCGCGCTGAACGGCCGCCACGCCCGCCACGGGTCTGCAAGCCCCGTCGACAGCACCGCCTTCGCACCGCCGCTACAGTCGGCGGCGAAGGAACCTTTCATGCCCACATTCGACTTCGATCTCTTCGTCATCGGCGGCGGCAGCGGCGGTGTCCGCGCGGCGCGCATGGCCGCGCAGACCGGCGCGCGCGTCGGCCTGGCCGAGGCCGCCGACCTCGGCGGCACCTGCGTCAACGTGGGGTGCATTCCGAAGAAGCTCTACAGCTACGCGGCCGGCTATGCCGAATCGTTCGAGGAATCCGCGGGCTACGGCTGGACGCTGCCCAAGGAGCCGCATTTCGACTGGGCGCATCTCAAGTCGCAGCGTGCCAGGGAAATCACCCGCCTCAACGGCATCTACGCGTCGCTGCTGAAGAACTCGGGCGTGACGCTCGTCACCGGCTGGGCGCAGCTGGCCGACGCCCACACCGTGGAAGTCGACGGCAAGCGCCACACCGCGCGCCACCTGCTCGTGGCCACCGGCGGCACGCCCTTCGTGCCGGACATCGCGGGCCGCGAGCACATCGTGACCTCCGACGCGATGTTCGACCTCGACCCCTTTCCCAAGCGCCTGCTGGTGGTGGGCGGCGGCTACATCGCCTGCGAATTCGCGTCGATCTTCAACGGCCTGGGCTCGAAGGTGACGCAGCTGCACCGCCGCGCGCACCTGCTCACCGGCTTCGACGACGACGTGCGCCAGTTCGTCGCCAACGAGATGGGCAAGGCCGGCGTGGACGTGCGGCTGAACTGCGAGGTCACGTCGGTCGAACGCCATGCGCATGGGCACGGTTTCACCGTCACACTCGCGCGCGGCCAGCAGCTGGAGGCCGACACGGTGCTCTTCGCCACCGGCCGCGTGCCCAACACGCAGGGCCTCGGCCTCGAAGCCGCGGGCGTGAAGCTCGACGAGAACGGCGCGATCGCGGTCGATGCGCACTACCGCACCTCGGTGCCTTCGATCCACGCGGTGGGCGATGTGTCCACGCGCATTCAGCTCACGCCGGTGGCGCTGGCGGAGGCCATGGTGGTGGTCGACGAACTCTTCGGCAAGGGCAAGCGCCGGCTCGACTACGAGTTCATTCCCACCGCCGTGTTCACGCACCCGAACATCGGCACCTGCGGCTACAGCGAGATCGACGCGCGCGCGAAGTTCGGCAAGGTGACGGTGTTCTCCAGCGAGTTCAAGTCGCTTCGCCACACGCTGTCGGGCAGCACCGAGCGAACCTTCATGAAGCTGGTGGTGGACACCGCCAGCGACCGCGTGGTCGGGCTGCACATGGTGGGCCCGGACGCCGGCGAGGTGGTGCAGGGCTTTGCGGTTGCGATGCGCGCAGGCGCGACGAAGGCGATCTTCGACAGCACGGTGGGCATTCACCCGACGGCGGCCGAGGAGTTCGTGACGATGCGCGAACCGATGCCGGGGTAGAAGAGCTCGCCCCCAGGCTTCGCGCACTTCGTGTCGCTTCTCCTACCCCCTACCGGGGGCAACACCTGAGGCCCGGCAGAGCCGGTTCCTCGGTGTTTCTGGCTCGCCCCCAGGATGCGCGGCACTTCGTGTCCGCTTCTCCTTCCCCCTACCAGGGGCAACACCTGAGGCCCGGCAAAGCCGGTTCCTCGGTGTTTCTGGCTCGCCCCCAGGATGCGCGGCACTTCGTGTCCGCTTCTCCTTCCCCCTACCGGGGGCATCACCTGAGGCCCGGCAGAGCCGGTTCCTCGGTGTGTCTGGCTCGGCCCCCAGGCTTCGCGCACTTCGTGTCGCTTCTCCTATCTTCTACCGGTGGCAACGCCTGCGGCCCGGGCAAAGCCGGTTCCTCGGTGCCGCGAAGGGCGGTCAGCTGGTGTGCTGTTTTTGTTCGAGCAGCTTCACCAGCACGAACAGCACGCGGTTGGCGGGGGTGGGCACGCCGAGTGCCTCGCCCCTGCGCACGACGAGTCCGTTGAGGTGGTCGATCTCGCTGAGCTTGCCGCGCGCGAGATCCTGCGCGGTCGATGAGTACTGCGTGGGCATGGTCTGCGCGATGGCGCGCAGGGCGGCCTGGGTGTCGCCGGCCACCTGCACGCCCTCGGCCTTCGCGACGGCGAGGCACTCGGCGACGACGTCGCGCAGCACGTCGGCCACGCCCGTGCCCTGCACCAGCACGCCATACGGCAGCTGGGTGATGGCCGAGAGGGCGTTGTAGGCGCAGTTCAGGATCAGCTTGGCCCAGAGCGCGCCGCGCACGTTGTCCGAGATCTGCGTGGGCACGCCGGCGGCCTCCAGGTGGCGTGCCACCTCGTCGCTGCGGCGCGCGGGAGCGATGACCAGTTCGCCCCGCCCGTGGTGCCGCACATGGCCGGGGCCGGCCATCTCGGTGGCGACGTAGACCACGGCGGCGGCCACCTCGTTCGCGGGCAGCACCGCGCGCACGCGGGCGTCGTTGTCCACGCCGTTCTGCAGCGTGAGCACCAGCGCGTCGGGCGACAGGTGCGGCGCTATCTGCGCGGCAGCCGCTTCACTGTCGGTGGACTTCACGCAGAAGAGCACGAGGTCCGCGCCCCGCACCGCGCTCGCGTCGGTGCTCGCATCCATCGGCACCAGCGCATCGAAGGCGCTGGTTTCGAGCCGCAGCCCGTTTGCCTTCACTGCCTCGACGTGCGAGGGCCGGCCGACCAGCGCGACCTCGTGGCCCGCGCGCGCCAGCATGGCGCCGTAATAGCAGCCGACTGCGCCGGCGCCCATGACTGCAACTTTCATCGGATCGGTTCCTTGTGGTCTGTGCGACCTGCGAGGTTAATCAACATGGGCGTTTACGCCTCGGTCTCCACGCCGCGCGAGGCCGTGCCTTCGTCGAGCAGCCATTCGCGGAACGCCGCGAAGGCGGGCAGGTCGAGCCGGTCGGGCCGGTAGCAGAGGTAGTGGCCCTGGTTCACGCTCACCGGCGTGCCGCACGGGCTGCGCAACGCGCCTTCGGCCAGCTCTTCCTGCACCAGCAGCTTGGGCACCAGGCCGATGCCGAGGCCGTTGAGGGCCGCCTGGATCAGCGCCGAGTACTGCGCGAAGCGCGGACCGGCCACGGTCTGCACCTCGGGCACGCCATGCTGCGCGGCCCACTGGCGCCAGGCGGTGGGCGCGCCTTCATGGTGCAGCAGCGTGTGGCCCAGGATGTCGGCGGGCTGCGCGATGCGATGGCGCCCCTCGACCAGTGAGCGCGCCACGATCAGCACGAACTCGCGGCCCGCGATGTATTCGGACACCACGCCAGGCCAGCCGTCGGGGCCGTAGCGGATCGCCGCATCGACGCCCGCCGGGATGCCGTCGCTGGGCTCGAGATGACGGCTGAAGCTCAGCATGACGTGGCGGCTCTTCTGGCTGAAGGCCGGCAGCCGCGGAATGAGCCACTTGGTGAGGAAGGTGGGCACGCTCGCGAGCGTGAGCAGGCCGGCGCCGGCATCGCCCGAACGCGCTTCGAAGGTCGCGGTCTCGATGGCGCGCAGGCCGCCCGAGATCTTCTGCCAGTACACGCGCCCCTGCGGCGTGAGCTGCACGCCGCGCCCGTTCTTCTGCAGCAGCTCGCGACCCAGGAAGGCCTCGAGCCCGGCGATCTGCTTGCTCACCGCGCTCACCGTGATGCACAGCGCGCCCGCCGCCAGCGTGATGCTCTGGTGACGCGCCACGGCGTCGAAGGCCAGCAGCTCCTGGATGGTGGGGCAGTCACGCTTCATGCGGCCTGGCCTCGCTGTGTGAAATCTGCATGAAAAACATTTTCCGATTGCTCAAGTGTCGTCATCCAACATTCACCCATGGACGGCCGTGCGCTTCCTAGAATTCGAGCCGATGCGACGGAAGCCCCAGCGCAGACAGTAGCGCATCCGGAAAGTATGCCGAGCGCGCATGACACTGGAGACTCTCTTGGTTCGCGGCATCTCGCTCATCTACGGCCTGTACCTGCTGCTGCCCATCGCCCTGCTGCTGGTCGGCAGCGTCGGCGGCAACTGGACCAACACGCTGCTGCCCACGGGCATCACCGGCCAGTGGTACGTCGACCTCTGGCTCGACACCTCCTTTCGCAAGGCCTTCGTCAGCAGTCTCGTGGTGGCGATGAGCGCCTGCGCGATCAACACGGTGCTGGCGCTGCCGCTGGCCTATGCGCTGTACCACGGCGCGCGGCGCGGCGGCAGCCTGGCGGCGCGCATCGTGAGCGCCACGCCGGTGGCGGTGCCGGCCATCACCCTGGCCTTCGGCTACATGATCGTGTTCAACACCGACCTCGCGCCCTGGCTGGGCTCGATGCCGCTCCTGATCGCGGCGCACGCGATCCTCACGCTGCCCTACCTCACGAACACGCTGCTGACCGACCTGCGCCACCTCGACCTGGGGCGGCTCGAGCAGGCCGCCGCCACGCTGGGCGCATCGGGCTGGCAGCAGTTCACCGGCATCGTGCTGCCGAGCCTGCGCCAGAGCCTGGTCAGCGGGCTGGTGATGGTGGCGGCCATATCGGTAGGTGAATTCGGCGTGTCGAACCTGCTCACGAGCTTCCAGAACCGCACCTACCCCGTGGTGCTGCTGCAGGCCTTCTACGGCGCGACGGGCTTCGCCTGCGCGGCCACGGTGATCCTGCTGGTGCTGGCGAGCGCGTCGGCGATTCTTTCCTCTTCCCTCGTGAAGCAACGCGCATAGGCGGTCCGCCATGAGTCTCCTCCTCGACAACGTCAGCTACAACTACCCCGGCAGCACGCACGGCCTGCACGAGGTCTCGATCGACGTGCGCACCGGCGAGCTGGTCGCGGTGATCGGGCCGAGCGGCTCGGGCAAGTCGACGCTGCTGAAGCTGGTGGCGGGCCTGGAGACGGGCCACGCCGGGCGCATCGCACTCGGCGGCGACGACATGTCGCGCACGCCGGTGCACCAGCGCCACATCGGCATGGTGTTCCAGAGCTATGCGCTGTTCCCGCACCTGAGCGTGCTCGACAACGTGGCCTACGGGCTCAAGCTGCGCAAGGTCGGCACCGCCGAACGGCGCCGGCGCGCACAGGAACTGCTCGACATCGTCGGGCTGGGCGACTTCGCGCAGCGCGCCGTCGCGCAGCTGTCGGGCGGGCAGCAGCAGCGCGTGGCACTGGCGCGCGCACTGGCCATCGACCCGCGCGCGCTGCTGCTCGACGAGCCGCTGTCGGCGCTCGACGCGAGCGTGCGCGGCCACCTGCGCGACCAGATCCGCAGCATCCAGCAGCGCTTCGACGCCACCACGCTGCTGGTCACGCACGACCAGGAAGAAGCGCTGGTCATGGCCGACCGCGTGGCCATGCTCAAGGACGGCCGGCTGCTGCAGATCGCCACGCCGCGCGAGATCTACGAGAACCCCGCGAGCCGCGCGGTGGCCGAGTTCGTCGGGCTCTCGACGATCCTGCCGGCGCGGGTGAGCGGCGCGGACCGCATCGACCTGGGCTTTGCCGAACTCGCCGCGCCCACCGGGCGGCGAGCCCGCGGCGCCGAGGTGCATGTGCTGGTGCGCCCCGAACACATCCGCCCCGACCCCGCGCCCGATGCGCCGAACCGCCTCGCGGGCCGCGCCGGCGCGCAGCGCTACCTGGGCGCGCTCACGCGCTACGACTTCGAGGTGCCGGGTGCCGGCAAGCCCTTCCTCGCCGAATCGGCATTGCCGGCTGCAGGGGCGATTGCCATCGCGCCCGAACACCTGCGCCTGCTCGACCACTGATCTTTTCACTGTTTCCCTTCAAGGAGCCACCATGCAACGCAGACATCTGATCCAGGCCGCCGGCGCATTGCCATTGGCCACGCTCGCCGCCCGCACCGCCTTCGCCTTCGACGGCCCCGAGCTCTATGCGGGCGAGAAGGCGCTGTATGCCGAAGCGCAGAAGGAAGGCCTGTGCGTGTCCTTCGACACCGGCCCCGAATGGGCCAACTGGAAGTCGCTGTTCGCCGCCTTCAAGAAGCGCTACCCCGAAGTCGAACTGACCTACAACGACATCGGCTCCGCCGCCACCGTGGTCGCGCTCGAGAAGACCAGGCGCCGCCCGCAGGCCGACACCGCCTACTACTTCGCGGCCTCGGGCGTCGATGCCGCGAAGAAGGACCTGGTCGCGCCCTTCAAGCCCGCCAACTTCGACAAGCTGCCCGCGGTGTTCCGCGAGGCCGAGGGCCGCTGGTTCACCATCCACACGCTCAACATCGCGTTCCTCGTGAACCGGAAACTGGTGAAGAACGTGCCCACGGGCTGGGCCGACCTGCTCAAGCCCGAGTTCAAGGGCACGGTGGTGTACCTCGACCCGCGCTCCACCGGCATCGGCCAGGTGCTGACCTTTGCTGCCGCCTATGCCAACGGCGGCAGCGTCGACAACGTGCAGCCCGGCACCGACTACCTGGGCACGCTGCATGCGGCCGGCAACGTGCTGCGCGTGGAAGGCACCACGCCGTACGCCAAGTTCCTCAAGGGCGAGATCCCGGTGTGGATCAGCTACGAGAACGACGGGCTGAAGGCCAAGCACGTGGACGGCATGGGCGACGCGGTGGAGGTGGTGATCCCGAAGGAGGCCAGCGTGGCCGCGCCCTACGCAATCAGCCTTGTGAAGAACGGCGCGAACCCCAACGCCGGCAAGCTGTGGCTCAACTTCATCATGAGCGAGGCCGGCCAGGCGCTGTTCGCGCAGGGCTTCGTGCGCCCCGCCGTGCCGGGCACGCCGCTCTCCGCCGATGTCGCCGCCAAGATGCCGCCCGCGCCGCAGATCCGCCCGCTCGATGTCGTCAAGGCTTCCGAGCGCAAGGCGGACGTCGACAAGCTCTGGGCGCAGGCCGCGCTGGGGAAGTAGGCCGCGATGCGACGCTTCGGCGCCTGGCCCGCGTGGGCCTTCATGGCGCTCTTCTTCGCGGTGCCGCTCGCGGCGCTGCTGCCCGAGGCCTTTGCCGAGGGCGGCAGCGCCTTCGGGCGGCTGTTCGGCAACCCGCTGTTCTTCGGCGCGCTGCGCAACACGCTGGCGCTCGGGCTGGCGGCGGGCGCGATCTCGGCGCTGGTGGGCACGTGCATCGCGATCGAGCTCGCACGGCAGCCCGGGCACCGGCGCCAATGGATGATGACCTTGCTGGGCCTGCCGCTCGCGTTCTCGGGGCTGGTGATTGCCTACGGCTTCATCCTGGCCTTCGGCCGCGCGGGCTTCGTGACGCAGCTGCTCGCGGGGCTGGGGGCCGACCCGGCCGTGATCGGCAGCTGGATCTACAGCGTGTCGGGCCTGGGCTTCGCCTATGCCTATTACCTGATCCCGCGCGTGGCGCTATCGCTCTACCCGGTGTTCGCCAACCTCGACCTGCGCCCGGCGCAGGCGGCGCGCACGCTGGGTGCGTCGAAGGCGCGCGCGTTCTGGGACACGGTGGTGCCCGAGGTGATGCCCTCGGTGCTGTCGAACGCCTGCATGGTGGCCGCCATCGCGATGGGCACCTACGGCACCGCGCTCGCGCTGGTGGGCACGCAGCTCAACATCCTGCCGCTGATGCTGCTCGCGCAGGTGGGCGACGGCGGTTCGGATTTCGCGGTGGCAGCGGCCTTGTCGCTGGTGCTGATGGTGGTGTGTGTGATCGTGATGGGAGTGGGCGATGTCGTTACGCGAAGGCGCGAGCGCGGTGCTGTCGGCGCCGGTCACTGAGGCGCTGAGGCGCCTGGCGCAGAAGCAGTGGGGGCCGCAGCGCCATCGCCAGCCAGTGGCCATGCTGGGCCCCGGCGACGGCGGACCAGCCGAGTGCGAGGCCGCCTACGCGGTGGCGCATGCGCTGGCCGGCGCGGGCATGGCGGTGGTGTGCGGCGGGCGCGGCGGCGTCATGGCCGCGGCCTCGCGCGGCGCGGTGGAAGCCGGCGGCATCGCGGTGGGCATCCTGCCGGAAGACGACGACCGCAATGCCAACGAATGGCTCAGCGTGGCCATCCCCACCGGCATGGGCGAGATGCGCAACGGCATCATCGCGCGCAGCGGGGTGTGCCTGGTCGCCATCGGCGGCAACATGGGCACGCTGTCGGAAATGGCAATGGGCCTGAAGTGGGGCAAGCCGGTGTTCGTGATGCACGGGGACGTGGCGCTGCCGGGGGCGGTGCAGGCGCTCGACGTGGACGACATGCTCATGAAGGTGCTGGGCTGCCTGCTGGGTTGACTGCCTGTTCGCGGTCTGTTCAAGACGAGTGCGCAGGCCACCGGGTACTTCCCTGCGCGAATGTCCTCCCGCCTGCGGCCTCCACCTGTTGGTGAACCGCGATCGACAACCGCCGTGCACCGCGATCCCGTCGGCGGCATCGCGCCCTGAACGAAACGCGCTGAACGGAGCACACGCCACATTGCACAATGCCGCCATGCCCTACATGCCCACTTTCGTCGCCCCCGCCCGCTTCACCGACGCCGCCGCAGCACTCGAACAGGTCAAGGCCATCTACCAGGGCGGCCTTTCCCACCTGCGCGAGTCGATGCTGCGCTTCGTGGCTGGCGAGGCGCTGCCCGGCCGGGTGCGGGCCTGCTACCCGTTCGTGCGGGTGCACACGCACACCGTCTCGCGCCACACGCCGCCGGCCAATGCGGGCCTGAGCTACGGCTTCGTGGCCGGACCCGGCCGCTACGAGACCACGCTGACGCGGCCCGATCTCTTCTCGCGCTACTACCTCGACCAGTTCCGCCTGCTGCTGGAAAACCACCAGGTCGAGCTCGAGGTGGGCACCAGCACGCAGCCCATCCCGATTCACTTCTCGTTCGCGGAGAACGACCACATCGAAGGCACGATGAGCAACGAGCGCCGCGCGCTCATGCGCGACGTGTTCGACCTGCCCGACCTGGGCGTGATGGACGACGGGATCGCCAACGGCACCTTCGAGGCGCGCGACGGCGAGGCGCAGCCGCTGTCGCTGTTCACGGCCGCGCGGGTCGACTACTCGCTGCACCGCCTTCGCCACTACACGGGCACCGCGCCGGAGTGGTTCCAGAACTTCGTGCTGTTCACCAACTACCAGTTCTACATCGACGAGTTCGTGCGCCTGGGCCACGAGGCGATGGCCGACGAGAACAGCGAGTACATCGCCTTCATCGAGCCGGGCAACGTCATCACGCGGCGGCGCGGGCTGGCCGCGGGCCAGAGCGAGGCCTTCGCCCACCTGCTGGACGGCAGCCAGGGCACCGCGCCGCCGCGGCTGCCTCAGATGCCCGCCTACCACCTCGTGCGCGAGGACTACAGCGGCATCACCATGACCAACATCGGCGTGGGCCCGGCCAATGCCAAGACGATCACCGACCACATCGCGGTGCTGCGCCCGCACGCCTGGATGATGCTCGGCCACTGCGCCGGCCTGCGCAACACGCAGCAGCTCGGCGACTACGTGCTCGCCCACGCCTACGTGCGCGAGGACCACGTGCTCGACGAGGAACTGCCGCTGTGGGTACCCATTCCGGCGCTGTCGGAAATCCAGCTCGCGCTGGAGAAGGCGGTGGCCGACGTCACGCGCTACGAAGGCCCCGACCTGAAGAAGATCATGCGCACCGGCACGGTGGCCAGCACCGACAACCGCAACTGGGAGCTGCTGCCGGGCAACCAGCCGCAGCGCCGCTTCAGCCAGAGCCGCGCCGTGGCGCTGGACATGGAAAGCGCGACCATCGCGGCCAACGGCTTCCGCTTCCGGGTGCCCTACGGCACGCTGCTGTGCGTGAGCGACAAGCCGCTGCACGGCGAGATCAAGCTGCCCGGCATGGCCAACCACTTCTACCGCGAGCGCGTGGAGCAGCACCTGCGCATCGGCATGCGGGCCATCGACATCCTGCGCGAGGAGGGCTCGAGCCGGCTGCACAGCCGCAAGCTGCGCAGCTTCGCGGAAGTCGCGTTCCAGTAAGAAGAAGGGCTCCAGACGGGGCTTCGAGCCGGTCGGCGGATGCGCCGCGGTGCACGCGCACCATCAGGGTTTGTCCTGCCGCCGCGGCACGCTGATCGCGGCGTTTCGCGGACATCATCCGGTTTCCCCCACAGAAACCGGAAAGAAGATGACCCAGTCGCGTTCCGTACCTCTCACCCGCCGCAGCTTCTCGGCATGGATCGCGGCCTCGGCCGCGGCCGTCGGCGGGGGGCAAGCAGCCCTGTGGCCGCGCGCGGCGCACGCCGCCGACGCACCGCTGAGCAGCAGGCTTCGCATCGTGATTCCCGCCAACGAAGGCGGCGGCTGGGACCAGACGGGCCGCGCGCTCGGCGCCGCGATGCTGGCCTCCGGCGCGGTCGGCAACGTGGTGTACGAGAACATCGGCGGCAAGGGCGGCACCATCGGCCTGGCGAAGTACGCCGAGAAATACGATGCCGATCCCGACACGATCCTGATGAGCGGCATGGTCATGGTCGGCGCGGTGGCGCTGCAGAAGCCCACGGTCACGATGGCCAGCATGACGCCCATCGCCCGCCTCACCAGCGACTACGAGGTGGTTGCCGTGAAGGCCGACTCCCCTCTCAAGACACCGAAGGACCTGATCGCGCAATTGCGCAGCGACGCGGCCAACACCGTGATCGCGGGCGGCTCGGCCGGCGGCGTGGACCACATGTACGCCGGCATGCTGGCCCGCGTGGCCGAAGCCTCGCAGTCGCTGGTCTACCAGGCCCATCCAGGCGGCGCGGAAGTCGTCGAGGCGCTCGACAGCGGCAAGGCCGCCGCGGGCATCTCGGGCTACAGCGAATTCAGCGAAGGCCTGGCCAGCGGCAGGCTGCGCGCCATCGGCGTGTCGTCGAAGCGGCCGTTCCAGGGCATCGCGTCGGTGCGCGAGCAGGGCGTGGACGCCGACCTCGCCAACTGGCGCGGCGTGCTCACCGGCCGCAAGGTGCCCCCGTACCGCAAGGCGGCACTGCTGACCGTGGTGCGGCGCGCCACCGCCACGGACCTGTGGCAGAAAACCATCAAGCAGAACAACTGGGACCCGTTCTGGATGGAGGGCAAGGATTTCGAGAATTTCCTCGAAACCGACACGGCGATGGCTGGGCCGCTGATCTATCTGCTCAAGCTCAAGGCCTGAAGAACCGCCCGCCGTCGGGCCTTGACTCGGGTTTTCCCTAAGTGGAAAACCCGAGGTGCTGACACGTTTTTCGGACATCATCCGGTTACTTTTAAAGACAACTGGAAACAAAATGCCGCATCCCGTGCCAGCCGGCCTCTCCCGTCGCCACCTCGCTGCATGGATGGCATCGGCCGCCGCCGCGGGCGCGATGCCTGCGCTTTGGCCTCGCCTGGCCGGTGCGGCCGAGCCGCAACTGGTGCCCAAGCTGCGCATCGTGATTCCCGCCAACGAGGGCGGCGGCTGGGACCAGACCGGCCGCGCGCTCGGCGCGGCAATGGTGGCCTCCGGCGCGGTCGGCGAGATCGGATACGAAAACATCGGCGGCAAGGGCGGCACCATCGGCCTGGCGAAGTACGTCGAGAAGTACGACGCCGATCCCGACACGATCCTGATGAGCGGCATGGTCATGGTCGGCGCGGTCGCGCTGCAGAAGCCGCCGGTCACCATCGCGCAGGTCGCGCCGGTGGCCCGCCTCACGAGCGACTACGAAGTGGTGGCGGTCAAGGCCGACTCGCCCATCAGGACGCCGAAGGACCTGATCGCCCAGCTGCGCGCCGACGCGTCGAAGACGGTGATCGCCGGCGGCTCGGCCGGCGGCGTGGACCACATGTATGCAGGCATGCTGGCGCGCGTGGCAGGCAACACGGCAGGCCTGGTCTACCAGGCGCACCCCGGCGGCGCGCAGGTGGTGGAAGCGCTCGAAGCCGGCAAGGCGGCCGCGGGCATCTCGGGCTACAGCGAGTTCAGCGACCACCTCGCCAACGGCAAGCTGCGCGCCATCGGCGTGTCGTCCAAGCGGCCGTTCCTGGGCATTCCGTCGGTGCGCGAGCAGGGCGTGGACGCCGACCTCGCCAACTGGCGCGGCGTGCTCACCGGCAAGAAGGTGCCCGCCGAGCGCCGTGCCGTGCTGCTGGAAGCCGTTCGCCGCGCCACCGCGGCGGACCTCTGGCAGAAGACCATCAAGCGCAACAACTGGGATTCGTACTGGATGGCGGGCAAGGACTTCGAGAGCTTCCTCGACCTCGACACCGCCATGGCCGGTCCGCTGATCTACCTGCTGAAGCTCAAAGCCTGAACTGGGCTCGCCCCCAGGATTCGCGCACTTCGTGTCGCTACTCCTTCCCCCTACCGGGGGCAACACCAGAGGCCCGGCAAAGCCGGTTCCTCGGTGTTCCTGGGCTCGCCCCCAGGATGCGCGCACTTCGTGTCGCTACTCCTTCTCTCTACCGGGGGCGACACCGGCGGCCCGGCGAAGCCGGTTCCATGGTGTCTCTGGCATTGAGCCGCGCCGTACGAACCGTTGTTCGGGATCGTTCGCCGTCGTTCATGCAAAGAGTTCCGGCATCTCGCGCTGCGCCTTCGGCGTGAGCGTGAGGGCGCGGCCGTCGAGTTCCTGCCGCACCCAGCCGCGGCGCAGCGACAGCTGCAACCACGCAGCGCCGAGCGCGCCGCCGAGGTGCGGGCGGCGCTCGCTCCAGTCGAGGCAGGCACAGGCGAAGCGGCGGCGCGAGCGGCGCACGGTGTCGACGTCCACGCCCAGGCTTTCCAGTGCGACGGCACCTTCGTGCGTGAGGTCGTAGGCACCGGTCTGCAGGCCGCTGAGCCAGCCCTGCGCATGCAGCCGGTCGTGCAGCGCCACGCCCACCGTGCCGGCCATGTGGTCGTAGCAGGTGCGCGCGCTGCGCAGGCGGCTCGGCGTGCTGGGGCTGAACCCGGGCGTGCGCGGCGCGCCGGCCACCACCATCAGGCTTTCGAGCGCCGCGGCCACGTCGTCGTTGGCCAGTCGGAAATAGCGGTGCTTGCCCTGCACCAGCAGTTCGACGAGGCGCTCGTCCTTCAGTCGCGCGAGGTGCGCGCTGGCGGTCGACGCGGCCACTTCGGCCACGGCGGCCAGCTCGGTGGCGGTGCGCGCGTGGCCGTCCATGAGACAGCCGAGCATGCGGGCACGCGCCGGCTCGGCGATGGCGCCGGCGAGGCGAGCCAGGTGAAAGTCGGCGGTGTCGGTGGAGGTGGCGAGCGTATCCATGGCCGCATCGTATGACGGCATCGCACGCCACACTTCGTTCGCGGGCGAAGTGTGGCGGCACGACCGGTCGCACACTGCGTCCATGCACACGCTCGCTACTTCCACGCTGCCCGCCGACCCCGTCGCGGCGGTCACGCACGCCGATCCGTACCCGTACTACGCCGCGCTGCGCGAAGGCCCGCCACTCGCATGGAACGAGGCTCTTCAGCTCTGGGTGGCGAGCCGCGCGGACGTGGTCGAACAGGTGCTGCAGGCGCACGGCGCGTTGCGCGTGCGTCCGATGGCCGAGCCGGTGCCGCGCGCCATCGCCGGCAGCGCGGCCGGCGAGGTGTTCGGCCACCTGGTTCGCATGAACGACGGTGCCGCACACCAGGCGCAGCGGCCCGCGCTGCAGCGGGCGCTGTCCGGCCTCGACCTCGCCGCGGTGCACGCCACGGCACTAGAGGTGGCACGGCGCGTGCCCGAGCGGCAGGCGCTCGCCGACACGCTGTTCTCGATGCCCGTGCGATCGGTGGCTCACCTGCTCGGTTTCGACGACGAGCTGCTGCCCCGGGTCGAAGGCTGGATGCGCGACTTCGTGGCCTGCCTGTCGCCGTTGTCCACGGCCGCGCAGTTGCAGCACGCCAGCGCGGCGGCGCAGGAATTGATGGCGCGCTTCGAAGTGCTGGTCGCCAGTGCGGCGCCGCGAAGCGCCACGCTGCTGCACGGCGTGCTGGCGGAAGGCACGATGCCGACCCGCCCGCTGCTCGCGAACCTCGTGGGACTCATGTCGCAGACCTGTGACGCCACCGCCGGCCTGCTCGGCAACAGCCTGGTCGCGCTGGTCCGCGATCCGGCGCTGCGCGCGTCAGCCCGCACGCGCGACGGGCTGCTGGCCATCGTGGAAGAAACCGCGCGGCACGATCCTGCCGTGCACAGCACGCGGCGTTTTGCCGCTGAAACCGTGACCGTCGCCGGCACCGCGCTGGCGCCAGGCGATGCCGTGCTGCTGCTGCTGGCCTCGGCCAACCGCGACCCGGATTTCAATGAAGAACCCGACCGCTTCGCACCGATGCGCGCGCGGCGCCGCACGCTCGGTTTCGGTCATGGCATGCATGCGTGTCCCGGCCAGGCACTGGCCTGCACGCTGGCCACAGCCGGTCTGGAAACGCTGCTGCGCCGTGCGCCCGACCTCGACGCGCAGGGCCTGCGCGGCTGGGGCTACCGGCCTTCGGTCAACACGCGCATCCCGCTGTTCCACTGACCGGTGCCTGCCAGGTGCGGCGAGAACTGCGCATCGCCCCAGCGCAGCGGCAACGCCGCGGGCCGGCGCAGCGCGTGCGTCACGCGAAAGCGCATCAGCCGTTCCGCGCCTTCGAACGACTCGACCTCCGGGCCGTTCCAGATGATCTCGGACGTGACCGCCAGATGCAGCAATTCGCCGCTGTCGAAGTCGATGAACAGCAGCCCCGCGCGCGGATGGGCGGCGAGATTGCCGAGGGTGTTGAAGAAGCGGTTGCCGTTGAAGTCGGGCACGGTCAGCACATCGCGGCCCTCCTCGTCGCTGTCGATGCGCACGAACCCCGGACGCCCGCCGCGGTGCGACACATCGACGCCGTGCGAGCTCGCGTCGGCCTCGTCGCCTTCCGACACTTCGTTCGGGTAGGCGGTTGCGATGAACAGCGTGTCGGCGCTGCCGATGAGCCGGTGCGCCGCCACGTCGAGCCGGTCGAGCCACTGCACCGGCGCGGCCTGCGCGCGCGGCGCGGCCAGCTCCGGTTCGCGCGCCTGGATGTAGCGCGGGCAGTTGCCGAAGCTCTGCTGCACCGCGACAGTGAAGCCGGCGGCATCGAGCGCCTCGACCGTGCCGTTCATCCGGTTGCGCCGCCGCGTGTGCGGCTGGATGCCGAGAAAGCCGAGCGTGGCGCCCGGCTGCAGCTGCCCAGCGAGCGGGTCGCCCGCCGCGGGCAGCGCGTCGACGCGCAGGTGCGTGACATCGGGCGAATGCATGAAGCCGGCCGGTGCGGCCAGCACGCTGGCCCAGGGCTGCAGTTGCGCGTCGAGGCTGCCGACCACGAGGAACGGCAGCAGCGAGAAGAACTGGCGGTGCTGGTCGGGCATGAAGTCGCGGATCACGCGCGACCCCACCGCCTCCATCTGCTCGCGCGAACCCGCCAGCGCCTGCAGCGCACGCTCGCCCGCGTGGAACGGCGCGGCGATCATGCGGCCGCCGCGAGCTTGGCGGGCGTGCGCGCCATCGGCACGAACCCGGGCAGCGCCTCGACGCGCGCGAGCCAGCCGCGCACGTTCGGATAGCCGTCGAGCGACACACCGCCTTCGGGCGCGTGCGCCACGTAGGCGTAGTTCGCGATGTCGGCCAGCGTGGCATCGGTGTCCGCCAGGAAGGGCTGCTGCCGCAGGTGCTGCTCCATCACCGAGAGCAGCGCGTGCGCGCGCTTCACCGTGTCGGCGTGATCGCCGGCCTGTCCGAACACCGTGATGATCCGCGCCATCGCAGGCCCCGACGCGAGCGGTCCGGCCGCCACCGAGAACCAGCGCTGCACGCGCGCAGCGCCCGCCGGGTCGCGCGGCATCCAGCGCGCGGGATCGGGCGCATAGCGCTCGTTGAGATAGACCAGGATGGCGTTGGAGTCGGGCAGCACGAGTTCGCCGTCCTCGATCACCGGCACCTGGCCGAAGGCATTGCGCGCGAGGAAATCGGCACCGCGGTGCTGGCGATGGGGCAGGTCGACCTCGATGTTCTCGAACGGCAGGCCGAGCATCTCCAGGAACAGGCGCACGCGGTGCACGTGGCCGGAGAGCGAGAAGCCGTAGAGCTTGATGGGCTGTGCGGGATGTGCGGGGCGGGTGGCGGTCATGGGCAGGTCCTTTCTTTCGGCAACGGCGGGCGCAGCGCCGATTGTTCTCTCTTCCATCTTTCGGATGAATGGCCATTTCCGGATTTGACTGCTGCGTTTTCCGGTTTAATTGCGCGATGGATCGCTTCAAGGCCATGCAGACCTTCGTGCAGATTGCCGACCAGGGCAGCCTGACCCGCGCAGCCGACGCGCTCGGCACTTCGCTGCCCGCGGTGGTGCGTTCGCTCGCGGCACTGGAGGCGCACTTGGGCGTGCGCCTGTTCCACCGCACCACGCGCCGGCTCTCGCTGACCGAAGAGGGTCGCCACTACCTGCCGAGCGCGCGCGAGGTGCTGCTGGCGGCCGACGCCGCCGACCTCGCGCTGAAGGCCGAGGCGCGCGAGCCGGCGGGCCAGCTCACCATCACCGCGCCGGTGCTGTTCGGCCACATGTACGTGGCGCCGGCCATCGTGCGCTTCATGCAGCGCCACGAGAAGGTGCGCTGCAGCGTCCACCTGCACGACCGCACGGTGAACCTGCTCGAGGAAGGCATCGACGTGGGCATCCGCATCGGCGCGCTGGAAGACTCGTCGCTGGTGGCGCAGGCACTCGGCAGCATCCGCCGCGTGGTGGCGGCGAGCCCCGCGTTCCTGGCCGCACACGGCATGCCGCGCCATCCGCGCGAGCTCGAAGGCGCGCCCTGCGTGCGCGGGCGCGTCGGCGCCCCGGCGCAATGGCTGTTCCGCGAGGGCGGCAAGACCATCGGCGTCACGCCCGACACGCGGCTGGAGTTCAACCACATCGCGCCGGCGCTGGAGGCCTGCGCGGCGGGCATGGGCTTCGGCACCTTCTTCTCGTACCAGGTGCTGCCGCACGTGGCGCAGGGGCGGTTGTCGCTGGTGCTGGAAGACTTCGAGCCGCCGCCGCGCCCGGTGAGCGTGATCTACCCGAACGCACGGCTGCTGCCGGCACGCACGCGAGCCTTCATCGACTGGATGAAGACGGAGTTCAGCGGTCTCAGGCTTTAGCCGCCGGTACCATCCGGCGCAGCCGATGCCGGAGGCTTGCGCGGCAGCACATACGGCGCCAGCAGGTCGGGCTCGAGCGGCTCGCGGCTGTCGTGCAGGCAGATCTCGGAATCCTGCTTGAGCAGCGGCCAGCCGTCTTGCGCGAGTTGCGCGGTGAGCGCTGCCACGCTCGCGCTGAATTCCGAGAGCGTGGCCCGTCCGCGCAGCGTGATGAAGCAGGTGTCGGCTTCCTCGCGCAGGCTGTCGCGCGAGAGATGCGCGCCGTGCGACTCGCACAGCGCCCGCAATGCGCCCAGGTCGTGAAAACCGGGCTGCGGCCGCAGCTTGCCGCGCCACTCGAAGTAGTGGCCGGGTCGCTCCAGGTACTGCGTGTCGCTCACGCGCGCGTCGACCTTCACGCCCAGCACGGCCATGCCCGCGCGCGCCAGCCACTGCGCGAGCGCCATGGCCTCGGCCTTGGCTTCCTCGAGGTCGGCACGCAGCCACGCAGCGGCCGATGGCTGGCGCCGCGGCTCGCCATGGTGGGAGTCGATCAGCAGCGGGCGCAGGCCGACCTGCTCGCACAGCGCGACGAACGACGAGATCTGGCCGTCGTGCAGCGTGCCGCAGGTCAGGTGCAGTTCGAGCATGCCCTTCATGGCACGGCCACCGGTGCCGGCAGGGGCTTGCCGTTGCACAGCGCCGCGGCGTCGACGGCCATGGCGTGTACCGCTTCCTCGAGGCCGAGGTTGAGCACCGTCATGAACTCGCCGTTGCCGCTGGCGAAATTGGTGCGCGCGCCCATGCCGTGGTACTGGCGCACCGCGGTCTCGCCGCCGGGCAGGCGGTAGGTGGCCTTGAGCACCACGTGCGAGACGAGGTTCAGGTCGGCGGACCAGGCATGCGCCAGGCGCAGCGCCACGTCGGCAGTGACCTGGTTCGCGCCGGCATTGGGCTGGACGTTCGCGGGTGCGGAACCGAACACCGGCTGGAAACCGTAGCGGCCCGTGGACTGCAGCGCGCCGCGCGTCCAGGCCGTGGCGTCGCCGCTGCGCAGCGACTGCACCGAGCGCGGCGTGGCGTGCACCGTCGGCAGCATCAGGGTGAGGTTGCCCGCATTGGCCTTGTTGCTGCGCGCGTCCTCGACGCCCGGCAGGTACAGCATGCAGCCGCGCACGAGCCGCGGCGAAGCGGCCGGCACGCCGTCGGGCCGCTCCGCGGAAAGCGCGGCGTCGGGCGAGGCCTCGAACAGCATCGGCAGCGGTTCGCTCTCGGTCACCGCGTGGGCGGCGCCGCACAGGACCGATGCCGCGCACAGCAAGGTCATGCTCCGGCGTACGAGGCTCATGGCGCAGCGCTCCGCACCGAGTACATCGCGCCGTCCTGGTCGCGGAACAGCACGCGCCCGGGCTGCTCGTCGAAGCTCTGGCCGGCCAGCGTGACCCATGAGCCGTTGACGTTGAAGCGCGCGGTCTTCACGCCGGTGCCGCGCGCGCCGGCGATGTCCATGGCCACCGCGTGCAGGGTCTGCACGAGCGACTCGCGCATCACGCCGCGCAGCACCTGCCCGTCGTCGGCCACGAGGCGGCGCACGACGGTGCTGCGCACCATGCCGCCGACCGGCGTCTGGTAGATGGCCGAGGCGCGGTAGCTCGGCTCGGCTCGGCCGTCCTGCCACAGCAGCGCCGAGGTGCGCGTGGTGAAGGCGCCCAGGCCGGGCTCGAGGGCGTACTGCAGCAGAAGGACCATGTAGGCGGGGCCGTCCCGGGTGGCGGCGATGCGAGCGTCCTGCTCGGCCTTCACCGGCATGGCGGCGAGCACCTGCGAGGAACGGATCTTCAGCGGGAAGGCGGTCGGCTCGGCCAGCGCGGCCTCGAGCGCCTTGCCGGCTTCCACGCGGTAGTCGTAGTCGAGCAGCGGACCGACGATGGCCTGCACCTCGGCGCTCATGGCCTTCTGGCGCGACTGCTGCACCGACGAATCGATCAGCGCGCCGATCAGGCCGCCGCCGGTGGCTGCGCTCACGCCGGGCGCCTGCGCCGAGAACATGAAGCTCTCCTGCGCAACGACGACACGCACGTCGACCTCACGCACCTTGCCCCGGTCCGCGGCCGCCAGTGGCCGGTGGAACGGCGCACAGGCGCCGAGCGCCGCCAGGAGCGGCAGCGCCAACACGAAACGCAACATCCTTGGGCCTCCCGCCGCAAATTGCAATCGGGTGTCGATTGTGCCGTCGGCTGCGCGAGTTTCTACACGGCTCAGGAGGGTCCCATCGTGCCCGTGGTTTTCAAGCGACTCCCGAGCATCCAGCCCATGGTGTCCTCGCCCGTCTTCGGATGGATGAACATCACCTGCACCCATTCCTTGTACGGCGTGTAGAGGGTGACGCGGTCGTTCGGCACCAGGAACTTGCCGCTGTCGCAGCCCGCGTCCGGCGCGGTGTGCAGGTGCGCGCGCCCGGTGCCGGTGACGACCCCGCCGCGGCGGGGCATGAAGCCGGGACTTTCGTTGGCCACGGCGTGCAGCGCCTCGCACCGCTTCGATTCGCCGGGCGGGGCCGCCGAGGCAGGCGTCGCGCCGGCTAGGAGGGCCAGCGCGGCGAGTGCTGCGGACGCCGCAAGCGCGGCGCCGCCTGAAGTTGCTCTGAACATCGCGGGATTATCCATCGATCGATGCGCTCTGATCTTGCGAACGCAACGTGCTTCGGACACTGTCTCTTCGCGACATCTGAACCTGCCTATGATCCTACGCTTGCACATGTCTCCTCTCTTCCAGGTCAGCCATCTGCGCAAGCGCTATGGCGACACCACGGTCGTCGACGACCTGTCGTTCGAGATCGCGCCCGGCGAATGCCTGGGCGTGATCGGCCCGAACGGCGCCGGCAAGACCACCACCATCCGCATGTGCCTGGGCCTCACCGCACCCGACGGCGGGGAGATCTCCGCGCTGGGCCTTCAGATGCCGCGCGACGCGCTGGCCATCAAGGCGCAGCTGGGCGTGGTCACGCAGTTCGACACGCTCGACCCCGACTTCAGCTGCGCCGAGAACCTCGTGGTGTACGGCCGCTACTTCGGCTACGGCAAGGCGCAGGTGCGTGCGCGCGTGCCGCAGCTGCTGGAGTTCGCGGCGCTCTCGCACAAGGCCGACGCCAAGCCGGGCGAGCTGTCGGGCGGCATGCGCCGACGGCTGTCGCTGGCGCGCGCGCTGGTGAACGACCCGCGTCTGCTGCTGCTCGACGAGCCCACCACCGGGCTCGACCCGCAGGCGCGCCACCTGATGTGGGAACGGTTGCAGGTGCTGCTGCAGCAGGGAAAGTCGATCCTTCTGACCACGCACTTCATGGACGAGGCCGAGCGCCTGTGCTCGCGGCTGCTGGTGCTCGACCACGGCCGCAAGATCGCCGAGGGCAAGCCGCGCGACCTGATCGCCGAGCACCTGGAGCCCGACGTGGTCGAGGTGTACGGCAACGGCGCGCTGTCGCTGGCCGAGTCTGCCGAGCTGCGGGCGATGGCGGCGCGCGTGGAAGTGAGCGGCGAGACGGTCTTCTTCTACACGCAGGACGCGCGGCGGCTGCTCGATGCGCTCACGCAGCATGGCGGCCTGCGCACCTTTCACCGCCCGGCCAACCTCGAGGACCTGTTCCTCAAGCTCACGGGCCGCCAGATCCGCGAAGACGGCTAGACCATGAACACGACAACAACGACAACAACGACGACAACAACCGCCGCGCCGCCCTCGCCCTCCGTCTGGCGCGCGCCCGAACTCTCGCTGCGCTGGTGGCCCGTGTTCCTGCGCAACCTGCTGGTATGGCGCAAGCTCGCGCTGCCGAGCCTGATCGGCAACATCGCCGAGCCGCTGATCTGGCTCGTGGCCTTCGGCTACGGCATGGGCGCGCTGGTGGGACAGGTGGCGGTCGACGGCGTGAAGGTGCCCTACATCCTGTTCCTGGCGAGCGGCTCGATCTGCATGAGCGCGATGAACGCGGCGAGCTTCGAGGCGCTGTACTCGGCCTTCTCGCGCATGCATGTGCAGAAGACCTGGGACGGCATCATGAACGCGCCGGTCGGGCTCGACGACATCGTGCTGGCCGAGATGCTGTGGGCCGCGTTCAAGTCGATCTTCACCGTCACCGCGATCCTGTTCGTGATGCTCGGGCTGGGCATCAGCCACACGCCGAAGCTGATCGTGGCGTGGCTGGTGCTGATCGGCGCGGGCATCACCTTCTCGTCGATCGCGCTGATCTTCAACGCGCTGGCCAAGGGCTACGACTTCTTCACCTACTACTTCACGCTGTTCATGACGCCGATGATGTTCCTGAGCGGCGTGTTCTTCCCGCTCGAGCAGCTGCCCGCGGCGGTGAAGGCGGTGGCGGCATGGCTGCCGCTGACCAATGCGGTGATGCTGGTGCGCCCGCTGTTCATGGACCAGTGGCCGCCGCAGTGGTGGCTGCATGCGGCCGTGCTGGCGGTGTACGCGGTGGTGGCTTTCTGGATCGCGCTGGCGCTCACGCGCAAGCGTTTCAGGGGCTGAAACGGACGGCCGCGGGAGGCCGTCCCACAGACGCGTCAGGGGCTGTAACGGGCCCGGCCAGATCGGGCCTTCGGTGTAGACTGCCAGGTTTTTCGAACGGGCGGTATCTGGCTGTATGGCGCAAGTTTCAGCGCGCGCAGGATTCAACGGCTCGGCGCTCACTCGCTTGCTCTCCCGGCTCTCCCAGGCCGATGTCCGCGAACCCCGGCAAGTCACCGCGGACCGCCTGAGTCAGTGGTTCGGGTGGACCGACGCCATCTCGTTGTCTGCTGCATTGAATGGCACTCCGGGGGCTTCGCCGCCCGGTTCGCGCGCGTCCGCCAACGCCGAGGAAACCGAATGCCGGCGCGTGCGGGCCGCACTGGCCGCGGCCATCGCGGAAGACAGCACTTTCGCTGCGTCGCCGGAGCGCGACGCCGCCATGGACCCGGCCGTTCCCGTCGAGTTCTCGCCTTTCCGCCAGCGCTACCTCGCCCGCCAGCAGGCGATGGAGGCCGGCGTCGGCCCGCTGCGCGGCAGGCTGCGCGCCCGGCTGGCGAGCCGCTCGCCCGAGATGGCGCGGCTGGCGGCGGTCGACGTGGTCATGGAGCAGGTGCTCGGCGCGCAGGAGCGCAGCCTGCTGGCCGGCGTGCCCGCCCTGCTCGAAAAACACTTCAGGCGCCTGCGGCAGGCGGCACCCGAGGCATGGCTGGACACGTTCCGCCGCGACGCCCGCGATGTGCTGCTGGCCGAACTGGACCTTCGATTCCAACCTGTGGACGGGCTGCTCGAAGCCTTTCGCACAGGTCACAAAGACACTCCTCAATGAACAGATTCCTTCATCACGCGGTCCTGGCCGCAGGCCTGGCCGTGGTGTGCTGGGCCGGCGCGGGCTACATCGGCTCCAACCCGCTGGCGCTGGCCGTCACCGTCCTCGTGGGCGCGTTCTACGTCATGGGCGCGCTCGAGCTGCACCGCTTCCACCAGGCCACCTCGACGCTGACGAAGGCGGCGGGCGAACTGTCTGCGCCGCCTGCCAGCCTGGGCGCCTGGCTCGCCCAGCTGCATCCTTCGCTGCAGAACGCAGTGCGCCAGCGCATCGAGGGCGAGCGCATGGGCCTGCCGGGTCCGGCCATGACGCCGTACCTCGCGGGCTTCCTGGTGCTGCTGGGCATGCTCGGCACCTTCCTCGGCATGGTGGTCACGCTCAATGGCACGGGCATCGCGCTGGAAAGCTCGACCGACCTGCAGTCGATCCGCGCGTCGCTGTCCGCGCCGGTGAAGGGCCTGGGCCTGGCCTTCGGCACCTCGGTGGCGGGCGTGGCCGCGTCGGCCATGCTGGGCTTCGCCTCGGCCCTGAGCCGGCGCGAGCGCCTGCAGGCCGGGCAACTGCTCGACACGAAGATCGCAACCATCCTGCGCCCCTACTCGCAGGTGCACCAGCGCGAGGAATCCTTCAGGCTGCTGCAGCAGCAGGCAGAGGCCATGCCCGCGCTGGTGGGCCAGCTGCAGGAAATGATGGCCGCGATGGAACGCCAGAGCCTTGCGCTCAACGAGCGCCTCGCCGCCGGCCAGGACGGCTTCTACGGCCGCACCGAGGCGGCCTATGCCGGCCTGGCCTCGTCGGTCGATGCGTCGCTCAAGCACAGCCTGACCGAAAGCGCGCGCATCGCCAGCACGGCGATCCAGCCGGTGGTGGAAGCCACCATGGCCGGCATCGCGCGCGAGACCGCATCGCTGCACGACACGCTCGCGCACACGGTGCAGCAGCAGCTCGACGGCCTGTCCACCCGCTTCGAGGCCACCACCGGCCGCGTCGCCGAGACCTGGAAGCTGGCGCTGGATGAACACCAGCGCAGCACTGAGGCGCTGTCGGGCGAGGTGCGCGGCGCGCACGACCGGCTGGCCGATGCCTTCGGCGAGCGCTCCTCGGCGCTGGTGGCGAGCGTCGCGTCGCAGCTCGAGGGCACCGTGGGCACCGTGTCGCAGACCTGGGGCAGCGCGCTGGCGCAGCACCGGCAGGCGAGCGAGCAGCTGACCGCCGATACCCAGCAGGCGCTCGCTGCCGCAGCGGCAACCTTCGAACAGCACTCGGCCTCGCTGCTGGGCACGGTGGGCCAGGCGCACACCGAGCTGCAGTCGCAGCTGGCATCGCGCGACGAGCAGCGCCTGTCGGCATGGACGCAGTCGCTGGCCGCGATGGCCGAGGCGCTGCGGCATGAATGGCAGCAGGCCGGCGCGAACACGCTCGGCCAGCAACAGCACCTGCTGGAGACGATGGCGCAGACCGCGCGCGAGATGTCGGCCGAGACCGCGGCGCATGCGAAGGCCACCACCGCCGAGATCGCGCAGTTGCTGCAGGCCGCGGCCGAGGCGCCGCGCGTCGCGGGCGAAGTGATGGCCGCGCTGCGCGAGAAGCTCGCCGACAGCATGGACAGCTGGCAATCCACGCTGGCCGAGCACCAGCGCACGACGCAGGCGTTGTCCGCCGAGGTGCGCGGTGCGCACGACCGGCTGGCCGAGACTTTCGGCAACCGCTCGGCGGCACTGGTCGACGGCGTCGCGGCACGGCTCGAGGGTGCCGTGGGCCAGGTCTCGGACACCTGGGGCAGCGCGCTCGCGCAGCACCGGCAGGCCAGCGAGAAGCTGTCCGCCGACACGCAGCACGCGCTCACCGCGGCGGCCGCCGCCTTCGAACAGCATTCGGCCTCGCTGCTGGGCAGCGTGGGCCGGGCGCATGCCGAACTGCAGACGGACCTGACATCGCGCGACGAGCAGCGGCTGGCGGCATGGACGCAATCGCTCGCGTCGATGGCCGGCTCGCTGCGCAACGAATGGCAGCAGGCGGGCGCAAGCACGCTCGGCCAGCAGCAGCAACTGCTGGAGGCCATGGCGCAGGCCGCGCGCGAGATGTCGGTGCAGAACGAGGCGCATGCGAAGAACACCATCGCCGAGATCGCACAGCTCCTGCAGGCGGCCTCCGAGGCGCCCCGCGTCGCGGCCGAGGTGGTGGCCGAGCTGCGCCAGAAGCTGTCGGACAGCATGGCGCGCGACAACGCCATGCTGGAAGAGCGCAGCCGCATCCTCGACACGCTTTCCACGCTGCTCGACGCGGTGAACCACGCGTCCACCGAGCAGCGCGCCGCAGTCGATTCGCTGGTGGCCGCGTCGGCCGACGTGCTCGAGCGCGTGGGCAGCCGCTTCACCGAGAAGATCGACGAGGAGACCGGCAGGATGTCGACGGTGGCCGCACAGATCACCGGCGGTGCCGTCGAGGTGGCCAGCATGGGCGAAGCCTTCGGCCTGGCCGTGCAGCTCTTCAGCGAATCGAACGAGAAGATGGGTGCGCAGCTGCAGCGCATCGAGGGCGCGCTGGGCAAGTCGATCGCGCGCAGCGACGAGCAGCTGGCCTACTACGTGGCACAGGCGCGCGAGGTGATCGACCTGAGCATCATGTCGCAGAAGCAGATCGTGGAAGACCTGCAGCGCATCGCCGACCGCCAGGCGGCGGTGGGCAGCGAGGCCTGACGCGATGCACGACGAACTCGACGGCGGCGCCGATCCCGGCGTGCCGGTGTGGGCGGTGTTCGGCGACCTGATGTCGGGGTTGCTGGGCGCCTTCGTGCTGATCCTGGTGTGCGCGCTGGGCATGCAGCTCGAGCTCGCGACCAGGCTCGAAGCCGAGGTGCAGCAGCGCGAAGCCGAAGCCAAGCGCCGGCAGACGCTCGAGGAAGCCCTGGCAGGGCCGCTCGCCGCGGGCCGCGTGACGCTGAACAACGGCCGCATCGGCATCAGCGGCAACGTGCTGTTCGCCTTCAACTCGGCCGACCTGCAGCCCGAAGGCCGGCAACTGCTCAGGAGCCTGGCGGCGCCGCTCTCGGCCTACCTGCGCTCGCGCGACGAGATCCTGATGGTGAGCGGCTTCACCGACGACCGGCAGATGCGCGACAACGCACGGCAGTTCGCCGACAACTGGGAGCTGTCGGCGCAACGCGCGCTGACGGTGACGCGCGCGCTGATCGAGGCCGGCGTGCCTTCGTCGGCGATCTTCGCGGCGGCCTTCGGCTCCGAGCAGGCGGTGGCGTCGAATGCCGACGCGGACGGCCGCTCGAAGAACCGCCGCGTGGAAATGGCGCCGACGCCGCGGCCTTCGCGCAGCGCCGAAACCATCAAGCCCCGTGGCTGAACAAGTGGCCGCAGACCTCGCCGCATGGCGCGAGCGCGGCGACGACCGCTTCGACCCGGTGCGCTTCCGCTTCATCGAGGCGATGGCCCGGCGTGCCGAAGCGCATGACGGCGAAGCGCGGCGCCTGCTCGACGACAAGGTGGCGCAGCTGCTTTCCGCGTACCGCGAGGCGCTCGAGACATCGCGCAGCGTGGACGCTCGCACCGAAGAAGCAGAGCCCGGCCGCAGTGCGCTCGCCGAACTGGTCGCGCACATCGCGCGGCACGCGCCGCCGCCGGGCGAAGGCCTGGCCGAAAACGCGCCCGCGCCGGACCTCAAGGCCGTCAGCTACTTCCGCAGCACCTGGTCGAAGCTCAGCGCCGATCGGCGCCTGCACCAGTCGCTGGCCAAGGTGCCCGACAACGCAGGTCCGCTCAACTCGCACCACCTGGTGCATCGCGCGCTCATCCTGATGCGCGACCTCTCGCCGGAATACCTCAACCGGTTCATGTCGTACGTCGATTCCCTGTTGTGGATCGACCAGGCCAATGGCAGCATGGCGTCCGCGGCAGCGACCACGCCCCGCGCCGAGACCCCGAAGAAATCCGGCCGCGGCAAGTCCGCCTGAATACCACGCGCGCGGCGAAGGCGCTGCGCGTGCCCACGAAAACCGGACACGCTCCAATTACCTTGCACACAATTTAATTGCTCGCTAGAATTCAGCCCATGCGCTCCACCCAGGTCACTGCCGACGAAATGCTCAAGCTGGACAACCAGCTGTGCTTTGCGGTGTATTCCGCCTCGCTGGCCATGACGCGCCTCTACAAGCCGGTGCTCGAGAAGCTCCAGCTCACCTATCCGCAGTACCTCGTCATGCTCGCCCTCTGGGAGCAGGACGGCCCCACGGTCTCCGCGCTCGGCGAACTGCTGTCGCTCGACTCGGGCACGCTCACGCCGCTGCTCAAGCGCCTCGAAGCCAACGGCTACGTGGCCCGCGTGCGCGACGTGGCCGACGAGCGGCGCGTGCACATCACGCTCACCGCCGCTGGCCGCAAGCTGAAGACCAAGGCCGCCGACGTGCCTGCCTGCCTCATGGCCGCCACCGAGTGCTCGGTGCCGGAACTCATTGCGCTCACGCAGCAGATCCAGTCTCTGCGCGACCGCATCAAGAAAGCCGCGTAGATCAGTCCGGCGCGCGGCTCGCGTTTCCCCTGTCCCTTCCTCACTTCACCAAAGGAAATCACCATGACCACCAAGCTCGACAAAGTGCTCTACACCGCAGAAGCCCACACCGTCGGCGGCCGTGACGGCGCAGGCAAGTCCAGCGACGGCGCCATCGACGTCAAGCTGAGCTCGCCCGGCTCGGGCAAGCCCGGCACCAACCCCGAGCAGCTGTTCGCGGTCGGCTACGCCGCCTGCTTCATCGGTGCGATGAAGGCCGTGGGCCCGAAGATCGGCGTGAAGGTGCCGGACGACGTCGCCATCGACTCCAGCGTTTCCCTCGGCCCGACGAACGGCGGCGCCGCCTACGGCATCGCCGTGAAGCTGGCGATCACGCTGCCGGGCCTCGATGCCGAAGCCAAGCAGAAGCTGGTCGACACCGCCCACCAGGTGTGCCCGTACTCGAACGCCACGCGCGGCAACATCGACGTCGAACTCAGCATTGTTTGAGCTCGCCCCCAGGCTTCGCGCACTTCGTGTCGCTACGCCAACCCCCTACCGGGGGCAACACCGAAGGCCCGGCAAAGCCGGTTCCTTGGTGTTCGCTTGAAGGGGGCCTGTTCCTTTTTGAAGAGCGACCTGGCCATCCGCCGGGTCGCTTTTTTCATGGGAGGTCGATGTCTCACGGGTGACGCCGGAATGCGGCGCGCGGTAGCGCCTTTCACCGGGCTTGGCTAATGTCGCGGTCATACCCACTGCCGGAGCTTCCGCCATGAGCACCACCAGCCTCTTCGTTCGCAAGGACCAGCTCGCGACCACGCGCCTTCACACCGCCACCGACGAAGCCCTGGCCGACGGCCAGGTGCGGGTGCGCATCGACGGCTTTGCGCTCACCTCGAACAACATCACGTACGCGGCTTTCGGCGACGCGATGAGCTATTGGCAGTTCTACCCGACCGGCGAGGAGGGCTGGGGCAGCGTTCCGGTGTGGGGCTTCGCGAGCGTGGTGCAGTCGCTGCACCCGGGCGTCGCGGCGGGCGAGCGGCTGTACGGCTACTGGCCGATGGCCTCCGCCGCGGTGCTGACCCCGGGTCGGCTGTCGCCCGAGCGCTTCACCGACATGGCCGGGCACCGCGCGGCATTGCCTGCGGTCTACAACCAGTACTTCCGCTGCGCCAGCGACCCGCTCTACACCGCCGACACCGAGGACATCCAGGCACTCTTGCGCCCGCTGTTCATCACGTCGTGGCTCATCGACGATTTCATGGGCGACAACGACTTCTTCGGCGCGAAGACGATGCTGCTGTCCAGCGCATCGAGCAAGACGGCGTACGGCACGGCCTTCCAGCTGCACCAGCGCAAGGACGTCGAGGTGATCGGCCTCACCTCGCCCGCCAACGTGGCCTTCTGCGAGAGCCTGGGCTGCTACGACCGCGTGGCGACCTACGATGCGCTGGACACCATCGCGGCCGACACGCCCTGCGTGTACGTCGACTTCGCCGGCAACGGCGCGCTGCGCAACGCCATCCACGAACGCTTCGCGAACCTGAAGTACAGCAGCTCGATCGGCGGCACGCACGTGGAGCAGCTCGCGGCCAAGGGCGCGGGCAAGGAACTGGCCGGCCCGCGCGCCACGCTGTTCTTCGCGCCCGCGCAGATCAAGAAGCGCACCGGCGAATGGGGCGCCGACGAGTTCGCCCGGCGCATGGTCGCGGCCTGGCACCAATTCCTGGCGGCCGTCACCGACACGAAGAACCCCTGGCTGCACGCCGAGCACCACGACGGCGGCGAGGCGGTGCAGGCCGCCTACGGCCACGTGCTCGGGGGCAAGGGCGACCCGCGCACCGGTCATATCCTTTCTCTTTCCAGACAACCCGCGCGCGCCTGAAGCGCGCAGGCGCCGAGTGGCGACAATCGCCACATGACCCTTTCTTCCGCGGCGCCCGCGAACACACATCCCTACGAGAGCCTCACGCCCGACGTGGTGCTCGACGCGCTCGCGACGCTCGGCCTGCACGGCGACGGCCGTCTCACCGGCCTCAACTCCTACGAGAACCGGGTCTACCAGGTCTACCTGGAAGACCGCTCGGCGGTGGTGGTCAAGTTCTACCGCCCGGGCCGCTGGAGCGAGGCCGAGATCCTCGAGGAGCACGCCTTCTCGCTCGAACTGGCCGCCGGCGAGGTGCCGGCCGTTCCGCCGCTGGCCTTCGACGGCAAGACCCTGCACCACCACGCCGGCTTCGCGTTCAGCGTGAGCCCCTACCGTGGCGGCCGCGCGCCCGAGCTCGACGACTTCGAAGTGCTCGAGTGGGTGGGCCGCTTCCTCGCGCGCATCCACACCGTGGGCAGCGCGAAGCCCTTTCAGGCCCGACCCGCGCTCGACCTGCAGACCTTCGGCCTCGACTCGCGCGACTGGCTGCTCGAGAACGACAAGATCCCGATGGACGTGCAGCGCGACTGGGAAACCGCCTGCAATGCGGCGCTCGACATGGTGCGCCAGACCGCGCTGGCCCTGCAGCCGCCGGCCTCCGACTTCCAGCCGCGCAAGCTGCGCCTGCACGGCGACGTGCACCCCGGCAACATCCTGTGGACGCCCACCGACCGCCCCGGCGGCGGTCCGCACTTCGTCGATCTGGACGACGCGCGCACCGGCTTCGCGGTGCAGGACCTGTGGATGCTGCTGTCGGGCGACCGCGCGCAGCGCACCGCGCAGCTGTCGGGCCTGCTCGACGGCTACGAGCAGTTCCGCGAGTTCGACCGCCGCGAGCTGGCGCTGATCGAGCCGCTGCGCACGTTGCGTCTCATCCACTACAGCGCGTGGCTCGCGCGGCGCTGGGAAGACCCGATCTTCCCGATCAACTTTCCGTGGTTCGGCTCCAGCGACTACTGGAAGGGGCAGATTCTGGTGCTGGAAGACCAGTGCGAGCAGATGGCGGAAGAGCCCCTCTACGCCTAGGAATGCCGGCCCCCCGGCTTTTCACTCCGCTTCGCTGCGTGTAATTCGCCACCCTCCGATTGGGAGGCCCGGCCGCCTTGGGGCGGTCCGGCGGCGGCCGGCTGCGCGCTGGCCACCCCCTGCAGCAGCCGCTCGACCAGCACGTTCTGCGGCCCCGAGCGCCAGATCCCGTAGGCCTCCGACTGCGCCACGGCGCGGTCGAGCGGCCTGAACACCGCGCCGCGCAACGCCGAATGCCGCATGGCCTGCGGCACCAGCGCCACGCCCAGGCCCTGCGACACCAGCGACACCACCGCGAGCCAGTGGCGCACCTCGTGCCGCACCTCGGGCAGGAAGCCGGCGTCCGCGCAGATCGACAGGATGCGCTCGTGGTAGTCGGGCGAGGCCTCGCGCGAGAACAGCACGAAAGGCTGGTCGCGCAGGTCGGCCGGCGCCAGCACCCGCCTGCGCGCCATCGGGTGCCCTGCCGGCAGGCAGGCCACGAAGGGTTCCGACAGCAGCAGCCGGTGCTGCAACTCCAGCGGCACGCGGCGCGTGTGGGCAAAGCCGAGGTCGAGCCGGTCGTTCAGCAGTTCGGTGATCTGCACGCCGGAGTTGAGTTCGCTCAGCGTGATGCGCACCGCCGGATGCTTCGCCTGGAACGTGCGCAGCGCCTGCGGCAGGCCGCGGTACAGCATGGCACCGACGAAGCCGATGCGCAGCCGGCCGGCCGAACCCAGTGCCACGTCGCGCGCCTCCAGTGCCGCTTCCTCGGCCTGCAGCAGCACGCGGCGCGCCGACAGGCGCAGCGCCTCGCCGGCGGGCGTGAGGCGCACTTCCTTGCTGTTGCGCTCGAACAGCCGCGCACCCACCGTGTCTTCGAGCTGCCGGATCGCCACCGACAACGGCGGCTGCGAGATCGACAGGCGCCGCGCCGCGCGGCCGAAGTGCAACTCTTCGGCAAGCACGGAAAAGTAGCGCAGGTGCCGCAGTTCCATGGATATTCAGATCGAATCGAACAAGACCAAATCGATATTAGACACGGATCGTCGTGGCTTCAACAATGCGCCAAACCAGACACCCAGGAGACAAAGCGCATGTCCGAACACGCACCTGAGCACGCCCATCCGATCCCCGATCGCCATGGCCAGAACCTGTTCAGCACCGACACCGAACTGCATGCCCTGCTGGCGCTCTACCTGCCCGACGACTTGCGCGCACACATGCAGCCGCACTTCGAGCGCCTGGGCGGCCTCGCGGGCGGCCTGCTCGACGAGCTGGCCGGCACCGCCGACCGCAACCCGCCCACGCTGGAGCAGCGCACGCGCACCGGGCTGGACGAGCAGAAGGTCGTCAAGCACCCCGCCTACATCGAGATGGAACGCCTCGCGCTCAGCGAGTTCGGCCTGGCCGCCGTCTCCCACCGCGACGACACGCTGGGCTGGCACGGCAAGATGCCGCCGCTTGTGAAATACGTGCTGACCTACCTGTTCGTGCAGGCCGAGTTCGGCCTGTGCTGCCCGGTGTCGATGACCGATTCGCTCACGCGCACGCTGAAGAAGTTCGGCACGCCCGAGCTGGTCGCCAGGTACCTGCCGCGCCTGACATCGCTCGACTTCGACGAACTCGCGCAGGGCGCGATGTTCATGACCGAGCAGGCCGCCGGCTCCGACATCGCCGCCACCGCCACGCTGGCGCACCAGGAAGCCGACGGCAGTTGGCGCCTCACGGGCGACAAATGGTTCTGCTCGAACCCCGACGCCGACTTCGCGATGGTGCTCGCACGCGCCGACGAGGCATCCGGCGGCGTTGCGGGCATGAAGGGCGTGTCGCTGTTTCTGCTGCCGCGCCGGCTCGACGACGGCAGCCTCAACCGCTACCGCATCATCCGCCTGAAGCACAAGCTGGGCACGCGCTCGATGGCCAGCGGCGAGATCCGCCTCGAAGGCGCGCGCGCGTACCTGGTCGGCGAGGCCGGCCGCGGCTTCGTGCAGATGGTCGACATGGTCAACAACTCGCGCCTGTCGAACGGCGTGCGTGCCGCCGGCCTGATGCGCCGGGCAGTGGCCGAGGCCGAATTCATCGCCTCGGAGCGCCGCGCCTTCGGCCGCACCCTCGCGCAGATGCCGCTGATGCAGCGCCAGCTCGACAAGCTGCGCCTGCCGGCCGAACAGGCCCGCACCATGGTGTGCCAGACCGCGCTGGCGCTCGCGCGTTCCGACGCGGGCGAGCCCGACGCCTATGCGCTGCTGCGCATCCTCACGCCGCTCATCAAGTTCCGCGCCTGCCGCGATGCACGCAAGGTCACGGGCGATGCGATGGAAGTGCGCGGCGGCTGCGGCTACATCGAGGAGTGGAGCGACGCGCGGCTCGTGCGCGACGCGCACCTGGGCTCGATCTGGGAAGGCACCAGCAACATCGTGGCGCTGGACGTGATCCGCGCGGTCAAGCGCGAAGGCTCGCTGCCCGTGCTGCGCGCGCACTGCGAGAAACTGCTGGCCGACGCCACGCTCGCACCCGGCTTTGCCAAGGCGCTGCGCGACGCGCTCGCCCGCGCCGCGGCGCTGACCGAGACCGCCGCGCACGAGGGCGGCGACGTGCTCGCACGGCAGGCCGCCTCGGCGCTCTATCACTGCACCAGCGCCATCGCGATGGCGTGGGAGGCCTCGCACACCGGCTCCGCCGCGCGCCTGCACTGGGCGCAACTGGTGCTGCTGCACCGCGTGCTGCCGCGCGACCCGCTGTCGCCCGACGCCATGCCCGCGGACTGGAACACGGCCGCCAGCGAACGCAGCGCGACGGCACTTGCCTGAGCCTTGCGCAACCACCGACACCAAGAACCGGAGACAACCCTTGAAACGCTCGACCTTCCTGCTGGCCGCCTGCGCCGCCTCACTGCTCACCGCATTGCCGGCCGCGCACGCGGCCGATGCCTTCCCTTCCAGGCCGCTGACGCTGGTGATCCCCTTCCCGCCCGGCGGCCCCACCGACGCGATGGCGCGCACGCTGGCCGCCGAGATGAAGGACCGCCTCGGCCAGCCCATGATCGTGGAGAACCGCGCGGGCGCGGGCGGCAACATCGGCGCCGAGTACGTGGCGCGCGCCGAGGCCGACGGCCACACGCTGATGTTCGGCACCTCCGGTCCGCTGGCCATCAACAAGAGCCTGTACCGCAAGATCAGCTACGACCCGGTGAAGAGCTTCGCGCCCGTCATCCAGGTCGGCTACCTGCCCAACATCCTGGTGGTGAACCCGGCCCTGCCGGTGAAGAACGTGCCCGAACTGGTGGCCTATGCCAGGGCCAATCCGGGCAAGCTCAGCTATGCCTCGTCGGGCAACGGCGCGTCGTCGCACCTCGCCGGGGTGCTCTTCAACTCGGTGGCCGGCACCGACCTCCAGCACATTCCGTACAAGGGCACCGGCCCGGCGCTCAACGACCTGCTGGGCAACCAGGTGAGCATGACCTTCACCGACATCCTCACCGCGCTGCCTTATGTGAAGGCCGGCAAGCTGCGCGCGCTGGGCGTGGCCACGGTGGCGCGCTCGCAGGCCCTGCCCGACGTGCCGACCATTTCCGAGCAGGGCTACAAAGGCTACGACGTGAGCGTGTTCTTCGGCATCGTCGCGCCGGCCGGCACGCCGGCGGACCGCATCGCCAAGCTCAACCACGCGTTCGCCGAAGTGCTCCACTCGCCGAAGGTGAAGCAGATGTTCGCGTCGCAGGGTCTCGAGACGCCGGCGGACACGTCGCCGCAGAAGCTCGGGCAGTTCATCGCGACCGAGTCGGTGAAGTGGAAGGACGTGGTGCAGAAGTCCGGGGCGCAGCTCGACTGACCGGAGTTCGCCGCTTCAGTGCGCGATCGGACGCAGGCCGGCCCCGGACGCGCGCATGCCGAACGAACGATCCCACAGAACATGGAACACGGAACACCGACATGACCCCACCCCAAGGCGCGCTTGCAGGCATCAAGGTCCTGGACATCTCCCGCATCCTCGGCGGACCCTATTGCGGCCAGATCCTCGGCGACCACGGTGCCGACGTGCTCAAGGTCGAGCCCCCGCAGGGCGACGACACGCGCACCTGGGGCCCGCCGTTCAGGGAAGGCGTGGCCTCGTACTACCACGGCCTCAACCGCAACAAGCGCGTGCAGCACCTCGACTTCGCCACCGAGGAAGGCCGCGAGGCGCTGCTCGCCCTGGTGGCGCAGGCCGACGTGCTCATCGAGAACTTCAAGACCGGCACCATGGAGCGCTGGGGCATCGGCTACGAGACGCTGTCGCAGCGCTTCCCGCGCCTGGTGTGGTGCCGCGTGTCGGGCTTCGGCGCGGATGGCCCGCTGGGCGCGCTGCCCGGCTACGACGCCGCGGTGCAGGCCATGACCGGCATCATGAGCATCAACGGCGAAGCCGACGGCGGGCCCCTGCGCGTGGGCCTGCCGGTGGTCGACATGGTGACCGGGCTGAACGCCGTCATCGGCGTGCTGCTCGCGCTGCAGGAACGCCACCGCAGCGGGCGCGGCCAGTTCGTTGAAGCGGCGCTGTACGACAGCGGCCTGTCGCTGCTGCATCCGCATGCGGCCAACTGGTTCATGGACGGCACCGAGCCGCGCCGCACCGGCAACGCGCATCCCAACATCTACCCGTACGACGCACTGGCCACCGGCACCGACCCGGTATTCGTGGCGGTGGGTAACGACCGCCAGTTCGCCCGCCTGTGCCGCTGCATCGGCCTGCCCGAGCTGTCGGACGATCCGCTCTACCGCACGGCCGGCGCGCGCTCCGTGCATCGCGACGGGCTCAAGCAGCGGCTCGAGGCCGCCATGGCGATGTTCGACGGCCGCGAGCTGGTCGAGCAGCTCATGGCCGCCGGCGTGCCCGCCGCGCCGGTGCTGCCGGTCGACGCCGCGCTGCAGCATCCGCACACGCTGCACCGCGAGATGGTGGTCGAGATGCCCGGCGGCTACCGCGGCATCGGCGCGCCCGTCAAGCTCAGCCGCACGCCAGCCAGCTACCGGCACGCGCCGCTGACGCCGGGCGATGCCTTCCTGCCCGGCGACGGCTCAGCGCAGCACTGAACGCCCGCGGCCGATGCCGTAGTACGCGATGCCGGCGGCCTCGGCCTGGGCGGCGTCGTAGAGATTTCGCCCGTCGAAGATCGCGGGCGCCCGCAGCACCTGCGCGATGCGCGCGAAATCGGGCCGGCGGAACTCGGGCCATTCGGTGACCAGCGCCAGCGCATCGGCGCCCTGCAGCGCCTCGTCGGCGCTGCCGCACCAGCGCAGGCCGTCGCGCTCGCCGACCACGTCGCGCGCGGCCGGCATGGCCACCGGGTCGTACACCTGCACGCGCGCACCCGCGGCGTGCAGGCGTTCCAGCAGCACGAGGCTCGGCGCGTCGCGCATGTCGTCGGTGTCGGGCTTGAAGGCCAGGCCCCATACCGCGATGGCCTTGCCCGCGATGCGGCCCTCGAAATGGTGCGTCACCAGGTCGAAGAGCCGGCCCTTCTGCTCGTGGTTGGTGGCCTCCACCGCCGACAGGATGCGCAAGGGCTGGCCGTCGCGCGCCGCCATGCGCCTGAGCGCGCGCACATCCTTCGAAAGGCAGGAGCCGCCATAGCCCGCGCCCGCCTGCAGGAAGTCGGGGCCGATGCGCCGGTCCGCGCCGATCGCGCGCCGCACCATCTCGATGTCGGCGCCCGTCTGCCCCGCCACGCGCGCCATCTCGTTCATGAAGCTGATGCGGGTGGCCAGCATCGCGTTGGCGGCGTACTTGGCAAGCTCGGCGGAGCGGCGGCCCATCACCAGCCACTGCGACGGCCGCTCGATGAAGGGTTCGTAGAGACGGGCCAGAAGTTCGACGGCCCACGGGTTCTCCGAGCCGATCACGATGCGGTCGGGCCGCCGGCAGTCGCGCACCGCCGAGCCCTCGCGCAGGAACTCGGGATTGGCCGCCACCGCGATGCGCAGCCCTGCGCCGCGTTGCGACAGCTCGCCGTTCAGCACCATCTCGACCTGGTCGGCCGTGCCGACCGGCGCTGTCGACTTGCACACCACCACCGCCTCGCGGTCGCGGTGCCGGCCGATGCCGGCAGCGACCGCCATCACATGGCGCAGGTCGACCCGGCCCTCGGCGTCGGCCGGCGTGTTGACCACGATGAAGAGCACGTCGCCGTGCAGGCAGGCCTCGCATTCGTCGGCGGTGAAGCGCAAGGTGCCCGCGGCCAGCCCGGCGGCGACCAGCGCTTCGAGATCCGGTTCGTGCAACGGCATCAGGCCGCGCTGCAGGCCCTCGACGCGAGCCAGGTCGGCGTCGGCGCAAAGCACCTCGTGGCCGGCCTCGGCCAGGCAGGCGGCGAAGCTCAGGCCCACATAGCCGGCGCCGAACAGGCTGACCTTCATGGGCGCGCCCCTCTCCCCGGGCACTGGTGGCGCGGGCGGTTGTGCGATAAAAGCAGGATGGATTCTTTCAAAACCGTGACCGGACAGGAAAATTCGATGATGCCCGATGAAGTTGCAGCGCATTGCGCGCTGGTCCTGGAGACCAACAACCTCCGAGGCGGCGCCGATGCCGAGGCCAGGGCGGGCACCAGCCTGCAGCGCCTCGTTGCATTGCTGGCCAGGCAACAGCTGCCGCTCACGGCGCTGGCGCAGGTGGTCGTCACGCACGACGGGCTGAGCCCCGCCACCTGCGAGGCAGTGGCCCGTGCGGCGGGCCGTGCGATCGACTTCGTGCGCATCGAGCGCAGCACCGGCTACTACGACGCCAAGAACGCCGGCTTCGAAGCGACCGATGCGCAGCGCTGCGCGTACGTGGTGTTCGCCGACGCCGACTGCCTGCCCGACGACGACTGGCTGCTGCAGATGCTGCTTCCGTTCGCGCAGGCCGACGCACCCGCCGTGGTGGCGGGGCGCACCAGCTACGCGGCCAACGTCGTGGGCACCGCGCTGACCACCATCGACTTCATGTACTTCCCCAATGCCGACCACGCCGGGGCCACCAGCAACTTCTACGCGAACAACGTGGCCTTCCGCCGCGAGGTGTTCGCGCAGCACAGCTACCAGGCGCTCGACGGCGTGTACCGCGCGCACTGCCAGGTGCTGGGCATGCGATTGAGAGCAGCCGGCGTGCCGATCCGCTACGTGGCGCAGGCCCACACAGAACACCGCCTGCCCGACACGCGCGCCGAGGCGCTCAAACTGCGCTGGATGCGCGGGCAGGACACCTACTCGCTCACGCCGCACCTGCTGCGCAGCTATGTCTCGCCGCGCTGGCAATGGCTCGCCCGGAGCGGGCCGATCGGGCCGCTGGCCGTGCTGTTCACGCGCCTGGGTTTCAGCATGAAGGCGCTCAACCGCCAGGACCTGCCGCCGCTGCGCGGCCTGCGCTGGCTGGCCGGCGTGGCGCTGATCCTGGGGTTCTCGGCCATCGACATGCTGGGTGCGTTCGCACGCGGCATCGGCTGGCACACCACCGGCCGCACCCACGCGGACGCCCAGGCGCTCTCGTACCACAAGCCCTGAGCGCTCCTGCGCTTCACCCCTCCCGCCAGAACAACAACAAGACATCAGCATGTCCATCCGCTCGTCCCTCATCGCCCGCCATCTCGTGGCGGGCCTCGTGCTTGCAGGCACCGCCTCGCTGGCCAGCGCCGCCGACTTCGCAGGCCGCGGCGTCTTCAACTTCAGGTCCGACGCGGGCTGCCCGTTCGCCGCGCTCGCGGGCAGCGGCAACGACTGCAACCGCCTCGCGCTCGACGACCCCGAGACCCGCGCTGCGCTCGACGCCGCGGCGCACACCATCCGCTTCACCAACACGCGCAGCTACGCCGGGAAGACCATCGTCGGCGACGTGCTGCTGCAGGGCTCCGGCCAGTCGCGCGACGGCCAGCGCGTGCCGCTGACCTTCCATGCGCTGCTGAGCCGCTCGGGCAGCGACTGGTCGGTGAGCAGCCACGCGCACTCGCCGGTGGGCGGCGAGTTCAGCGACATCCGCATCGACCCATACCAGGTCGTGGTGAACGAGGCGAACAGCGCCGAGCGCGTGGTGCTCTCGGCCGACCAGGTCGTCGAGGCGCTCGCCAAGCCCTCGCTGACCGCGCGGCTGGCCAACGTGCTGGTGCAGGTCGACGACAACCGCACCGACGGCGCGAAGGACGCCGACATCACGATCGGCCTGGGCCTGAGCAAGGCCTCGAAGTCGGTGGCGCGCGCGCGCTTCCGTGCGCCGGGCGCCAAGGGCCAAGAGCTGGCCGCGGCCATGCAGCAGGGCAACTGGACGCTGGAGCTGCAGGCGCTGAGCGGCCAGATCCCGCGCCAGGTGGTGCAACGCGACCTGTTCCTCTACGGACTCGAATCGCAGTCGCTGCTGCAGCCGCTGCTGCAGCGCGGCTTCCGCAAGAACGAGAAGCTGGTGCTCGGTGCCGCCAACGGCAAGGGCTACGTGCGCTACGACGGCCAGCAGCGCGAGTTCGCAGGCGCCGACGCCGCGGCGCGGGCGTTCCTGCAGGACAGCTTCATCGGGCTGGTGCTGGGCTGGCAACAGCAGCAGCCCGCGAAGGCCAGGGCCGATGGCCGCTGAGGAATCCACCGTCAGCGGTTTCGACTGCCTCGCGCCGCCCTTGCTGCGCGGCTGGCCCGCGCTGCAGGCGCGCCTGGTGCACCACGTCAAGCGCGCCGCGCTGCGCCAGCTGCATGCGAGCAATGCGGGCGAGATGCTGCTGCTGCGCTTCTACATGGTGGGCGAAGAGTCTTCCGAGCAGGCGCTGCAGCGCGAACTGCGCATCGACCCGCCCGGCTGGCTGGCACGCCAGCTCGACCAGCACCTGGCCGACGAGCAACTGCATGCGCGCCTGTTCGCGCAGGCCATCGTCGAGCGCGGCGGCCACGCACAGGCCGCGGCGTCGCCCGAAGAGGCGCCGCGCCCCGACTGGCTGAGCCGCCGCAAGCTCGCGCGCTGGCAGGCGATCATCCGCCGCCACGCGCCGCACTTCGCGCACGGCGGGCTGGTGCCGGCCTATGCCATCGGCCTGTCGGCCGAGCAGATGGCCTCGCGCATCCTGCAGCGCCACTGCGCGCTGATCGGTGCGCAGCATGCGTTGCATCCGCTGCTCGCGCGCGTGCTGGCCGACGAAGACCGCCACATCCGCCTGTGCACGCACACGCTGCAGCGTTGCGTGGCGCCGCACGAACAGGCGCGGCTCGCACGGCTGATGCGCGAGGTGCGAGACACCGAACGCGGTTTCGGCATCACCGGCGCACTGGGCATGTGGCTGGCCGGCGCGATGCTGCGGCTGCGCCCAGGCGCGGCGCGGCCGGTGCAGCGCCGGCACCAAGCCTGAGCGATGCCGCCGCGCATCCTCTACCTCGCGACCGCGGACGCGCGCGGCCACCTGATGCGCGCGCAGTTGCTCACGCATGCGCTGCGCGCGGCCGGCGCGCAGGTGCGGGTGCTCACCACGTCCGACGAAGGCGCGCGCTTCCTCGCAGGCTTCGGCATCGACGCACCGGTGCTCTCGCGCCATTACGCGGTGCAGTTCGATGCGCAGCAGAACATGCTGCGCCGCGAGACCGACCGCAACGTGGCGCACTACATGTTCCGCCCCGAGCGCATGCTGCGCGACGTGTGGCGCCTGCGCGCGCATTTCCGCGACGCCGACCTGGTGGTGAACGACTCGTTCCACCCCGCGCTGCTGCTCATGGGCTGGCTGCCGTCCTGGCGGCGCAAGGTGGTGCACGTGTACGGCGCGAGCCTGCGCCGCGCGCTCGAGACCAACTTCAAGGGCCGCATGCCCGCCGCCGTCGCCAGGCTCTTCGGCGGCGTCGTGGCCTGGCAGATCGACCGCAGCCGCGCGCGCATCGAGCACGACTTCGCCTATGGCGAGCCGCAGCACGACGGCCATGGCCGCCACCGGCTGGCCACGCCCGTGGCGGTGGTGGACGCCATCGACCGGAGCGACGCGGAGCGGCCGGTGGCGGCGGTGTACCTGAATCCGCACTTCGAAGACCCCGCGCTGGCCGACGGCCTCGAGCAGGGCCTGGCCGATGCGGGCGCGCCCGCACACCTCGTGGGAGAAGGCTATGCGCGGCGCGCGCACTGGCACGCACGCGACGAGCACTGGATCGAGGCAGCCGCGCACAGCGCGTTCATCGTGTCCGCGCCCGGCATGGCGGCGCTGTCGATCGCGGCGGTCTACCGCAAGCCGATCCTGCTGCTGCTGACCGACCAGCCCGAGCAGGCGATCAACGCGGGACGCGCGGCGCAACTCGGCCTGGCGCACCGCGTGGTGGTGTGGCGCGGCGATGCCGCGAAGTTCGCGCGCGCCGTGGCCGCGGCGGCCGGCGAACTGCAGGCGCTGCCGCAGAACGCAGCGAACGCCGCCGATGGCCGCCGGGGCGCTGTCGAACGGTTGCAGCATTGGGTCGGCCTGCTGTCGAGCCTCGCGGCGCGAACCGGCGGCAACTGATCGATCGAAGCAGCTGGCCGGATCAATCCAGCGTCAGGTTGAGGTCGCGGATCAGCGGATGCCAGCGCGCCGACTCGCCCTGCAGCAGCGCCGCGAACTGCGCAGGCGCGTCGCCCACGGGCTCCACGCCGAACTCGGCCAGCTTGCGCTGCACGGCCGGCGCGTGGATGGCACTGGCCACCGACTGCTGCAGCCGCATCACCACCTCGCCCGGCGTGCCGGCCGGCACCACCAGCCCCATCAGCGCCGCAGCCTCCACGCGCGGCATGCCGAGCTCGGCGAAGGTCGGCACGTTCGGCAGCTCCGGCAGGCGCCGCGGATGCGCCACGGCCAGCGCGCGCAGCTTGCCGCTCTGGATGAAGCGGCGTGACGCGGCCAGGTCGCACATCAGCACCGGCAGCTGGCCGCCGGCAACGTCGGCCAGCGCAGGCGCGGCGCCGCGGTACGGGACGTGCACCATCTCGAGCCCGGCCTCGCGCTCGAGCAGCTCCATGGCCAGGTGCTGCGGGCTGCCGGTGCCGGCCGAGGCGAAGCTGACCTTGCCCGGAAAGGCGCGTGCGTCCTCGATGAAGGCGCGTGCGTCCTTCACGCCGCTGGACGGCCCCACCAGCAGCACCATCGGCAGCCGGCCCAGCAGCGTGACGGGCGCGAAATCGCGCGAGGGGTTGTAGCTGAGGTTCCGGTACAGCGCAGGGTTGAACACCAGCGTGCCGTTGTCGGCCGACAGCAGCGTGTAGCCGTCGGCCGGTGCGCGCGCGGCCTCGATGGCGCCCAGCGCGGTGTTGCCGCCCGCGCGGTTGTCGATGGTCACGGGCTGGCCGGCATCGAGCGCGAGCTGGGTGCCGATGGTGCGCGCGACGATGTCGGTGCCGGCCCCGGCGGGGTACGGAACGATCCAGCGGATCGGCTTGGCGGGGTAGCCCAGCTGCGACCTGGCGGCACGGGGCAGCGACAGGGCGGCCAGTGCGGCCATGGCAAGCAGTTGCAGCAGCAGCGGTCGGCGGGTCATGGGAGGCGGTCTCCGGGGGAGCTTCCAGCCGACATGTTAGGCCGGGTTCGGGCCGGGTCGCCCGTTCGCCTCAGGCCGCCCTGCTGGTCTTGAGGCCTTGGCCGGCCGCCCAGCCCGCCACGTCCTCGCGCTTGATGGCGGCGGCCATGAGGCCCGGGAAAGCGTCGGGCGTGCAGGCGAAAGACGGCACGCCGAGCGCGGCCAGCTTGGCGGCCAGGTCGCGGTCGTAGGCCGGCGCTCCCTCGTCGCTCAGCGCCAGCAGCGCGATGAACTGCACGCCCGCCTCCACCAGCTCGTGGGCGCGGCGCAGCAGGCCGCTTTCCACGCCGCCTTCGTAGAGGTCGGAGATCAATATCAGGATGGTGTTGCGCGGCTCGCGCACCAGGGTCTGGCAGTACCCCACGGCACCGTTGATGTCGGTGCCGCCGCCCAGCTGCACGCCGAACAGCAGGTCGACCGGGTCCTGCAGCTGCTCGGTCATGTCGACCACCGCGGTGTCGAACACCACGAGCTTGGTGGCGACCGCCGGCAGGCTGGCCATGACCGCGCCGAAGATGCTCGAGTACACGACCGAGGCCGCCATCGAGCCGCTCTGGTCGATGCACAGGATGACCTCGCGCTGCGGCTGGCGGGCCTTGCGGCCGTAGCCCACCAGCGACTGCGGCACCACGGTGCGGTACTCGGGCTGCCAGTGGCGCAGGTTGGCGCGGATGGTGCGGTTCCAGTCGATCTCCGAATGCCGCGGCCGGCGGTTGCGCTGGCTGCGGTTGAGCGCACCGCTGACGGCGCTGCGCATCGGCTCCTCGAGCTTCTTCATGAGCTCGTCGACCACCCTGCGCACCACGGCGCGCGCGGTGTCTCTGGTGCCCGCCGGGATCACGCTCGACAAGGCCACCAGGTTGGCCACCAGGTGCACGTCGGGCTGCGCGCTTTCGAGCATCTCGGGCTGCAGCAGCATCTGGCGCAGGTTGAGCCGCTCCATCGCGTCGCGCTGCATGACCTGCACCACCTGGCTCGGAAAGTACTTGCGGATGTCGCCGAGCCAGCGCGCCACGCTGGGCGCCGAATCGCCGCGGCCGCCGCGCTGGCCGCCCTTGCCCAGGCCGCGCCGGCTGTCGGCCTCGTAGAGTGCGGCCAGCGCCATGTCGATCTCGCGCACGCGGCCCTCGACGGCGCCGCAGCTGGGCGTGGCCTCGCTGCCGAGCACGAGGCGCCAGCGCTGCAGGCGGTCGGTGGGCGGCGGTGCGCCTTCGTCGTCGATGGCGTTCGGATCGGCGCTCATCGGAAGACCTCCGCGCTTCGCGCTGCGGTGCGAGCTTGCTTGGGGCGGCCCGGCGCGGCGCTCATCGGAAGACCTCCGCGCTTCGCACTGCGGTGCGAACTTGCTTGGGGCGGCCCGGCGCGGCGCTCATTGGAAAACCTCCGCGCTTCGCGCTGCGGTGCGAGCTTGCTTGGGGCGGCCCGGCGCGGCGCTCATTGGAAGACCTCCGCGCTTCGCGCTGCGGTGCGAGCTTGCTTGGGGCGGCCCGGCGCGGCGCTCATGCCTTCACCCCCAGCAGTTCCCGCAACAGCGGCAGCGCGAGCACCGCGCGCGATTCGTCCCAGTCGGCCGCGGCGGTGGCCACCGCGCCCGTGCCCTTCACCGCACCGCGCCTGGCGCGCTCGCCCAGCGCGCGCCGGTCGGCGCCCGAGAAGTCCGCGAAGCTGCGGCGCACCAGGGGCAGCACCTGCAGGAAATGCGCTTCACCCAGCGCCGACAGCCAGCCGTCGACCAGCGGCCACACGGCCTCGTCGTGCAGCAGCACCATCGCGTTGCGGTTCAGGAAGCCCTCGAGCCACGCGGCGGCCTCGGTCGGCGGCGCCCCGCTCGAGAGGTTGCGCGCGAGCTGCTGCGACGCCCCTTCGCTGTCGACCTGCGCATCGTCGAGCAGCAGCCGGCAGGCCACGTCGCGCAGCAGCGGCGCGGCGCTTTCACCGAAGGCGATGCCGTGCAGCGCGCTTCGCCACGCGGCGGTGGTTTCCTCGCCGTCGCGCAGGCGCACCGCGTCGTGCGCGGCGATGAGCCGTGTGCGCAGCGACTCGGCCGCCTCGGCGTCGAGCGCGCCGCAGGCCATCGGCAGGCCGATGGCGCCGCGCACGATGAGGCTGTCGAGCACGTGCGAGAGCAGCGCGCTGTCGGTCTGGCGCACGCTGCCGTAGCGGAACACGTTGGCCAGCGGCGGCACCGCGCCGATGAGCTGCACCGCGTCGCCGGTGAGCGCGGCGCGGTCCTCGAGTGCGCGGGTCACCGCCTGCACGGCGACGGGCAGGTCCGCCAGCAGCACGGTGTCGACCTGTTCCGCCAGCACGGTGAGCGAGGTTTCGGCGGCCAGCTTTTCCATCACGCGCGAGGTGGCGGCATGCGCCACGGTCGCGCCGAATCGGCTGGCCTCGATGATGCGCAGCGCGAACTCGGGCTGCCACTGCAGTTGCCACACCTCGTGGAAGGTGCCGCGGCCCGAGCGCTGCCCCGCGGCGCGCGCGCCCCACGGCAGGTCGAGCAGGCGCAGGCGGTGCAGCAGGTGGCTGCGCGCCAGGTCGTTGGACTGGCGCAGGTCGAGGTCGAGCGTGCGCGCGGTGGCCTCGGGCTTCAGGCGCAGGCTCTTCTGCATCTGCTCGATGTCGCGCTGCAGCGGCACGGTCGGCACCTCGGCCGGCACCTGGCCCATGCGGTCGCTGACCGTGAGGCGTTCGCGGATCAGCGCGAGCGGCGCCTGCTCACCCATGCAGATCACGCTGCGCACGGCCTCGTCGAGCTCGGGCAGGCCGGGCGCGGGGCGCTCGCGCAGCGCGGCCAGCGTGTCGGCCAGGCGCGTGGCCTCGATCAGGTGGGCGGAAGAGCAGTCGAGGTCGTGCGCGCGCAGCAGCCCGGCTACACGTGCGAGCCAGCCCGTCGTGCGGCCGGCTGCATGCGCCCCCTGCTGCCACAGGTGCTCGTACCAGCCGGGCGAGTCGATGCCGGCACCGTAGCCGCTGGCGCTCGTGAGATGCCGGTAGGTCCATGGCACCCAGGTGGCGAGCACCTTCAGCTTCGGCAGGCCCTTGAGCAAGGCGGCGTCGGCCTTCGCGGTGGTTGCGCCTTGCAGCGCGGGCACATGCCAAGCGCCGCAGACCACGGCGATGCGCTGGTGGCCGGCCTTGACCGCCTCGCGGATGGCCTGGCGCATGAAGGCTTCGCGCAGCTGCTCGCGCCGTGCCGCACGCGCACCCCGGCGGTCTTCCGGCGTCTCCGCGCGGACCGCCGTCATGGCTTCCGCGATGGCACCGAACAGGTCCTCGCCATCGCCGCGCTCCTCGACCATGTGGTTCCACCAGCTCTCGCCGTCGGCATGGCCGGCGGCATGGGCGAGCCAGTCGAAGGGATCGTCGGGCATGGACGCGGCTGCTTCGGCGAGGCCGGCCGCCTCGGCCGCGGGTGCCTCGCTGGTCGCGTCGTCGCCGAGCGGTGCGCCGGCTTCGGGCCCGGCTTCGGCGGCACCTCCTGCTTCGCCTGCTCCGGCTTCGGCCTTCGCTGCCTCGGCTTCATCGGCCGCCCTCGCCGCCTGCTCGATCGCCATCCGGTGCGCCTGCGGCAGGTCGATGAAACGCGTCGGCAGCCCGCGCTTCACGCCCCACTGCAGCGCCTGCCACTCGGGCGAGAACTCGGCGAACGGGTAGAAGGCCGCGAGCCCCGTGTCCTCGCCCGCGTGGATCAGCATCGCGACCGGCGGCCGCAGGTCGGCATGCGCCATGAAGGACAGCAGGCCCTCGCCCTCGGGCGGCCCTTCGACCAGGATGCAGTCGGGCTGCAGGGACTCGAAGGCGCGCAGCAGGCTGCGCGCGCAGCCGGGCCCGTGGTGGCGGATGCCGAAGTAGTGCAGCGGAGAGCCCATGGTTCCTTCAGTGCGTCAAGTGAAGAAAAGAAAGCCGCGCCTCAGAGGCCGTAGCGCGCTTCCATCGCCTCGTGCCATTCGGTGGGCTCGCCGGCGGCGCGGGCCAGTTCGGTCCAGCACAGCTGCAGGCCCTTGCACAGCGCGGCCACGCGCGCGGCGATGACGTGCGGCGGCACGTCGGACGGCGCGGTGACGGCGAGGTAGAGGCCGGGCAGGCCGTCCTCGATGTCGTCATCGTCATCGTCGCCTTCCTCCCCGTCATCGCCGATGTCCTCGCCGCTCGCGTCGGGGTCGGTCACGCGGTAGTGGTCGTTGCTGTACTGCCAGGTGCTCCAGCCCTCCTCGTCGAGCGCGTCGCGCAGCGCGCTCACGCGGTCCTCGCCGGGATGCACGCCGTCGATCATGTAGCTCGGGCCATGGCCGCCCTTGTGCAGCACGTGCACGGGCTCGGTGAACACGCGCGTGTAGCTGCGCAGTTCTTCCTCGTCCTCGGGCGGCTGCTCGGCCAGCTTGGGCTCGAACACCACCCAGTCGCCCAGGCGCTGCGCCAGGCCGCGCGGCGAAGGCTGCACGATGCGCGCGGTGGCCGGGCCGGTGCGGCGCGCGAGCACGTCGCGCTCGCGCCCGTTCTCGTCGTGGCGCAGGTAGACCAGGCCCCAGTCTTCCTCGATGACGTCGTCCTCGGGCTGGCCGGCTTCGAGCTCCATCTCGAGCGCGCGGGCCTGTGCGCGCACCTCGGCCCACTGCTGCGCCGCGGTGGCGGCGATCAGCAGCTCCCAGCGCTGGTTGGGGCCGGGCGCCTCCTCGGCCTCGAGCACCATGCGGCGCTGCGCCACGGCGGTGCCGAAGTCCTTCAGCTGCATGGCGGCATCGGCCCACAGGCGGCGCGTGGGAACGGCCTCGGGGTCGTGCTGCAGCACCTGCTCGACCAGCGGGCCGACCTGCGCATAGCGCGCCTCCTTGAACGCGACGCGTGCGCGGTACCAGGCAGCCATGGACGGCTGCGCGGCATCGATGCGGCGCGCCTGCTCCTCGATGGCGGCCAGGTCGCCGGCGTTGAAGCACAGGCCGAACCAGTGGTTCTGCAGCGCCACCGATTGCGGTGCCGCCAGCACCATGGCCTGCAGACGTGTGCGCGCGAGTTCATGGCAGCCGTAGTTCGACAGCGCCGAGGCCAGCATCATCGCCAGGCCTTCGTCGTGCGGCAGCGCCAGGTGCGCCTGCTCGAGCCACTGGATCACGGTCTCGTTCGACAGCCCCTCGGCTTCGGGCGAACGCAGCCAGCCGGGCAGTTCCTCGGGGCTGCGCGGTGCGTCCGGCACCGCGGCGGCGGCGAGCGCCTGCGCGGCCTTCTGCACGCTGGCGCCGGCACCGAAGTCCTCGCGCAGCAGCGGCACGTGATGGCGCGCGCGGGCCACGGCCTGGGCGGCCAGCCACGGCACCTGCCGCGCCAGCGCCAGTTCGGCCTGCGCGTTGGCGAGGTCGATCAGCAGGCGGTGGCTGCCGACCGTGTGCAGGTGCTCGATGGTGGTCCAGATCGCGTGGCCGAGCGCGGGCGTGTTGAGCTCCGGCAACGCACGCGCGGCCACGATGGCGGCACGGCACCACGACACGTGGTCGGCCACTTCGAGATCCTCGAAGGCCGGCAGCATGTCCCACCCGGCCTGCGGCTCGCCGGCCATGGCGAGCGCGCGGCAGCGCTGCAGCAGGCGCGCCGACTGCTCGCGGCGGTCGTCCTCGTCGGCATCGTCCTCGGAGTCGTCGAGCAGCTGCAGCGCCGTTCGCGCATCGCCCGCGGCCAGCCATTGCTCGACCTCGGTGGTGACGAACAGCGTGGTCACCTCCTCGCCGGCGCGGCGCTGCTGCTCGCGCTGGTTCTTCAGGTACAGCACCGCCTCGCGCGGCTGGCCCTGGTCGCCCATGGCGTTCGCGCGCTCGATGCTCAGGCAGCCGAAGCAGCCCCAGCTCGGGTCGATGCGCGCCAGCGTCTCGTCGCAGGCGTCCAGGCGCTCCTGCGCCCAGCCGGGGCCGTCGACGTTGGCATAGGTGGCCACCAGGTCCTGGGTGACGCACACGCTCTGCGGGCAGCCCTGGGTCTTCTCCTGGTGCGCGCCCTCGTAGGCGCTGACCACCTCGCCGAGCTGCACTTCGCCGTGGTGGCGCGCCACGCGCGAGGCGCACAGCCAGTGCTTGAAGTACACGTCGAGCCATGGGATGTCCAGGCTGCGCGCGGTGGCGAGCGCCTCGGGCACCAGCGCCTCGACCAGCGCGTGGTTGCCCTGGAACTGCTGGTGCGGCACGTCGTGGATCAGGTAGGCGAGGCGCTGCTGGCCTTCTTCCTCCAGGCGGTCCGACAGGTCGTTGACCCAGGCAAAGCTGTCCATGTGGGTGATCCTCCTTTGTGATGTGTCTGTATTCGCGTCAAGGCTTCGCGGTCGGCGCGCAGAGCGCGGCCACGGCCTGGCTGTAGTCGTCCAGCAGCTCGACCAGCGGCGGCTGCCCCTTCAGCTCCTCGCCGCCCGGCGCCATGATGGCCTTGAAGCTGCGCAGCAGCGCGACCGCGTGCGCGGGCACGGCGCGGCCTTCGCGGTGGCTCTGCAGCAACGCCTGGATGGCGGGGTTGTCGAGGTTCACGTAGAGCCGCGCCGACACGCTCGCGTCGATGCGCTGCGTGAACGCGCGCGCCAGGCTCAGCGCGGCGCCGGCCATGCGCTTCTTCGCGTCGTCCGCATCGAGCCGGGCCTTCAGCTGCGCCTCGCGGTCGGGCACGGCGATCAGCGGCAGCTCGGGCGACAGGAAGCGCGCGGGCACCACCAGCTCGCCCCACGCGAGATGCTCGCGCAGCCATTCCAGTTCGGACGCCGGCAGGTCGTCGGCGCGGAACATGCGGGCGTTGCCGGCGGCGGTGCCGATCTCGATGAGCTGCACGCCGCGGTCGCGCACGTACTGGCGCAGGAAGCCCGCCACGGCATAGCGGTCGCCGCGCGCCACGGGCACCTGCAGGGCGCGGAACAGCACGTCCTCGAAGCCGCCGCTCTGGCCCAGGCTCAGGTGGATGCGGCCTTCGCGCACCAGGCTGCGCACCGGCAGGTCGCCCTGGCTGGTGGGCAGGCGCACGGCATCGGCCAGCATGGTGAAAAGCTCTTCTTCGCACAGCGCGGCACCCAGCAGCGCCTCGTTGTGGCGCGTGAGCAGGCGGCTCCATGCGGGCGCCTGCGAGCGCGACAACTCGGCCAGGCCGCGGATGAGCGCATCCTGGATGTGCGCGCGCGTGGCCTGGTAGGCGCCGTCGCGCTGCAGGTCCTCGCGGCTCGCGGTGGGCGTGAGGGCGTTCGACTCGATCACGCCACCGATGAAGCCGGCCCACACCGGCAGCAGGTCGCGCGCCTCGTCGTCGAGCAGCATGCCGCGCACGTACACGCTCAGGTGGCGGTTGTCGCTGGTGCCGTAGGTGGCGCCGTCCTGCACCCACAGCAGGCCGCGCGCATCGCTGTCGCCCTCGGGCTCGACCGGGATGACGCAGATGGGCTCGAAATGCCGCTCCATGCGCGCGGCGAAGGCCATGCGCTGGCGCTGCAGCACCGCCGGATGCACCACCACGCCGTCGGCAGTGGCGCGCCACGGCGGCGGCTCGGCGTTGACGCATTCGTCGTCGAACCACAGCGGCTCGCGCAGCAGCGCGCAGTAGCGGCCGAGCACCTTCTTCAGCACGCCGGCCGAGCACAGGTGGTTGAAGTCGCTGCGCATGGCCAGGTGGATCTCGGTGCCCACCGGCCGCGCGTCGATCGCCTGCACCACGTAGCGCCGCCCGTCCGACGAACGGTAGCGCCAGCCTTCCTCCGGCGACTGGTACGAGGTGCTGTTCACCAGCACCTGCTCGGCCACCACGAAGGCCGAGAGAAAGCCCAGGCCGAACAGGCCGATCAGTTCGTCGCTGCCTTCCTTCTCCGACGCGCGCAGCTGGCGCGTGTAGCCGTTGCCCAGCGTGGCCAGGTAGCGGTGCAGCTCGGGCTCGGTGAGGCCCGAGCCGTTGTCGCGGATGACGAGCGTCTGCGCGGCCTCGTCGGCCAGCACGTCGATGCGGCCGGGCTCGGTGAACGTCGGGTCTTCGAGGCGGCGCCGCGAGATGGAGTCGTGCGCGTTCTGGATCAGCTCGCGCACCGCCACCACGGGCGTGGAGTACAGGTGCTTGGCGAGAACGTCGAAGAGGCCGTCGAGGTGGACCTGGGTGGTCTGCAGTGCGGGGGTGGACGATGCGGGAATGGGAGAAATGTCGGACATGCGGTGCGGCGGCCTCACAGTTGTTCGCGGCAGGCGCAATAAAGGTCCTTCCAGTCGGTGCGTTCCTTGACCACCGTCTCGAGGTACTCCTTCCACACCACCTGGTCCTGCACCGGGTCCTTGATGACCGCGCCGATCAGCCCCGACGCAACGTCCACCGAGCGCAGCACGCCGTCGCCGAAATGGCCGGCCAGCGCCATGCCGCTGTTGATGACCGAGATGGCCTCGGCGGTCGAGAGCGTCGAGCTCGGCGACTTGATGCGCGTCTTGCCGTCCTCGGTCTGGCCGTTGCGCAGCTCGCGGAAGATCTGCACCACGCGCCGCACTTCCTGCAGCGCGGGCGGCTCGGCCGGCAGCGCGAGGGCGCGGCCCAGTTCGGACACGCGCTTGACCACGATCTGCACTTCCTCCGCCTCGCTCGCGGGCACCGGCAGCACCACCGTGTTGAAGCGGCGCTTGAGCGCGCTCGACAGTTCGTTCACGCCCTTGTCGCGGTTGTTCGCGGTGGCGATCACCGAGAAGCCGCGCACCGCCTGCACCTCGGTGCCGAGCTCGGGAATGGGCAAGGTCTTTTCGGAGAGCACGGTGATCAGCGTGTCCTGCACGTCGGCGGGGATGCGTGTGAGCTCCTCGACGCGCGCGATCTTGCCCAGCCGCATGGCGTTCACCAGCGGGCTCGGCACCAGCGCCTTCTCGGACGGGCCGTGGGCCAGCAGCTCGGCGTAGTTCCAGCCGTAGCGCAATTGCTCCTCGCTGGTGCCGGCGGTGCCCTGGATCAGCATGGTCGAGTCGCCGCTGACGGCGGCCGACAGGTGCTCCGACACCCACGACTTGGCCGTGCCCGGCACGCCGTACAGCAGCAGCGCGCGGTCGGTGGCGAGCGTGGACACGGCGATTTCCATCAGCCGCGGATTGCCGATGTACTTGGGGCTGACCTCGAAGCCGCTGGCCAGCTTGCCGCCCATCAGGTAGGTGAGCACGGCCCAGGGCGAGAGCTTCCAGCTGGCCGGGCGCTGGCGGTCGTCGACTTTCTGGAGCGCATCGAGTTCTTCGGCGAATTGCTGTTCGGCATGCTGGCGCAGGACATTGCTCATGGACGGCCTTGGGATGGAGAGGAAGATGAAAGCGTGTGGAACAGCTGGCGCGCGCGCACGATGCGCGCGGTGTCGGCCAGCGCGTTGGCGGTGCCCGGGGTTTCGTCGGCCGCGCGCGGCAGGTCCGCCAGCGTGTGCAGCGCCGAGGGATGCAGCAGCGCCGCGGCGCTGGTGAGCACCTGCCGCAGCACGTAGTCGTTGACGAGCGCGCCGGCCTCCACGCGCGTGCGCAATGCGGCGGCGAGCCGGGTGGAGAGTTCGGGCGACGGCGTCTCGCCGGGTGCGCAGGCCTGGTCGGCAAAGCCCACCACCTCGTGCAGGCCGCTGCCGTCCTCGCCGAGTTCGGCGAGCCAGTGGCGCTCGCGCCGGCCGCGCGGCAGCAGCGCGAGCAGCTGGCCGGTCCAGGCGCGCTGCGTGCGCGGCCGATCGAGCATGGCGTCGCACCAGTCGAAGTCGGGCGCGGCGGCGACGGCGTCGTTCCAGCCGCGCAGCAGCGCGTCGTTCCAGTCGCCCTGCGCGGCCCAATCGAGCAGCGCAGCGGGTGTCATGCCGGTGCGCGCGGTCCACCACGCGAGCGGCAACTGGCGCACCAGCTGGTAGAGCCACCAGGCTCGCTCACCGAGGTTGTCGTGCGTGGGGCGAACGGGGTCGATGGCGTCGTCCTTCCAGCGCGCGTCGGCGGCCTCGGGCGCGTCGATGCGCCACAGGGCACCCGCCTGCGTCAACAGTGGCGACAGGAAGGCCGCGACACGCTGCACATGCGCGCTGCCCGGCAGGCGCTGCAGCAGTTCGGCCGCGGCCTGGCGCACGTCGCGCGCGCGGTCGTCGAGCTGCGCATCGATGAGCGCCTCGTCGTCGAGGCCGAGGTTGACGGCCAACGCAGCGAGCAGCGTGGCGCGGTCTTTCGCGGGCAACTGCTGCAGCTCGGCCACGAGCCGCGCACGGGCGCCCGCCGGGTCGGTGCGGCGCTGCTCGGCCAGCACCGCGCGGCGTTGTTCGAGGCTGCCTTCGTCCCATCGCGTCTGCGCGTCGGCCTGCTCGCTGGCACCGGCGGCATAGCGCCAGTCGTCATTGCGCGCGGCCAGCCAGAGGCCGCGCTCGCCCAGTGCGGGAACGACGGCAGCGCGCAGTTCGATGCTGCGGCGGCCGGCGTCGAGCGCGGTGGGCAGCAGCCCGTGCGGCAAGCGCAGGCCCGCGGTTGCCACCGCAGCAAGGGCTTCGTGCTGCAGGCGCAGCGGACCGTTGACGAGCGCATCGGCGATAGCGGCCTGCAGCAGCGGCTCTTTCAGTTCGGAGCGCTCGTCGGCGCCGGCGACGGGCGCATCGGATGGCGACAGGCCCGGCGCGATGAAGCCCGCTCGACGTCCCACGGCCAGGACGCCCGCGGCGCGCAGCAGATGGCCCTGCGCCTCGCCGGCCTGCAGGGCGTGCAGCAGCACCGCGAACTCGCCCGGCATGCCCTCGGCCGCGGGCACCGGTTGGCGCGACGTGCCGACCAACGCGGCCTGCAGCAGCTGGTTCCAGTGGCTCATGCGCGCGCTCCGGCCAGGGTCCAGACCGGCGCGGCCCCCGATGCCGCATCCGTCGACCACGCGGTCAGCGGCACAAAGTGCTCGCCGTCCCATTCGCCGAACACCCGCAGCGGCGCGCCACCGGAATGCGCCATCAGTTGCCACGCTTCCTGCGCGGCGAGCTGCATCGGCAAGGCCTGCGGCGCGGCCTCGAGGCGCAGCCACCAGCGGTCGCCGTCGCGGCTGGGCACGGCGCCGTCCCACACCATCGGCAGCAGCGGCTGCCACGGATTGGCGGCGATCTGCCGCGCCGCGCGTTGCCATTCGCCAGGGGTGTCCATGGCAGGTGCGGCGGATGCGGGCGCCGCCGCCGCACTCGATGCATCGGCCGGCAGCTCGGCCACCAGCGCGCGTTGCGACGCATGGCCCGGATAGAAGCACAGCACCGCCGGGCGTTCGCTGCCGCTGATCCACCCGGTCTCGAACCCGCGGCCGCCGTGCGCGTAGTCGAGCAGCAAGGCGCGGCGTCCGCTCGCGCGGCCCTGCAGCCACACATGGCGCTCGACCAGCCTGCCGTCGCGCTCGTCGGTGCACTGGCCCAGCACCAGCCAATGGTCGCCGACGCGTTCGCCTTCGGCGAGCAGGGCCTCGCGGTCCTGCGGCCAGCCGAGCGCGGTGCGCAGGTCGGCCAGCGTGGCGGGCGAAAGCGATTCGCGGCGCGGCACCGCGTCGGCGATCAGCTGCAGCCGGCCGAGCCGGTCGAGCAGCCGCGCCGGCCAGCCCTCGCCCACGCCGATGAGTTCGGCCGCCTGCACGATGCGCTGGCCGAGGCCCGGCGCCTGCGCGTCGACCATGCGCGCGGCCATCGCGCCCCAGGCCTGCTGCTGCTCGCTGCCGAGCGACGCAAGGCCGCGCCGGGTCTGGTCGTCGAGCCAGCGCGCGAGTTCCTGCACGCCGGCCTCGATGCGCTTCCAGCGCTGCGCGTCGCGCTTCGCGGCCGCAGCGGGATCGGGCGCGGCCGGCGGCTCGGCGGCGCGCGCCTCCTTCTTCTCGGCCTTCTCGCGGCGCGAGGCGAGCCACTCCGCCACCCACGGCGGCGGGTCGCCCTTGCTGAAGCTGGCCTCGTTCTGGGCACGCATCAGCATCAGCGCGAGGCCGTGCTTGCAGGGGAACTTCCGGCTCGGGCACGAGCAGCGGAACACCGGACCCGAGAGGTCGACCTGCGTCTGGTAGGGCTTGCTGCCGCTGCCCTGGCATTCGCCCCACACGGCCTCGTCGGAGAACGCGAGCGTGGGCCACTTGGCGGGCGCGACCAGGCCCTTGGCGGCCTTGGCCGACGCATCGTCGGGGGCAAGCGCCAGGACGGCTTCCGTGTTGAGACTCATCGGGACAGCCTCGCGCCGGTCCGCGGCGCGGATGATGGAAGGGGCGCGTCCATCAGGGCGCGACAGGATTGCCAGGCGTGCCGGCTTCCCGGGCCGACGCCGCGGCGGCAGCCACGGGCGGCGAGCGATAGGTGACATTCACCGCCGGTGCCGCAGGCTCGGGCGGCGGACGCGTGATCTTGACGAGCGGAGCCCTTGCCGGGGTTGCCGCACGGGTTGCACGTGCGGCATTCGCCGCCGGAGGTGCCGGGGGAGCTGCAGGCGGCGCGGCGGAAGCCACGGGCTCGATCGGCGTGAACGGCGCCGCGGGCGTCGAATAGCGCACGGGAGCAGGACCTTGCGACGCAGCCGCCGATGCAACCGGTGCGGCCGAAGCTGCCGGTGCGACGACGTTGCCGGGCGCCACCGGCGCCGCGGCCACGATGCCGGCCGCAGGCGCGGCCTTCGGGTCGTAGAGCACCGCGCCCTTGCTGACGCCGGTGGAGATCGGCCCCACGCCGACGCCCACGCCGGCCGAGCCGGACACCAGGCCGCCGTTGTTCACCGCCACGCCCGCGCCGAGCGGGCCGAAGCCGGTGTTCAGACCGACCGAAAAATTGCCGTCCCTGGTGGCGCCCAGCCCCAGCGAGAGCCCGGGCGCCAGCGGAATGCCGATGTGATAGTGCGAACAGCCGCCCGTCATCAGCAGCAGCAACCCCGCCGAGGCGAGGGCCGCACCACGGATGACGCGCGGCCGCGGACTCACACCAGCAGCGCGTTGACGCGCCTCACGTAGGCCGCCGGGTCGGCCGGCAGGCCGCCTTCGGCCAGCAGCGCCTGGTCGAACAGGATGTTGGCGAGGTCGTCGAAGTGCGCGGAGCCTTCGAGCTTCTTCACCAGCGGGTGCTCGGCGTTCACCTCGAGCACGGGCTTGAGCTCGGGCGCGGGCTGGCCGGCCTGCTTGAGCATGCGCGCGAGCTGCGTGCTCATGCCGCCGTCCTGCACCACGAGGCAGGCGGGCGAATCGACCAGGCGGGTGGTGACGCGCACGTCCTCGGCCTTGTCCTTCAACGCTTCCTTGAGCTTCTCGAGCATCGGCTTGAACGATTCGGCGGCCTCCTCGGCAGCCTTCTTCTCGGCGTCGTCCTGCAGCTTGCCCAGGTCGACCGCGCCCTTGGCCACGCTCTGCAGCGGCGTGCCGTCGAACTCGTTGAGGTAGTTCAGCGCCCACTCGTCGACGCGGTCGGTCATGAGCAGCACCTCGATGCCCTTCTTCTTGAAGACCTCGAGCTGCGGGCTGTTCTTCGCGGCGGCGAGCGTGTCGGCCGTGATGTAGTAGATCGCGTCCTGGCCTTCCTTCATGCGGGCCTTGTAGTCCGCGAAGCTCACGCTCACCGTGTCGGTGGTCGTGGAGGCGTAGCGCAGCAGCTTGGCGATGCGGTCACGGTTGCCGAAGTCCTCGCCCAGGCCTTCCTTGAGCACCGAGCCGAACTCGGCATAGAACCGGGCGTACTTGCCGGACTCGTCGGCGGCCGCCACCGCAGCCTCCGCGGCGGTCGGCGCGTTCTTGTCGACCACGTCGGTCACAGCCTCCGTCGGATCGGGCGCGGGCACCGATTCGCCCGAGCCCACGTCGATCTTGCCTTCGCCGCTTTCAGGGCCGGTCTTCTGCTTCTTCGCGAGGTCTTCCAGCATGCCGAGCACGCGCTTGGTGCTGCCTTCGCGGATCGCCTTCACGTCGCGGCTTTCCTGCAGCAGCTCGCGGCTCACGTTCAGCGGCAGGTCGGCCGAGTCGATCACGCCCTTCACGAAGCGCAGGTAGCTGGGCATCAGCGCCTCGGCGTCGTCCATGATGAAGACGCGCTTCACGTACAGCTTCACGCCCGCGCTCTTCTCGCGGTTCCACAGGTCGAACGGCGCCTTCGCCGGGATGTAGAGCAGCTGCGTGTATTCGGTGCTGCCTTCCACGCGGTTGTGGCTCCAGGCCAGCGGCGCCTCGAAGTCGTGGCTGATGCTCTTGTAGAACTCTTCGTACTGCTCGGTGGTGATGTCCTTCTTGGGGCGGCTCCACAGGGCGTTGGCCTTGTTGATGGTTTCCCATTCGCCGGTCTTCACCATGTCGCCGGGCTGGTCGTTCTCGCCGTCCTTCCACTCTTCCTTTTCCATCAGGATGGGCAGGGAGATGTGGTCCGAGTACTTGCCGACGATCTGCTTGATCTTCCAGGCATTGAGGTATTCGTCGGCATCGTCGCGCAGGTGCAGCGTGATGCTGGTGCCGCGCGCAGCGCGCGTGATGTCGGCCACCTCGAAGTCGCCCGCGCCGCCGCTGGCCCAGCGCACGCCCTGCTCCGCCGGCAGGCCCGCGCGGCGCGATTCGACCGTGATGCGGTCGGCCACGATGAAGCCCGAATAGAAGCCCACGCCGAACTGGCCGATGAGCTGCGCGTCGGCCTTCTGGTCGCCGCTGAGCTTGCTCATGAAGTCCTTGGTACCGCTCTTGGCGATGGTGCCGAGGTTGTCGATGGCCTCCTGGCGCGACAGGCCGATGCCCTTGTCGGTGATGGTGATGGTGCGCGCGGCCTTGTCGAAGCTCAGGCGCACGTCGAGTTCGGGCTGGTCTTCGTACAGCTCGGGATGGTCGAGCGCCTCGAAGCGCAGCTTGTCGCAGGCGTCGGACGCGTTCGAGATCAGCTCGCGCAGGAAGATTTCCTTGTTCGAGTACAGCGCATGCGTGACGAGGTGCAGCAGTTGCGCGACTTCGGCCTGGAACGGGAGTTTGGTATTGGAGGAGTCAGCCATGGAATGAGAAATGTCGAAGCCAAAAAATTCTAAGTCGGCAAGGCGTCCGTGCAGTGACGCCGCACCAACTTCCTGAAGTGTTCCTGAAGTGGGGAAGACCTTCGACTTCATCAAGGTGCCGATGAATCCGAAAGGCTTCGATTCTGAGCACGACCTGCGCGAAAAAACCAACGCACTCCGACGAGGTAACCCTTCGAGACATCAAAAGTTACCATAGATGACAAATCTGAAATATCCTGATCCTTGATTCGAAACAGGGCTCCACCGCCCGGGACAACAGGGATGTCTTTGGATGATTCGAGTGACGCTGTGGACAGCGGCCGGGCCCGCCGGCACGCGGTGGCGCCCGACGCTCGCGCACATGTGGATCGGATGCGCGACGGCCTTGGCAGGATGTCCATGCGCGCAGGCCCAGACCGCCGCGCCGTCGAAGAACAACACAGCGGCCGCGGCCGCACCGGTCGTGGCTGACGCGCGCATCGAACCCATCGACCGCGCGCAGGCGGAGCAGGCGCGCCTGAAGGCGCTCATCGACGCCGCTCCCAAGGGCTACGAAGACCGCTTCATGAACCCGGACACCGGCACGGCAGAAGCCGATGCCAGTCCTGAAGCCGAGCAGCCGCATGGCTTTCGCGCCTGGCTGGTGGAAAGCCGCATCGGCTTCGGCGACGCCACCAGTACCGGCTTCGGCCGCCAGCGCGCCAGCGAGTTCGGCCAGCGCTTTGAATACCGCCGCGAGACGCTGAACTACGGCGAGTTCGTGCTGCAGGCCGATGCGCGCCACCTGAGCGGCGACAGCTTCCTGAGCGGCGGCGGCATCGGCTCGCTGGGCTATGCGCGCGAGGCCACCAGCGGCCGCTTCACGCTGCGCAACCTCGGCTTCCCGCTCACCGCGCAGACCTTCGCCGACACCGCGGTGGGCGACATCTACAGCGAGCTCACCGACGGCCTCTCGCGCAACTACCGGCTTTCCCTGGGCTCGACCACGGTGCGCGGCGCATCGACGCGCATCTTCAATTCCGACATCGACGTGCGCGCGGGCTTCGGCGAGCGCGGCAACCTCGCTGGCGGGCCCTACCCGGGCTTCGAGAAGAGCCAGGGCACGCTGGGCTGGCTGGGCGTGACGCGGCGGCTGGGCGAGCCGTGGTTCGCGTCGTTCCAGCTCGACCAGGCGCGCGACGTGCCGGCCTACTACTTCGACCCCGTCACCGCGCAGGGCTTCGGCCGCAAGGACGTGACGAGCTGGGCCACCTCGATCGGCTACGGCCGCGAGCCGCTGCGCGACGGCGACGTGCGCGCGCGCGCCACGCTGGTGGGCAGCCGCACGAGTTCGCCGACGCCGGGCGTGGCCACGGGCAGCTCGAACGGCCTCTTCCTGGAAGCCGGCGCGCGCACCGGCGCCTGGCGGCACGAGGCCGGCGTGTACGCGGCGCGGCCCAACCTGTACTTCGGCGACTACCCGCTGGCCACCGGCACGCGCGGCGCCTACTGGCGCATCGACCGCAGCGACAGCCGCCTGAACTGGGGCGCCGCGCTCGACTTCGAGCGCGCGGCGCCGAACGAGAGCTTCAACCTGTTCGGCTACCGCCGCGCCGGCGTGAGCGGCAACTTCCAGTATCTGCTGGACCGCAACAGCTCGTTCGGCGGCAGCCTGAACCTGATGCAGACGCGCTACGAAGGCACCGCGGCCGGCGCGACTTCACAGGCGTCGAGTCAAGGCAGCCGCTTCCGGAGCCTCTACGCCGACGCCTTCTACCAGACGCGCTTCTTCGACTGGCCGCGCAGCCGCTTCAACCTCTCGGTGCGGCGCAACGAGGCGATCGTGCTCGGCGACGGCACTGCCACGGGCGAAGAACTGCAATGGGAGCAGGACTGGATCGGCGGGCGCTTCGAGACGCTGCGCCCCGAGCTCACCACCACCATCGGCTATGCGCGCGACCGGAGCAACGGCAGCACGCGCAACTACCCCACCGCCGGCGTGCAGTTCCGCTTCTGGCTGGACGACGGTTTCAGCGTGACCGGCAACCTGCGCTACACCTCGCAGCACGGCGGCCTCTACACGAGCCGCGGCCTGTCGGGCACCGTCAGCGCCGAGAAGAATCTTGCGCCCGGCTGGCGCGCCGGCATCGCCGCCAACCTGAACCAGGCGCGCGCCACCAGCGTGCCGGTGGCGCTCAACACGCCGGCGCTCTTTCGCACCAGCGACAAGACGGTGTACGTCTACCTGCGCTGGGAAGGCTCCGGCGGCTCGGCCTACCAGGCCGTGGGCGCGCGCACCGGCAGCGCGGGCAGCGGCAGCGTGGCGGGGCGCGTGTTCTACGACACCAACAACGACGGCGAAGCGCAGATCGGCGAAGGCGGCGTCGCCAACGTCGAGGTGCTGCTCGACGGCCGCTACCGCGCGGTGACCGACCGCGACGGCCGTTTCGAATTCCCGCAGGTGACCACCGGCCGCCACCAGCTCACGCTCACCTCCGAGACCGTGCCGCTGCCCTGGGGACCGGCGCGCGATGCGGGCGCGAGCGTCGACGTGCCGCTGCGCGGCCAGGCCAGCGCGGCGATCCCCGTGACCAGGGTGGGGCAATGACGGCGACGCCCGCCGCCGCTGCCCTGCCGCCTCCATGTTCCGTTCGAGGTTCTGTTCCGCTTTCTTTCAACGCAACGCAAAGGAAACCGAGATGAGACATCACACGAAACTGCTGACTGCCGCCGCCGGCGCGGCCCTCGCGCTGGCCGCCGGCGTGGCGCTGGCCGAGAGCCAGTACGGCTACGGGACCGGCACGCCCGCCGTGACGGCACAGGCCCACCTCAACCTGAGCGTGACCGTGCCGAAGCTCATCCTGCTTCGCGTGGGCACCCAGACCGGCACCGGCGACTCGCTGAACTGGACCGCGCCGATCACCTGGGCCACCGCCCCGGCGATCACGCCCGGCAACAACCAGGCCGCCAACTGGGACGGCACCGCCCCCACGCTCGGCACCGTGACCAACCCCGCGGCGGTGCCGGTCTCGGCATGGACCAACAGTTCGGGCGGCGGCTCGCTGAGCTACACGGCCAGCGCCTTCGCGCCCACGGGCGGCCCCGCGCTCACCAATATCGGCGTGACCTCGGGCGCGGGCCTGGCGCACCCCGGCGGCGCCACGCTGGTGGCCACCGGTGCGGCACCGAGCACCTTCGTGCCGTCAACCGTCGCGACCGGCACCTGGACGTTCTCGCTGACCGGCTCGACCCTCACCTGGGCGCCCGGCACCTACACGACCACCATCACCTACACCGCGACCAGTGTCTGAACTGCTGCGCGCGGCGGTGGCGGTCGCGCTCCTGGCCGGCGTGGCACCGCGCGCGGATGCGGTCTTCACCTATGCGCCCACCAGTTCGGCCGCCTACGGCATCACCCTGCAGGTGGGCTCGGCGGTGGCCATCGACGAGGTGGTGTTCAACGCCACCGGCACCAACGCGGGCCTGGCGACGGGCACGGCCATTGCCGGTTCGCAGCCGATCACGATCCGCGTGAGCCCGGCGCGGCCGGCGCGGCTGCTGGTGGAGAACCGCCCCGTGACCCTCACCGCCACCGTGCCGGTGGGACTCACCTGCACCACCGCGCCCACCTGCAGCGCCACGGTGATCCCGTTCAACCAGATCAGCTGGGTGTCGACCAACGCCACCAATCCCGCCGAGGGCGACATCCAGAGCGGCACCTTCGTGGGCGGCAGCACGCAGACGCTCGCCAGCTTCGACGGCGCCACGGCGACCGTCCTGCTGGTCAACGGCGACACGCGCTTCATGTCGAACACGCTGAACTTCCGCTACGCCAACACCACGGTGTACCCGGCCGGCAGCTACAGCGGCACGGTGCGCTTCACGGCGACGATGCTGTGACGACGACCCTGCACGCCGCGCGCACCACCACCGCCGCCGCCCTGCTGGCGGGAATGGCCGCCGCGCCCGGTCCGGCCATGGCGCTGGTCGAGCGGCTCGACGACTCGGCCTCGCCGAGCGCGCAGGTGCGCGCGCAGGAAGACAACACGCCCATCACCGCGCCGGGCCCGGCCACCTCGCCCATCGTGCGGATCGACTTCGGCCGCGTGCACTACCGGCTGGCCACGGCGCGCTATGTCGGGCGGCAGGCGCGCATCTACTACGTGCTGCCGATGGGCATTCCCGGCCTGCGCTCGCCCGCAGGCCTGCAGGTGAGCTGGCGCACCAACGGCCTGTTCTCGAGCGGCAGCGGCCGCCCCGGCGACCGCGTGCCGGTGTGGACCGGCCAGGTGCGCGACGCGTGGATGACCGAGGCGCTCGACCTCACGTGGCAGGTCGACGCGCGCGAGGTGCGCCTGTCGCGCGGCATGCCGCTGGGCTTCGAGGCCTACTTCGAGATCGAGACACTGCCATGAGACTGCTTCGCACCTTCGCCCTCCTCGCCGCCGCGCTGACCGGCGTCTTCGCCGGCATGCCGGCATCGGCCGCGCCCTTCGAGATCGCGATCATGCCGTCGCGCTTCGAGCTCGCCGCCAAGAGCGGCGCGCGGCTGGGCCAGACGCTGGACATCCACAACGTGGGCACCACCGTCACCGAGGTGTCGGTGCGCACGCTCGACTGGAGCTACTCGCCCGAGGGCGAGATCTCGTACCTCGACGCGCTGCAGCCCGGCAGCTGCCGCCCGTGGGTGCTGCTGGAGCGCAAGACGGTGAAGGTGCCCGCGCGCGGCAAGGCGGGCTTCCGCTTCCAGATCGAACCGCCGGCCGATGCACCGCGCGGCGAGTGCCGCTTCATGCTGGCCATCGAGGGCGTGGAGCCGGCCTACCGCGCCGCCGTGGGCCAGGGCGGCGCGAGCCTGAGCCTGCCCGTCACCGGTCGCATCGCGGTGGCGGTGTACGTGCTGGTGAACGGCGCCGAACCCAGACTGGCGCTGAGCCAGGCCGGCATGCGCGAGTTGCACGGCCGGCGCACGCCGTACGTGACGGTCAGCAACACCGGCGACGCGCACGGCCGGCTCGACGGCAGCCTCGACGCGACCGACGCCGCCGGCAAGCGCTTCGAGATGGTGCCCGAGGGCACGCCCGTGATGCCGGGCCAGACGCGGCTGATCGCGCTGCAGCCCAAGGCCTCCGCCGACGGCCAGGCGCCCGCGCCGGTGTATCCGCTGAAGGCCAGCGGCACGCTCGACTGGGAGAAGGGCGGCTTCAAGGTCAACGCGGAGTTCCGCTGATGCGCAACGGGCGCGGCCCCTTCGCGGCTGTCGCCCCGCTGTGCGCCGCTGCGCTGGTGGCCGCAGCCCACGCGCCGGTGCGCGCCGGCACGGCCACCACCACCGGCCTGGGCGTGCCGGCTTCGACCGACCTGAAGTTCACCATCAACATCGACAAGTTCGTGTTCTTCCGGCTCGGCGACGGCGCCTGGCCCGCGGTGAACGGCACCGTCAACACCGCGGCCTTCACGCTTGCGCCCACCATTCCCGGCGGGCCGACCTCGCCGGTCACGGGCAACAACACCGCCGCCAACTGGAACGGCGGCGCGCCCGTGCTGGCGGTGTCGCCCGCGGCCGGCGTCAAGCTGGCGGTGGAGGTGCGCAGCAACGGCGGGCAGGTGGCGCTGCGCGCCACCGCGAGCACGCCGCTGACGAGCGGCAGCAACACCATCCCGATGTCGGAGATCACCATCGCGAGCGACGACGCCACCCTGCCCGCGCCGCCGATTCCCAATGCGGGCGCGGGCACCACGGTGAACGTCACGCCCACCAGCTTCGGCACGCTCGTCACCCAGCGCGCCGCCAACTGGACCTTCTCGTACGCCAACCTCACGAGCCGCCCGGCCGGGCTCTACACCGGGCAGGTCACCTTCACTGCCAGTTCGCCCTGAAGCGGACGGAAACCGCACCGACCGCAGGAAGGCGCAGGAAGCCGCAAGAACGGCCTTGCGGCACGCCAAGTCAGCTGGCGCTGGGATCGCGCTCCAAAGCTGCGGGGTGGAACCTTTTCCTCACCTCCAGGAGCTTTCCGAAATGACCAAGACCCACCGCGCACGCTGGATCGCCGCCGCCTGCCTCGGCTTCGCCGCCCTTGCCGCACAGATGCAGGCGCAGGCCCAGGTGCCCGCCGACGCGCCCGCCGGCACCACCGTGCAGTGCAAGGACGGCAGCTATGCCTCGCCCGACGCCAAGGCAGGCGCCTGCCGTGGCCACAAGGGCATCAAGACCTGGTACGGCAAGGACGCCGCTGCTGCACCGGCCGCGGCCGTGGAAACCCAGTCGGCCAGCGTCGGCAAGACCGGCGTGGCCCCCAGCACCGGCACCGCCACCCGCACGCCCGGCTCGCCCGACCTGACGCAGATGGCCGCCGCGCCGGGCGGCGGCGCGGGCAAGGTATGGGCCAACGACGAGACCAAGGTTTACCACTGCATGGGCGACCGCTACTACGGCAAGACGAAGAAGGGCGAGTACCTGAGCGAGGCCGATGCCAAGGCCAGGGGCCTGCACGCCTCGCACGGCAAGGCATGTGGCTAGCTAGGCTCTCCCCCAGGCTTCGCGCACTTCGTGTCGCTGCGCCAACCCCCTGCCGGGGGCAACACAAGAGGCCCGGCAAAGCCGGTTCCTCGGCGTTTCTGGACTCGCCCCCAGGATGCGCGCACTTCGTGTCGCTTCTCCTTCCCCCTACCGGGGGCAACACCAGAGGCCCGGCAAAGCCGGTTCCCCGGTGTTTCGCGAAAAGGGCCGCGCGTCTTTCGGTCTATTCGTCTACCGCGGCAACGACTCGACTTCCTTGGTCCAGCGGTCGATGAGGCGCTTGCGCTCGGCGGCCTTGCCGTACTTCTCGAAGTCGTACCTGATGAGCTTCACGTCGGCCATCGACGGAATGCGTGGGTCGGGCTTGAAGGTCTTGTTGGCCGGCGACTGCAGGCTGCCGGCCTTCGCACCGATCGACTGGCCCGCGGGGCTCATGAGCCAGTCGTAGTAGCGCTTCGCGTTGTCCTGGTTGCGCGCGCCCTTCACGAGCGCGATGCCGCCGATCTCGTAGCCCGTGCCCTCGCAGGGCGCGGCGGTCCTGACCGGGAATTTGTCGAAGCGCCACTTCTCGAAGCCGAAGATGAAGCTCACGCCGATCGCCACCTCGCCCTTGGCCACGTCGGGCGCCTGCGCCTGGCCGCTGCGGGTGTAGCTGGTGACGTTCCTGTGCAGCTTCTTCAGGTAGTCGAAGGCCTGCTCCTCGCCCATCTGCTGCACCAGCCCCGCGATGATGGTGTAGGCCGTGCCGCTGGTGGCGGGGTGCGAGATCTCGATCTCGCCCTTGTACTCGGGCTTGACCAGGTCGGCCCAGCACTTCGGCTCGGCCAGCTTCTTTTTCTTCAGCAGGTCGGTGTTGAAGCCGAAGCCCATCGCGCTCGTGTAGAAGCCGCCCACCATGTTCTGCGACAGCGCGTACTGGCGCACCGCCCAGTCGTGCAGGTCGTTGATGTAAGCCGGCCGGTAAGGCTCCAGCAGGCCCTGTTCGGCCGCCTGCAGGAACGGGTCGCCGGTGCCGCCCCACCAGATGTCGGTCTTCGGGTTGGCGGCCTCGGCACGGAGCTGCGCGCCGATCTCGCCGGTGCCCTTGTGGGCCTGAAGCACCCTGATGCCGGTCTCGCGCGTGAAGGCCGTGGCCGCCGCCTCGCACCAGCCGGCATCGGTGCTGCACAGCGCGTTCACCGTACCCTGCGCGGCGGCGTTCGATGCGCCGAGCGCGGACATCGCGGAAAGGCCGGCAACAGCGGCAAGGCGTCGGAAGGCAGGGTGGGGCATGCGCGGTTCTCCTCGTTAGTCGAGTCCGCAGGATAGCCCCGCACCTTGCGTACGGAACACCGGGTTTTCAGCGTGCTGCCGGCAGCGGCGGCACTTCACGCAAGTGCCCTGCGCAGACACGCAGGCGGGCGCGGCGATCTGCCGCGCCCGCCTTGCAACTTCGATGAGGAGCGACGGGCCTCAGCTGCCCGTGCCCGACTTCACCATCGGCAGCGAAGTCGATTGCCCGATCGGCTCGGTGCCGGTGGGATGAGACGCCGCGAAGGCGCCCTTCTCGATGTCGGCCACCGGCATCGTCGAGCTCATGGCCGACGCGCTGGTGGACTGGCCGATCGGCTCCGTGCCCGAGGGGCGCGCCGCGGCCATCGCGCCGGCCTGGACCTCGGCGCTCTCGGGCGAGTTCATCTGCAGCGGATGGAAGTCCGAGCCGTCCATCTTCTCGGCAGATGCAGTGGCCGCGCCCATGGCTGCCAGCGCAGCGAAGGAACCGACGGCGAGAAGCTTGAAGGAAGTGCGCATGGTGTGTGTTCTCCTGGATTCAGGTTGTCTCCGGTCACGTGCCATCGAGCGGACTGCGCGGGGCAGGACCTGGGTGCACTCTAGGCACGCACACTGAGGTGGATGTGAGCGAAGAGTTAGCGGCGGGTGAGTGATCGCGTGGCCGGTTCGAGACGCAGAACGTAAGATGCCGTTACCCCAGGTTGCCCACGAAGGAGCCGGCCCTTGTCACGTTCCATTCCGCAGATCACGGCCTTGCTCGCTCCCTCTTTCGCAGGCGCTCGCAAGCCCTTCCAGCAATATGTCGACAAGGTCACGCTGCTCGAGCTTTATCGCGCATACATGGCACTGACCGCGGCCACGCTGACCCAGCTCGCCGCCGCCTTCTTCCCCGAGCAGCTGAAGCTCCTGCTGCGCGACCTCACGCAGCAGGAGCTGGGGCATCTCGGCGGCATGAACCTCGCCACGCGGCAATCGCTCGGCCAGATGAACGGGCCGTGGGTGAAGGCGATGCTGCGCATCCTCAATGCCCCGCCGCCCACCGTGTTCGCAGACTTCCAGCTCGGCGCGGTGCCGCCCGCCTATGTGGTGAATGCCAACGGCGCACTCGAGCAGACATCGACGCAGCCCGCCCTCCAGAACACGGTGCTCACCGAACGCACCGCAGCGGCCATCGCCTCGCGGAACCTGATCTTCGACGTGGCCGGAAACTGTGTCGCCGAAATCAACTTCGCCAACCATGGCGGCACGGCGGTGTCGGGCCACGCGCACGTCTATCCGGTCGCCTGCGTGCCGCTCACGGGCCACCACGGCATGGGCACGCCGCACGTCGACATGGCCGACTATCCCCCCGCGTGGCGCACGCTCCCCGGAGGGGTCAATCCGGGCACCCCGCTCGGCACCTGAGCAAGCGGCGCGGTGCGCCCGATGCTCAGGGCGTCGGCGGCAGATGCACGCGCGCCATCAGTCCGGGCCCGTCCTCGCGGTTGTGCAGCTCGATGCGCAAGCCGTGCCGCTGCGCCGCTGTGCGCGCGATCGCCAGGCCCAGGCCGCTGCCGCCTGCCGCGGCGCCCGGCACGCGGAAGAAGCGGTCGAACACGCGGCCGATGACGGCCTGCGGAATGCCGGGGCCGTTGTCGAGCACGTCGACCACCGCATGGCCCTCGAACGTGTGCAGCTTCACGTCGACCACGCCGCCTTCCGGCGCATAGCGCAGTGCGTTGTCGATGAGGTTGTCGAACACGCTGCGCAGTTCGGCAGCCGGCGCGAAGACCACGGCGCTCGTGCGGTCCGGGCCTTCGAAGCCGATGTCCACGCGTCGGGCATCGGCCAGCACCATCAGCTGGCTCACGCTCTCGCGGAGCAGCACCTCGATGTCGACCCGCTCGCGCGCGTCGTTGCCCTGCGGCGCGTCCTGCCGCGACAGATGCAGCAGCTGCTCGATGAGATGCTGTGCGCGGGTGACGCCGGCCTCGAGCTGGTTGAAGCGCTCGGTGGCCTCGCCGGCAGGCACGTGCGCGCGCAGGTTCTCGATCTGCAGGCCGATGGCGGCCATGGGCGTGCGCAGTTCGTGCGCCGCGTCCTGCACGAAGCGGCGCTGCGTGGCGAACGCGCTGCGCACGCGCGACAGCAGGTTGTTGAAGGCGCCCACCAGCGGCGCGATCTCGTCGGGCACGCGCGCCAGCGACAGCTCGGTGGGGCTGCGCTCGTCCTGCGATGCGACGTCGCGCGCCACCCCGCGCAGCGAGCGCGAGGCGGCCGACACGATGATCCACAGGATCAGCAGCGCCAGCGGCAGCAGCAGCGTGATCGGCAGGCCTTCGAGCAGCGCACGGCGCAGGGCGCGGCGGCGGCGGTAGTCCTCGTTCTGCAGCACCTGCACGCGCGGCTGGTCGGCGCGCGGGCCGGGCTCGGCGGTGAACACGCGCCAGGCCGAGCCCGCGTGCGCGCCGGTGTTGATGTCTCTGAAGCCGGCCGGCTCTTGCAGCGGCACCGTCAGCACCGGCCACGAGGTGGCGCGCAGCGTGCGGCCGTCGGCGCTCCAGATCTGCACGATGAAAGCGCCGCGCGAGAAGGCGGCCTCGCCGTCCATCGGCACGGGCAGCTTCTGCGGATCGCTGCCCGCGTACGACTCGGCCACCAGCCGCATCTGGTCGTCCAGCGCGTTGTGCACGAGGTTGCCGTAGGCCACGAACGAGAACCACGCCGTGAGCACGGCCGCGCCCAGGTGCAGCGTGATGAGCCACAGCAGCAGTTGCGTGCGCAGCGATCGCGGCCGCCACCAGCGGCCCTTGCCGCGCGAAGCCCCCTTCATTGGCAGTGCAGCCCGGCTGCCTGTTGGCGGAACAGCGGGGAACCGGCTTTGCCGGGCCCCCGGCGGCGGCAAGAAGAAACGACGCGAAGCGCGCGAAGCCTGGGGGCGTGCATCATCACGCGGCGACCCGCCACCCCAGGCCGCGAACGTTGCGGATCGCGTCGGCGCCCAGCTTGCGGCGCATGCCGTGGATGAGCACGTCGATGGCGTTGCTGGTCACTTCCTCGCCCCAGCCGTAGATGCGGTTCTCGAGCTGCTCGCGCGAGAGGATCGCGCCGGGCCGCTCCAGCAGCGCGTGCAGCAGCGCGAACTCGCGCGCGGTGAGCGCCTCGCGTTCGCCGTCGACCAGCACCTCGCGCGTGGTCAGGTCGAGCTGCAACGCGCCGCCGCCGACCAGCGAATGCGCAGCACCGTCGCGGCGGCGCACGATGGCGCGCATGCGCGCCAGCAGTTCGCGGAACTCGAAGGGCTTGAGCAGGTAGTCGTCGGCACCGAGGTCGAGGCTGTGGATGCGGTCGTCGAGCCCGTCGCGCGCGGTGAGCACCAGCACCGGGGTGGCATCGCCGCGTTCGCGGGCGCGCCGCAGCACCTCGGTACCGTCCTGGCGCGGCAGGCCGAGGTCGAGCAACACGCAGGTGTAGCCGCCGTCGCCCAGCGCGCTCTGCGCCAGCTCGCCGTCGCGCACCCAGTCCGCGGACCAGCCCGCGCCCTCGAGCGCCTGCTTCAGGCTGCGCCCGATCATTTCATCGTCTTCCACCAACAGTACCCGCATGGCGGCGTCTCCTTCGGCCGCAAGGTAGCACGCGAACGGGATGATCGGAAGCGCCTGCGCCGTGGCGCAGCGTAGCGGCGCAAACTTAAGGCAAGCTGATCCGGCTCAGAACTTCTCGTGCGGCGCCAGGTAGCGCCACTGCCCCACCGGCAGGTTGCCCAGCATCACCTTGCCGATGCGCACGCGCTTGAGTCCCACCACCTTCAGGCCGACCAGTTCGCACATGCGGCGGATCTGCCGCTTCTTGCCTTCGGTGAGCACGAAGCGAAGCTGCTCTGGGTTCTGCCACTCGACGCGCGCCGGCTTGAGCGCCTGGCCGTCGAGGCTCAGGCCGTGGCGCAGCTTCGCCAGCATGGCCGGCGGAAACACGGCCTGCACGTTGGTGGTGACCGGGTCGTCGTCGTCCATGCGCACCAGCTGGCCGGTGGGCGCGGGCTGGCCCAGGCCGTGATAGGCCACGCGCACGAGGTATTCCTTTTCCATCACCGAGTCTTCGCCGATGAGCTGGCGCGCGATGCGCCCGTCCTGCGTCATCACCAGCAGCCCGATGGAGTCGATGTCGAGCCGGCCGCAGGGCGCGAGGCCGCGCAGCTGCTGCGGGCTGAAGAAGAAGCGTGCGTTGTCTTCGGCCCAGCGGTTCTGCGGCGTGAACAGCGTCACCGCCGGCTCGTGCCCGTCCTCGGCCTGTCCGCTCACATAGCCGATGGGCTTGTTGATGAGGATGGTGACCTGGTTGGCCTGCTGGCCCTTGGCCGCCCTGTCGACCTCGATGCGGTCCGACGGCGTGACCTTCACACCCATCTCGGCCGGCTTGCCGTTCACCTTCACCCAGCCGTTGGCGATCCACTCGTCGGCCTCGCGGCGCGAGCACATCCTGAGCTCGGCCATGCGCTTGTTGAGGCGCACGGGCGCGTTGGGGGAAGTGGAGGGCTCGGTCATCGGAGGCTTGCGTAGGGCTTGATCAATGTGCGGCACCGATGCTATCCTGAACGCAGGCGAGAGTTGATCTCGCTCTTTTTGGGGGATTCCCAAGTGACCACATCAAGCACTCAGACTGCACGCAAGTTTCAATACGCCATCGTCATCGGGCGTTTCCAACCCGTCCATTTCGGACACCAGCGACTCATCGAAGAAGGCCTTCGCGCCGCCGATCGGGTCATCGTGGTGGTCGGCTCCGACCGCAAGCCACGCAGCGTCAAGAACCCCTTCACCTTCGACGAACGCGAGCGCATGGTGCGCGCCTGCCTGCGCGGCACCGAGCAGATGCGCGTGAGCGTGGTCGGCGTGGGCGATTCGCCCTACAACGACCAGATCTGGATCGCGTCGATCCAGTCGGCGGTCGAACGGCTCATCGTGCAGGACGGCCATGCCCCGGCCAATGCCAGGGTGGCGCTGGTGGGCCACCTGAAGGACGCATCGAGCTACTACCTCAAGCTCTTCCCGCACTGGGAGTTCGTCGGCCAGAGCAGCGTGGAGAGCCTGAACGCCACCGACGTGCGCAGCCTCTACTTCGACCCCGAGAACCGCGGGCAGCTCGCGCGCGCCGACCTGCCCGACGGCACGGCCGCCTTTCTCGACCAGTTCACGCGCACCGCCGACTACGCCGAGCTCTGCGAAGAGCGCGCCTTCCTGGTGGACTACCGCGACAAGTACCGCTACGCCGGCAGCAGCTTTCCACCGATCTACACCACGGTCGACGCCATCGTGGTCGAGGCCGGCCACATCCTGCTGGTGCAGCGCAAGTTCCATCCCGGCAAGGGCACCTGGGCACTGCCCGGCGGCTTCGTCGGCCAGCACGAGCGGCTGCAGGACGCGGCCATCCGCGAGCTGAAGGAAGAAACCCGCCTGAAGGTGCCCGTGCCCGTGCTCAACGGCAGCATGAAGGCCAACCACGTGTTCGATGCGCCCGACCGCTCGCAGCGCGGCCGCACCATCACGCACGGCTTCTTCTTCGAGCTGGCGCACAACCAGTGGACGGGCCTGTCGGACGTGCGCGCCGACGACGACGCGGCCGCGGTGCGCTGGGTGCCCATCGCCGAGTTCCTCGATATGCAGGACCGCATCTACGAGGACCACTTCTTCATCGCGAATCATTTTTTGGGTGGCCTGGGCAAGAACTGAACGACCCGGCTTTTTCAGCAAGAACGGCCCCGGTTGACGGGGCCACAGTGAAAGGAGCTTTCACATGAACCGCAATCTCACCTCCACGCCCCTGGGCAACAACCTGCTGCTTCGCACCGACTCCTACAAGGTGTCGCACTGGATGCAGTACCCGCCCGGCACGCAGACGGTGTACAGCTACATCGAATCGCGCGGCGGCATCTTCAGCCACTCGCTGTTCTTCGGCCTGCAGGCCTACCTGCGCGAGTACCTGCAGACGCCTGTGACGCTCGAGGACGTCGAAGAGGCCGCGGCGCTCATGGCCGTGCACGGCGAGCCCTTCAACCGCGAAGGCTGGCTGCGGCTGATCGAGAAGCACGGCGGGCTGATGCCGGTGCGCATCCGCGCGGTGCCCGAGGGCAGCGTCACGCCGGTGCACAACGTGCTGGCCACCATCGAGAACACCGACCCCGAGTTCTTCTGGGTGACGAGCTTCCTCGAGACCGAATTGCTGCGCGCCATCTGGTACCCGACCACGGTGGCCACGCTGTCGGCCGCGGCGCGCACCACGCTGCTGCGCTACCTCGAGGCGACCTGCGACGATCCGCAGGGCCAGATCGCGTTCCGCCTGCACGACTTCGGCGCGCGCGGCGTGTCCAGCCTCGAATCGGCCGCACTCGGCGGCATGGCGCACCTGGTGAACTTCATGGGCACCGACACGCTGGCCGCGCTGGTGGCGGCGCGACGCTACTACGACTGCGACGTGGCGGGCTTCTCGATTCCCGCGGCCGAACACAGCACCATCACGGGCTGGGGCCGCGACCACGAGGCCGACGCCTACAGCAACATGGTCGACCAGTTCGGCAAGGCCGGCGCGACCTTCGCCGTGGTGAGCGACAGCTACGACATCTTCAACGCCTGCGCGCGCATCTGGGGCGACGAGCTCAAGGCGAAGGTGGTGGCCTCGGGCGCCACACTGGTGGTGCGGCCCGACTCGGGCGACCCGGCCGAGACCACGCTCAAAGTGGCGCAGATCCTGGCCGAGCGCTTCGGCACCACGACCAATGCCAAGGGCTTCCGCGTGCTGAACAACGTGCGCATCATCCAGGGCGACGGCGTCAACCTCGACTCGCTGCGGCTGTGCCTGTCGAACTTCTTCCACAACGGCTTCTCGACGGAGAACATCTCCTTCGGCATGGGCGGCGGGCTGCTGCAGCAGGTCAACCGCGACACCATGCAATGGGCCATGAAGTGCTCGGCGATGCAGGTGAACGGCGAATGGCGCGACGTCTACAAGTCGCCGGTGGGGGACGTGAGCAAGGCATCGAAGAAGGGCCGCCTTGCGCTGGTGCGCGGCGCGGGTGGCATCGAGAACACGGTGCGCGAGGAGACGCTTGCACCAGGGCAACTCGACATGCTGCAGACGGTGTTCGAGAACGGGCGCATCGTCGAGAACACGACCTTCGAGGCTGTTCGGGCACGGGCTGCCGAAGGAGTGAACCAGTTCATCACTTCGCGGGCGCCGCTCTGAAAGGCTGTCCGCAGTTCACGGCGAGCGCGCAGGCCGCCGGGTGCGTCCCTCCCCGAACGTTCCCCGGCCTGCGGCCTCCTCCTTGTTCCGCTGCGGGAAGCACCCGACACGCTGCGCGCTGCGAACGCTGCCGGCCGGCGGCCGATCAACGGCCAATGCTGACAACGATCGCGCCGCGAATCCGGTACTGCCATGTGCCGTCGCCATAATCCGCGCAACTCCCGGATTTCATGACCAAACTCCTGATCCTCAGCGTGAGCGCCGGCAACGGCCACGTGCGTGCTGCACAGGCGCTTGCCGCCACCGCCCAGTCCCTCGTCCCGCCCTGCACCGCGGTCCACATCGACGCCATGGCCCATGTGGCCGGCGGCTTCCGCAAGGTCTACACCGACTGGTACATCCAGCTCGTGAACCGCGCACCCGAGCTGTGGTCGTACCTGCACCAACGCACCGACAGCACGCCGCACCACGCGCCTTCGCAGCGCCTGCGCCGCGGCATCGAGCGGCTGAGCACCGGGGCGCTTCTGAAGGAGATTCGCCGCGAGAAGCCCGATGCGGTGATCTGCACGCACTTTCTTCCGGCCGAACTGCTGATGCGCGAACGCAACCGCGGTCGCATCGACTACCCGGTGTGGCTGCAGATCACCGACTACGACCTGCACAACATGTGGCTCGTGCCGGGCATGGCGGGCTATCTCGCGGCGACGGAGGAAGTGGCGTTCCGCCTGCGGGCGCGCGGCATTCCGGCGGACCGCATCCATGTAACGGGCATCCCGGTGATGCCGGCCTTCTCCGAACCCGGCGCGCCGGCGCTGTCGCGCGATGCCTGCGCGGCGGAACTCGGCCTCGACCCCGCGCGGCCGGTGCTGCTGATGGCTTCGGGCGGCGCGGGTGTGGGCGACCTCGCGAGCATGGTCGAACGCGTGCTCGGCCTCGGCGGCCATGACGGCAAGCCGGGCAACTTCCAGGTAATCGCCGTGGCGGGCCGCAACGCGGACGCGCACGGCAAGCTCGAGGCACTGGCCCGGCGACACCCGGGCCGCGTAGTGGCCATCGGCTTCACCAACGAAATGCACAAGATGATGGCCGCGGCCGATCTCGTCGTGACCAAGCCCGGCGGCCTCACGGTGTCGGAGTGCCTGGCGCTGGGCAAGCCGATGCTGCTGATCTCGCCGATCCCGGGGCAGGAAGAACACAACGCCGGCTTCCTGATGGAAGAAGGCGCCGCCTGGCTCGCCTACGACGCCATCGGCCTCGACTACAAGGTCGCGCGCCTGATGGCCGATCCGCCCAAGCTCGCGAACATGGCCGCGCGCAGCCGCACACTGGGCAAGCCGCAGGCCGCGCGCGCGGTGCTGCAGCATGTGCTGGGCGCCACGACGGACGCATCGCCATGAGCGGCGCCGTCGAAAAGACCGGCGTGGGCCGCACGCTCGGCTACCTCGCATGGGTGGTCGTCATGGCCTACTTCTTCGCCAACGCCGAGATCCAGATCGAAGGCGGTGCAGGCTGGGCCACGTCGCTGCCGACATGGCGCATCGAGAACAGCATCTGGCTCGACCTGTTCTGGGGCGGCCGCGCGATGACCGGCTACCACGCGTGGGTGTTCACTTTCATGGCGCTGGTGTTCTTCTCGCCGCTGGCCTTCAACGGCCGGTGCACGTGGCGCGACGTCGGTCTGGCGGTGGTCGGCCTGATCGTGTTCTGGGTGTGCGAGGACTTCCTGTGGTTCATCATCAACCCGGCTTTCGGCTGGGCGCGCTTCAACCCGGTCGATGCGTTCTGGCACAAGCACTGGGTGTGGGGCGCACCCGTCGACTATTGGGGCGGCCTCGCGGTGGCGCTGCTGATCCTGGTGGTACGCCACCGGCGGCGCAGGAAGTGACGATGACGGGCAGGAAGAAGCACCGCCACGGCGAAGAGAACGACGGCGATCCGCGCCCCGGCCACTGGGCCGACCCGCTCGATGCGCTGCAGGTCGAGAACCTGCACCGCATCACGCCCACGCTGTACCGCAGCGCGCAGCCGCGGCGCGCCAACATTGCCGCGCTGCAGCAGCTGGGCATCCGCACGGTGGTGAGCCTGCGTTCCTTCAACGACGACCGCAAGGTGTTCGCCGGCAGCGGCATCCGGCTGGTGCGCGTGCCCATCAACACCTGGTCGATCGACGACGCCAAGGTGCTGCGCGCGCTCGTCGCCATCCGCGAGGCCGAGAAGCACGGCCCCGTGCTGATCCACTGCATGCACGGCGCGGACCGCACCGGCGTGGTGGCGGCGGTCTACCGCATGACGGTGCAGGACTGGGACAAGGACAGCGCGCGCCACGAGATGCTGCGCGGCGGCTACGGCTACCACACGCTGTGGCGCAACATCCCGCGCTACATCGAGCGGCTCGACCCCCTGAAGATGCGCCACGCGCTGGCCCATGCGCCGGCCATTCCCCAGGTGTCCTGAAGGCGCCTGCAGCTTTCGCAACGCGCTCCTATACTGGCCGCCCCGTGGCCACAGGCCATCTGCGAACCTGCCGAAAGGGCTTCCATGGCACTGCAAATCCGCTCCCTCGTTCGCGCCAACGGCGAACTCGAACTCTCGCTGCACGACGACCCGATCCCCGAGCCGCAGGCGCACGAGGTGGTGATCCGCATCGAGGCCTCGCCGCTGAACCCGTCCGATCTCGGCCTGCTGTTCGGCGCCGCCGACATGGCCACCGCCAAGGCCTCCGGCACCGCCGGGCGCCCGGTCGTCACCGCCACCGTGCCCGAGCGCGCGCGCCCTGCGATGGCGGCGCGGCTCGACCAGTCGATGCCCGTCGGCAACGAAGGCGCGGGCGTGGTGGTCAAGGCCGGCTCGTCACCCGAAGCGCAGGCGCTGCTCGGCAAGACCGTGGCCGCCATCGGCGGCGCGATGTACTCGCAGTACCGCGCCGTCGCCGCGGCGCAGTGCATGGAACTGCCCACCGGCACCACCGCCGCCGAAGGCGCCTCGTGCTTCGTCAACCCGCTCACCTCGCTCGGCATGGTCGAGACCATGCGCATGGAAGGACACAAGGCGCTGGTGCACACCGCCGCAGCGTCCAACCTCGGGCAGATGCTCAACAGGATCTGCCAGAAGGACGGCATCGCGCTGGTGAACATCGTGCGCAAGCAGGAGCAGGAAGACCTGCTGCGCGGCCTCGGCGCGAAGTACGTGTGCAACGCCAGCGCGCCGACCTTCCTCGAGGACCTGACGCAGGCGCTGGTCGAGACCGGCGCCACGCTGGCCTTCGACGCCACCGGCGGCGGCAAGCTCGCGGGGCAGATCCTCGGCTGCATGGAAGCCGCGCTGAACCGCACCGCCAAGGAATACAGCCGCTACGGTTCCACCACGCACAAGCAGGTCTACATCTACGGCGGCCTCGACCGCAGCCCGACCGAGTTCGTGCGCAACTTCGGCATGGCCTGGGGCATGGGCGGATGGCTGCTGTTCCCGTTCCTCGGCAAGCTCGGCGACGAAGGCACGAAGCGCCTCAAGGCCCGCGTGGTCGCGGAACTGAAGACCACGTTCGCGAGCAAATACACGCGCGAGGTGTCGCTGGTCGAAATGCTGCAGCTCGACGCGATCGGGGTGTACGGCAAGCAGGCGACGGGCGAGAAGTTCCTGCTGAATCCGAACAAGGGCGTGGCGGCCTGAACCTGCGCCCCGCGCGGGGCGCGATCCCGCCGATGCAACAAAAAAAAGGGCGGCCCTTGCGGACCGCCCTTTCACATGGCCATCAGCTCTTCATGAGCGTGGCCGCTCCACTCGCAGGCGCCACCGCGTAGTGGTCGAACTGCATCGTGTACTGCGCACGGCCCGAAGACAGCGCGCGCAGGTTGCCGATGTAGCCGAACATCTCCTTCAGCGGCACATGCGCTTCGATGACGGCGGCGTTGCCGCGCACCGTCTGCCCGCGGACCATGGCGTGTTGTGCGATGGAGCGAGGAAAAAACAAAACCCCGGAGGGACGAGGCCTGCCGGGGTTTTTCTGTACCGGAAGGCAACGCCTTCCGAACGCAATGGCGCGATCGAGGGCGTGTCAGGTGGCGACGAGGCCTGCTTCGATGGCTTGCGTGAATTTCATGATGGCGCGGATTGTGTCGGCTTGCTGTGTCGGAGGCAAGCCGCGCGCCGGGCCCTGTGGGCCGGATGCGACGCGACGTGCGTTGGCACGTCGACCCTCTGCGCATGGCGGTGCGCAACGCGAGGCTCCCCGGCGCAGCGCGGCATCCGTCACCGTTGCGTCAAACTGCCGACGCGGCGCACGGGTGTAATGGCCCGCACGTTCAACCGCCAGAGGACAACAGATGGGAATACTTTCGGATTTCTTCGTCGCGACTCCCGAGGAGGCATTGCGCTACGCCAACCGCATCGAGGAGCCCGACGAGGGCGACGAGATCGAGGAACTGCTCGACCCCGTGCAGTACAAGCGCTTCACCGATCTCGAGATCACCACGCTCTGGGCGATCCTGGAAGGCAGCGACTGGGACGTCGACCGGCACGCGCTCGAGTACATCGAGATCGGCGAGGACAACGAAGCGTGGCTCAACCGCTTTCCCGACGAGCTGACGACGCTGCTGGCCCGCCTCGAACCCGAATCGCAGGCCGCCGTGCTGGAAGCTTGGGCGGGCACCGAAGAACTGGCATGCGATCCGGCCGAGCTGCAGCCCGTGGTGGACGACCTGCAGCGGCTCGCGAGCGAGGCAGCCGCCAGCGAGAAGTCGGTGTACCTGTGGGGCTGCCTCTGACCCTAGACCACCAGACGGTAGCCCACCGCCGTCTCGGTCAGCAGATGCCGCGGCTGTGCCGGATCGGCCTCGAGCTTCTGCCGCAGATGACCCATGTAGATGCGAAGGTAGTGGCTCTGGTCCGTGTGCGACGGGCCCCACACCTCGCGCAGCAACTGGCGCTGGGTGAGCACGCGGCCCGCGTTCGCCACCAGCACCGACAGCAGCCGGTACTCGGTGGGCGTCAGGTGCACCTCGGCGCCCGCGCGGCGCACCAGGCGCGCGGCGCGGTCGAGCTCGATCTCGCCGAAACGGAAGACCGCCTCGGCCGGCTCGTCGCCGCCGCCGCCCGCGGCGCGCGGGCGGCGGAGGTTGGCGCGGACGCGCGCCAGCAGTTCGCCGGTGCCGAAGGGCTTGGTGAGGTAGTCATCGGCGCCGGCATCGAGCGCGGCGATCTTGTCGGCCTCGTCGCTGCGCGCGGACAGCACGATGATCGGCACCGCCGACCAGCCGCGCACGTCGCGGATCAGCGAGACGCCGTCGCCGTCGGGCAGGCCGAGATCGAGCACCAGCAGGTCGGGCTGGCGCGTGCCGGCCGCGGCCAGGCCGTCGCGCAACGTGCCGGACTCGTGCACGAGCCAGCCTTCGGCCTCGAGCGCGCCGCGCACGAAGCGGCGGATCTGCGGCTCGTCCTCGATCACGATGGCGGTGGGCTGGGGCATGGCTTCAGGGTGCGACTTCGATGGCCTCGACCGGTTCGGGCGGTTCGCGGCGGGGCAGGGTGACCGTGAATTCTGCCCCGCCGCCGCGTGCATTGCCGGCGGAGATGTCGCCGCCATGCGCACTGACGACCGCCTTGCAGATCGCCAGGCCCAGGCCCACGCCCGGCGTGGCCGACTCGGGCTCGCCGCGCGTGAACTTGTCGAACAGCGTCTGCTCGTGGCCCAGCAGCGCGGCAGGCAAGCCGGGTCCGTGGTCGCGCACCGTGAGCACCAGCGCGCGCGGCTCGGCACGCGCACCGACCACGATGGGCGGCGCGCCGTACTTGGTGGCGTTTTCCAGCAGGTTGACCAGCACGCGCTCGATGAGCACGGCATCGAACTCGACCAGCGGCAGGTCGGCATCGAGCGCGGTCTGCACCACGGTGCCGCCGAGCGAGGTGCGCGCGGCGCGGATCGCCGAGCCGACCACTTCCTCCACCGACTGCCAGTCGCGCCGCAGGTTCACAGCGCCGCCCGCGATGCCGCTCTCGAGCCGTGCCATGTCGAGCAGGTTGTTGACCAGCGCATGCAGCTCGTGCGCCTGCGCGACGATGGCGCGCGCAGCCTGGGCATGCTCCTCGGCCGGCAGGGTCTGCAGGGATTCGGCCAGTGCGATGAGCGCGGTGAGCGGCGTGCGCACGTCGTGCGAGATGGCGCCCAGCAGCGCGTTGCGCAGGCGCTCCGATTCCATCTCGACCACCGCCTGCTGCGCCACCTCGACGTAGTGCACGCGCTCCAGCGCGATGGCGATCTGCCGCGCAAGCGTGTCGAGCTGCTGCGCCTGCTCGGGAATGAGCAGCCAGCGCGGTTGCGCGGGCGCGAGCGCCAGCACGCCACGCACGCGCATCGGCGCCTGCAGCGGCACGTAGTGCCAGGGTTGCGCCGCCAGCGTCGCGGTCGCGAGGCCGGCGCTCTGGCCGTGGCGAAAGGCCCAGTCGGCCACCTGCGCATCGAAACCCTCGGGTGCATCCGCCGGCGGCACGAGCTGGTCGGCGGCATCGGTCACCAGCACCAGCGCATGGCCGCCGAAGTGGCCCTGCACCGCAGCGGCACCGAGCGCGACCACCTGCGAACTCTCGAGCGCGGCGGAGAGTTCGCGCGTGAGCTCGAACAGCGAACGCGCGCGCCGCTCGCGGCTGGTCGATACGCCCGCCGCGAAGCGCAGGCCCGCCGTGAGCTGCCCCACCAGCAGGCCGACGCCGAGCATGATCGCGAAGGTCAGAACGTACTGCACGTCGCTCACCGCGAAGGACATGCGCGGCGGCACGAAGAAGTAGTCGAAGGACGCCACGTTGAGCAGGGCGGCCAGTGCCGATGGTCCGCGCCCGAAGCGCATCGCCACGCCCACCACGCCGATCAGCAGCAGCATGACGATGTTCGACAGCTCCAGCACGCCGGTCAGCGGCATGCAGACGAGGGTGAGCGCGATGCTGGTGGCCGCGGCCCATGCATAGGCGGGCCAATGGGTGGGCGCCTTCTCGTGGTCGTCGCTGTCGATGCGCGCGCCTTCGAGCGGCGCACGCGACAGGCGGCGCGAGCTGTCGGCAGGCGCCACTTCCATGATGTCGAGCGCCGGCGCGTGCCGCGCGAGCGCGACCTGCAGGGACTGCGCCGCGCCGGGCCACCAGCGCCGCCAGCCGGTGGCCGGCGTGGAGCGGCCCAGCACCAGCGTCGCGCAGTTGAGCCGGCGCGCCTGCCCGGCGAGCTGCTCCGCCACGTCGGAGCCGGTCAGCACCGCGGTGGCCGCACCCAGTTCTTCCGCCAGCTTGAGAACCGCCAGGATGCGGTCCCGCTCCGCCGCGGCCAGACGCTGCAGCCTCGGCGTCTCGACATAGGCCGCGTGCCAGCGCACGTTGAGCTGCCCGGCGAGCCGAGCCGCGGTGCGCACGGTCTGCGCGGCGCCTTCGTGCGGGCCGACGCACGCGAGGATCGCCCCCGAGGTGTTCCAGGCCTGCAGCCCCGCGACCTTCCCGTTGCCGCCGGCCGCGCCCGACTGCTCCACGCGCCAGCCGCGCACGTCGTCTTCCACGTGCTCGGCCGTGCGGCGCAGCGCGATCTCGCGCAGCGCGATGAGGTTGCCCTTGCGAAAGAAGTTCTGCGCCGCGCGCTCGGCCTGCTGCGGCAGGTAGACCTTGCCGGCCGCCAGCCGCGCGGTGAGCTCGTCGGGCGTGACGTCGACCAGCACGACCTCGTCGGCCTCGTCGAGCACGCTGTCGGGCACGGTCTCGTGCACGCGCACGCCGGTGATGGCGCCGACCGTGCCGTTCAGGCTCTCGAGGTGCTGCACGTTGAGCGCCGACCACACCTCGATGCCTGCGGCCAGCAGCTCCTGCACGTCCTGCCAGCGCTTGGCATGGCGCGAGCCGGGGGCGTTGGTGTGCGCCAGCTCGTCGACCAGCAGCACGGCGGGCTTGCGCGCGAGCGCGGCGTCGAGGTCGAACTCGGCCAGCGTGCGGCCGCGGTAGGGGACTTCGCGCAGCGGCAGTGCGCCGAGCCCCGCGAGCAGCGCGGCGGTCTCGCTGCGGCCGTGCGTCTCGACCACGCCGATCAGCACGTCGCGCCCGGCGGCCTGCTCACGCTGGGCGGCGCTCAGCATGGCCCAGGTCTTCCCCACGCCGGCGCTGGCACCGAAGTAGATGCGCAGCTTGCCGCGCTGCGCGCGCGCCTCGTCGCTGCGCAACTGCGCCAGCAGCGCGTCGGGGTCGGGGCGAAGTGCGTCGTTCATGGGGTGGCGCGCAGGTTAGCGCATCGGGCGGCGCTTGCGGCGGCCGGCATGGCGCCGCGCGGTCCGCGACAGCACGAACCATGCGAAGCCCAGCGGCACGAAGAACGCCGCCATGGCGAGCAGCGCCAGCAGCAGCTCAGTGACCATGGCGCAAGCCGCAGCGCGCAAGATGCTCTCGCCAGCTCACCAGCCGGCCGATCTCCCCGGAGGGCACGCATTCGATGAGCCGGTGCAGCACGTCGGCGTAGCGCGCCAGCGGCAGGCGGATCATCAGGCGCACGCAGGGTGCGTCGCTCTCCTGCGAGCAGCACGCGTGCAGCAGCGGCTCGCAGCGCACCACGCCCGCGTCGGGGCAGCCGGCGATGCTGCGGCGCACGCGCAGTGCGTCGGCGCAGCAGACGGTGACGTCCAGCACATGGAACGGGCTGCCGCTGTTCGCGGTCATGGGTGCGTGCGAGCGCAGCGCGCCGGGGTGTTCTCTGTAGGCTGCATAGGCCATTCGTGTTTCTCCTCAACGCGCAGCCGAGGGGCTGAAGGAACCCGAAGCCGCATCGAGCGCGATGTTCAGCGCCAGCACGTTGACGCGCGACTCGCCCAGGAGGCCCCACATCGGCGCCTCGGTGTTCCTGGCGATCAGCGCATCGACCTGCTCGACCGGCATGCCTCGCACGCGTGCCACGCGCGCCGCCTGGTACTGCGCCGCGGCCGGGCTGATGTCGGGGTCGAGCCCGCTCGCCGATGCAGTGACGAGATCGACCGGCACCGGCGCGGTGTTGCCGGGGTCGGCCGCGCGCAGCGCCTCGACGCGCGCCTTCACCGCATCGGCCAGCGCGGGGTTCAGCGGACCCTGGTTGGAGCCGCCCGAGGCGCTGGCGTTGTAGGGCTGCGGCGCGGTGGCCGAAGGACGGCCCCAGAAATGCTTCGGGTCGCTGAAGTTCTGGCCGATGAGCTTCGAGCCCACGGTGGTGCCGTCGAGCACGACCAGGCTGCCGTCGGCCTGTGCGGGGAACACGGCCTTGGCGGCGCCGGTGACGGCCATGGGATAGATGAGGCCGGTGAGCGCACTCAGCAGCACGAAGAGCACGAGCGCGGGACGAAAGATGTTGTTCATGGTCAGAGCCTTTCAATGGGCTGAATGCTTCGGGAAACACCGTGGAACCGGTTTTGCCGGGCCACCGGTGTTGCCCCCTGCAAGGGGGGAAGAGAAGCGACACGAAGTGCGCGAAGCCTGGGGGTCATACCAGCCTGACTGCGACCAGCAGCCAGTCGATCAGCTTGATGCCGACGAAGGGAACCAGCAGGCCGCCCAGGCCGTAGATGGCCAGGTTGCGGCGCAGCAGCGCGGCGGCGCCCACGGGCCGGTAGCGCACGCCTTTGAGCGCCAGCGGGATCAGGAACACGATGACCAGCGCGTTGAAAATCACCGCGCTCAGGATGGCCGACGACGGGCTCGCCAGGCGCATCACATTCAGCGCGCCCAGCTGCGGGTAGGTCGAGATGAAGATCGCCGGAATGATCGCGAAGTACTTCGCCACGTCGTTCGCGATCGAGAAGGTGGTGAGCGAGCCGCGCGTCATGAGCAGCGCCTTGCCGGTCTCCACCACCTCCAGCAGCTTGGTCGGGTTGGAGTCGAGGTCGACCATGTTGCCGGCCTCCTTCGCGGCCTGCGTGCCGCTGCCCATGGCCACGGCCACGTCGGCCTGCGCGAGCGCGGGCGCGTCGTTGGTGCCGTCGCCGGTCATGGCCACGAGGCGGCCTTCGGCCTGGTGCTGGCGGATGAGCGCGAGCTTGTCCTCCGGCGTGGCCTCGGCCAGGAAGTCGTCCACGCCGGCCTCGGCGGCGATGGCGGCGGCCGTGAGCTTGTTGTCGCCGGTGATCATCACGGTCTTGATGCCCATGCGGCGCAGCTCGGCGAAGCGCTCCTTGATGCCGGTCTTGACGATGTCCTTCAGCTCGACCACGCCGAGCACGCGGTTGCCTTCGGCCACGGCCAGCGGCGTGCTGCCGCGGCGCGCGGTTTCTTCGGCCGCGCGCAGCACCTCGGGCGCCATCGCGCCGCCGAGCGCCTCGACGTGGCGGCGCACGGCTTCCACCGCGCCCTTGCGCAGCAGGATGTCGTCGGTGTCGAGGCTGTTCGGCGCGGCCGGCAGGTCGACGCCGCTCATGCGGGTCTGCGCGGTGAAGGGCACGAAGCGCGCGCCGTCAACAGGGGTAGTGTCCAGCCCGTCGCGGCGGGCCAGCTCGACGATGCTGCGGCCCTCGGGCGTCTCGTCGGCGAGCGAGGCGAACATGGCGGCGCGCGCCAGGCGGGCCTTGGTGACGCCGGGCGCGGGCAGGAAGGCCGTGGCCTGGCGGTTGCCGTGCGTGATGGTGCCGGTCTTGTCGAGCAGCAGCACGTCGACGTCGCCGGCGGCTTCCACCGCGCGGCCCGAGGTGGCGATCACGTTGGCCTGCATCATGCGGCTCATGCCGGCCACGCCCACGGCCGACAGCAGCCCGCCGATGGTGGTCGGGATCAGGCACACCAGCAGGGCGACCAGCGCGGTGAGCGACACCACGGTGCCCGCGCCGGCGGCCTCCACGCTGAACACAGAGAACGGCAGCAGCGTGACGGTGACCATGAGGAACACCAGCGTGAGCGCCACCAGCAGGATGGTCAGCGCGATCTCGTTGGGCGTCTTCTGGCGCTTCGCGGCCTCGACCATGCCGATCATGCGGTCGAGGAAGGACTCGCCCGGGTTCACCGACACGCGCACCACCAGCCAGTCGGACAGCACGCGGGTGCCGCCGGTCACGGCCGAGAAGTCGCCGCCCGATTCGCGCACCACCGGTGCCGATTCGCCGGTGATGGCGCTCTCGTCGACCGAGGCCACGCCTTCGATGACTTCACCGTCGAGCGGGATGACGTCGCCGGTCTCGACCAGCACGACATCGCCCTTGCGGAGGTTGGGCGCTTGCTCGGGCAACCACTGGCCGCCGTGATGCGGCTCCTGCAGTTTCTTGGCCCAGGTGTCCTTGCGAAGACCGCGCAGCGACGCGGCCTGCGCCTTGCTGCGGCCTTCGGCCAGGGCTTCGGCGAAGTTCGCGAACAGCACGGTGAACCACAGCCACACCGTGATGGCGAGCACGAAGGCCGGCTTCATGCCGGTGTCGCCGGGGAAGCTCAGGGCATGCACCCACAGCAGCGTCGTGAGGATGCTGCCGATGTACACGATGAACATCACCGGGTTGCGCCACTGCGTGCGCGGGTTCAGCTTGGCCACCGCGCCCCACAGGGCGGGCTTGACCAGCGCTGCGTCGAACAGCGAAAGGGAAGATTTCGTTTGCATGTCAGTTGCTCCACAGCAGGGAGATTCCAGGAACACCGCGGAACCGGCTTTGCCAGCCCGCAGGTGTCGCCCCCGGCGAGAGGGTTGGCGTAGCGCCTTGAAGTGCGAGAAGCCTGGGGGAGCGCTTCATTTCCAGAGCACCAGGTGTTCGACGATCGGGCCCAGGGCCAGCGCCGGCACGTAGTTGAGCAAGCCGACCAGCAGCACCGTGCCGATCAGCAGCGAGACGAACAGCGGGCCGTGCGTGGGCAGCGTGCCGCCGGTGACGGGCAGGCGCTTCTTGGCCGCGAGCGAGCCGGCAATGGCCAGCACCGGCACGATCATCGCGAAGCGGCCGAGCCACATGGCCAGCGCGAGCAGGCCGTTGTAGAAGGGCGTGTTGGCCGACAGGCCCGCGAAGGCGCTGCCGTTGTTGTTGGCGGCCGAGGTCAGCGCATAGAGGATTTCCGAAAAGCCATGCGCGCCGGGGTTCGCGATGCCGGCCTTGCCGGCGCCCGCGATCACCGCCACCGCCGTGCCGGCCAGCACCAGGATGGGCGTGACCAGGATGGCGATGGAGATCAGCTTCATCTCGCGCACCTCGATCTTCTTGCCGAGGTACTCGGGCGTGCGGCCGATCATGAGCCCTGCGATGAACACCGCGAGCATCGCGAAGATCAGCATGCCGTACAGGCCCGAGCCCACGCCGCCGAACACCACCTCGCCGAGCTGCATGAGCACCATCGGCACCATGCCGCCGAGCGGAGTGAGCGAGTCGTGCATGAGGTTGACCGCGCCGCACGAAGCCGCGGTGGTCACGGCGGCGAAGAGCGCGGACGCGTCGATGCCGAAGCGCAGCTCCTTGCCTTCCATGTTGCCGCCGGCCTGCAGCGCACTCGACACCTGGTCGACGCCCAGCGACGCGAACAGCGGGTTGCCGGCCTGCTCGGCGGACGTGACGACCGCCACCGCCACGACGAACATGACGGTCATCGCAGCCAGCACCGCCCAGCCCTGGCGCATGTCGCCCACCACGCGGCCGAAGGTGAAGCACAGCGCGGCCGGGATCAGGAAGATCACGATCATCTCCAGCAGGTTCGCCAGCGCGGTCGGGTTCTCGTACGGATGTGCCGAGTTGGCGTTGAAGAAGCCGCCGCCGTTGGTGCCGAGCATCTTGATGGCTTCCTGCGACGCCACCGGCCCCATGGCGAGCGTCTGGGTGGCGGTGGTGGCGTCTTCCATCACCGGCTGGCCCTTGTCGTCCTTCAGAGGCTGGCCGTCGGCACCGTTCTTCGGCTGCTGGAACGCGGTGGTCTCCAGCGTGTTCGCCGTCTTGTAGGCATCGAAGTTCTGGATCACGCCCTGGCCGGCGAGGACCATGGCGATGACGAACGAGATCGGCACCAGCACCCACAGCGTGATGCGGGTGACGTCGGCCCAGAAGTTGCCCACCAAACCCTTGGCATCGCTGCCGTCCCCGCCTTCGCCACGTCGTGCGAAGCCGCGTACCAGCGCGAAGGCCACCGCGATGCCGGTGGCCGCGGAAAGAAAGTTCTGCACCGTGAGCCCGAGCATCTGCGTGAGATAGCTCATGGTCGATTCGCCGGCGTAGCCCTGCCAGTTGGTGTTGGCCACGAAGCTCACCGCGGTGTTGAAGGCCGAGTCGCTCGACACGGCCGCCATACCCGCGGGGTTCAGCGGCAGCCATCCCTGCAGGCGCTGCAGCGCGTAGAGAAAGATCGCGCCGACGGCGTTGAACGCCAGCAGCGCGAGCGCGTAGCGCAGCCAGTGCATCGACTGCTCGGGCTTCACGCCCGCGAGCCTGTACAGCGGCGCCTCGGCGCGCTGCATCCAGCGCGGCAGTCGCTCGTTGCACATCGCGGCCAGGAACTTGCCGACCGGCCAGGCGAGGACGCCCAGCACCGCGAGGAAAAGGGCCAGCAGGCCCCATGCGGAGGCGGCCATTTCAGAATTCCTCCGCGCAGATCAGCGCGAACACGAGGTAGGCGAAGAGGACCACGGCGATCAGCGCGCCGAAGCCATAGAGGACGTCGAGGCTGATCACGATGACGCTCCGTCAGCGGCGTTCGACGCCTTGCGCGGGTTCGGTGCACCGAGCTTTTCCAGCCCGACCGCCATGGCCCCCACCACGACCCATAGCGCCAGCAAGGCGCCCATCCAGACGATGTCCATTCAATTGCTCCTGGAGCGAAACACAAGGGCTTCAGTCTCGGCAGCGGTGCGTAAAAACGGGGAACAGAGTCGGCGGGGCCGCATAAAGAAAGCGTAAAGACGCGCCGCTTTTTCATGCCGGCAGTCCGTCACACGGCCGCGCAGTTGCGCGTCTTCGCAGGAGTGCCGAGGCAGCGAAAGCGTGCGCATAGCCCGTGCCTATGAGGGTCATTGCCGCGTCGTCCTCGACAGCGCTTGAAGCGTCATTTAATAATCAAAGCACTTTCTTTGACAAATAACAGGACGATATGACTACACGTTCAAGGGCCTGGCTCGGCGGCGGCCTTGCGGCCCTGGTACTGGGAGGTGCCGGCTACGGGCTCGTCGCGAAGCTCCGGCCGGCGCATGCGGAGGGCGGCGGCATGCCGCCGGCGAAGGTGGCGGTGGCACCCGCGAAGAAGACCGAGATGGCGCGCTTCCTGAGCGGCATCGGCACGCTGGAGGCGAACCGGCAGGTCGAGGTGCCGGCCGAGGTCGAAGGACGCGTGGCGAAGATCCTCTTCACGCCTGGCGGCGAGGTGCGCGCCGGCCAGCTGCTGGTGCAGCTCAACGACGCGCCCGAGCAGGGCGACCTCGAGCGCCTGACGGCCCAGCGCGCCAATGCCAAAACGCTGCTGGAGCGCGCCCGCCGCCTGCTGCCGCAGCAGGCTGCGACGCAGGAGCAGCTCGAACAGGCCCAGGCCGCCTTCGACCAGGCCAGCGGTGACCTGAAGCGCGCACAGGCCGTGCTGGAGCAGAAGCGCATCAAGGCGCCGTTCGATGGCGTGCTCGGCATACGCCGGGTCAACCTCGGGCAGTTCGTGCGCGCAGGCGATGCGCTGGTGTCGCTCACCGACAGCCGCACGCTGTTCGCGAACCTCACGCTGCCCGAGACGGCCCTGCCCGCGCTCCAGCGCAACCAGCAGGTGGCGCTGTCGGTCGATGCGTACCCGGGCCGCGTGTTCCAGGGACGGCTCAGCACCATCGAACCGCAGATCGGCAGCGACACCCGCACCGTGCGCCTGCAGGCCACCGTCGACAACGCCGACGGCGCGCTCGCACCGGGCATGTTCGTCAGCGGGCGGGTGGCATTGCCCGCGCGCGCCGACGCCATCACCGTGCCCGAGACCGCCATCACCTACAGCACGCACGGCGACTCGGTGTTCGTGGTGCAGCCGGCCGGAAAGGGCGACGGCTTCACCGCGCAGCAGGTGTTCGTGAAGACCGGCGACCGCCAGGACGGGTCGGTCGTGGTCGAGAAGGGCCTCGCGCCCGGCGACAGGGTCGTCACCTCGGGCCAGCTGCGCCTGTACACCGGCGCCGCCGTGGTGCCGACGGAGAAGGACACGCTGGCCCTGCAGGAACCGAAGTCATGAAGTTCACCGACCTCTTCGTGCGCCGGCCCGTGCTGGCGCTGGTGGTGAGCACGCTCATATTGCTGCTGGGCGCGCGTGCGCTGGGCGACCTGCCGGTGCGGCAATATCCGCTGACCGAGAGCACCACGCTCAACATCACCACGCAATACCCCGGCGCCTCGCCGGAGCTGATGCAGGGCTTCGTCACGCAACCGATCGCGCAGGCGGTGGCGACCATCGAGAACGTCGACTACCTGTCGTCCTCGTCCACGCTGGGCCGCAGCGTGATCAGCGTGCGCATGAAGCTCAACGCCGACGCCAACCAGGCGCTCACGCAGGCGATGGCGCAGGTCAGCCAGGTGAAGTACCGGCTGCCGGCCGAGGCCTTCGACCCGGTCATCCTGAAGTCCTCGGGCGAGGCCACGGCCGTGGCCTACGTCGGCTTCTCCAGCAAGACGATGCCGATGCCCGCGCTCACCGACTACCTCTCGCGCGTGGTGCAGCCGCAGTTCGCCTCCATCACCGGCGTGTCGGGCGTGGAGGTCTCGGGCGGACAGACGCTGGCGATGCGCGTCTGGCTCGACCCCAACCGCATGGCCGCGCGCGGCATCTCGGCCGGCGATCTGGCCGACGCGCTGCGCCAGAACAACGTGCAGGCCGCGCCGGGGCAGGTGAAGGGCCTGTACGTGGTGTCCAACATCCGCGTGAACACCGACCTGGTGAACGTGGCCGAGTTCCGCGACATGGTCGTCAAGCGCGAGGGTGACGCCATCGTGCGGCTGGGCGACGTGGCCACCGTGGAACTGGGCGCGGCCAGCGCCGACAGCAGCGCCACCATGGACGGCGTGCCCGCCATCTACCTCGGCCTGCAGGCGGCACCCAACGGCAACCCGCTGGTGATCGTCAAACGCATCCGCGACCTGCTGCCAGGCATCAAGCAGAACCTGCCGCCGGGGGTGGAGGTGCAATTGCCGTTCGAGCTCGCGCGCTTCATCGAGGCCTCGATCGACGAGGTGCAGCAGACGCTGCTGGAGGCCATCGCCATCGTGGTGCTGGTGATCTTCCTGTGCCTGGGCTCGGTGCGCGCGGTGCTCATTCCGGTGGTGACCATTCCGCTGTCGATGCTGGGCGCGGCCGCCCTGATGCTGCTGTTCGGCTTCAGCATCAACCTGCTGACGCTGCTGGCGATGGTGCTGGCCATCGGGCTGGTGGTGGACGACGCCATCGTGGTGGTCGAGAACGTGCACCGGCACATCGAAGAAGGCAAGTCGCGCGTGCAGGCGGCGCTCATCGGCGCGCGCGAAGTCGCCGGCCCGGTGATCGCCATGACGCTCACGCTGGCCGCGGTGTATGCGCCCATCGGGCTCATGGGTGGGCTGACGGGTTCGCTCTTCAAGGAGTTCGCCTTCACGCTCGCCGGCGCTGTGGTGGTATCGGGCGTGATCGCGCTGACGCTGTCGCCGGTGATGAGTTCGTTCCTGCTGCCGCAGGACGCCACGGGCAGCCGCATGGCGCGCGCGGCCGAGTCGTTCTTCCACAGGCTGTCGACCGGCTACGGCCGGCTGCTCGACGTGTCGCTGCACCACCGCTGGGTGACGGGCGTGTTCGCGGCGCTGGTGCTGGCAAGCCTGCCGTTCCTGTACAACGCCGCGCAGCGCGAGCTGGCACCCGGCGAGGACCAGGCCATGGTGCTCACGGCCATCAAGTCGCCGCAGCACGCCAACATCGACTACGTCGAGAAGTTCGGCAAGAAATGGGACGAGGTGTTTGCCGCGCTGCCCGAGAACACCGGACGCTGGCTCATCAACGGCTCCGACGGCGTGTCGAACAGCATCGGCGGCGTGCAGCTGTCCGACTGGAAGGACCGCAAGCGCAACGCCGACCAGATCCAGGGCGACACGCAGGGCCGGATGAACGACGTGGAAGGCAGCAGCGTCTTCGCGTTCCAGCTGCCCTCGCTGCCGGGCTCGACCGGCGGGTTGCCGGTGCAGATGGTCATTCGCAGCGCGGGCGACCACCGCAGCGTGTTCGAGGCGATGGAAACGCTGAAGAAGTCGGCGCGCGACAGCGGCAAGTTCGCCGTGGTCGACAGCGACCTGGAGTTCAACAACCCCACGGTCGAGATCCGCGTGGACCGCGCCAAGGCCAACAGCATGGGCGTGACCATGAAGTCCATCGGCGACACGCTCGCGGTGCTGGTGGGCGAGAACTACGTCAACCGCTTCGGCATGGACGGCCGCTCGTACGACGTGATCCCGCAGTCGCCGCGCGAGCAGAGGCTGACGGCGGAGGCACTCTCGCGCTACTTCGTGAAGAGCGCGAGCGGCCAGCCGGTGCCACTGGCCAACCTGGTGCAGCTGTCGACCAGCGTGGGGCCCAACAAGCTCACGCAGTTCAACCAGCTCAACGCGGCCACGTTCCAGGCCATTCCGGCGCCGGGCGTGACCATGGGCGACGCGGTGGCCTTCCTGAGCGAGGAGGCAAAGAAGCTGCCAGCGGGCTTCAGCTACGACTGGCAGTCGGACGCGCGGCAGTTCACGCAGGAAGGCTCGGCGCTCGTGATGGCCTTCGTGTTCGCCATCGTCGTCATCTACCTGGTGCTGGCGGCGCAGTACGAGAGCCTGCGCGACCCGCTCATCATCCTGATCAGCGTGCCGATGTCGATCTGCGGCGCGCTCGTGCCGCTGGCGCTGGGCTTCGGCACGATCAACATCTACACGCAGATCGGGCTGGTGACGCTCGTCGGGCTCATCAGCAAGCACGGCATCCTGATGGTGGAGTTCGCCAACGAGATCCAGATGCACAAGGGCCTCGACCGGCGCGCGTCGATCGAGGAAGCCGCACGCATCCGGCTGCGCCCCATCCTGATGACCACCGCCGCGATGGTGGTGGGCCTGGTGCCGCTGCTGTTCGCGAGCGGCGCGGGCGCCAACAGCCGCTTCAGCATCGGGCTGGTGATCGTGGTCGGCATGCTGGTGGGAACGCTGTTCACGCTGTTCGTGCTGCCCACGATGTACACGCTGCTGGCACGCGACCACCGAGCGGCCAGACGCTCGAAGCGCGCGGCCGAACTCGATGCCTTGGCGCAAAGCGACGCGCAAGCCGAAGGAGCATGACCATGAACAGACTCTTCTCTTGCGCCGCGCCTTCCGCGCTGAGCGTGCTGGTGCTCGCCGGTTGCGCCGTCGGGCCGGCCTACACCGTGCCGGCCGATGCGCCAGTGGCCATCTCGTCGCCCGAGCGCGCGCTGTTCGCCAACGACGCGGTGCAACGCGACTGGTGGCGCCAGCTCGACGATCCTCAGCTCGATGCGCTCATCGAGCGCGCGCTGGCCGGCAACCACGACATCCGCATCGCGCAGGCGCGGCTGCTCGAAGCCCGCGCCACGCAGACCGAAGCGCGACTCGACCGGCTGCCGGTCGTGACCGCGGGTGCGAGCAAGACGCGCGGCATCGCACAAGGCAACAACGGCGCGCAGCCCGATGTGCGCTCGCTGTCGCAGAGCAGCCGCGCGGGCTTCGACGCCTCGTGGGAAATCGACCTGTTCGGCCGCCTGCAGCGGCTCGGCGAGGCCGCCACCGCGCGCGCCGAGGCCAGCGCGGCCGACCTCGAGCAGGTGCGCATCGTGGCCGTGGCCGAACTCGCGCGCAACTACTACGAGATGCGCGGCGCAGAGCAGCGCATGACCGTGACGCGCCGCACGCTCGACAGCCTGCGCAGCAGCCTGCGCGTGACCGAGGCCCAGGTGCGCACCGGCCGCGCACTCGAAGGCGACCTGGCCAGCGCGCAGGCCAACCTGGCCACCACCGAAAGCCAGCTGCCCGCGCTGGAGACCGCGCGCCGCCAGGCCGCCTACCGCGTCGCGGTGCTGGCGGGCCTGCGCCCCGCCGAGCTCGAGCCGATGCTGCAGCCGCGGCCCTTGCATGTGCTCGACAAGCGCCTGCCGATCGGCGATCTGGGCGAGCTGCTGCGCCGTCGGCCCGACGTGCTGCGTGCCGAGCGCGGCCTCGCGGCCAGCACGGCCGACGTGGGGGCCGTCACGGCCGAGCTGTACCCGCGCTTCGACATCGGCGGCTTCCTCGGCTTCGTCGCGCTGCGCGGCTCGGACCTGGGCAGTTCGTCGAGCCGGGCCTTCAGCGTGACGCCGGGCGTGAGCTGGCCCGCGCTGCGGCTGGGCTCGGTGAAGGCCCGCGTGCGCGGCGCCGAAGCCCGCGCCGACGGCGAGCGCGCACTGTACGAGCAGACCGTGCTGCGCGCCATCGAGGACGTGGAAAGCGCGCTCACCGCCTGCGGCCAGAACCAGCTGCGGCTGCAGCGGCTCGTGGAAGCCGCGGCCCGAAGCGGCCGCGCCGCCGAACTGGCCGAGGTGCGCTACCGCGAAGGTGCCGCGTCGTACCTCGGCGTGCTGGACGCGCAGCGCACCCTGCTGCGCGCGCAGGACGCGGTGGCCGAGGCCGAGACGGCCTCGTTCACCAGCCTCGTCGCCCTCTACAAGGCACTGGGTGGAGGCTGGCAAGCACCCGCGGGCGCACGGGGAGCGCCAACCGCCTGACAATGGCACGGTTTTTTCCCACGAACGAAGTCGCCATGTCCGCCCCAGATGCCAAGCCCACCTGGATGCCGCACCAGCCGGCAGACCGCATCCTCTCCACGCTCAAGACCCGCGGCGCGCTCGGCATTCCCGACATCGCGAAGGTGCTGAACGTGACGGTGGAGGCGGTGCGCCAGCAGATGGCCAAGCTCGAGGCCGAAGGCCTGGTCGACTTCGAGAGCCGCGCGAGCGGCCGCGGCCGGCCCACGCAGATCTGGCGGCTCACCGGCGAAGGCCACAAGCGCTTTCCCGACACGCACGCCGAGATGACGGTGCAGATGATCAGCGCCGTCATCAGCGTGTTCGGCGAGAAGGGGATGGACCAGCTCATCACGGCACGCGAAGGCGCCATGCGCGCCAGCTACACCGAGGCCATGCGCGGCGCGCGCAGCCTCAGGGCGCGGCTGGAGCGGCTGGCGGAAATCCGCAGCCGCGAGGGCTACATGGCCGAGTTCCGCGCCGACGAGCAAGGCGCGGGCGACGGCTTCCTCTTCATCGAGAACCATTGCCCGATCTGCACCGCGGCGCAGGCCTGCACGGGCTTCTGCCGCAGCGAACTGCAGCTCTTCGACGAAGTGCTGGGGCCCGACGTGACCGTGAGCCGCGTCGAGCATGTGCTCGCCGGCGCGCGGCGCTGCGCCTACCGGGTCGAACCCAAGGCCGGCGCGCAGCCCCGGCCTCCCGGCTGAATCCGATTTTTCTATACCGCTTTCTCAACCCCTCAGAAAAGGAAACCACGATGGAACACAAGCTCCCACCCCTGCCCTACGCACTCGACGCGCTGGCACCCGAGTACTCGCAGGAAACCCTCGAGTACCACTACGGCAAGCACCACAACGCCTACGTGGTGAACCTCAACAACCTGCAGAAGGGCACCGAATTCGAGTCGATGACGCTCGAGGAGATCGTCAAGAAGTCCAGCGGCGGCATCTACAACAACGCTGCGCAGATCTGGAACCACACCTTCTTCTGGAACTGCATGAAGCCGCAAGGCGGCGGCGCTCCGACCGGCGCGCTGGCCAAGGCCATCGATGCCAAGTGGGGCAGCTACGACGCGTTCAAGGAAGCCTTCGTGAAGTCGGCCGTGGGCAACTTCGGCTCGGGCTGGACGTGGCTGGTGAAGAAGGCCGACGGTTCGGTGGACATCGTGAACACCGGCGCCGCCGGCACGCCGCTGACCACCGCCGACACCGCGCTGCTGACGGTGGACGTCTGGGAACACGCCTACTACATCGACTACCGCAACCTGCGCCCGAAGTTCGTCGAGACCTTCCTGGCCAAGCTGGCCAACTGGGACTTCGCGGCGAAGAACTTCGGCTGATCCGTCGGCTGGAGCTTCAGCCGTTGATGAGGTTCAGGATGTTCCCGTCCGGGTCCTTGAACCACGCGACCTTCATGTCGCCCATGACGTGGAGGTCGCCTTCGAGCTTCGTATCGGGCATGTCGTAGTGCTCGAAGCGCACGCCGCGCCCCTTGAGCGCCTCGGCGATGCGCCCGATGTCGTCGCCGACCTGCCAGGTCACGGCCGTGGCCTGGTTGGTGCCGGCGAACTGCGAACGGTACACGTTGATGCGCGTGCCTCCGCTGCGGTAGACGATCACTTCGTCGCCCTCCGCGTCGACCTGCACGAGGCCCAGCGTGCCCTCGTAGAAGCGGCGGGCCACGGCCAGGTCCTTGACCGCGAGATTGGCCACGGCGTCGATGTTTCCGAGCATGGGCGTCTCCTTCGAGATTCGTTTACTCAACCGTCCGGTGCAGTATTCGCCGCTCGCGGGCCGCTGTCAAGGCACCAGGGAAGCAGTCAGCGCAACTCGATACGGGCCCCATCGCGAATGAAGAAATGCTGCAGGCGCGCCTTCCGGCACACTGCACCGTTGGTGCAGTGACGGCAACACCGCCTGCGACCCCGATCCGCTTCGACCGACAAAGAGACAACCCATGATCCGCAGACACCTCGGCACGCTGGCCATCGCGCTGGCCCTTCCCCTCGCCTTTTCGCTGCCCGCGCACGCGCAGGGCTATCCCGCCAAGCCGATCCGCATGATCGTGCCCTTCCCGCCCGGCGGCGGCACCGACATCCTGGCGCGCCTGGTGGCCCAGAAGCTCACCGAGACCGTCCACTGGACCGTGGTGCCCGACAACCGCGCCGGTGCCGGCGGCACCATCGGCATCGCCGAGGCCGCGCGTTCCGCGCCCACGGGCTACGACATCGTGATGGGCCAGAAGGACAACATGGTCGTGGCGCCCTGGCTCTACAAGAACCTGAGCTACAACCCGGTGAAGGATCTCACCGCCGTGGCCCACGTGGCCTACACGCCGGTGGTGATCGTCACGCAGGCCAATTCGAAGTTCAAGACGCTCGACGACGTGGTGAAGGCCGCGCGCGCCGCGCCCGACACCATCACCTACGGCTCGCCGGGCAACGGCACCACCATCCACCTGGCCGGCGAGATCTTCAACAGTGCCGCCAAGATCAAGATGCGCCACGTGCCCTACAAGGGCTCCAACGCGGCCATGATGGACGTGCTCGCGGGCAACGTCGACCTGATGGTGTCGTCGGTTCCCTCGGCCATGGCGCAGATCAAGGCCGGCAAGCTGCGTCCGCTGGCCGTCACCTCGGCCAAGCGCAGCACCTCGCTGCCCGACACGCCGACCGTGGCCGAGCTCGGCTACAAGGACTTCGACGTGAGCACCTGGTATGGCGTGTTCGTGCCTGCGAAGACGCCGAAGGACGTGGTCGCCACGCTGAACGCCGAGATCAACAAACTGCTGGCCACGCCCGAGATGCAGGCGGCCATCATTGCGCAGGGCGCGGAGCCGCAGAGCATGACGCCCGAGAAGTTCGGCACGCTGCTGAAGACCGACTACGAAAAGTGGAAGGGCATCGTGCAAGCCTCGGGCGCGACAATCGAATAAGCGCCCGCACCGCAGAATGGTGTCTCCATAACAGGCCGCATCGACGGCATGGAGACACCGATGGTTCCTTCCCTCTTCCTGAAGACATCCGCGCTGGCAGCGGTTGCCGCTCTTGCGCAGGGCTGCGCCCAGATGCCGTCATCGCCGTCATCGCCAGCCGCGCAGGCACCGACCGATGCCACCGTCGCCGCCCACGTCGCGGCGGCCCGGCGCGCCGCGGGCAGCGACCTCGGCGCAATGCTCACGCTGTGCAAGCCCGCCCCCGATGCGCGGCCGCAGCAGGCCGAACTCGACCGCAGCCTCACCGCCCTCATCAACAAGCCGGCACCGCCGCCGGGCAAGGCCTTCGACAACCTCTACTTCGTGGGTGCCGACTGGGTCAGCGCGTGGGCCGTGAAGACCTCGGACGGCATCATCCTCATCGATGCACTGAACAACCAGGCGGAGGCCGCCGCGCTGATCGAGGGCGGCATGCGCAGGCTGGGCCTGGACCCGGCGCAGATCAAGTATGTGCTGGTCACGCACGGCCACGGCGACCACTATGGCGGCGCGCCCTATCTCGCGCAGAAGTACCGCGCGCGCGTGGTCATGAGCGAAGCCGACTGGACCATGACCGAGACCCGGCTGGAGTTCGCCACGCCGATCTGGGGCGCACCGCCCAAGCGGGACATCGCGGTGAAGGACGGCGACCGCCTCACGCTGGGCGACACCACGCTCACGCTGTACGTCACGCCGGGCCACACCGCGGGCACCATCTCGCCGGTGTTCGACGTGAGCGAGGGCGGCCGCAGGCACCGCGCAATGCTGTGGGGCGGAACCGGCTTCAACTTCGGCAAGGACGTGCCGCGCCTGGACAGCTACATCGACGCCACGCGCCGCATGGGCACGCTGGTGTCGGCGCAGAAGGTCGACGTGATGCTGTCGAACCACTCGAACTTCGACGGCTCGCAGGCCAAGCTCGCGGCGCTGCGTCAGCAGCCGGCCGTGCAGCCCAATCCATTCGTGATGGGCACGCCCACGGTGGAGCGGGCGCTGACGGTGATGAACGAATGCGCGCAGGCGCAGCGGGACAGGTTCGCGATGCAGTGAACCCGCATTGCTCCTTCCCCCTCTGGGGGAAGGTTGGGATGGGGGCCGACGGCCTCAGACACGCCATGAGCAATGGGCACGCCGCTTGCCCCCACCCCTGCCCTCCCCGGAAGAGTAGGGAGGAACACCCCAGGCTCAGTCCGGCACGAACTTCGCGTTGAAGATGTCCACGTCCGAAGCCAGTTCGAACGTCGCCACCTGACCCATCTTCCCGTCGCTCAGCCGGCATGCCGAGAACAGGCTGTAGCGGCCCTTGAAGTAGAACTCGTTCATCACGATCAGCGCGTACGGGTAGGGCACGAAGACCTGGTGTTCGAACACGATGCGGTGCACGTTCCTCGGCGACGGGAAAAGCTTGTACTCGAGGGTGTCGATCGACTTGGCGGTGGCCATGGTGTGCGTCCCGTTCCTGCGTTCGCTGCTCAGGCCGGATCGCGCACGTCGGCCACGGGGTTGGTGCCGAAGTCTTCGCGGGCAAGGTACTTCAGCACCTTGGCGGCCGCGGTGGCGGGGCTGTCGAGCAGGCCCTCGTTCTTCATCTTCTCGAAGCGCGTGCGGTCCGGGAATTTCTCGGCCGATGCGCCGCGCAGCTGCACCTGCATGTCGGTGTCGATCACGCCGGGCGCCAGCGAGACGATGCGCGCGCCGTTCGGCGCATGCGCTTCCTCGAGCGCCACGGCGCGCGAGAAGTGGTCCATGCCGGCCTTGGCACCGCAGTACGGCGCCTGGCTGCCCATGGCATTGCGGCCCAGGCCCGACGAGATGTTCAGCACCTTGCGCGCACCGCGCCATTCGCGGGTAGCGCCGAGAAAGGCCGCCGTCAGCAGCATCGGCGCTTCAAGGCCGATGCGCAGGGCCAGCGACAGCTCGGCCTCCACCGCGCTCGACAGCGGCGCGGGGTTGCCGACGGTGCCGGCGTTGTTGATGAGCGTGACGCTGTCGAAGCGCTGCGCGTCGACGGTCCTGAGCCATGTCGAAACGCGGGTGGAGGCGGCCACGGGGTCGGACAGATCCTGTTCCCATTGCACGAGCTCGGCACCGGCGGCCTTGGCCGCTTCGGCCAGCGCAGGGGACTGCTTGCGCGAAATGCCCAGCACCGTGTGGCCGGCCTGCAGCAGCTGTTCGGCCATGGCCTGGCCCAGGCCGCGCGAGGCGCCGGTGATGATGGTGAGGTGGGAAGCGGTCATCTGGAGATAGGTCTTTGTGGATGGAGCGGAAGCCGGAAGGTTAAAGCGAATCGGGGAACCCGGCCATGCCAACGGTATTGCGCGGGGAACACCTCGGAACCGGCTTTGCCGGGCCGCCGGTGTTGCCCCCTGCAAGGAGGTCGGCGAAGCGACACGTCGTGCGCGCAGCCTGGGGGTTTGCTTGTTACTTGAACTGCCTGCGCAGGAAGTTGCGATGCCGCGCGATGTGCTGCAGCTGCGCGGGTGCGACGCTGCCGCCGAGGTCCACCTCGTCCGCGCCGTTGAGCACCGCGTTGGCGTTGGCCATGGCGCGCGCCACCACCTCTTCCTCGCTCACGCCCAGCTGGGCCGCCAGGTCGAGCGCCACACGCCGCATGGCGCGCTGCGACAGCATCCACATCGCGCCGAAACGGTCCCAGGCCAGCGCGGACTCCTCGGCCTTCTCGCGGTCGGCCAGGATTTCGGCGAGCGGCTTGGCCAGCACGGCGTCGAGCGCCTCGATGCGGTCGGCCAGCTGCTCGTTGCGCGCGATGGCTTCCTCGAGCGTGGGGCCTGCCTCGCCGGGTTTCGCTTTCGCCGGCGGCTCGGACGGCGGCATGAAAGCCGCCTGGGCATCGGCGGGCACGATCTGGATCTGGTCTTTGAGGCTCATGGGGTTTCCGTTTGCGCGGCGCTTTCCGCGGAAGAGAGATTGTTCTTCCTGCTCGACATCGACATGGCGCGCAGGCCCGGCAGGTCGAGCACGCGCAGGCCACCGTACTCCACGCGGATCAGGCCCTGCGCGGAAAGCCCGTTCAGCGCCTCGTTCACGCGCTGGCGCGACAGGCCCACCAGGTAGGCCAGCTCCTGCTGCGTGATGCGCAGCACTTCGCCCACGCCGGGGTACAGCACCGGATTGAACAGCGACACCAGGTTGCGCGCCACGCGCGCGTCGGGGTTGTTGAGCCGGTCGATCTCCAGCGCCGCGATGAACTGGCCGAGCCGCTCGTTGAGCTGGTTCATCACGAAGCGGTTGAAGCCGATGGAGTGGTCCAGCAGCCAGTGGAAGCTCTCGATCGGCAGGCCCGCCACCACGCTGCGGCGCAGCGCCTGGATGTTGTAGCGGTAGGGCTCGCGCTTCATCACCGTGCCTTCGCCGAACCATCCGCCGGGCGGCACGCCGGTGTAGGTGACCGAGCCGCCGTCGGCGTTGTCGTTGCTCATCTTCAGCAGGCCCTCGACCACGCCGAACCAGTAGGTGGGCGAGCGTCCGACGCGGCACACCAGGTCGCCGGGCTCGGCCTCGCCGACCACCAGCGTGGCCTCTGCGCGGCGGCGCTCGGCGGGCGTGAGCGTGCGCAGCCAGGGAATGCCGTCGAGCTCCGCGGCGTTGGCGGGACGCACGCGGTCCCTGATCGAACCGCCAAGAACGCTGTGCTGGGTGTTGCCGTGAGGCATCGGGAAACTCCGGGGAGTAGTGTCCCTAGGATTGTCGTTGGAACGACAACCGGGCGTCAAAGTGAGACCTACGATCCGCCCACTGTGCAAACAACCGCCCCCACCTTCCCCCGTCTGCTGCTCGCGCATGCCGAGGCCCAGCCCGAAGCGCCCGCCGTGCGCGAAAAGGACCTCGGCATCTGGCAAACCTGGACCTGGAACGCCGTGGCGCAGGAAGTGCGCGAAATGGCTTGCGGGCTGGCGAGCCTGGGCTTCAAGGCCTTCGACAACCTCGCCATCGTCGGCGCCAACCGGCCGCACCTGTACATGGCGGTGATCGCCGCGCAGAGCCTGCGCGGTGTGCCGGTGCCGCTGTACCAGGATGCGGTGGCCAGCGAAATGGTGTTCATGCTGCAGGACGCGGCCGTCGAGTTCGTGATTGCCGAAGACCAGGAGCAGGTCGACAAGCTGCTGGAGTGCCGCGAGCTCCAGAAGGAGCGCTATCCCGCGATCCGCTTCATCATCTACGACGACCCGAAGGGCCTGCGCCACTACGACCAGCCGGGGCTCATGAGCTACGACCAGCTGCGCGCGCTGGGCCGCGAGTTCGACAGGAACAACGTGGGCCACTACGACCGCGCGGTGGCCAGCGGCGAGGCCACCGACGTGGGCGTGATCCTCTACACCTCGGGCACCACCGGCCGCCCCAAGGGCGTGTGCCAGACGCATGCGAGCTTCATCGCGGCGGGCCGCGGCGGCGTGGAGACCGACAGGCTCGGCCCCGGCGACAACATCATGAGCTACCTGCCGATGGCGTGGGTGGGCGACCACCTGTTCTCGGTGGCGCAGTGGCTGGTGGGCGGCTTCACGCTGAACTGCCCCGAGTCGAGCGAGACGGTGATGAACGACATGCGCGAGATCGGCCCGAGCTACTACTTCGGCCCGCCGCGCACCTTCGAAGGCCTGCTCACGGCCGTGTCGATCCGCATGGAAGACGCGGCGGCGCCCAAGCGCTGGCTGTATGCGAAGTTCATGGCGCTCGCGCAGCGCGTGGGCGCGGACATCCTGAACGGCGCGCCGGTGAGCACCGGCGACCGCCTGATGTACGGCCTGGGCAACCTCCTGATCTACGGGCCGCTGCGCAACGTGCTGGGCATGAGCCGCATCCGCGTGGCGTACACCGCGGGCGCGGCCATCGGGCCCGACCTGTTCCGTTTCTACCGCTCGATCGGCGTGAACCTGAAGCAGTTCTACGGCCAGACCGAGACCTGCGCGTACGTGTGCCTGCAGCAGGACGGCAAGGTGAAGCTGCAGACCGTGGGCACGGCCGCGCCGGGCATCGAGCTCAAGATCGCCGAGGACGGTGAGGTGCTGGTGCGCGGCGTGTCGGTGCTCAAGGAGTACTACAAGCGCCCCGACGCCACCGCCGAGGTGCTCGACGAGAACGGCTACTTCCATACCGGCGATGCGGGCGTGCTCGACAGCGAGGGCCACCTGCGCATCATCGACCGCGCCAAGGACGTGGGCCGGCTCGTGAGCGGCGCGATCTTCGCGCCCAACTACATCGAGAACAAGCTCAAGTTCTTCCCGCAGATCAAGGAAGCCGTGTGCTTCGGCAATGCACGCGACGAAGTGTGCGCGGCCATCAACATCGACTTCGAGGCCGTGGGCAACTGGGCCGAGCGGCGCGGGCTGGCCTATGGCGGCTACGTCGACCTGGCCGGCAAGCCCGACGTGCTGGCGCTGGTGGCCGAGTGCATCGGCAAGGTCAACGCCGACCTCGCCGCCGAAGACGGCATGGGCGAGACGCAGATCGCGCGCTTCCTGGTGCTGCACAAGGAACTCGATCCCGACGACGACGAACTCACCCGCACGCGCAAGGTGCGCCGCGGCTTCATCGCCGAGAAATACGCGGTGCTGGTCGATGCGCTCTACGGCGGCAAGGCCGAGCAGTTCATCGAGACCCAGGTCAAGTTCGAGGACGGACGCACGGGCGTGGTGAGCGCCACGCTGAAGATCGTCGAGGCGAAGAACTTTCCCATCGTGAAGGCCGCGGCATGAGCCGCCGGGCCGTCCCCAAGGCGAACACCGCAGCGCGTGGCGCGGAGGTCATCGAATGAACGCGCGCAAGACCGGCGACGTCGTGCTCGACGTGCAGAACATCTCCTTGAGCTTCGGCGGCGTGAAGGCGCTGACGGACATCAGCTTCAACGTGCGCGAGCACGAGGTGCGGGCCATCATCGGGCCGAACGGTGCGGGCAAGAGCTCGATGCTGAACTGCATCAACGGCGTGTACTGGCCGCAGCAGGGCTCCATCACCTTCCGCGGCCAGACCTTCAAGCACATGAACTCGCGCCAGGTGGCCGAGATGGGCGTGGCGCGCACCTTCCAGAACCTGGCGCTGTTCAAGGGCATGAGCGTGATCGACAACATCATGACCGGGCGCAACCTCAAGATGAAGAGCGGCCTTCTCGCGCAGGCGCTGCGCTGGGGGCCGGCCGAGCGCGAGGAGCTGCAGCACCGCGAGTTCGTCGAGCACATCATCGACTTCCTCGAGATCCAGGCGCACCGCAAGACACCGGTGGGCCGCCTGCCCTACGGCCTGCAGAAGCGCGTCGACCTGGGCCGCGCGCTCGCGATGGAGCCGCAGGTGCTGCTGCTCGACGAACCCATGGCCGGCATGAACGTGGAAGAGAAGCAGGACATGAGCCGCTTCATCCTCGACGTGAACGACGAGTTCGGCGCGACCATCGTGCTGATCGAGCACGACATGGGCGTGGTGATGGACATCTCCGACCGCGTGGTGGTGCTGGACTACGGCAAGAAGATCGGCGACGGCACGCCGGATGAAGTGCGCAACAACGAGGACGTGATCAGGGCGTACCTGGGTGTGGAGCATTGACGCCATGCCGAACCCGACGCTGATGCATTGCTCCTTCCCCCGCTGGGGGAAGGCTGGGATGGGGGCACGCAGAGCGCCCGATGGATACGCCGCCTGCCCCCACCCCAACCCTCCCCCAGCGGGGGAGGGGAAAAAACAGGAAAGAAACTGACCATGGGCTTTTTCCTCGAAACCCTCTTCGGCGGCCTCATGGTCGGCATGCTGTATTCGCTGATCGCCATCGGCTTCGTGCTGATCTACAAGGCCTCGGGCGTCTTCAACTTCGCGCAGGGCGCGATGGTGCTGTTCGCGGCGCTGGCCATGGCGCGCTTCTCGGAGTGGTTCCCGCTGTGGTTCGGCTTCCAGAGCCAGATCCTGGCGAACATCCTGGCTTTCTTGGCCGCCATGGCGGTGATGGTGGCGGTGGCCTGGCTCATCGAGCGCCTGGCGCTCAGCAAGCTGGTGAACCAGGAAGGCATCACGCTCTTGATGGCCACACTGGGCATCGCCTACTTCCTCGACGGCATCGGACAGACGATCTTCGGCAACGACATCTACAAGATCGACGTGGGCATGCCGAAGGAGCCGCTGATGGTGCTCGAAGGCACCTTCCAGGGCGGACTGCTGCTGAGCCAGGAGGACCTGATCGCCGCGCTGGTGGCTGCGGGCCTCGTGGTGGTGCTGGCCATCTTCTTCCAGAAGACGGCCACGGGCCGCGCGCTGCGCGCGGTGGCCGACGACCACCAGGCGGCGCAGTCGATCGGCATTCCGCTCAAGCGCATCTGGGTGATCGTGTGGTCGGTCGCCGGCTTCTCCGCGCTGGTGGCCGGGATCATCTGGGGATCGAAGCTCGGCGTGCAGTTCTCGCTGTCGCTGGTGGCGCTGAAGGCGCTGCCGGTGGTGATCCTCGGCGGGCTCACCTCGATTCCGGGCGCCATCATCGGCGGCCTGCTGATCGGCGTGGGCGAGAAGCTGTCCGAAATCTATCTCGGCCCCATGCTCGGTGGCGGCATCGAGATCTGGTTCGCCTACGTTCTTGCCCTGGTCTTCCTGCTGGTCCGCCCGCAAGGCCTGTTTGGCGAAAAGATCATCGATCGGGTCTGAGATGAAAAGCCCCCACGCTCACCACTTCGTGTATCGCTGCCCCCAGAGGGCGAGCTCAATGCCCTTCGGGCGGCCGGACGGGCACTGACATGTTCTACAGAGAAAACGGCCAGTTCAAGTCGAGCTACCGCGCCGACCAGCAGATCTTCCCGATCGCGCAGGACCGCATCGCGATCCTCGTGCTGCTGCTCGCGGCGTTCGTCGTGGTGCCGCTCGGCGTGTCTGACTACTGGATGCGCGCGATCCTCACGCCCTTCCTGATCCTTTCGCTCGCGGCGCTGGGCCTGAACATCCTGGTGGGCTACTGCGGCCAGATCTCGCTGGGCACGGGCGCCTTCATGGCGGTGGGCGCGTACGCGGCCTACAACTTCCAGGTGCGCATCGACGGCATGCCGCTCATCGCCTCGCTGCTGCTGGGCGGCCTGTGCGCGACGGTGATCGGCGTGCTCTTCGGCATTCCGAGCCTGCGCATCAAGGGGCTGTACCTCGCGGTGGCCACGCTGGCGGCGCAGTTCTTCACCGACTGGGCGTTCCTGCGCATCCAGTGGTTCACCAACAACTCGTCGTCGGGCTCGGTGAGCGTGGCGGGCCTGAACGTGTTCGGCGTGCCGATCGAATCGCCGGTGCAGAAGTACCTGTTCTGCCTGGTCTTCGTGGTGGTGTTCGCGCTGCTGGCCAAGAACCTGGTGCGCAGTGCCATCGGCCGCGAATGGATGGCGATGCGCGACATGGACGTGGCCGCTGCCGTGATCGGCATCCGCCCGGTGTACGCCAAGCTCACGGCCTTCGCGGTGAGCAGCTTCATCGTCGGCGTGGCCGGCGCACTGTGGGGCTTCATCCACCTCGGCGCATGGGAGCCGGCAGCCTTCAGCATCGACCGCTCGTTCCAGCTCCTGTTCATGGTGATCATCGGCGGGCTCGGCTCGATCATGGGCAGCTTCTTCGGCGCCGCGTTCATCGTGCTGCTGCCGCTGTTCCTGAACCAGCTGCCGGCGTGGCTGGGCTTCTCGATCTCGACCGCGCTGGCCTCGCACCTGGAGACCATGATCTTCGGCGCGCTCATCGTCTTCTTCCTGATCGTCGAGCCGCACGGCCTGGCACGGCTGTGGTCCACGGCCAAGGAAAAGCTGCGGCTGTGGCCCTTCCCGCACTGACAGAGTTCTTCGGAGAGTTCCCCGTTCGTTCGCAGAAACCCGGCACCGAGGTGCCCACATAAGGAGACAGGCATGAAACTGAAATCGCTCGCTCTGACCGCCGCCCTGGTGGCCGGCACCCTCGGCGCCATGCTCGCGCCATCCCTCGCGCAGGCGCAGGCCAAGGAGCAGTTCTTCCCGTTGCTGGTGTATCGCACCGGGCCCTACGCACCCAACGGCACGCCCTGGGCCAACGGCAAGCAGGACTACCTGAAGCTGGTCAACGCGCAAGGCGGAATCAACGGCGTGAAGATCACCTTCGAGGAATGCGAAACGGGCTACGCCACCGACAAGGGCGTGGAGTGCTACGAGCGCCTGAAGGGCCGCCCCGGCGTGGCGCTGTTCGACCCGCAGGCCACCGGCATCACCTTCGCGCTGACCGACAAGGTGCCCACCGACAAGATCCCGCTCGTCACGCTGGGCTACGGTCTGGCCGCTTCGCAGGACGGCGGCGTGTTCAAGTGGAACTTCCCGCTGATGGGCTCCTACTGGACCGCGGCCGACATCCTGATCCAGCACCTCGGCAAGAAGGAGGGCGGCATGGACAAGCTCAAGGGCAAGAAGATCGCCCTCGTTTACCACGACTCGCCGTTCGGCAAGGAACCGATTCCGCTGCTGCAGGAGCGCGCGAAGATGCACGGCTTCGACCTGTCGCTGATTCCGGTCACCGCGCCCGGCGTCGAACAGAAGTCGGCCTGGCTGCAGGTGCGCCAGCAGCGGCCCGACTTCGTGCTGCTGTGGGGCTGGGGCGTGATGAACTCCACCGCGCTCAAGGAAGCCGTGGCCACCGGCTACCCGCGCGAGAAGATGTACGGCGTGTGGTGGGCCGGTGCAGAGCCCGACGTGAAGGACGTGGGCGCCAACGCCAAGGGCTACAACGCGCTGGCGCTGAACGGCTCGGGCCCCGACAACAAGGTGATCCAGGACATCCTGAAGCAGGTGCACGACAAGGGCCAGGGCACCGGTCCGAAGGAGGAAGTGGGCTCGGTGCTGTACACGCGCGGCGCCATCATCTCGATGCTGGGCGTGGAAGCGGTCAAGCGCGCGCAGGAGCGTTTCGGCAAGGGCAAGGTCATGACCGGCGAGCAGGTGCGCTGGGGCCTGGAGAACCTGGCGCTCGACCAGAAGAAGCTCGACGCGCTGGGCTTCGCCGGTGTGATGCGCCCGGTGAGCACCTCGTGCCAGGACCACATCGGCTCGACCTGGGCACGCATGGAAACCTGGGACGGCGCCAAATGGAACATCGCGCCCGACTGGTACCAGGCCGACGAGCAGATCATCAAGCCGATGACCAAGGCTGCCGCCGATAAGTACGCGAGCGAGAAGAAACTGACGCGCCGCGAGGCCGCCGACTGCCAGTCTTGAGCTGACCCCCAGTCTTCGCGCACTTCGTGTCGCTTCGCCAACCCCCTTTCAGGGGGCAACACCTGCGGCCCGGCAAAGCCGGTTCCGCGGTGTTGCCCGAAGGGGGGCGGGCCGAGCGGGCATCCGAAAGAACGGCATCGCGCCGGTTCTTTCGAATGCTTCGGACCACACCATGAGCGAACCCAACATCCTTCTCAATGTCAACGGCATCGAGGTCATCTACAACCACGTGATTCTGGTGCTCAAGGGCGTGTCGCTCACGGTGCCCGAAGGCGGCATCGTGGCGCTGCTCGGCGGCAACGGCGCGGGCAAGACGACCACGCTGCGCGCGGTGAGCAACCTGCTCGCGGGCGAACGCGGCGCGGTCACCAAGGGCACCATCGAGCTGCGCGGCGAGCGCATCGAGGCGCTGTCGCCGGCAGAGCTGGTCAAGCGCGGGTTGATCCAGGTGATGGAAGGCCGCCACTGCTTCGCCCACCTGACCATCGAGGAGAACCTGATGACCGGCGCCTACACGCGCACCGACGGCAAGGCCGCGGTGCAGCAGACGCTGGACAAGGTCTATGCCTACTTCCCGCGCCTGAAGACGCGGCGCACCTCGCAGGCGGCCTACACCTCGGGCGGCGAGCAGCAGATGTGCGCCATCGGCCGCGCGCTGATGGCCAACCCGACCATGGTGCTGCTCGACGAGCCATCGATGGGCCTGGCGCCGCAGATCGTGGAGGAGGTGTTCGAGATCGTGAAGGACCTCAACACCAAGGAGCGCGTGACCTTCCTGCTGGCCGAGCAGAACACCAACATGGCGCTGCGCTACGCCGACTACGGCTACATCCTGGAGAACGGCCGCATCGTGATGGACGGCGCGGCACAGAGCCTGCGCGAGAACGAGGACGTGAAGGAGTTCTACCTCGGCGTCGGCGGTGCCGATCGCAAGAGCTTCCGGGATGTGAAGAGCTACAAGCGCCGCAAGCGATGGCTGGCCTGACGCCCCCAGTGTCTTCGCGCACTCCTTGCCGCTTCGCCAACCCTCTCGCCTGCGGCGATCGGCGGCCCGGCAAGGCCGGTTCCGCGGCATTCCTGAAAAACAAGTTGAGCGCCTTGAACCGAACTGAAAGATGAAGGGTACGGACATGACCGACCACTACGACAAGCTCGAGATCCGAGACCCCGCCGAGCGCGAGCGCGACCTGCTGGCCGCGCTGCCGAAGCAGATCGCACAGGCGCAGACCGCCGCACCGGCCTTCGCGAAGATCCTCGACGGCGTGAAGCCCGCCGACGTCACGACGCGCGAGGCACTCGCGAAACTTCCCGTCACGCGCAAGTCGGAATTGCTCGAGCTGCAGAAGGCCCGCCGTGCCGACGACCCGTTCGGCGGGTTCTCGTCGATTGTGCGCGGCCCGCGCATGCCGCGCGTGTTCGCCAGCCCCGGCACGATCTACGAACCCGAAGGCGAGGCGCGCGACTACTGGCGCACCGCGCGCGCGTTGCATGCGGCGGGCTTTCGCAGCGGCGAGCTCATCCACAACAGCTTCAGCTACCACATGACGCCCGCTGGCTCGATCATGGAAAGCGGCGCGCATTCCATGGGCTGCACCGTGTTCGCGGGCGGCACCGGACAGACCGAACAGCAGCTCGAGGCCATGGTCGACCTCAAGCCCGACGGCTACGCGGGCACCCCGAGCTTCCTGAAGATATTGCTGGAGAAGGCCGAGGAGAAAGGGCTGAAGCTGCCCTCGCTCACCAAGGCGCTGGTGTCGGGCGAAGCCTTTCCGCCCAGCCTGCACGACTGGATCGCCGCGCACGGCGTGCAGGGCACGCAGTGCTACGCCACCGCCGACCTCGGCCTCATTGCCTACGAGACCCGCGCGCGCGAGGGCCTCGTGCTCGACGAAAGCGTGCTGGTGGAAATCGTGCGGCCCGGCACCGGCGACCCGGTGTCCGACGGCGAGGTCGGCGAGATCGTGGTGACCAGCTTCAACCCCGACTATCCGCTGGTGCGCTTCGGCACCGGCGACCTCTCGGCCGTGCTGGCCGGCACCTGCCCCACCGGGCGCACCAACAAGCGCATCAAGGGCTGGCTCGGCCGTGCCGACCAGACCACCAAGGTGCGCGGCATGTTCGTGCACCCTTCCCAGGTGGCCGAGGTGATGCGGCGCTTTCCCGAAATACTGCGCGCACGGCTCGTGGTGTCGGGCGAGATGGGCGACGACCTCATGACGCTGAAGCTCGAATGCCAGGGCGCGCCCGAAGGGCTCGACCTGCGCGTCGCCGATGCCGTGCGCGAGGTGACTAAACTTCGCGCCAGCATCGAGCTGGCGGCGCCGGGCAGCCTGCCCAACGACGGCAAGGTGATCGAGGACGCGCGCAGCTACAAGTAGGCGCGGTACAGCCGGCGCGTGACGCCGCACGTGATGGCGACCACCAGCGCCATGTAGACCAGCACCAGCGCGATCACGAAACCCACGATGCCGCCGCCGCTGTAGAAGCTGAACGACATCTTCGCCGCCAGGAACAGCCACGCGAGCGCGATGGCGATGCACGCGACCTGCACCAGCACGAAGGACAGCACCGCCGCGGCCACCGCCCTGAACGGGCGCACAGCCGGCAACGAGGGCCGCGCGCCCAGCCAACCGCCCCAGAAGGCGAGCGCGAATCCGACCAGCAGCGGCAGCACCCAGGCAAGGAGCTGCGCCGCCACGCCGAAGTCCTGTGCCGGAAAGGCCCAACGCGCCGCGGCGAGCCCGCCCCAGAGCTGAAGGGACGAGAACATGGCGGCGACCACGAGCGCGACGCTGCGGCGCGGCAGCACACCGAGAGCCTCGGGCGCATCGACGGCACCGGCGTCCTCCGCGGAGGGCGCCGTGTTTGCAGCGGCGCGGCTTCTTGCCAGCGCGACCCGCGCCGCCAGCCAGACACCCAGCACGAGCACCAGCAGCTGGACCAGCGATTGCAGCGCCGTCACCACGCCCATGAAGGAGCGCGTCGGGTAAGCGAAGACATCCTCGAAGCGCCCACCCGGCATGAACATCACCTGGAATTCGTAGAACAGCGGCGTCAGCGCGTAGTAGTTCAGCACCATCGCCAGCACCCACACGCCGCCGAAGCGCAGCCGCGCATCGTGCGCCAGCGCCACACGGGCCATGCCCAGGCGCTCCAGCGCGTTGCGTGCGTGGCTCCAGGCGAGCGTGGCAACCATCGTCCACGACATCACCATGCCGACCAGCAGCATGATCCAGACACCGGGTGAGGCGTACGCGCTGCGCAACTGATCCGACTCCGGCCTGTCGGGCAGCAGCAGCACGGTCATGTTGATCACGAACATGACCGCATCGAGGCCTATCGCGATGAGCGCGAAGTCGCGGGGAAGGCGCAGCGCGCGCACGAAGGAAGGAGTCGCCGGCATAGGATCACTTTCGCTTTACATCGGGCGTGCCGCAGGGCACGCGAACGCAGCGAGGGTATCGGATGACGGCCGGCGCGCCGTGTAGGTTCAGTTCGCGAGTGCGGCTTTCGCAGGCTCCGGCGGCCTGGACACCGGACCGACATAGACCGACTGCGGACGGATCAGGCGCCCCGTCTTCACCTGCTCGCGCGCATGCGCCAGCCAGCCGGCCACGCGGCCCGCCGCGAACACGCAGGTGAAGCTCTCGCGGCCGAAGCCGAGTGCTTCGAGCAGCAGCGCGGTATAGAACTCGACGTTGGTCTCCAGGGCGCGGCCGGGCTTGGCCTCGCGCAGGATCGCAAGCGCAGCCTGCTCCGCCGCCTCGGCCAGCTCGAGCCGCGCCGCATTGATGCTGCCTTCGCTGCCGAGCCGATGCAGCGCGCCCTTGAGCGCATCGGCGCGCGGATCGCGCACCCGGTAGATGCGGTGGCCGAAGCCCATCAGGCGCTGCCCGCTGGCCACCGCCTCCTCGAGCCAGGGACGTGCGTTGGCAGCGACGCCGATGGCATCGAGCGCATCGAGCACCGGGCCGGGTGCGCCGCCGTGCAGCGGCCCCTTGAGCGCGCTGATGCCGGCAAGCACGGCCGAAGCCAGGCCCGCGCCGGTCGATGCCACCACGCGCGCGGCGAAGGTCGAGGCGTTCAGGCCGTGGTCGCAGACGGTGACGAGGTAGGTGTCGAGCGCCGCGGCCTGCACCGACGTGGGCGCGCGGCCGTGCAGCATGCGCAGCATGTCGGCGGCATGCGGCAGCGACTCATCGGGTGCCAGGGCCTGCACGCCCAGGCGCCAGCGCATCGCGGCGGCGGTGTAGACCGCCGGTGCCGCCACCAGCCGCAGCGCGGTCGGCAGGTCGTCGCCGTCGGGCAGGCGCGCGAGCAGCGCGCGCACCGCCTCGATCGGCGGCATGCGGCGCAGCACAGCGTCGTCGTTGGGCTGCAGGCGCTCGAAGGCTTCGCGCCGCGCACGGCCGATGGCCGCACGCATCGCATCGGCATCGGCATCGGCATCGGCATCGGCATCGGCATCGGCATCGGGCAGCTTGTCGAAGAAGCCTTCGAACAGCAACGCCACCACGTCTTCGTAGCGCCAGTGCTGCGCGATCTCGTCGAGCTCGTGCCCCCTGATCACCAGCCGGCCGGCCGCGCCGTCCACCTCGGACAGCACGGTACGCGCAGCCACCACGCCTTCGAGGCTGCCGTCGTCATCCTTGTCGTTCATCGTTCTTTGCTCCTGATGGGTCACGATGAAACCGATTCTGGCCACACTGACATTGACGTCAATCTTGATTTATTCTGTCAACATGACACTGACCAGGACTCCTTTGTGGCTTCCTGCCGCCGAAGCACTCGCGCTGATGCAGGTGCGACCGCAGACGCTCTATGCCAGCGTGAGCCGCGGCCGCATCCGCGCCAAGCCCGATGCATCGGACCCGCGCCGAAGCCTCTACCACCGCGACGACGTGCAGCGCATCGCGGTACGCGCGCGCGGCCGGCGCAGCAGCGAAGCGGTGGCGAGCGAGGCGATCCAGTGGGGCGAGCCGGTGCTGGCTTCGGGCATATCGACGGTGGCCGAAGGACGGCTTCTCTACCGCGGCAAGGATGCCTGTGCGCTGGCCGACGGCGCGACGCTGGAGGAGGTGGCGGGCTTGCTGTGGGAGAGCGCGCCGCCGTGCTTTGTTTCCGCGGAGCCCATGGCCCTGGCACGCGGAAGCCGCAGCGCGCTGCAGGCCGGCCTTGTCGCACTCGCTTCGCGCGCGGCCACCGACCTGCCTTCGCGCGGCCGTTCGCTCGGCGTGCTGCAGGCCGAGGCAGCGGACGTGATCGGCACGTTGGCTGATGCCTTGCTCGGCCCATCGCCCGCACGCGTGATGCCGCTGCACAGGCGGCTGGCTTCCGCATGGCGACGGCCACGCGCCGCGGAAGACCTGCGCCGGACGCTGGTCCTCCTGGCCGACCATGAACTCAATGCATCGACCTTCGCTGCGCGCGTGACGGCGTCCACCGGCGCTTCGATGGCCGCATGCCTGCTCACGGGTCTTTCGACGCTCACCGGCCCGCTGCACGGTGGCGCCTCCGCGGCGGTGCAGGCGCTCATGCGCAATGCCGCGGCCATCGGCACCGACGCCGCCGTGCGCGAATGGCTCGCACACGACCGTCCGCTGGCAGCGTTCGGGCATCCGCTCTATCCGCTCGGCGACGTGCGATGCGACGCGCTGCTGGCACACATCGAGCTTCCACCTGCGTTCGAGGAACTGCGCAATGTCGGCAGCAAGCTGCTCGGCGAAGCGGCGAACATCGATTTCGCGCTCGCCGCCATCGCAGCGGTGCACAAGCTGCCGGCAGGCGCGCCGCTCACGCTCTTCGCACTCGCACGCACCGTGGGCTGGACTGCGCATGTGCTGGAGCAGCAGGCCACCGGGCAACTGATCCGGCCGCGAGCGCGCTACACCGGACCTCCGGCGGACACCATCTCGGAAGAGAAAGCCGCGAGGCGATAGCGGCACTGCCAGGTGCTGCTTTTCGTGTGATGCCGAATACATCACGGTCGGCCACCGGATGCTTGCACCGTGACCATTGTTTGCAGAGCCCTCCGTGACGCCCGCGCAGACTGCCTCGACCACGTTCCTTGCCATGGAAGTCGTCGATGCCGCGCACTCTCTCGGTCAGCTCCTCCGCGATCCCTCAGCTCCAGGGCCGTCCTGCCCTGGAGCCCGTGCGACTGTCGGGCCATGAGGCACTGAACGCCCTCTTCGAATACGAGCTGCTGCTCAAGACGCCCGATGCATCGAACCTCGATGCGTCGATGGCTGCGAACTTCGATCTCGATGCGTTCGTCGGCCGCGAGGCCTGCTGCGAGATCGCCCTGGACGACGGCGCCTGCGGCGTGCGCCAGATCAACGCGCTCATCACCGATGCGGCCCTCTGGGGCGAGGAAGGCCGCCACGTCCAGTACAAGCTCACGCTGCGGCCCTGGCTGCACCTGGCCACGCTGCGCACCGACTGCAGGATCTTCCAGGACCGGACGGTCGTGCAGATCCTCGACGCGCTGCTCGCGGACTACGCATTCCCGGTGGACAAGCGCCTGGTAGAGACCTACCCCGCACGCGACTACCAGACCCAGTTCAACGAGAGCGACTTCGCCTTCTTCAGCCGGCTGTGCCAGGAGTGGGGCATCAGCTACCACTTCGAGCATTCGCACGGCAGGCACCGCCTGGTGCTGTGCGACGCGATGGGGGCCTACGGGCAGGCAGACAGTGCGGCTTACAGGGAGGTCGAGTACCACGCCCCGGGCTGGAAGCTCGATGCGGAGTACATCCACAGCTTCGTGCCCGCGAGCCATCTCGCGAGCGGGCGGTATGCGACACGGGACTACGACTACACCCGGCCGCGGGCCGACCTGGGTGCGAGCCGCAAGGATCCCCGCCCCACGGGCCATGCCGATGCCGAGGTTTACGAATGGCATGCCAGCACGGGTGGCAGCCACTACGCCCAGCCCGACGCGGGCAATGCAGGCACCCATGACCCTCGCAGCGAAGGCAACCTGCTGGCCCTGCTGCGCATGCAGGCTCTTCGAACCCACGGTGCCAGGGCCGAGGCCAGCGGCAACCTCCGGGGCATGGTGCCCGGGCGCACCTTTACATTGCACAAGCATCCGAGGGAAGCCGCCGATGCCGGCTACCTGATCCTGTCCACCCGCTTCCTCATCGAAGACATCGGCGAGAGCAGCCAGCCTCGCGAAGCCTCCGGCAGAAAGCAGCAATGGCGGGTCGAGGTCGACTTCACCGCGCATCCGGTCACCGAGCCGCTTCGCCCCGCCTTGACGCAGCGCAAGCCTCGTTGCGACGGCCCGCAGGTCGCGCGGGTCGTCGGCCCCGAAGGACAGAACCTCTGGACCGACGCGCTCGGGCGCATCAAGGTGCAGTTTCCCTGGGACCGCATCGGCGGCAGCGATGCGCACAGCAGTTGCTGGCTGCGCGTGAGCTCACCCTGGGCTGGCAACCAGCTGGGCGGCATCCACCTGCCGCGCATCGGCCAGGAGGTCGTCGTCAGCTTCATCGGTGGCGATGCGGACCTGCCGATCTGCACGGGGCGCGTGCACAACCAGGTCAACATGCCGCCGTGGGCGCTGCCCGGCCAGAGTGCGCTGAGCGGCTTCCGGTCCAGGGAGCTGACGCCCGGAGGCGGCAACGGTGCGGCGGGCCGCTCCAACCACCTGCTGATGGACGACACCGAGGGCCGGATCCAGGCGCAGCTCAAGAGCGACCACCAGAGCTCAAGCCTGAGCCTGGGGTTCATCACGCGGGTGGAAGACAACGCCGGGCGCAAGGACCCGCGCGGCGAGGGCTTCGAGCTGCGCACCGACGGCCATGGCGTGCTGCGCGCGCAGGACGGACTGCTCATCACCACCGAAGCCCGCGCCGGTGCTGCTCGGCACGCCAAGGACATGGGTGAGACGACCCACCGATTGGAAGCCGCATGCGAGCAGCACGACGCACTGGCCGAAGCGGCGGCAACGGCGAAGCTGCAGGACAGCGGACGGGATCAGGCCCTTGTCGCCACCGCGCTCAAGGCACAGGCCGGTGCCATCAAGGGCAGCGGTGGCAATGCCTCCCAGGGCCATTTCCCCGAGCTGGAAGAACCGCACCTCGTGCTTGCCAGTGCGGCCGGCATCGCCGCCACCACCCCTGGCAGTCTGCATCTGCAAGCCGGAGACCACGTCGCGATCTCCAGCGAAGGCCACACGAGCTTCAGCGCTGCCAGGCGTTTGCTGGTCAGCGCCAAGGATGGCATCCGGTTGTTCGCGCTCAAGAGCGGCATGAAATGGATTGCCGGCAACGGCAAGGTGCAGGTCGAGGCGCACAAGGACAGGATCGATCTGGCGGCAAGGAAGGCCGTGCGGATCACCAGCACCACCGCCGAGATCTGCATCAGCGCACCGGTGAAGGTGGTGGTCAATGGCGGGGGCAGCTTCACCGAGTGGAGCAACGCAGGCATCCTGCATGGCACGACAGGAGCGTGGGTCGAGCATGCGATGAGCCATGTGAAGGCCGGCCCGACGAGCATGCCGCTGACGCCCGTCAATCAAGCCATGTGCTCCAGCCAATCGAGCTCCGCAGCCAGTGAAGGTGCCGGCTCCATTTCACGCTGATGCAGGAAACTCGTGAGCACTGGCGTCCATCTCCCGCTGTTTGAGTCGCTCTGCGACGAACTGCATGCGCAACTCGCCGCAGCAAGGACGATGCACGCCCGCCTGTTGCTTGACTCATGGGCAGACAACGCCGTCGCTTCCATGCTGGAGGATCAACATCCAGCGCTTTCGGCAGAGCGACTTGCCGTGCCCGATGAGCATTTCGTGCACCGTGAAGACGAGGCGCCCTGCCTGGTTCCCGTCCCACGCGCCCTGCTGAATCCGGGCAGCCGTCAATTTCTTGCCGAACTGTTGGCACAGGCATGGCGACACGCCTTGCAACGGCAGGCACGCCAGCCGCTTTGCGCAGTCGTGCTCGGCCATGCGGATGCCGCCTCGATCGCGCGGCATTGGAGCGATCTCGGACATCAAAGGCCTCCCGATGCCATGCCGGCTCGCCTGTTCCGTTACCAGGATCCGCGAGTCATGCAGCGCGTCTGGCCCTTGCTCCATCCTTCGCAACGGACCCTGTGGCTCGGCCCCGTCGAACAATGGTGGTCACTCTCGCAACCCTGGGGTCCTTGGGATCCTGCGCAATACACCTCCGACGGGGAGATCCGGCGAGCCGACCCGCCGCCGCGATGGTTTCGCGCCACGGCGCCGCAACGCGATACGGCGAACTTCGACGGTGCACACATCGGGAAGACATGCGCACTTCTCGACCGCTCGCAGTGGGACGCCGCGCATGCAACGCCTTACGGCCATCGCACGTGGGCACGCCTTGCGAGGCAGCGCGTGCCCGTGCAGGACCAACCCGACGGCGACACCATGCTTCGCCTGCTCACGGACGGCCGGCAGCACGGCCTCGACGGCAGCGACCTCGAGGAGTACGTGATCTGCACCTGGCAGACCACACCCCTGGCCGACGGCTCTCGCGAGTTGCGTTGGCAATCACCTCGCGGCGAGCGCGTTCTGAAGCAGGTGCTCGCGACGCTTCGACAGCAACCCGGCACCAGTTTCATCGGCCTTTTCTCCGCCACCCTGAACCGCCGAACCTGAATACAGGAAGACAAGCCAACGATGCCATGCACCTCCCCTTGCAAGAACTGCGACCGCACGGGCTTGCCGATTCTTTTCACGCGCTATGCGGTCGCCTACAGCGCACAGGCCGAAAGCATGAATGCAATCAGGCCGCTCGGTCCCACGGGGAATCTGCAGGCACGCCCCGGAGGCGTTGCGCTCAAGACCGCCTGCTACAACCTTCGCATGTTGCGGGCGGGCTATCTCTACATCCACGTCGATCGCGGCGACGCAACAGCCGGTGATGCATGGAGTGCCTATGCAGTGCATCCGCACGGCTACCTCACGGAGTTTCCCGTGAACCTGCCTGAGCAGGCGCGGGCGCAACCCGCATGCGAGGTGGAGGTTCGCGGTGCCAACGCGAGCATGGTCTGGATCCGGGACGCCGGGCGCGTGAAGAAGCTCTGGTACATGTTTCATCCCGATCCGATCGACTACGAGCACCTGACCCAGAAGATCGAGCCGAGCCTTGCCACGTACATGCAATGCTTCGACGTGGCAGGTTGGGCCAACGGCAACCTTGCGCAGGCAGACACCACGCAGCCTGGGCAGCTCAACGGGCAGGTCGTCGAGTTCAGCGCGATGACCAGCGAAGCCGTGCGCAACGCCATCGAGCCACAGCTGTACGGTCTGATGGGAAGCAATGCGATAGAGCGTGGATGGGGCGACTACGAAGAAGAGCAGCAGTTTCCCCAGTTCGCCATCACTGGAGAACCGCTCAATACGACCATGACCGTGCACCATGCGCGAAAAGGTCATACCTACCAGAGCGCGCATGGTGCAAGGCTGAAGAAGATCGGCCAATACCTCCAGCAGAAAGGCGGCGCAGTGGTGGCATGCGACGATCCCCTGGGCATTGCGCAGGAACTGGGGCATCTGCAGGTCGAAGCCCAGAGGCCGTACACACAGTGGCAGAAATCGCAGGCACAGGGTTGCTCGCCGGGCGTGACCAACGAGTGGGCATTCCAGACCGCGACCGGTGCCATGAGCCTGATGGAGCTCGTCAAGAAGGGCGCCGTCGATCGTGTCAACAAGGGATTCGAGGAAGCTGCTCGCATTCAGGCGCCACTGCCGCACGATCCGCGTGCCGCGGCCGTAGAGAAAGCGAGGAGGGCCGCCGCGAGAGCCGGCCATCGGACGCGGGCAACGGCGCAGGCGATGTATCGGATCACATCCGCCTACGACCAACTCTTCGATCAGGAAGTCGCCACTCGTACCCTTGCTGCGCACTACATCCACTACACGGAGACAGAGACCGCAAAGAGCAACCTCTGCGGTGACCAGATGGCGTGGCTCACCGCCGCAACCATCGACAAAGCTATCGCTCGGTTCAGTCGCCAGGACAAACGCGTCGGCCAAGCGGGCGGTGGTGGTGCACTCACGGCGCAGTTGGCGCAATGCATGGCAGGCACCGAAAGCAACAGCGCTGGCCAAGCCTGGCTTCGCAGGCAGGATCTGACTGGCAATGGGCTTCTTGCACGCGCGCTGTGCTTCAACAGCGTGACCTTGAAGCAGACGTGGAAAAAGGTTATTGCTGCACGCCCCGAATCAGTCGAGCAACCGACGCCTGAATCCACCAATCCGGCGCTGGATGGGGTGTCCGATGACCTCAAAGTCTCAAGCGCATGGGCAAACACGGGCGACAAGACGCTTGGATTTGCCAATGCGTGGCGAGAGGCCAAGGTGAATCAGGCTGTGGCCTCCATCTTCGTACGAATGGCCAGCAACGTATCGTTGGCCAGTGACGCTCAGGCGTTTCTTTCAAATATGAAAACGCTCAGCGATAGCGCGGCCTTGCGGAAATTGGCGTGGCCGTCGCACATAGTGAGCCTGCTGAGCGTGAAGATGATTCAATCGATGAACGGCTTGCCTGTGACTCGAATGGAGTCAGTGATTGTGCGGTATGCCGCACTCAGTGGCCTGATCAATCTAGGCAAGACAGCGCAAGAGCATGGCCTGCGAATGAAATTGCCTCAAAGCGATCAGGACGCACTGCTGCAAGCCAGACGTAAGCTTGTCAATGCGTCTCATATGGCGGACTTCGCCACCCGAGCTCCTGCCGCACGAGCAGCGGGCCTTGCTTTTCTGCTCGATTTGGGACAAGCGGTAATCAAGAGGCAGCAGTTGATGATCAAGGGTAACGCTCGCATGGCGAGCGAAATGGCGGGCAACCTCTTGCAGGCTGTCGGCTCTCTTCTTGATTGGCGTGCCAAGGCTTATGAAGAGACCGTTTTCAAGGGCATAAAAGCGTTCGACTTGCTCACGGCCACCGCAGAGGAAGTCAGGGCGGCGGAGACGCTTCAAACCCTTCAACTTAAAAAGTTGCGGTTAACTGCGTTCAAATTTTTACTCCCCGCAGCAATGGTGTCAGCTTTTTGGGACGGGATGGATGCACTTCAATCCGATGCGCGCGGAAATTGGGCGCTGGCCCGAGCTCAATGGGCAAGCGTCACCGGTACAGCCTTCACCATTACTTCGACGCTCATGATGGCCACTGGTGCGTTGTTCGGCATATCCACTGCGACGTGGGCATTGATTGCAGCCGCTTTGGGCTTCGCAGGGGCAGTAATCACTTTGGCAGCGGTCGTTGCGATCATTTGGGTCAAAGAGGAAGAGTGGGCAAGCTGGCTTCGAGACAATCCCTTGAACAAATCGCAGAAGGGTAATCCGCCGATTCACCGCAACCTGCAGCAAACCCTGCAGCAGCTTTCCAATGCTCACGCCGCAGCGGCCTGAAAGCGACATTTCAATGTTCAATGCAGAGGATGGCTACTCACGTGCACGACGAAGCTCCGCAACCAAGGCGCATCGCGAATTGAATCTCGATGCCCAACCTCAGTATCGAATCGATGAACCATGCGGGGTCCCAGGCTTTTACCTCCCACCTCGAAGCGCGTACGCACAAAACAATACCTATCTGGAACTTTGCAATCCCGGCTGGGACATGCAGTGGCGTGCTGGCATCGGCAATGTCTTTGTAGTTCTTCCTGCGCTGTTCGTGATCTGGTGTTGGTATGGGTTTGCGGTACACCCGGTTCTGTTCGGGCGAATCATCATTTTCTTCATGGTCGGGGAGAACGTCCCAATCGAAGCCATCTGGTTTGGTTGGCTCCTGCTTTTCCCCTTGGCCGTGGGGAGCCTGTTTCTTCTTTACGGCTGGTTCTATGGCATGGGCATGCGCACCAGCTTCTTCACCTTCGCACGTGGCCGTGTGCGTTTCAACAGGATCACGCGCAAGGTTTATGTCCTGCGTCCGGCGTACTGCGGTGGCAACAAGATCTTCGAGTGGGACAACCTCGTCGCGCTCATGCGGCGCGTGCCGGACGACCATCCCATGGCGTCGAAAATCATCGGCTCGCTGGTGCTGTATCAGCCGCCGACCGACCCAGGCGACTGGCTCAGTGAAGACGCCATCTTCGCGGGACCCAGCCTCTATCTGGGCGAACTGCAGGCAGCACCGATGTGGGAATACATCCGGCTGTACATGGAAGAAGGCCCGACGATCGATGCGGTGCCGCAGAACCCGCCCGACGATTTCCGGCAGATCCCGCGGTTCCTGCCGGAGCGCTACTTCACCTATTGCGGGATGCCGAGCGCATGGCAGTACGGGCTGGAGCAACGTCCCGGCATGATGGAGACGACCTTCCACATGATGTCTCAGGTCACCTGCACCTGGCCGCGGTTTCCTCCTGAGTGGGAAAGCGACTCGGGCATGGGCGAGCCCGAGGATCGGCCAGTGCAGACCGGTGCCGTGATGACCGCGCTCGTCTATCGCGCCCAGGGCAGGATGAGCAAGCAGGACGAGGTGGCGTTCCTGACGCACTGGGGCACTGAAGAAGCGCTGGCGGAGGCCATGAAGCGCCCGGATTGAGCAGCTTCGTCCAGCGCTTCACCTTCAGTGCAGCTCGGCCTCGTGCGCGATCTCGAACAGCTTCGTCATCTCGCGGTTGAAGGCCGGCAGGTCGTCGGGCTTGCGGCTGGTCACCAGGCCCAGGTCGACCACCACTTCCTTGTCGCTCCACTTGGCGCCGGCGTTCTCGAGATCGGCGCGCAGCGAGGGCCACGAGGTCATCTTGCGGCCCTTCACACCGCCTGCGTCGATGAGCGTCCAAGGGCCGTGGCAGATGGCGGCAATGGGCTTGCCCGACTCCAGGAATCCGCGCACGAAGGCAACCGCGGCCTCATCGATGCGCAAGGCATCGGGGTTTACCACGCCACCGGGCAGCAGCAATGCGTCGAAGTCGTCGGCGCACGCGCGCTCGAGAGGCACGTCGACCGAGAAGCTGTCGGCAGGGTCGTGGTGATTCCAGCCTCGGACCTGGCCTTGCACTGGCGAGACGATCTGCGTTTGCGCGCCAGCCAGGTCGAGCGCCTTGCGCGGCTCGGTCAACTCGACCTGTTCGAAACCGTCCGAGACCAGGATGGCGACCTTCATTCCGTCGAGCGAAGAAACAGTGATGGGCATGGGGAGCACTCCTCTGGGGTTGTTCAATCAAAGTGATGCTTCACCCTAGAAGACGCCTCTCGGCCCGCCGCATCGTCCGGCGTCGGGTCCGCCTGTCGGACAAGTCGACGGGCGGCAAACTTCCCTTACGACTTGCCGACGACGTTCATCGAACGTCGCGCGGCAGACAAATTGATTCGCGCGAAAGCTCGCGCGCTACTTGCGGCAGCTCCTGGGCAGCAGCTTGTCCGCGAGGTCGTCGCCGGCCACGCAGTTCCAGGTAATGCCGTTGTCTCCGGCCGAGGGCTCCATGCGCAGGGTGCCCTTCACGCCCTTGGGCAGGCTGGCCTCGACGACCATGCTCTGCGGGTCGAGCGTGAGGACGGCGCCGCCGGGCAGCGTGTCGGGCACGCGCGCGGCTTCGAGCGACTCGGGGATCTCTTCCTTCTCGGTGTAGTAGTCGCCGAGCGCCGAGCGCGCCGATGCGCCTTCGGCCCAGGTCTGCGCGACCACGGCACGGCCGGTGTACTCCTGGTAGGCCGGAATGGCCACGGCGGCCAGGACACCGATGACCGCCACGGTGATCATCGCGCCGATGGCGCCGCCGCCCGCGCGCCCGGTGTAGGGCACGAAGATGGCGAGCACATAGGCCAGCGGATTGCGGCTCGGCAGCTGCGCGTTCGGGTCGAGCACACGCGCCACGCGCTTGGTGAGCCACGGATAGCCTGCGATCAGTTCATGGAACGAGGCCCAGAAGCCGCTGTTGCCGGCCGACTGCGCGGCGTAGGCCTGCAGGTCGACGTTGCGCCACTGCTGCGCGCCGGCGGCCAGCGCCACCAGGGCGCGCGGCGCGGAGTCGGGCTCCTCGCAGCAGGCCTCGCCGTGCAGGTCGCAGGTGTATTCCTTGGCGCGCGCATAGGCCGCGCCCAGGAGCGGCAGCCACAGCACGGGCGCGCGCCAGATGTGGCCCGTGAGGTGGCCGCGTCGGATGTGGCCGAGCTCGTGGCCGATGTAGAAGTTCACGCCGTCGGGCTGGCTTTCCATGGCATCGACCACGTCCGACAGCAGCACCACGAAGTTGCGCCCGAAGAAGCGCGTGGCGAAGGCGTTGAACATGCCGTCGCCGTGCAGCAGATAGGCCTCGGGCGGGTTCTCGATGCCGAGGAAGCCGCAGCAGGCCTTGAAGCGCGCATGCAGCTCGGGCAGCTGGGTGGGCGACAGCTTCACGCCGGTGCCCTTGATCCAGGCAATGACGGCCGACTGCGCGAACACGTAGCCGATGAAGCCCAGCAGCACGTAGACCAGCGCGATGCCCAGCGTGCCGACGATGAGCAGCAGCCAGACCAGCAGGCCGAGCCAGAGCGTGATGTTGCCGAGCCAGCGCTCGCGCGGGTAGACCCATGGATCCATTTTTTTCCTCCTCGTCGCGGTCTTCGAAGACCGCATGGTTTGTGGTTGTTCCGCCCCCTCCGGAGCGCTTTCTGCAGGCCCGCATCATGCCCGGGAACGACGCGGTTCCCGGTATCTGGATAAGGGCTATTCGGTATAGGTCAGGCCGTGGTCAGCCTATAAGATCGCGGCGTTTTTACCCTCTCTCGGAGACGACATGAAGAAACTGTTCGCCCTTGCGGCGATTGCCACCGCAGCCATCGGTGCCCACGCCCAGGACTTTCCGGCGGGCAAGACCGTCACGCTCGTAGTGCCGTTCGCGGCCGGCGGCCCGACCGACCGTGTGGCGCGGGACCTCGCCGAAGCCATGCAGAAGACGCTCGGCACCACGATCGTGGTGGACAACACCGCGGGCGCGGGCAGTTCCATCGGCACCGCCAAGGTGGCGCGCGCCAACCCCGATGGCTACACGCTGCTGCTGAACCACATCGGCATGTCGACGATGCCGGCGCTGTATCGCAAGCTGCCCTTCAATGTCGAGAACGACTTCGAGTACCTGGGCATGGTCAACGAAGTGCCGATGACGCTGATCGGCAAGCCCGGCCTGCCAGCCAACAACTACAAGGAACTGACGACCTGGATCGCTGCCAACAAGGGCAAGATCAACCTGGGCAACGCCGGCCTTGGCGCCGCATCGCACCTGTGCGGCCTGCTGTTCCAGAGCGCGCTGAAGGTCGAGATGACGCCCGTGCCCTACAAGGGAACGGCCCCGGCCATCGCCGACCTGCTGGGCGGCCAGATCGACCTGCTGTGCGACCAGACCACCAACACCACGTCGCAGATCGAGGCCAAGAAGGTCAAGGCCTATGCCGTGACCACCGCCAAGCGCCTGACCACGCCCGCACTGAAGGACCTGCCCACGCTCGACGAGGCCGGCCTGAAGGGCTTCGAAGTGACGATCTGGCACGGCGTGTACGCACCCAAGGGCACGCCCGCGCCGGTGCTGAAGAAACTCAACGAGGCCATCAAGGCCGCCATGAAGGACCCGGGCTTCATCAAGCGCGAGGAAGCGCTGGGCGCGGTGATCACCACCGACAGCCGCACCGAACCGGCGGAACACAAGAAGTTCGTCTCGGCCGAGATCGCCAAGTGGGGCCCGATCATCAAGGCCGCCGGCGTGTACGCCGACTGATCGCCTGACTTCACCGAAGCAGCCGCAAGGCCGCCTGAGTCCCCCGGGGCCAGGCGGCTTTTTTGTTTATGCTCGCCGGGCTTTTTCTTCGCGCCCTGCCCGGCCCCCTTCCGCAGCCCTCATTTCCATGCGACGTCGCACCCTGCCCGTACCGGCCTTGCTGGCCCTGTTCGCGCACACGGGCATGGCCGCGCAACCGGACACGCAGACCCTGCTCTGGATGTGGGACAGGCCGCAGCTCTTCTCGTCCTTGCCCGAGGGAACGGGCATTGCCTACCTGCACGCCACGGTGCGCCTGAGCGGCGCGCAGAGCCGCACGACCTGGCGCCAGTGGCCGCTGCGCATCGCGCCCGGCGTCACGGTGTTGCCGCTGGTGCATGTCGCGCTCGACAACCTCGCGCCCTCGCCGCTCGACGATGCCCAGCAGCAGGCCATCGCCGCTGCGCTGGCGCACGCCGCGGCGCACAGCCGCTCGGGCTGGGTCCAGCTCGACTTCGAGGCGCGCCGCAGCCAGCGCGAAGCGTACGTCGCGCTGCTGCAGCGCCTGCAGCCGATGCGCGAGCGCGGCCTGCGGCTCTCGGCCACTGCATTGGCCTCGTGGTGCATGGACGATGCGTGGCTGCCCGCCGGGCTGCTCGACGAGATCGTGCCGATGTACTTCCGCATGGGTGCGGACGCCGCGCCCATCCGCCGGCGCCTGCAGGCCACAGGCGCCGCGCCGGTGCCGGCCTGCCGCGATGCCGCGGGGCTGCTGCTGGGCGAGCCGTCGCCCGCGCTGGCCGGTGTGAAGCGGCGCTACGTGTTCCACACGGGCGCCTGGAAAAAGGAAGATTTCGAAAAGATCGACACCAGGGACGCCAATCGATGACTTCATTTCCGATCTCGCGCACAGTGCGCACGCTGCGTGCCGGCTTCCGGCTGCTCGCGCTCGCCGCATCGCTCGGCGCGGCCGCCGCCCATGCCAGCGGCGGCTACGACCCGGTCGACCTGTTCTTCGCCACCACGCGACCCGACCAGCCGGTGCGCGAGTTCCTTGAACGGCCCGCCGGCTACTACACCGACTACCTCGTGCCGTACCAGGTGCTCTGGTACTGGCGCCTGCATGGGCAGGCGTTTTCGCCCGACGCGGTGCGTGCGTTCTCCGATCTGCTCGCGAAGCTGCCGCGCGAGGACAACGGAATGGACGACACCGACACCGCGTGGTCCGCGTGGCGCGAAGCGCGCGGCGCGGCCTACGCGAAGCTGGGCCATCCGCTGCCCGCTTCGCAGGCGCCGGCCGTGCCGCCCTCGCAGCAGGCGCCGCAATGGAACGCCGACAGCCTGCAGGCGAGTCCCAGCTGCTTCTACGGCGACGCCTTCCGCAACGCCGCGGGCACGCTCGGCCAGCGCATGGAACGCGTCGCGGGCGACAAGGCCGCCGGTCCGTTCGTGCTGCACTGGCTGCACGCGCAGGACGCGGTGTTCGACAGCTGCAGCGAGAAGGCCGCCACACCCTCGGCCGCGGCGCCGGCGCTTCCGGCCAACGCGCCTGCGTGGCTCAAGGCCGACCATGCCTATCAACTGGCCGCGCAGCGCTTCTATACCGGCGACCTCGAAGGCGCCGACAGCGCCTTCGCCGCGATCGCCGCCGACAAGGCCAGCGCGTGGCGCGACCTCGCGGCCTACATGCGGCTGCGCGTGCTGGCGCGGAACAACCCGGGCGGCGAGCCGGCGTACTCGGACAGCGACGGCCCCGGCAAGGAAAGCGCGGAGGCGCTGAAGCAGCAGGCCGCACTCACGAAGGAGGTCGACGCCATCGCGCTGCCGCTGCTGAAGAACCCGCGCCTGCAGGCGCTGCATCCGTCGGTGCACCGGCTGGCCGAGGCGCTGCGCATCCGCTACCTGACTCCCGGCACGCGGCTGCAGAGGCTCTCGGACGGCCTGAAGACACCAGGCGACCCCGACGCGGCAGCGGCCCGGTTGCTGCTGCTGAACCACGAATTCCGCATTTGCGCCATCGTCGGCTGCTCGTATGTCGGGCCCGGGCAGAAGTCTGACCTGGTGCAGTGGCTCAGCACGGTGCGCGGCTTCGACGGCCCGTCGGGCGGACTCGCGTCGCAGGACAAATGGCGCGAAAAGTTCAGCTGGAGCAGCTACCAGCGCACCCGTGACCTCGCCTGGCTCATGGCCGCCGCGAGCCTGGTGCCGGTGAACGCGGCAGCCGGCGACCAGCGCGAGGCCGAGCTTCAATCGGCGCTGGCCGCCGTGCCCGAGGACCACCTCGCGCGCTTCGCCGCCACGCAATTGCGCGCCCAGCGAATGTTCGCGCAGGGCCGCTTCGAGGCGGCGCGCGAGCTGGTCGCGGGCTCGGCCGATTCGCCGCTGATCGCGCACAGCCTCTCGGGCCGGAACCTCGTGAAGGCGCTGCTGCTGCCCACGGCAGCCTCGGAAGAAGAGTGGCGCCGCCTGGCGATCCGCCCGGTGGTCGCGCGCAGCGACCCCGAGGCGATGGAGGCCAGGCCGAGCGCGACGCCGCTGGCCAGTGCCTTCGACGACGACGTGGTGCGCTTCCTGAACACGCGCGCACCGCTGCCGATGTGGCTGCGACTGGCGGCCGACCCCGCGCTGGCGCCCGCATTGCGCGACACGCTGCTGGAGACCGCGTGGACGCGCGCCGTGCTGGCCGGTGACTACGCCACCGCCCGGCGCGCCGCGCAGCTGCGCGTGGCTTCTGCGCCGGCGGCGCCCGCCAAGGGCGCCGACCCCATCGCGGGCATCCGGCGCTCCGTGACGCTGGCCACGGCCGACACCGCCGCATGGCGGCGGCTGCTGCTGGAGCGCATGGCCAGCACCACCGAGACGCTGCAGCCGCCGCACTGGCCCGCCGCGGGCTGGGACATCCGGCCCACGCCGCTGCAGCCTGCGCTGGACCTGGCTTCGCGGCGCAACACTGTCCCCGGCACCTACGGCAAGTGGTGCACCCCGCTCGGCGTGCCCGCATCGGGGCCGGAGGCTGCCGGCCCCGCCGAGTTCGAGATGCCCGCCTTCCTGCCGCAGGCCGAGCGCACGCAGCAGGCCGCGCTGGTCGCCAGGCTGCGCACGGTGCCTCAGGACTCGGTCTACTTCACGCAGGAAAGCCTGGCGCTGATGCAACGCGACAAGGCCGACCCGCTGGTGCCGCAGGCGCTGTCGCTGGCCGTGAAGATGGCGCGCTACACCTGCCCGGACAAGACGGTGGGCGACTGGTCGCGCAAGGGCCTCCAGGTCCTGCACGCGAACTACCCGAAGTCGACCTGGGCCGCGAACACGCCGTACTGGTACGGCGGCCGGTAAGAGAGGTCGCCGTGGAGCGAATGCCCCGGCCTACTTCGGCCGGATCGCGTCCGCCGTGCCCTGGATGAAGGCCTTGATGCTCTCAATGTCGTCGCCCGACAGCTTGCCCGTGAAGTCGGGCATGCCGCGCGCCATGGCCGGGCCCTTCAATATGAACTTGTCGAGGTTCTCGATGTAGGCCGCATCGAGGTAGCCAAGGTTCGGGATGTTGCCGCCGCGGTCCACGCCCGGCACGCCGTGGCAGAACACGCAGTTGCTCACGTACAGCATGGTGCCGGCCTGGACCTTGGCGGGGTCGTACTTCACGCCCTGCACCAGCTTGGCCATGCGGTACTCCACGAAGTCCGGCATCTTGGCCGTGCCGCCCACCGCGAAGGTGTAGACCGTGCCCGGCCCCTGCTTTTCGGTGGCGCGCTGCGCCAGCCCGTACACGCCGCCCCAGCCCACGGCCACCGACACATACTGCTTGCCGTCCACCATGTAGGTCGAAGGTGCCGCCACCACGCCGGTGCCGGTGGGCGTCTCCCAGAGCTTCTCGCCGGTCTTGGCGTTGTAGGCCAGCAGGCGGCCGTCGGCCGTGCCCTGGAACACCAGGTTGCCGGCGGTGGTGAGCGTGCCGCCGTTCCAGGGCGACACGTAGTCCACGCCCCAGGCCTCCTTCTGCGCCACCGGGTCCCAGGCCACCAGGCGGCCGAAGGGCTTGCTCTTCGGCGGCTCGGCGTTGGCGAACTTGCCGAGATTCCAGCCCAGGCCCGCGTGCGGGCGGCCCGGCACGTCCTCGTTGAACTTCCAGTCCTTGTCGTCCATCAGGTTGATCGGCACGTGCTGCGACGGCAGGTAGGCCAGGCCGGTCTGCGGGTTGAACGACATCGGGTGCCAGTTGTGCGCGCCGAACGGGCCCGGAATGGCGTCGCCGGGCTTGGTGGTGTCGCGCGCCGCAGCGATCTCGATGGGCCGGCCGTTCCTGTCGTAGCCCGTGGCCCAGTTCACCTCGGTGAAGTTCTTCGCCGAGATGAACTTGCCGTTGGTGCGGTCGATGACGAAGAAGAAGCCGTTCTTCGGCGCATGCAGCAGCACCTTGCGCGCCTTGCCGTCGACCTTCATGTCGGCGAGGATCATCGACTGCGTGGAGGTGTAGTCCCAGTTGTCGCCGGGCGTCTCCTGGTAGTGCCACTTGTACTTGCCGGTGTCGGGGTCGAGCGCCACCACCGAGCCCAGGTAGAGGTTGTCGCCGCCCTTGGGGCTGCGCGCCTTGTGCGACCACGGCGAGCCGTTGCCGGTGCCCACGTACATCAGGTTGAGCTCGGGGTCGAAGGCGAAGCTGTCCCACGCGGTGCCGCCCCCGCCGGCCTCCCAGTACTTGCCGCCGGGGTCCCAGGTCTTCGCTGCCTTGGCCATCGAGGCGTCCTCGAAGGGCTTGGCCGGGTCGCCCGGCACCACGAACCAGCGCCACTTCTGGTCGCCGGTCCTGGCGTCGTAGGCGGTCACGAAGCCGCGCACGCCGTACTCCGCGCCGCCGTTGCCGATGATGACCTTGCCCTTGAAGACGCGCGGCGCGCCGGTGATGGTGTAGCTGCCCTTCTGGCCGGCGATGGTGTCCTTCTCCCACACCTTCTGGCCGGTGGCCGCGTCCAGCGCGATCAGGCGGCCGTCGTAGGCCGCCACGTAGACCTTGCCTTCGTACAGCGCCACGCCGCGGTTCACCACATCGCAGCAGCCCCTGAAGCCCTTGGACTTGTCGACCTGCGGATCGAAGGTCCACAGCTTCTGCCCGGTGCGCGTGTCGATCGCGTGCACCACGCTCCAGGAGGCCGTGACGTACATGATGCCGTCCACCACCAGCGGCGTGGCTTCCACGCCGCGTGTCGACTCGAGGTTGTACGACCACACCAGCCCCAGCTGCTTCACGTTGCCGGCGTTCACCTGGTCGAGCTTGCTGAAGCGGGACTCCGCATAGTCGAGGCCGACGCTGGGCCAGTCGGGCGTCTTCTGCGCCGCGTTGGCGCGGATGAAGCCGCCGTCGATCCGCTTCACCGCAGCGGCCGCCCGCTCCTGCGGCGTGGTCTGCGCCGCGGCGCCCGTCAATGCGCCCAGGCACAGCCATGTGCCGGCGAGCGTCCGCAGCCCGGAGTGTGTTGTCGTCATCGCAGGTCTCCTTTGTGCCGCCAAGGATCGTTCGCACGGGCTGCGCGTTCATCTTCGGGATTTCCCCAGTCCGGTGCTGTTCCATTGCGGAACACATTCAGCGCTGGCCCCGACCCCCACCCCATGCAGGGAGGCAACGAACCCATGGCCCTCGACCGAACCGGCAGGCTCGGCACGCCCGGTGCGCCGCGCCAGCTCTTCGCCAGCACGCCCGCGCAGCGCGTGGCGCTCGCGCGGCAGCAGTTCTTCGAAGAAGGCGTGCGCCCCTCGGGCCTCATCGGCGAGGCGGTGATCCAGTCGTGGATGCGCTGCAACCGCGCCCATGCCGACCGCCAGCGCATCGTGCCCTTCGACCCCGTCACGCCGAGCCGGCTGCATGCTACGCTGGCGCGCAACCGCGAGCTGCTCGAGGTGGCGCGGCGCGAGCTGGTGCAGATGGAGCACGCGCTCGCGGGCACAGACTGCCGCGTGATCCTCACCGACCGCGAAGGCGTGGTGGTGCACGTCACCCAGCAGCCCGCCAGCACGCACCAGCCGGTGCTGTGCAAGACAGCGCGCGTGGGCGTGAACATCTCCGAGCGCGTGGTGGGCACCACCGCGCCGGGCATCGTGGCGACCACCGGCCAGGCCTGCACGGTGGACGGTGCCGAGCACTACTTCGACGTGCTGTGCCACATGCAATGCGCCGCGGCGCCGATCCGCGGCGTGAGCGGCGAGCTTGCAGGCGTGCTCGACCTCACGGTGGAGGCGCGGCGCTTCGGCTTCGACGCGGCATCGATGGTGGCGCTCTACGCCACCACCATCGAGAACCGCCTGCTGCAGGCGCAGTCGCGCGACCACCTGATCCTGCGCTTCCAGGCCAGCCCCACGCTGCTGGGCACGCCGCTGGAGGCGCTCGCGGGCATCGCGCCCGACGGCACCATCGCATGGCTCAACAACGCTGGCGCCCGCCTGCTCGGACGGCTGCCCGAGGCGGCGAACGAGCGCGACGTCGAATGCCTGCTCGGCCACGACCTGGCCAGCCTGCTGCGGCTCGGGCGCCGCGACGCCGCGCAGCCGCTGCGCCTGGCGAGCGGCCTGGGCGTGTGGGTGCAGGCGCACCTGAAGAGCCCGGACGGCGCGGACTTCCGGCACGCGGTGACGATGCCGGCCGAGGCGGAGCCGATCGCGATCGATCGCGGCGCGCAGACGCCGGCCCCCGTTGCACGCGAAGCCGACGGCGAACGCGAGCCCCATGCCGAGACGCTGCGCGAGCACAGCCGCAAGCTGATCGAGGAGACGCTCGCGGCGCACGACGGCAACGTCTCGCAGGCGGCGCGGCAGTTGCGCGTGTCGCGTGGCACGCTGTACCGGCGGCTGCGCGGCTGGCGCGAGGCCGAGGCCGTGCCGGACGAAAGCAGGTGCGACGACCGCGGCGAAGGCGAAGGCGTCTGAAGCCGGCGCGTCAGGCGAGGGCGCGCGCCAGCGCCCGCGCGCGGCGCGCCTTCGCATCGGGCTGCAGCGGGCGCAGGTATTCGTGCAGTGCCAGCGCGGCCGCGCCTACGGCCGCCGCCAGTTCGCCGTAGCGCGCGGTCCGCAGGTCGGGCGCCGGCATGCCCGCGCCATCGGCATGGCGCCTGACGCTTTCGAATGCGGCCTGCGCAAAGCCGCCGTGCTCCGCGCAGGCCTTGCCGCCGAGCACGATCGCACGCGGGTTGAAGGTGACCCACAGGTTCTGCAGCAGCACGCCGAAGAACGCGGCCGCACGCTGCCTGTCGGCGCCTTCGCGCTCGAGCACGCGCGAGCCGAAGAAGGCCTCCGCGCAGCCGCGCCGGCCGCACGAGCACAGCGGCCCGTCGAGCTGGAGGATGGTGTGGCCGATCTCGCCGGCCATGCCCTGCGCGCCGGTGAAGAGCCGGTCGTTGAGCACCACGCCCGCGCCCACGCCCACGTCGCAGTTGACGAACACCAGCGGGTCTTCGCCGTCGCGGCCCTCGCCCGCGGCGAATTCGTATTCGCCGAGCGCCGCCGCGTCGGCATCGTTCTGCAGCTGCACCGTGACACCCGGCAGGCCGACGGCGGCAAAGGCCTCCTCGAGCGCGGGCAGCAGGCTCACGTTGCGCCAACCGAGGTTGGGTGCGAAGCGCACGACGCCGGTGCAGTCGTCCACCGCGCCGGGCACGCACACGCCGATGCTCGACAGGTTCAGGCCGCGCTTCTCCAGCTGCGCGTTCGCGGCCGCGGCCATGCGCGCCACCTGCGCGCAAACGCCGGCCGGCGAGCCATTGCCCAGCGCATGGGTGTTCGAGTACAGCACCTCGCCCTGCAGCGACACGCAGGCCAGGCGCACCGTCTCCACCGCGATCTCCACGCCCATGAGGGCACGCACGCCGACGTCGATCTGCAGCGGCGTCGACGGCCGCCCGAGCCCGTCGGCCGGCGCGGTGCCGCCCTCGCTGAGCCAGCCTTCGTCGATCAGCTCGCGCACCAGCAGGCTCACCGTCGATTTGGTGAGGCCGCTCTGGATGGCGAGCCGCGCGCGCGACAGGCCGGGCTGCGCGCGAAGCAGCCGCAGCAGCACGCTGCGGTTCATGCGCTTGAGCAGCTGCTGGTCACCGGTCATCGGTACTCCCCCAGGCTTCGCGCACTTCGTGTCGCTTCTCCTCCCCCCTCACCGGGGGCGACACCGGCGGCCCGGCAAAGCCGGTTCCGCGGTGTCCCTGGCACACCCCCAGGCTGCGCGCACTTCGTGTCGCTGCGCCTTCCCCCTCGCCGGGGGCGACACCTGCGGCCCGGTGATTCTTGGCTCGCCCCCAGGCTTCGCGCACTGCGTGTCGCTGCGCCTACCCGCTTGCAGGTGGCGACACCGGCGGCCCGGCGGCGCCGGTTCCGCGGTGTTCCTCGAAGGAACCGCGGGGCTGCCATCACCTGTGCGCCTGTTCCCTGCCCTCGGGCCGCTTGCCCGCGATGATCATGCCGAGGACTTCGTCCTCGGTCACGTCGGCGGTGCGGTAGGTGCCCACGAGCTTGCCGTTCTTCATCACGGCGAGGCGATCGCTCAGCGAGAACACGTCGGGCATGTCGTGGGTGATCAGGAAGATGCCGACGCCGTCGTCCTTCAGCTGCTTCACGAGACGGCCGACCATGGCGGTTTCCTCGGGGCCGAGCGCGGCGCAGGGCTCGTCCATGATGAGGATGCGCGCGTTGAAGTACAGCGCACGCGAAATCGCCACCACCTGGCGTTGCCCGCCCGACAGGCGCCGCACCGGAATGCGGATGTTGGTGAAGTTCTTGTTCAGGCGCTGGAACACCTTGCGCGCCTGCACTTCCATGAAGTGGTCGTCGAGCGTGTTCCAGGCGGTCATCTTCTCGCGGCCCAGGAACAGGTTGGCCACCGAGTCGAGGTTGTCGGCCAGCGCCAGCGTCTGGTAGATGGTCTCGATGCCCTGCGCCTGCGCTTCGGCGGGCGTGCGGATGTTGACCTTCTCTCCGGCGATGAGCGTGTCGCCCGAGTCGATGGGATAGGCGCCTGCGAGCATCTTCATGAGCGTGGACTTGCCCGCGCCGTTGTGGCCCAGCAGCGCGACGACTTCGCCGGGGTAGAGGTTCACGCTCACGCCGTCGACGGCCTTGACGCCGCCGAAAGCCTTGCGGATGTCCTTCAGTTCGACGAGGGGCTTGGACATGTCGATGTTCTTATCCATGTCGGTTGCTCCACCGCGCCACGCGCATCCCATGGCGCATGAAACTGCCGAGGCCCGGTCGGCAGACACCGCGGAACCGGCTTTGCCGGGCCGCCGGTGTCGCCCCCTGGAAGGGGGTTGGCGAAGCGACGCGAAGTGCGCGCAGGCTGGGAGTAGGCTTCACTTCAGTTGTCTCCGAACTTGCGGCGGTACAGCACGTCGAACACCACGGCCACGATCAGCACCTGGCCGATGATGACCATGCGCTTGCCGATCGGCACGTCGAGCAGCAGCATGCCGCTGTCCAGCGACTGCATGATGAGCGCGCCCAGCACCGAACCGAAGATCGAGCCGCTGCCGCCGGCCAGCGCAGTGCCGCCGATGACGGCCGCCGCGATCACGTACAGCTCCATGCCCGTGCCCAGCGAGTTGGTGCCCGCGTTGAGCCGGGCGATCGACACGATGGCCGCGATGGTCACCAGCACCGCCAGCAGCGCGAAAAGCATCAGCGTGACGCGCTTGACCGGAATGCCCACCAGCGCCGCCGCATCGGGATTGCCGCCCATCGCGAAGATGTAGCGGCCGAAGCGCGTGCGGTGCACGATGAACGACAGCGCCATGGCCACCACGGCCCAGATCAGCACAGGAATGGGGATACCCTGCGGCGCGTCCTTCGAGTCGATCTTGTAGTGGTTCATGACGGCCGCGAAGCCGATCACCACCGCCGCCGGCACGGCCGTGAGCAGCAGCTCCAGCCACAGCGGTTCGTTGGGCATCTCGTGGCGCGCGCGCGCCGCGCGCTTCTGGAACATGCGCGCGAACAGCACCACCGCCACCAGCCCCGCGATCACCCAGCTCGCGGTGACACCGATGCCGCCGTCGTAGCCGCCGCCCAGGCGCTGGAAGAACTCGTCGTTCACCGGCTGCGTCTTGCCGTCGGCCACCAGGAAGGCCGCGCCGCGGAACGACATGAGGCCCCCCAGCGTGACCACGAACGACGGCACGCCCAGCATCGCGGTGAGCCAGCCCTGGTAGATGGACACCAGCAGCGCCACCGCGAGGCCCGCGAGGCAGGCCGTGGGCCACGACCAGCCCGAGGTGTACTGCAGGTAGGCAATGAGCACGCCCACGAAGCCCATCACCGAGCCGACCGACAGGTCGATGTGGCGCGCCACGATGATCAGCACCATCACCGTCGAAACGATGCCCACCACCGCCGTCTGCTGCGCGACGTTGTAGAGATTCTCGGGCGACAGGAACACGCCGCCCGACATGACGCTGAACACCACCGCCATGATGACCAGCAGCACGCACATCAGGATCAGCCGCAGGTCGATGCCCGTGCGGCGCCACCAGCCCGGTGTCGGATCGCTCATTCTTCAAACCCCTTGTACTGCAGGTGCGCAAGCGCCCTGCGGCCGAGCCCGCGCGGGCTGGCCGAAGGCCGTGTTGCGTCGAGGGAAACACAGGGCCGCGCCGGGCGGCGCGGCATTCGTCCTACTTGCAGGCCGCGGGCGCGCTCGCACCCGACACGCCCTTGCAGAGCTCTTCCTTCTTGATCCAGCCGGCCTTGACGACCACGTCGAGGTTGTCGCGCGTGACGGGCACGGGCGTGAGCAGGCGCGACTGCAGCGCGACCTTCTTCGGGCCCGAATTCCACTGCGCAGCCTTGTCGACCGGCTTGCCCTGCGACATGACCACGGCGGCGATGGCGGCCTCGCGGCCCAGCTCGCGCGAGTCCTTGAAGATGGTCGCGGTCTGCGTGCCCAGCGCGATGCGGTTGAGCGCCGCGAAGTCGGCGTCCTGGCCCGACACCGGGATGCCGCGCAGGCCCTTGGCCGTGAGCGCGGCCACCGCGCCGCCGGCGGTGCCGTCGTTGGCAGCCACCACCGCGTCGACCTTGTTGCCGTTCTTGGTGAGGATCTGCTCCATGTTCTTCTGGGCGACTTCGGGCTTCCAGCCCTCGGTGTACTCGTCGCCGACGATCTTGATGTCGCCCTTCTTGATGGACGCGTCCAGCACCTCCTGCTGGCCTGCGCGCAGGAAGTCGGCGTTGGGGTCGCTAGGCGAGCCCTTGATGATCACGTAGTTGCCCTTCGGCTTGACCTTCAGCACCTCGCGCGCTTCCATGCGGCCGACCTCGACGTTGTCGAAGGTGATGTAGAAGACGCCGGGCGCTTCGATGAGCCGGTCGTACGCCACCACCGGCACCTTCTGGCGCGTGGCCTTCGTGACGGCGGGCAGGATCGCGTCCTTGTCCATCGCAAGCACGATGAGCGCCTTCGCGCCCTTGGACATCAAGCCCTCGATGTCGCCGAGCTGCTTCTCGGGCGAGCCGCCCGCATCGGCACTGATGTACTTGGCGCCGAGCTTCTCGAGCTCGGCCTTGATCGCGGCCTCGTCGGTCTTCCAGCGCTCTTCCTGGAAGTTGGACCAGCTCACGCCGACCACGGTCTGCGCCATGGCGCCCACGGCAGTCAGACCGAAGGCCATCGCGGCCAGGGTGTGTTTGAGTTGCATCGATGTCTCTCCGGTTGGTGCGCCCTGCCGTGACAGGCCGTGTAAGAAATTAGTTAGTTTGAAGGGCGAACTAACTATCCCATCCGCACCGTCCGCTGGGCATCCGGGAATTCCCGTGCATTGATACGCCGTTCGGCCGAAGTCCATCAGAAGGTGCGTTTTGCCTGCTTGCGGTTGGATGCGGTCCTACCCGGCGCACGCACGGGCACCGCTATGTTTCGGTTCGCCCGATGCCCCGGGCAACGCACACGCTCACCGACCCGACAACGAACAAGAAGGAAGCCACCATGTCCATCAGCACCACCGAAATGCTCAAGCAGATCGCCGCCTCGCGGCTGCCTTCGGTCATGTCGTCACCGAAGGACGTCGATGCGGTGCTGAAGCTGCGAGCTGCGGGCCTCGTACTCGCGATCACGCCCTCTGCCGCCGACCTCGCGAAGATGCCCGGCCTTCGCGTGGTGCAGGTGCTCGCCGTGACGCAGAAAGGCTTCGAGGAACTGCAGAACATGCGCTATCCCGGCGAATTCGCACATGAAAAAGGCCGGGAGGTCCCGGCCTTTTCCTGACTGCAACTGCCGGCCGCACGGAGCGCGTCGGCGCTCCGGCAGCTCAGGCGATCACGCGGTCATCACGCATGCGGTCAGTCGCGCGCACGCGCGGCATTGCGCAGGTCGCGGATCTGGTCATGGTTGCGCTGCGCGCCATCGGCCTGCGCCATCACCACAGCGCGCACATCAGCGGGCAGCTGCTGCTTCAGCGCCTTGCGATAGCGCGCCACAGCGGTGTCTTCGCCGCGCTCGCACGACTCGAGGATCGACAGTTCGCTGTTGGCGCCCAGCGAGCCCTTCACGTGCACCCAGCCGCGGTGCAATGCGCCGCTCGCGGTGCCACCATCGGCCGGCGTGCCGCCATACGCGCTGATCAGCGCGACGAGTTCGGCCTCGGCCTTCTTGCACTGCTCGGCGCGGCTGGCGAACAGCTGCTTGGCCTCAGGGCTCTTCACTTCGTCGGCACAGGCACGGAAGCCGTACTCGCCGTCGCGGGAGTTCTCGAGCAGGTCGTTCAGGACGTCCACCACGTCGCCGTTGGAGAGCACGGGGCCGGTGTTGAGGGTGTCGGCGGTCGTATCGTTGTAAGCCATGTCGGGTCCTTTCATTGCCTGTCTGCATGACAGGACGGGGTTGGAACTTCCAGCCGTCGCATCCGGTGGATGCGGTGCTTCAGGCATTGCCTGCAGCGCGGTGGATGATCGAAGACCCATGGTTGAAAGTTTGGCGGCGCCGCCGCGTCGTCCCATCGGGCGACCGGGCGTAGGCGAAGGACGACCCTGCCGGCGGGCCACGCGAGTGTTCGCGGCACGGCACTCGCGTATCAGCCGATGTTCCAGGCCTGCATCCACACCGCCACGCCGTCGAGCAGTTCGTCGAGCGCCTGCTCGTCGGTGCGGCCGGTGCCGCGCTTCAGCACGTGGAAGGAATGGTCGGCCCCATCGATCTCCAGCACCGTGGCCAGCGGCCCCAGCGCGCCGACGGTGGCATCGAACGGCGCGGGCTCGGCCAGCTTGTCGCGCGGGCCGTGCGCGAAAAGCATCGGCACGTCGATCTCCTGCAGGTGTGCCGCGCGCGCGGCCGCGGCGTCGGGCGCACCGGAGGGGTGCAGCGGGAAGCCGAGGAAAACCAGCCCCTCGACGCCGGGCAGGGGGGCGAGCGCCTGGGCCTGCGATGTCATGCGTCCGCCGAACGACTTGCCGCCGGCGAACATGCGCAGCCCGCCGAAGCGGGACGCGGCGCAGGCCACCGCCGCACGCACCGTGGCATGCGCCAGCGCGGGCGCGTCGGTGCGCTTCCTGCCCTGCTCCATGTACGGGAATTGGTAGCGCAGCGTGGCGACGCGCCGCTGCGCCAGGCCCTCGGCCGCGGCCTGCATGAACGGATGCGTCATGCCCGCGCCGGCGCCGTGCGTCAGCACATAGCAGGCCGCGGCGGCGTCGGACGAGGCCGGCGTTACCGCGATGGCGGACACGGTGACGTCCGGCGCCACGGCAATGGAAAGGGTGGTGGATGTGGTCACTTCGCAAGTGTGCCCAAGGCGCCGGTGCGAAGACAACCCGCAGGCCTTCTCCGGTGGCACGAAGCGTGCGTCCTTCGGCGGCGTCCGACATGCAAGGCGCCGGACCCCATGTAGATTGATGGTTCTCAAACTTGATGGTTCTCAAACCGGCCGCGCCGCCGGCTTGTAGAGTCTCCATCTTCCTTTTTCATTTTTCCTGGAGTCCTTGTCTTGAGGCCTGTGAGTTGCTTGCGTCGCCTGGTGATGACGATCGGAATGGTGGGTGGCACCCTCGGCCTCGCCCACGCGGAATCGGGCTGGTTCACCGTGGTCGGCGATCCCCAGGACAAGGTGGCCGACACGGTGCAGGTCGACCCCGACCGCGTGACGCCGCCGGAGGACGCCAGGACGATGAACCTGCGCGTGAGCCGCGCGACCGCACGCTTCAACTGGGACGGCATCCCTTACCGCTCCTACGAATCGCGCGTGGTGTTCGACTGCCAGTCGCGCCGCGCCAGCTACGTGGCCGCGCGCTTCTACATCGCGCCGCTGTGGCAGGGCGAGCCACACCACGTCGCCGACTACAGCGCATCGCCCAAGCCGGTGCTGTTCCTCGACATGAAGCCCAACCCGACGGCGCGCATCGTGCGTGCCGCATGCCGCCAGCGTTCCGGATAGCAATCGGCGCTCAGAGCTGCGACGACAGCAGCGACGAGAGGTGCTCCATCGCCTTTTCGTGCAGCGGGCGATCCTTCCACTGCGCGAACGTGAGCCGCTTCGACTGCCGCAGGTCGGCCTCGAACTGCGCGGTCTGTTCGGCGGCGAAGGCCTCGTCGTAGATGTTGAGGTTGGCCTCGTCGTTGAGGCGGAACGAGCGGTTGTCGAAGTTGGTGGAGCCCACCGACACCAGCAGGCCGTCGACGGTGAACACCTTGCAGTGGAACATGGTCGGCTGGTATTCGCTGATCTCGGCGCCCGCTTCAAGCAGCGGGCCCCAGGCTGCGCGCGAGGCACGGCGCACGGTCTGCGAATCGATGATCGGCCCCGGCGTGATGATGCGCAGCCGCACACCGCGCTTCATGGCAGCCACCAGCGCGCCCACGGTGAGGTCGTCGGGCACGAAATAGGCGCTCGACAGGTCGATGGTCTTGGTGGCCGCCGCGATCGACAGCAGGTACATCAGGTGCATGCTCTCGCTGCCGCCCGAGGGCGAGCTGCTGAACACCTGGGCGCGGCCCTCGCCCGCCGGGGCGATCGGCGGAAAGTACCGCTCGCCGTGCAGCACGTCGCCCGACACCTTGACCCAGTTGTCCATGAACACCGCCTGCATCTGCGCCACCACCGGCCCTTCGACACGGTAGTGCGAGTCGCGCCAGTGGTCGGGGTCCTGCGCATGGCCGGTCCATTCGGGCGCGATGCCCACGCCGCCGGTGAAGCCGGTGCGCCCGTCGACCACCAGCAGCTTGCGGTGGGTGCGGTTGTTCATGCGGGCGATGTCGTACCAGCTCGGCTTGTGGAACTTGCGGATCTCCACGCCGGCGCTTTCCATCTCGCGGATGAAGTCGGCGTCCACCTTGGCGCTGCCCACCCAGTCGAGCAGCACGTGCACCTTCACGCCCGCGCGGGCGCGCTCGGACAGCGCATCGGCAAAGGTGCGGCCGATGTCGCCCGACCAGTAGATGTAGGTCTCGAAGGTGATGCTCTGCTTCGCGCCGCGGATGGCCGCGAGCATCGGCGGAAATATCCGGTCGCCGTTCTGGAAGGCCTCGAAGCGGTTGCCGCCGGTGATGGGCGGGCCGAGCATCACGCCCAGGGCGCGCTGGTACTGTGGGTCGTGCAGCGCATATTCGCGCTTGACCTGCTCGTCGAGCTTCTTCTCGCCGCTGGTGAAGTTGAGCACCAGCAGCGTGGCGGCCAGCGTCAGGACGAAGGTCCAGACGACTGCCTTGAGCGTGCCTCGGCGGCGCACGTGGGGGCGTTCCGGGCTCGCGGCGACGCGATCAGTCAATCAGCTGCGTCTTGATGGCGTAGTAGGTCAGGTCGCTGTTGGTGGAGAGGTTCATCTTCTCCATCAGGCGCGTGCGGTACGTGCTGATGGTCTTCACCGACAGCGACAGCGCCTCGCCGATGGCACCCACCGACTCGCCCTTGGCCAGCTTCAGGAACACCTGGAACTCGCGCTCCGACAGGTGCTTGTGCGGCGGCGCGTTGTCCTTGCGCTCCAGCTGGCCGGCCAGCAGCTCGGCCACCGAGGGCGAGATGTAGCGCCGGCCCAGCGCCACGGTGCGGATCGCCTTGGCGATCTCCTCGGGCTCGCACTCCTTGTTGAGGTAGCCGGAGGCGCCCTGGCGGATCAGGTTCACCGCGTAGTGCTCCTCGGGGTAGCCGCTGAGAATGAGCACGCCCAGGTCGGGCGCCTTGGCGCGCACCATGGCGAGCGCGTCGATGCCGCTCTGGCCGGGCATCGAGAGGTCCATGACGAGCACGTCGATGTCGGCGGTACGCACGAGGTCGATGGCTTCCCGGCCGGTGCCGGCTTCGCCGACCACGCGGAAGTCCACGAAGGTGGAGAAGAACGCCTTGAGGCCTGTCCGGACGACGGCGTGGTCGTCGACGATGCCGATCTTGATCATGGTGTGCTCCTGCTTGAACGGTGGGCGCCGGAGGTTCGGCGCGAGAGGGAAGTGACGATGCCACAGGCCTGCCACCGCCGGAGGCCCGAAACGCAGGATGCGGCGTTGTCCTGCACGGCAATGCAGGCTTGGCCGTCGCGGGTGTCGGACGCGAGCGACATGCGCGCCGCCCGACGCAGTGCCAGGCCTCAGTGCGCGAAGACCGAGAACCCGCTGCGAACGTTCGCCAGCAGCCGGCTGGCCGCCAGCGGCAGCGGCCGGCCCTGGCGCACCACCAGCCGCACCTGGGCGCTCCTGCACAGCGGATGCGCCAGGTCGAGCGCCACCAGTTCGCCGTCGGAAATCTCCGGCTCGGCCGCCAGGCCGGCGCCGATGAAGGTCACGCCGTTGGTCGACTTGACGAAGCGCTTGAGCCCGACCACCGAGTTGCAGCGCAGGCTCGGGCGCAGCGTGACGTGCTCGGCGTACTCGAGCAATTCCACCAGCCGTCCCACGCCGTAGCCCGGCGGCATCAGCCCCAGCGGGAAGCCCACGATCTGCCGCACGTGCAGCGGCCCCGCGACCCGGGTGAGCGGATGGCCGTGGCGCACCAGCAGCTTGGCGGGCGCGGGCGCGCTGGCGACGAACTGCAGGCGCGGATCGGACTGCGGGTTGTAGGCGATGCCGAAGTGCGCCGAGTCGTCGGCCACGGCGTCCATCAGCGCGTTCACCGGCAGCGCATCGAGCGCCACCGCCAGCTTGGGATGCGCGGCGCAGAACGGGCCGACGACCTGCTCGAGCAGCCCGTCGACGAAGCCTTCGCTCGCCACCAGCCGCACGCTGCCGGCCTCCATCGACTCGATGGCGCGCAGCCGTTCGGCGAACTGCTCCTGCTGGGCCTGGCAGCCGCGCCAGTACTCGAGCAGGTGGAACGCCGCGTCGGTCGGCGCCACGCCGCGCGCCTGCCGCTCGAACAGCGTGAGGCCGAGTTCTTCCTCGAGCAGCGCGACCTGTCGCGTGATGACCGAGGGCGCGGTGTTGAGCGCGTCGGCCGCGCCGCGGATCGAGCCGCTCACCAGCACCTCGTGAAAGTACCGCAGCCGCTTCTGGTTGATCTCGCGCATGGTGCCGCTCCCCGGAACGAGTGTTGCCCACCGGGCAACGAAGTCTGCAAAAAATTGCTGTTGGTCGAACTCATGCTACCGCAAACAATCCGCGTCACCCCCACCCCGGACCGGCCTTCCTGGCCCTGTTTGAAAAGAGGACGACATGCACGACACCACCCCGAAGCCCACCAGAACCTTCGCCCGGCTGATCGCCGCGGCCGCTGTCGTTCTCGGCGCGGCAACCGCCACCGCGACAGCCGCGGCGGCCGATGCCTTTCCCTCGAAGCCGGTGACGATGCTCGTCGCCTTTCCGCCAGGCGGGCCGGCCGATGTGCTGGCCCGTGCCATGCAGCCGACCATGGCGCGCGTGCTGGGCCAGCCCTTCATCATCGAGAACCTGCCGGGCGCAGGCGGCGCACTGGCGGTGCAGCGCATGCTGTCGCGGCCGGCCGACGGCTACACGCTGATCATGGGTTCGCCGAACGAGGCCATCCTGGCACCGCTGTCGAATGCATCGGCGAAGTACAAGCCCGAGGAACTGGCACTGCTGGCGCCGATCTCGACGCACCCGCTGGTGGTGATGGCGCGCACCGACCTGCCCTACAACTCGCTCGAGCAGGTGATCGCCGCGGGCAAGTCCAACGGCGGCCAGAGCCTCACCTTCGGCAGCCCGGGGCACGGCTCGATGTACCACATCGTCTCCGAATACATCGCGCAGAGCACCGGCGCCAGGCTGCTGCACGTGCCCTACAAGGGCGCCACGCCCATGATGCAGGACCTGGCCGGCCGGCAGATCGACATCACGATCCTGCCGAATCTCGGCGCCTCCACGCAGCTGCTGGAGACGCACAAGATCAAGGCGCTGGACGTGCTCGACACGCAGCGCATGCGCACGCTGCCCGGCGTGCCCGCCATCGCCGAGAGCCAGCTGGCGCAGAAGAAGGAACTGGTCTACGCCGTGTGGCTGGGCGTGATGGCCCGCGCCGGCCTGCCGGCCGACCGGGCCCGCGTGCTCATGGAAGCCTCGCAGCAGGCCATCCAGTCGCCCGAGATGACGCGGGCGCTCGAACTCTCGGGCGTGCAGGCCATGAAGCCGCAGACGCTGGAGGTGTCGGCCGCGTTCTACGCGCAGGAGACCGACCGCTTCAGGAAGATGGCGCGCTCGATCCAGCTCACGCCGCAGTGATTGCAACCTCCAGCACGAACGAAGAAAGCCATCAGTGAACATCCTTGTTGCCGGTTTCCAGCACGAGACCAACACCTTCGCGCCCACCATGGCCTCGTACGACAGCTTCGTGCGCGGCGAGGACTTCCCCGGCCTGGTGCGCGGCGAAGCGGTGCTCGGCCTGCTCAACGTGAACCTGCCGGCCGCCGGCTTCATCAACTTCGTGCGCGAGCGCGGCCACGAGGTCACGCCCGTGATCTGGGCCGGTGCCGGCGCGTCGGCGCACGTGACCACCGACGCCTACGAGCGCATCGCGGGCGAGATCGTCGAAGCGGCGAAGACGCAGCATTGCGACGCCATCTACCTCGACCTGCACGGCGCGATGGTGGCGCAGCACCTGGACGACGGCGAAGGCGAGCTGCTCTCGCGCCTGCGCGCGGTGGTCGAGCCGGGCATGAAGATCGTCGTCTCGCTCGACTCGCACGCCAACGTGACGCAGCAGATCCTGTCGCTCGCCGACGGCGTGGTGGCCTACCGCACCTACCCGCACATCGACATGGCCGACACCGGCCGGCGCGCCGGCGAACTGCTGCTGGCGCTGATGGCTTCCGGCCGGCCCGCGCACCTCGTCGCCAGGCGCGTGCCCTTCCTGATCCCGGTCAACAGCATGTCGACCATGATGCAGCCGGCACGCGGCGTGTACGACCTGCTCGAGGAGCTCGAGCCGCGGGTGCTGTCGCTGTCGTTCGCCCCGGGCTTTCCGGCAGCCGACTTCGCCGGTTGCGGGCCGGTGGTCTGGGGCTATGCCTTCGACGCGGCCGAGGCCGAGCGTGCGGTGCAGGCGCTGTTCGACCGCGTGTGCGAGCCCGAGGACCAGTGGGCGGTGCAGTTCGAGTCGCCCGATCCGGCCGTGCGGCATGCCATGCGCGTGGCGCGCACCGCGAGCAAGCCGGTGATCATCGCGGACACGCAGGACAACCCCGGCGTCGGCGGCGACTCGAACACCACCGGCATGCTGCGCGCGCTGCTCGCGCTCGATGCGCAGGACGCGGCCATCGGCCTCATCTGCGATCCGGCAGCGGCCGCCGCCGCGCACGAGGCCGGCGTGGGCGCAACCATCGACATCGCGCTCGGCGGCTGCCCGCAGGTCGAGGGCGACGCACCGTTGCGCGGCCACTTCGTGGTGGAGGCGCTGTCGGACGGCAGATTCGTCTACGGCGGTCCGATGATGAACGGCAAGGCCAGCGACCTCGGCCGCATGGCGCGCCTGCGCATCGGCGGCGTGCGCATCGCGGTGAGTTCGGCCAAGGCGCAGCTGCTCGACCGCAACATGTACCGTACGGTGGGCATCGAGCCGTCGGAGATGAAGATTTTGGTGAACAAGAGCTCGGTGCACTTCCGCGCCGATTTCGCGGCCATCGCGCAGGAGATCCTCGTGGTGCGCGCACCGGGCCCGTTCATTGCCGATCCGGCCGAGCTTCCGTGGACCAAGCTGGCCCGGGGCATGCGGCTCAGGCCGAACGGCCCGGCCTTCGAGGGGGCTACAGAGACCCTTCGGTGACGCCGCGCGCGGCGGTCGCGCGCGCCTGCGCACGCACCGCGGCACGGTCGACCGTGCTGCCGGCGAGCCGCTCGACGCCGGCACCGGCGGCATCGCCGTAGAGGTTGCCGGCACGCGCAGCGGCGAAGGCCTGGGCACGCACGCCGGCGCGGTCGGCATCGCGCACGAGCGGCGGTGCCACGCCGGCAAGGGCGCCTTCGCGGTACGGGTCGTCGCCATGGGCGGCGACGACCGCCTGGGCGCGCACGTCGGCACGGCTGGCCGACGAATCGAACTGCAGCACGCCCTGGTACTGCTCCGCGTGGGCGCCCGCGGCGAACAGCGTGGCGAGGGCAACGGCGGTGAGGAGTCTGGAGGTTTTCATGATGGTTCCTTTCGGGTTTCGGTTGGACGTTGAAAGAGATGCGGAGCGCGATCTGCGCCTCGAACCGGGCGGAGGTCCCCGGTCACGGACCCATTCTTCGGCCAGTCCCCCGCGCACGGCGCATTGCGCGTATGCGCGTGTATCCGGGGCGGGTTTCATGACAATGGATTTCATTGGCGTCCCCTTTTTCCGGCACTCGGGCGGCGAGCGCGGGCCGGCAGCCTCAGTGGCGCGTCTCGACCGCGGACGCGAGCACGTAGCCCTCGCTGCGCACGGTCTTGATGTAGCGCGGCACGCGCGCGTCGTCGCGCAGGTGCTGGCGCAGCCGGCTCACGAGCAGGTCGACCGAACGCTCGAACAGCTCCGCCTCGCGGCCCTGCGTGAGGTTCAGCAGCTGGTCGCGGCTCAGCACCTTCTGCGGATGGTCGAGGAACACGCGCAGCAGCCGGTACTCCGCGCCGCTGAGCGGCACCGGCGCGCCCGCGCTGTCGAGCAGGTTGCGCGCGGTGGTGTCGACCTGCCATTCGCCGAAGGCCAGCCGCGATGCCGACTCGCTGGCGCGCATGTTGGGCGGCAGCATGCGCGTGCGCCGCATCACGGCACGCAGGCGCGCCAGCAGCTCGCGCGCCGAGAAGGGCTTGGCAAGGTAGTCGTCGGCGCCCATCTCGAGGCCGAGGATGCGGTCGGCCTCCTCGCTGCGCGCGGTCAGCATGACGATCGGCGTGGCCTTGTGCCGGCCACTGCGCAGGTCGCGGCACAGCGCGAGGCCGTCCTCGCCCGGCAGCATGAGGTCCAGCACGATCAGGTCGAACGGGCCCGACGCGTCGAGCGCGGCGCGCATGTGCCGCCCCGTCGGCGCGGTGGCCACGCGCAGGCCGTTCTTCTCGAGGTAGGCGCCGAGGAGCTCGCGGATCTCGCGGTCGTCGTCGACGATGAGGATGTGCTCGGCGGTTCTGGTCGTCATGTCTGCGCTCCGAAGCTGCGGTTTTTCCGATGGCTCCCATCAGATCACCGCACCGCCGGCAGCGGAATTGAACCTAGGTGCAGGCGCCGCCATACGGAGGTATGGGTGGGCTTGCACGGCCGCCATAATCCGGGCGCTTGTTGCCCCGCCATCGCGGCCCGTCCCGCCCCCTGCGCATGATCGATCTCTCCACCCGTCGCCTTGTCGAACTGAACGCGGGCACGCCGCGCCTGCACCGCGCCGTCGCGGCCGACGCGCCCTCCGTGCTGGTCGCCGGCCGCGGCAATGCCACGCCCGCGGCGCTGGCGGCGCTGCAGCGCGAATACGCATTCCGCACGGCGCTGCACGACGCCTGGTCCGCCGTGCCCCAGGCGCTGCTGCCGCACGGCGACGGCGCTCTGCTGGTGCTCGGCGATCCGGGCGGTGAGCCGCTGCTGCGCGCCGGAGCGCAACCCCAGGGGCCGGAGGAATTCTTGTCGGTCGCCATCGGCCTGGCCAGCGCGGTGGCCGCGATGCACGCGGCCGGCGTGGTGCACCGCGCGCTCACGCCGCAGCGCTTCCTGCTGGATGCTGATGGCCGCGCATGGCTGACGGGCTTCGGCTTCGCCGAGCGCCTGGACGTCGACGGCAGCGCGCCGCCGGATGCGGGGCTGGAATGGGACGAGAGCAGCTTCGTCTACATGGCGCCGGAGCTCGGCGGACGCATGAACGTGCGCATCGACGAACGCACCGACCTCTACGCGCTGGGCTGCATCTTCTACGAGCTGCTGGTCGGCACGCCGCCGTTCGAGGGCGCCGACGCCGCCGCGCGCGTGCACGCCCACGCCACGCACCGCCCGCGTCCGCCGAGCGAGGCGGCGTATGTGCCGGAGCAGTTTTCGCAGCTCACGATGAAGCTGCTCGAGAAAGCACCGGAGCAGCGCTACGCCGACGCCGCCGGCGTACTCGCCGACCTGCGCCGCTGCGAGGAGCTGCAGCTGCGCCACGGCCACATCCCGCCGTTCGCGCTCGACAGCCGCGCCGCGCTGCAGCGCCTGCACCGCGTGGACCGCGTGCTCGGGCGCGAGCAGGAGCTCGGCGCGCTGCTGGCGCTGTACCGCGCGGTCGCGGGCGGCACGGGCGTGGCCCGCGCGCGCGTGGCCTGGGTCTCGGGCCACTCGGGCATCGGCAAGTCGATGCTGCTGCAGGAGGCGGTGACGCGCATGCAGTGCGTGGGCCATCCGCTGCTGGCCGCCAGCAAGAGCGAGGAAGGCCGGCGCGGCACGCCCTACGCGATCCTGGTGCAGGCGCTCGACCTGCTCCTGCAGTACGTGCTGGGCCGCCCGGACGAGGAATTCGCCTTCTGGCGCGAGCGCATCCGCGCGGCCACCGCGCCGATGGGCCGCACGCTGGCGGCGCTGCTGCCGGCGCTGACGGTCGTGCTCGGCCCCCAGCCGGACGCGCCCGAGGCGCCAGACACCGCGCCCGCGCTGGAGCGCGAACGCCTGCTGCAGGCGATGGCGCGTCTCCTTGCCTGCTTCGCGACCACCGAACGTCCGCTGGTGCTGCTGCTGGACGACCTGCAATGGGCCGACGTCGGCACGCTGCAGGTTCTGGAGCGCCTGCTGCACCAGCACGCCGACGTGCCGCTGCTGCTGGTGGGCGCGTTCCGCTCGAAGGAGGTCGGCGACGACCATCCGCTGCGCGCCGGCCGGCTGGCCCAGGTGCCCGCATCGGTGAACATCGAGCTCGGACCGCTCGACGAACAGGCCCTGCGCGAACTGCTCGCGCGCGCGCTGCACCGCGACGCCGACCCCGCGCTCGACGCGGGCGCGGACGCCGAGGCGCTCGGCCCGCTGGCCGAGGCCATCGGCCGGCGGACCGAGCGCAATCCGTTCTTCGTGCATCACCTGCTGCGCCTGCTGGCCGACGACGGCCTGCTCGCATACGACGCCGACACCGCCGCCTGGCGCTGGAACCTCGAGCGCATCGCGGACCATCGCGGCGTGGACAACGTGGTGGAGCTGCTGACGCGCCGGCTCGAGCAGTTGCCGGCGGCCTCTCGCTCGGTGCTCCGGCTGCTGGCCTGCATGGGCCATCGCGCATCGCGGCAGGCGCTCGCGGTTGCCGCCGGGCTGTCCGACGCGGAGGCCACGCGCGAGCTGCGCGCCGCGCTCGACGCCGGCTGCATCTACCGCGAGGGGCGCGACTGGGTGTTCTGGCATGACCGCATCCGCGAGGCGGCCTACGCGTCGATCCCCGAGGCGGAGCGCGCGCCGCTGCACCTGGCGATCGCGCGCCGGCAGCTGGCGCACAGCGACGCGCAGGCCGACGTGTTCGCGATGGCCGCGCAGGCCAATCTCGCGCGCCCGGTGGTCCATGGGCGCGACGAGCGCCGCGCCTTCGCGCGCCTGAACCTCGATGCCGGCCGCCAGGCCAAGGCCGCCACCGCGCACCATTCCGCGCTGGCCTTCTTCCGCGCGGCGCTCGACTTCCTCGGCGACGATTCGGGCGACGAGGAGGGCCTCGCCACCCGCAAGCTGTGCGGCGAGGCGGAGTTCATGACGGGTGCGCTCGAAGCGGCCGAGGCGCGGCTGTCGGCGCTGGAGGCCGTGGCGGGCGACGGCATCTTCGGCGCCGACCTGGCGCGGCTGCGCGCCGCGCTCTACACGACGCTGGGGCGCTTCGACCTGGCGCTCGAGGTGGGGCTGGCCTTCGTGCGGAAGCTCGATCTCCATGTGCCGTTGCGCCCCACCGACGCCGACGTGGACCGCGAATATGCGCGCCTGAAGCTCTGGCTGGACCGCCACGGCATCGGCAGCATGCGCGCCCTGCCCAGCGTGACGGACCCGCTGCGCATGGCGATCACCGACATCTTCGCGGACCTGATTCCGCCCGCGCTGTACACCGACCCGAACCTGGTCGACATGATCCTGCTGTCGCAGGCCAACCTGTCGATCGAACGCGGACTGTCCGACGCCACGGCGAACGCCTTTGCCTGCATGACGCAGATCTGCGGCTCGCGCTACGGCGACTACGCCACCGCGCACGCCTTCGGCGAGCTGGCGCTGTACCTGGCCGACGAGCGCGGGCTTTCCAAGTACCGCAGCCGCATCTACATGACCTTCGGCACGCTGGTCGTGCCGTGGGCGATGCCGGCCCGCGCGGCGCGCGACTACATCCATCGCGCCTACGACGTCGCGGTGGAGAACGGCGACCACACCTTCGCGATCTACTGCGGCCGCAACGAGGCCACCGGCATGCTGTTCGCCGGCGAGTTCCTGGACGACGTGCGCAGCACCGTCTCGCGCGGCCTGGCGGTGGCGCGCGAAGCGAACTTCCAGCTGGTGATCGACGCGCTGCTGGCGCAGTGGGAGCTGCTGTCCCGCCTGACCGACGCACCGCCCGACCCGGCGGCCGAGACGCTGCGCGCGCCGGTCGAAGGCGCGCCGGCCACGCTGGTGGACTTCGCCTACTGGGTGTACCGGCTGCAGGCCGGCGTGCTGTTCGGCGACCTGCCCGCGGCGCTGGAGGCGCGGCGCCGCGCCGAGGCCTGCGTCATGGCGGCGCGCACCTTCGCGGAGAACGGCGACCTGCCCTTCTACGGCGCGCTGGCGCTGCTGGCGCTGCCCGAGCGCGACGCCGCGCAGCAGGCCGCGCTGATGCGCCATGTCGGGCAGCTCGAGGCCTGGGCGCGGGCATGCCCCGAGAACTTCGCGGCCCGGCACGCGCTGGTGCACGCCGAACTGGCGCGCGCCGACGGTCGCGTGCTGGAAGCCGGCGAAGCCTACGTGAAGGCCGTCTCGCACGCGCGGCGGCACGGCTTCGCGCAGGTCGAGGCGCTGGCCGCCGAACTCACGGCGCGGTTCCAGGCGGAACGCGGCGACGAGGTGGGTTCGAACGCCTACCTGCGCCATGCGCGCGCCGCCTGGCAGCGCTGGGGCGCACCGGCCAAGGTGCGCGAGCTTCAGCAGCGCCACCCCGATGCGTTCGAGGCGGACGACTGGGCGCCGGCGGCCAGCCGGTTGCAGGAACTGGACGTGCAGGCGGTGCTGCGCATCTCGAACGCGCTGGCGAGCAACATCGTGCCGGCGCGGCTGGTCGAGACTCTGCTGCGCACCGCGCTGGAAAGCGCCGGCGCCGAACGTGGCGCGCTTGCGCTGCTGCGCGACGGCACGTGGCAGGTGCCGGCCCTCGCGCAGGTGGTGGGCGACGCGATCGAAGTGACGCACGAGGAAGCCGCCTTCAGCGCCGAGGTGCTGCCGGTGTCGCTGGTGCACACGGTGGCGCGGACGCAGGAACGCGTGGTGGTCGACGACGCGCGCGACGCGCCGGCCCATGCGCAGGACGACTACGTGCGGCGCCAGCGCCCGCGCTCGGTGCTGTGCGTGCCGCTGATGCGCTACGCCACGCTGGTGGGCGTGCTCTATCTCGAGAACAACCTGGCGGCCAAGGTCTTCACCTCGGCCAAGGCGGCGGTGCTGGAGGTGATCGCCTCGCAGGCGGCCTTCGCGCTGGAGAACGCGCGGCTGTACGAGGACCTGTTCGCGCAGAACCAGCAGCGCGCGCGCGCAGAGGAACAGCTGCGCGCCGCGCTCGCCGAGCTCGGCCGGGCCAGCCGGCTGAAGGCCATGGGCGAGCTGGTGGCGACCATCGTGCACGAGGTCGGCCAGCCGATCGCGGCGGTCGACACCTCCGCCAGTGCCGCGCTGCGCTGGCTGAACCGCAATCCGCCCGAGATCGGCGAGACGCGCGAGATGCTCGCCCACATCAGCCGCAGCGCGACGCGCGCCAGGGCGATCATCCAGAGCCTGCGTGCCAAGGCGCGCAAGGCCGAGCCGCAGTTCTCGCCGCTCGAGCTCGGCGAGGCGCTGCGCGAGGCCGTGACGCTGGTCGCCGGCCAGCTCGATGCGCTGCATGTCTCGCTCGAGGTGCGCGGCCTGGACGAGCTGGTGCTGGTGCACGGCGACCGCATCCAGCTTCAGCAGGTGGCGATCAACCTGCTCATGAACGGCGCCGAGTCGATGACGGCGCTGGCCGAAGGCCGGCCGCGCCGGCTGTTGCTGGCCTGCGAGCGCGCCGGCGACGCGCTGGTGCGCGTGACGGTGGACGACCACGGCAGCGGCATCGATCCGGACGTGGCCGAGCGCCTGCTCGAGCCGCTCTTCACCACCAAGGAGAACGGCATGGGCATGGGGCTGGCGATCTGCAAGTCGATCGTCGACGCGCATGGCGGCACGCTGGCGCTGGTGCCGCGGGAGGCCTCGGGCACGGTCGCCGGCACGCGCGCGAGCTTCACGCTGCCGCGCCTCGGGCGCGGGCCGGGCTGAGCGCGCGGGCGGGCGGACGGGCGGGCGACCACCCTATCCATTCGTATGAGCGGCCCCCATCTGCGTATGCGGCGAATGGAACACTGTTGCGCCATCTGGTACCGTGCACGCCGTTCCTGCTCCCGTGCAAATCCGCGAACGCCGCAATGCCCAATTCCCTGCCCGTGAATGCCTCCACCGCGATGTCCCGTGTCGTCTACATCGTGGACGACGACGAGCTCGTGCGCGGCGCGCTCGGCAGCCTGCTGCGCTCCATCGACCTGGAGGTGTGCGCGTTCGGCTCGACCGAGGACTTCCTCGCAGCGCCGAAGGCGCCCGGCCCTTCATGCCTAGTGCTCGACGTGCGGCTGCGCGGCGAGAGCGGCCTGGCATTCCAGAAGTCGCTGGTGGACAACGGCCGCACGCACATGCCGATCATCTTCATCACCGGCCACGGCGACATCGCCATGACGGTGAAGGCGATGAAGGCGGGCGCGATGGACTTCCTGGCCAAGCCCTTCCGCGACCAGGACATGATCGACGCGGTGATCGCCGCGCTCGACAGCGACGCGAAGCGCCTGGACGCGGAGCGCTCGCTGCACGACCTGCGCACCTGCTGGGAAGCGCTGACGGCGCGCGAGCGCGAGGTGGTGCAGCATGTGGCTGCGGGGCTCATGAACAAGCAGATCGCCGCCGAGATGGGCATCGCCGAGATCACAGCCAAGATCCATCGCGGCCAGGCCATGCGCAAGATGAACTCGCGCTCGGTGGCCGAACTGGTCCGCAAGATGGAAGCGCTCGGCGTGCTGCAGGCCGCGCACTGAGCGCGCCGGCCGCGCCGGAGCGGACCGGCGCCATACCTACATATGATGGCGCCGCGCGCAGGCGCCGCTATTCTGCGAGTGCCGGGCAACGGTGGGATGGTCCCACGCGTTCACCGGGCCATGAGCGGTGATTCCCTTGTCTGCATCCAGCATCGAACTCGTATCCATCGTCGACGACGACTCCTTCGTGCGCGCCGCGACCAGCAGCCTGGTGCGTTCGTTCGGATGGGAGGCGCGCGAGTTCGCGTCGGCCCCGGCTTTCCTTTCTTCCGACGTGCTCCGGCGCACGGGCTGCCTCGTGTGCGACGTGCAGATGCCCGAGATGGACGGCCTCGAGTTGCTGGACCGGCTGCGCCGCGACGGCGTGCGCGTGCCCACCCTCTTCATCAGCGCCTTCGCCTCGGCACGCGTGCGCGAGCGCGTGAACGCCAGCACGGCGCTGTGCCTCATCGAGAAGCCGATCGACGCCTCGGAGCTCGAGAGCTGGATCGGCCGCGCGCTGAAGAGAAAAGACTGACTGCAGGAGCGCGAAGGCGCCCGGCGCGCGCCACACCGGCGCATGGCGCGGGCAAACCTTCGTAGGGGGTCGACGAACGCTGGTGCGATGGCGTGGCGCGGGTGCCCGTGGTGTCATTCCCTTCGGGCCGCCGGGGGGCGGCGAAAAGGAGAAAGACGATGACGATGAACCTTGGACAGGCGATGAGCGCGGTGTCCTGCTTCAACTACCAGGACCTGCCGTTGATGGTCGCCGGCGCCATCGCCATCGCACTCCTGCTGGCCACGGCCTGCCTGCTGGTGCATGCACTGGCCCACCGCGCGGCCCTCGGGCGCCTCGCAGCAGCGCTCGAGCAGCGCGAGGGCGAACGGCCCCGATCCGGCCACACGGCGTTGGGCGAGGGTGGCCCGCCCGCCGTCGCGCGGCTGGCCCGCGCCATCAACGCCACCCGCCGCCGTGCCGCCGAGCGCGAGGCCGACCAGCTCGACCTGCAGGCCGGCTATGCGCACGACCTGCGCACGCCGCTCACGCGGCTGGGCCTGCGGTGCGAGATGCTCGAGGACGACGCGCTGCGCGACGCGATGGTGCGCGACCTCGCCGAGATGGGCGAACTGGTCGAGGCCAGCCTGGCCAGCGCGCGCATGCAGCGCAGCGCCTCGGAGCCGCCGCGGCGCGTGGATGCCGACGGGCTGCTCGGCACGCTGGTGGGCGACTACCGCGACGCGGGCCGCGCGGTCGCCCTCGAGGGACGCGTGGGCCAGCCGGTGGCGGCCTGCCCGCAGGCGCTGCGCCGCGTGCTGGTGAACCTGATCGACAACGCGCTGCGCTACGGCAGCGACGTGCGGCTGTGCGTGCAGGTCGACGCACGCCGGCTGGTGCTGGCGGTGGTCGACTCGGGGCCGGGCATCGTGCCATCGGAAATGGAAGCGGTGTTTGCGCCATGGCACCGCGCACCGCTGGCCTGCGCACCGGCGGCGGCGCCCGCCGGATCGGGCCTGGGCCTGTCGATCGCGCGCCGGCTCACGGTGGCGATGCGCGGCGAGCTGCAGTTGCAGAACCGCCGCAGCGGCGGCCTGGAGGCGCGGCTGACGCTGCCGCTGGCGGCCGGCTGACGCGCCGCCGGGTCAGGCGATGGCCGGGTAGTGCCCCGTGCCCTCGGGCCAGGGTGTGAGCACCTCGAAGCCGTCCGGCGTCACGGCCACCATGTGCTCCCACTGCGCCGACAGCGAGTGGTCCTTGGTGACCACGGTCCAGCCATCGGGCAACTGCTGCGTCTCGCGCCGGCCGGCGTTGATCATCGGCTCGATGGTGAAGATCATGCCGGCCTCCAGCCGCAGACCCTGCCCGGGCTGGCCGTAGTGCAGCACCTGAGGATCGTCGTGGTAGATCTGCCCGATGCCGTGGCCGCAATACTCGCGCACGACGCTGAAGCGCTCGCGGTGCGCCACGGTCTGGATCGCATGGCCCACGTCGCCCAGCGTGGCGCCGGGCCGCACCGCGCGGATGCCCGCGCGCATCGCCTCGTAGGTGGTGTCGACCAGCCGGCGCGCCAGCGCGCTGGGCTCGCCGACGAAGTACATGCGGCTGCAGTCGCCGAACCAGCCGTCCTTGAGCACGGCCACGTCGATGTTGACGATGTCGCCCTTCTTCAGCACCTTCTTCTCGGACGGGATGCCATGGCAGACCACCTGGTTCACCGAGGTGCACACCGTCTTGGTGAAGCCGTGATAGCCGACGTTGGCGGGAATGGCGCCCTGCACCTTGACGATGTGGTCGTGGCAGAGGCGGTCGATGTCCTCGGTGCTGACGCCGGGCTTCACATGTTCGCCGATCATGGCGAGCACCTCGGCGGCCAGCCCGCCCGCCACGCGCGCCATGGCGAGTTCGGCGGGCGAATGGAGCTTGACGGCGGCCCTCATGCGCGCGCGTCCGCCATGGCCTTGCGCGGCGCTGCGGCCGGCCGGCGCGGCACGTCCTGCGGCGCCGCTTGCGGGGGTGCGGCAGGCGGCGCGAGCGACGCCGACAGCGTGGCCATGTCGAAGCCGCCGGCCTGCTCGGCACGGATCAGAAGCTGGCAGATCTCGCGGTGATCGAGCGCGGGATGCAGCTCGGCGAGCATGCCGATGCGCATCCAGTGCTCGGCCTGCGCATTGATGGAACGGCTCAGCGCGTTGCCTGCGACGCGCAGGTTCTCGTGCATGAGGTCTGAAATCTTGACGATGCCCATGGTGAAAGTTTTATATGAAACGTATATGAATCATATAGCGTTTCGGCGTTCGGGAAAACTTTGGGGACTGGTCCCGCACAAGCGTGCGGTTATCCACACCGCGAGCGCCCCTGGCCGAGTTGTTCCTTTTTCGGGATGCCGGTGAAGCAGGGGAGCGCACAGCCGTGCACGTGCGGCAAGCCGTTGTCGGGCAAGGCAAAAGACGCGCTGTCCACAGACAGGGTTTCCCTTATCTACTACTAACTTAATAAGAGAAACAAGTAGAGAGAAGAGTGGCACGGCGAGCGGACGAACCCGGCCCTTCCGGCACATCGCATTCGCCGGGTCGAAGGCCCGGCGCCCTCGACCTGCAAGCCATGCCGCGCGAGGCGGGTTAGACCCGGTACGTCGAGTCCATCTCGCTTGATACGATTTTTCGCGAAGCACCCATTCCACGGGTGCCGGAGACAAGATGGACCCGAGCACAACCAGCGGTGCCGCCGAGGCGCTGTACCGCGTCATGGTGCGCATCCGCGCGTTCGAGAATGCCGCCGAGACGGCCAGCCAGGGTGGCGTGAGCGCCTATGGCCAGCAGGCCGCGGGCGCCGCCAGGGTGCGCGGACCGCTGCACCTGTCCACCGGGCAGGAGGCGGTGCCGGCCGGCGTCTGCGCCCATCTGCGCGCGAGCGACTACCTCACCTCCACCCATCGCGGCCACGGCCACACGCTGGCCAAGGGCGCCGACCTGACGCGGATGATGTGCGAGCTGTTCGGCAAGGCCACGGGCTTCAACGGCGGCAAGGGCGGTTCGATGCACATCGCCGATTTCTCGGTCGGCATGCTCGGCGCCAACGGCGTGGTGGCGGCAGGGCTGCCGATCGCCGTCGGCGCGGCGCATGCGCAGAAGCTGCTGAAGACGCGCGACGACATCACCGTCTGCTTCTTCGGCGATGGCGCGATCAACCGCGGCCCCTTTCTCGAATCGCTGAACTGGGCGCGCGTGTACCGGTTGCCCGTGCTCTTCGTCTGCGAGGACAACCGCTGGAGCGCCACCACCGCCAGCGGACCGATGACGGCCGGTGACGGCGCCTCGGCGCGCGCCGAAGCCCTCGACATCGCGGCCACCCAAGTCGATGGCAACGACGTGTTCGCGGTGCACCAGGCAGCGCGGACGCTGGTCGCCGAGGTGCGTGCCGGCGGCGGGCCGCGCCTGCTGCACGCGCTGACGTACCGCGTGAAGGGCCATGTGTCGGTCGACCTCGCGGCCTACCGCGATCCGGCCGAACTCGCGGCCGCACTGGAGACCGACCCGATCGCGCGGGCGCGCGACCGCCTGCTGTCGATGGGCATTGCGGCCGCATCGCTCGATGCCATCGAGAACGCGGCGCGCGACGAGGTCGACACGGCGCTTGCCATCGCCGACGCGGCGCCCTGGCCCGAGGCCGAGGCCGCCTTCACCGACGTGCAGACCACCGGAGCCGGGCAATGGCGCTGAAGACGGAACTGAGCTACGCCGAGGCCGCCGTGCTCGCGCTGCAGCGCGAAATGGAAGCCGACCCGCGCGTGGTGGTGCTCGGCGAGGACGTGGGCCGCGGCGGCATCTTCGGCCAGTACAAGGGGCTGCAGCAGCACTTCGGCGACGCGCGTGTGATCGACACGCCGATCAGCGAGGCCGCGATCATGGGCGCCGGCGTGGGCATGGCGCTCGCGGGCCTGCGGCCGGTGGTCGAGATGCGCGTGGTCGACTTCGCGCTGTGCGGCATGGACGAGCTGGTGAACCAGGCCGCCAAGAACCGCTTCATGTTCGGCGGCCAGGGCCGCGTGCCGCTGGTGGCGCGCATGCCGGGCGGCATCTGGGATGCCTCGGCGGCGCAGCATTCGCAGTCGCTCGAGGCGTGGTTCGCGCACCTGCCGGGCGTGGTGGTGGTGTGCCCGTCGACACCGCAGGACAACCACGGCCTGCTGCGCGCGGCCCTGCAGTGCGGCGACCCGGTGGTCTACATCGAGCACAAGACGCTGTGGGGTGTGCGCGCAGAGGTCGACGAAGACATCGCCGTGCCGCTGGGCAAGGCAGCGCGCGTGCGCGAGGGCAACGCGCTCACGCTCGTGAGCTGGAGCCGGCAGATGCAGGCCTGCGCCGCCGCCTGCGATTCACTGGCGGCCCGGGGCATCGCGGTCGACCTGATCGACCTGCGAACGCTGTGGCCGTGGGACCGCGAGACGGTGCTGGCGTCGTGCGCGCGCACCGGCCGCCTGCTGGTCGTGCACGAGGCGGTGCAGGCCGCGGGCTTCGGTGCGGAGATCGCCGCCAGCGCGGCGGAGGCCACCGGCTGCCGCGTGGCGCGGTTGGGCGCGCCGCGCATTCCGGTGGGCTACGCACCCGTGCTGGAAGCGCAGTCGCGCGTGGGGGTGGAGGCCATCGTTGCCGCGGCGAAGAAACTGGCGGGCTGAGCCGCCAGCCGTCAAAGCCTTCGCCACCGCATGGACCCGCTCTTCTTCAAGCTGGTGCGGGTGGTCAACCTCACGGCGCGGCCTTTTCACGAGCGCGTCGGCCGCGAGCACCAGCTCACGCTGAACGAATGGCGGACCATGGCAGTGCTCGGTGCGCAGCCGGGGCTCAATGCCAGGCAGGTGGCCGACCAGACCGGCCTCGACAAGATGGCCGTGAGCCGCGCGCTGGCCGGCCTCCGGCGGCACAAGCGCGTGCAGCGCCACGGCGATCCGACCGACCAGCGCTGCAGCCGGCTCTACCTCACCGCCGCCGGCAAGGCGCTGCACGAATCGGTCGGTGCACTCGGGCGGGAACGCGAGGCCGCGCTGTTCGCCGGCGTCGAGGCCGGCGAACTGGCGCAGCTCGACGCCACGCTCGACAAGCTGATCCGATCGGTGTCCGGCCAGCCCTGAGTCTCGCCAGGCATCGTCATGCGGCGACGCAGCGCTGCTGCAGCCCTTGCAGAACCGGCAGCAGTTCCGACGGATCGGGCCGGTTCGTGTAGTCGGGGTTCACCTCTGCGTAGGCGATGGTGCCGTCGGTCGCGATCACGTAGCGCGCGGGCATCGGCAGGGTCCAGCTCGGCTCTCCGTTGACGACAGCCAGGTCGTTCCTGAACACGTCGCGGTAGAGATCGCGCAGGTAGCCGGGCAGCTCGAAGCGCAGGCCGAAGGCCGCTGCCACTTCGTTGCCGGTGTCCGACAGGATCGGGAACGCGAGCTTGTTGTCGCGCGCCGACTTGCGGCTGTTCGACGCTGTCTGCGGCGACACCGCCACCAGCTGGGCGCCGAGCGCCTCCAGCCCGGGCAGGGCTTCCTGCAGCGCCTGCAGGTCCAGGTTGCAGTACGGGCACCAGACGCCGCGATAGAAGGTCAGCACCAGCGGCCCCTTGGCGAGCAATCCGGTGGAAGACCACGCGCGGCCGTCGGCGTCGTGCAGCGTGAATGCGGGCGCCATGTCGCCGGCCTTCAGCGCGCGGCCGGCGGCGCCGGAAGCAATGAGTTCGTCGGTGGCGCGGTGCATGGGTTCGTGGATGAACGCGGGCGCGTTCCACGGTGGGCCGCCAGCTTCGAAGTTGGCGCGGAAGGCAGCGAGTTTTTCGGGCAACGACATGGTGGATCTCCTGTGGGTTCGGCACCGGAGTGGCGCCGTGGCCTCACTGTCTTTCATTCGCATCAGGTGCGGTAGCCGGTCGCTTTGACTAACATCCATCCATGAATTGCATGAATTTGCCCGCATGACCGATCGCCTCACCGCCCTGAAGCTTTTCTCGCGCGTGGCCCGCGCTGGCAGCTTTTCGCGTGCCGGGCGCGAACTCGGGATGTCGCAGCCTTCCGTCTCGCGCGTGATCGCCGCGCTGGAGAAGGAGGTGGGCGCCGGCCTGCTGATGCGCACCACCCGCGCGCTCACGCTGACGGAAGCCGGGGCTGACTATCTCGCGCGCATCGAGCCGATCCTCGCGGCGCTGGAAGAGGCAGACTACGCCGCGCGCGGCACCGGCGAGCTGCGCGGCATGCTGCGCGTCGCGATGTCCTCGAGCTTCGCGGTGCGCGAGGCGATACCGCGGTTGCCGGCCTTCATGGCCCGGCATCCCGCTTTGCGCATCGAACTGCTCATGAGCGACCATTACCAGGACCTGGTGAGCGAAGGTGCCGACGTGGCGTTGCGTTTCGGCGCCATGCCCGATTCGAGCGCCACCGCGCGCCGGCTCTGTGCATTCGAACGGGTGCTGGTCGCCTCGCCGTCCTACCTGGCGCGAGCCGGCGTGCCGGTCTCGCCGGGCGACCTGGCCGCACACGCGGTGATCGCGGGGCCGAGCGGCATGAACTGGAGCTTCGAGCGGGAGGGGCGCACTGCGTCCGTCAGGGTCGACGGCAAGCTCGGCGTCTCGGTCAACGAAGGCGCTGTCGCCGCGGCTGTCGCGGGCCTGGGCATCGCCGCGACCGCCATCCTCGGCTGCCGGGCCGAACTGGAGCGCGGTGCGCTCGCGCGGGTGCTCGAGGGCTGGCGCCTGGCGCCGGTCGAACTCCACGCCGTGTTTCCGGCCGGCCGGGCCGCGAAGCCCGCCGCCCGCGCGCTGGCCGAGCACCTGTCGGCCAGCCTTGCGGACGCTCAGGCCGCGAAGCCGCCGTCGATGTTGAGCCCGGCGCCGGTCACGAATGCCGCTTCGGGACTGGCGAGGTAGGCGACCATGCCGGCGATCTCGTCGGCGTGGCCATGGCGGTCGAGGGCCATGAAGCTGTGCATCGTGGCGGCCATCGGGCCGTTGGCGGGGTTCATGTCGGTGTCGACCGGGCCGGGCTGCACGTTGTTGACCGTGATGCCGCGCGGGCCGAGGTCGCGCGCCAGACCTTGCACCAGTCCGGTCAGCGCCGACTTGCTCATCGCATAGACGCTGCCGCCCGCGAACGGCATGCGCTCGGCATTGGTGCTGCCGATGTTCACGATGCGCCCGCCCGTGCCCATGTGCGCCAGCGCGGCCTGGATCGCCACGAACACGGCGCGCACGTTGACGGCGATGGTGCGGTCGAAGTCGGCCAGCGAGAACTGGTCGACCGGGCCGAGGTGCAGCACGCCGGCGCTGTTGACCAGGATGTCGATGCGACCGCCGAAATGCTTCGCGGCCTGGTCGATGCCGGCCTTGAGCGCATCGGCGTCGGCGCTGTCGATCTTCAGCGCGAGCGCGCGGCCGCCTTCGGCCTCGATGCTGCGCGCCAGTTCCTCGGCGACCGGCTGGGAATTGCTGTAGCTGAAGGCGACCGCGGCGCCGTCGCGCACCAGGCGGCGCACGATGGCCGCGCCGATGCCGCGCGAGCCGCCGGTGACGAAGGCGACCTTGCCGGTCAGGACGGGAGTGGAAGAAGCAGAAGAAACAGAGGTGGAAGCCATGATTTTTCCTGGAAGTGGTGTGTTGAGGCCTCGAGTTTGGGCTTCCGATTGCGTTCGCGGTAGCCATGAATCAGGGCAATCAAATTCAACTCCTGGTTGAAAATGCAGCCATGGAACCGCTCAATCACCTCGAATCCTTCGTGCAGAGCGCGGAAGGCGGCAGCTTCTCCGTTGCCGCCCGGCGCCTGGGCCTGACGCCGGCGGCCGTCAGCAAGAACGTGGCGCGGCTGGAGGCGCGGCTCGGCGTGCGGCTGTTCCAGCGCAGCACGCGCCGGCTCACGCTGACCGAGGGCGGCGAGCGTTTCCTGGCCCAGGTCGGCGGCGCGCTGGCGACGCTGCAGGAGGCGGTGGCCGGCATCGACAAGGACGACGGCCAGCCCGCCGGCACGCTCAAGGTGAGCATGGGCCAGGCCTTCGGGCGCGAGCACGTGCTGCCGATGATGGGCGACTTCCTGGTGCGCTACCCGGCCATTGTTCCGGACTGGCACTTCGACAACCAGCAGGTCGACCTGGTCGGCGAGGGCTTCGACGCGGCCATCGGCGGCGGCTTCGAGCTGTCGGCCGGGCTGGTGGCGCGCGAGTTGGCGCGCATCCATGTGGTGGCGGTGGCGTCGCCGGCATACATGGCGGGACGCGAGGCGCCACGGCAGCCGTCGGACTTGGCGATGCTCGACGCGCTGGTGCGCCGCTCGTCGCCCACAGGAAGGCTGCGCAGCTGGACGCTGCGGCGCACGAGAGCCAGGTCAGGCGGCACTCCAGGCGAAGCGGAAGCCACGGTCGACCTGCCGCGCCCGCGCGCAATCTTCAACGACCCGGAAGCCATCGCCCACGCGGCGCTGATGGGGCTGGGCGTGGCGATGCTGCCGATGCCTTTCGTGGAGCGCGGGCTGCGCAGCGGCGAGCTGGTGCGGTTGCTGCCCGACTGGTACCAGGACAACGGTGCGGTGTGGCTCTACTACCCGAGCAAGAAGCTGCTGCCGCCGAAGACGCGGGTGTTCATCGACTTCGTGCTCGAACGCTTTCGCGACGAGAAGTTCGCGCAGCGGATGCAGGTCGCCTGAGGGTCAGGCGGGCTCACGGGGTTTTCACCCGCGACGCCCACGGCGCGCGCCTGTACAAACTCGCGCATGACTTCTTTCATTTCCTCTTCCTTCCGGACGGGCCGCCGGACCGTTCTTGCCGCTTCGGTCACCGCCGCCGTCACCCTGATGGCCGCGCCCGCATGGGCCCAGGGCACCTGGCCCACCAAGCCGGTGCGCATCGTCGTGCCGTTCGCGGCCGGCGGCACCACCGACATCCTGGCGCGCGCCGTGGCGCCCGAGCTTTCCAAGGCCTTCGGCCAGCAGTTCATCGTCGACAACCGTGCGGGCGCGGGCGGCAACGTGGGCGCCGAGCTGGTGGCGCGCGCGCCGAACGACGGCTATACGCTGCTCATGGGCACGGTCGGCACGCACGGCATCAACCGCGCGCTGTATCCGAAGCTGCCCTTCGACCCGATCAAGGACTTCGTTCCGATCACGCTGGTGGCTGCCGTGCCCAACGTGATGGAAATGAATACCGACAAGGCGAAGGCGCTGAACATCCACAACGTGCAGGACTTCATCAAGTACGCCAAGGCCAACCCCGGCAAGCTGAACATGGCGTCCAGCGGCAGCGGCACCTCGATCCACCTGGCGGGCGAGCTGTTCAAGAGCATGACGGGAACGTTCATGGCGCACATCCCGTACAAGGGATCGGGCCCGGCGCTGCTGGACATGGTGGGCGGCAATGCCGACGTGATGTTCGACAACCTGCCCTCGTCGATGGCGCAGATCAAGGCCGGCAAGCTCACGGCGCTGGCCGTGACGAGCGCGCAGCGTTCGCCTGCGCTGCCCGACATTCCGACCGTGGCCGAAGTGGGAGGCCCGACGCTCAAGGGCTTCGAGGCGAGTTCGTGGTTCGGGTTGCTGGCGCCGGCGGGCACCTCGCCCGAGATCGTGAACCGGATTCAGCAGGAAGTGGCCAAGTCGCTGGGCACGCCGGCCATCAAGGAGAAGATGCTCGCGCAGGGCGCGCTGCCCAGCGGGAATTCGCCGGCCGACTTCACGAAGCTCATTGCGAGCGAGCATGTGAAATGGGCCAAGGTGGTCAAGGACTCCGGCGCGAAGGTGGACTGACCCCCAGGCTTCGCGCACTTCGTGTCGCTTCTCCTTCCCCCTTGCAGGGGGCGGCGCCTGCGGCCCGGCAGAGCCGGTTTCGCGGCGCCTCTCGAACAGAAGGCCTTCGGGTCAGGTTCGACCCTCGGGGCTTCGCCGCGTGCGGCGCGGCAGAGTTGGTTCTGCGGCGCCTCTTGAAAAGAAGACCCTGGGTCTCAGGTCTTCCAGGTCACGTCCTTGCTCTCGGCGAGGGAGTCCTTGAGCATGTGAAGCAAGGGCGCTGCACGCTGGTGCAGTCCGACATGCTGCTTCTCGGCGTCGTTGGCATGGCCTTCGACGGCGTAGTCGTCATGGTTGTGGGCGTTGGCACCCTCGCGCGCCAGCGCGCCCTCGAGCGCCGAGATGGCACCGGGAATCTGCTCGACCGTGATGATGCCTTGCGGCGCAACGGACTTGCCGACGATGTCGAGCAACTGGCGCGCATGCACTTCGAGCATCACGAAGTCGGGGGAGGCACGGGACTGGAATCGATAGAGCATGGTGTGTTCACTCACTTGTAGATGTAGTCACGGGCAAAAGGGTACACCGATTGCGCGCCCCGCAAGACGCCCGCGCGCCCTACATTGCCGTCAGGCTTTGTCGACAACATCTGGTGCAAGGAGATCCATCCCTGCTCGAAACTCATGGCCGAACCCGCCAGGTAGAGGCGGTAGGCACGCAGGATGCGCTCCGCGTTTTCTGCCTGGCGCCCGCCGCTGCGCTGCAGTAACTCGCGCGCGGTGTCGAGTTGCGCCTCGAGTGCGTCGGACCACGCCCAGAGCGTGCGCGCGTAGTGCGGCCGCAGGCTCTCGGTGTCCACCATCTCCAGCCCGGCCGCCGCGGTCTCGCGCAGCACGTGCGTCACGTGGAGCAGCTCGCCGCCGGGGAAGATGTACTTCTCGATGAAGTCGCCCATGCCGGCACCCAGCTGGCGGTAGTTGAGCTCGCCCGAGGTGATGCCGTGGTTGAGCACGAGCCCGCCGGGCTTGAGCAGCGTGTGGATCTTCCGGAAGTAGGTCGGCATGTTGGCCGCACCCACGTGCTCGAACATGCCCACCGATGAGATCTTGTCGAAGGGCTGGGTGTCGGGCAGCTGGCGGTAGTCGAGCAGCTCGACGCGCACCCGCCCCTGCAGGCCCTTCTCCTCGATCAGCCGCTGCACGTGCGCGTGCTGGTTGCGCGACAGCGTGATGCCGGTCGCGTCCACGCCGTAGTGCTCGGCCGCCCACAGCAGCAGGCCGCCCCAGCCGGAGCCGATGTCCAGATAGCGCTCGCCCGGCTGCAGCATCAGCTTGCGGCAGATGTGGTCGAGCTTGGCTTCCTGCGCCTGCGCCAGCGTCAGCTCGGGCGTGCGGAAGTAGGCGCACGAGTACACGCGGCGCGCGTCGAGCCACAGCGCGTAGAAGTCGTCGGAGACGTCGTAGTGGAACTCGATCTGTGCGGCGTCCTTGCGCATCGAATGCGAGCCGCGCGACTTGGCGCGGTGCTGGAGGCGGCTCCACCAGCTGGTGTCGGTCTCGGCCGGATTGCCCGGCAGCATGCCCACCGTGGCGTCGATCAGGTCGCGCATGGCGCCTTCGATCTGCACCTTGCCTTCGACGTAGGCCTCGCCGATGGCACCCACCTGCCGGGCCGCAAGCTTGGCGAGCACCGTCCATTCCTTGAAGGCCAGCGTGACGCGGGCCCCCGCCTGGGCTACGCGCCGGCCATCCGGCAATTCCAGCGCGATGGGGACAGGCAGCGAAGCCAGCTGCGACTCGATCTTGGGTATCAAGTTTTGCATGGGGCCATGGTATTGATTTTTGCGAATTCCTGCATGACTACTCGCGTCGGAGAAAGCCGGAAGAAGGCGCGCCGCCCCCGTGGGTATGGACCGGCATTGACAGCAAATCGTTTATGCCTAAACTATTCAACCATGAACAGCCTCGGCAAGACCTCACCCGCTCCGGCCTCGGACCTCCAACGCATCCTTTGCATCGGCGGCGGGCCTGCCGGCCTGTACTTCGCCCTGTTGATGAAGGCGCGCAACCCTTCGTTGCAGATCACCGTGGTGGAGCGCAACCGACCTTTCGACACCTTCGGCTGGGGCGTGGTGCTGAGCGACCAGACGCTGGGCAACCTGCGCGCCGCCGACGCGCCCACAGCCGCACTTATCGGCAACGAGTTCCATCACTGGGACGACATCCAGGTGTTCTTCAAGGGCCGCCAGGTGCGCTCGGGCGGCCATGGCTTCTGCGGCATCGGCCGCAAGCGGCTGCTCAACATCCTGCAGGAGCGCTGCCTCGAACTCGGCGTCGAGCTGGTGTTCGAGACCGACGCCACCGACGACCAGGCCATTGCCGCCAAATACAACGCCGACCTGGTCATCGCCAGCGACGGACTGAACAGCCGCATCCGCCAACGCTATGCCGACGTGTTCAAGCCCGACATCGACCTGCGCAACTGCCGCTTCGTGTGGCTGGGCACGCACCAGACCTTCGACGCGTTCACGTTCGCCTTCGAACAGACCGAACACGGCTGGTTCCAGGCGCACGCCTACCAGTTCGACGACAAGACCTCGACCTTCATCGTCGAGACGCCCGAGGCCGTGTGGAAGGCCCACGGCCTCGACCAGATGGAACAGCCCGAGGCCATCGCCTTCTGCGAGAAGCTGTTCTCCAAGTACCTGGGCGGCCATTCGCTGATCAGCAACGCCACGCACCTGCGCGGCTCGGCCAACTGGATCCGCTTTCCGCGCGTGGTGTGCGAACGCTGGACGCACCGCATCGACGTCGAAGGCCGCTCGGTGCCCGTGGTGCTCATGGGCGATGCGGCCCATACCGCGCACTTCTCGATCGGCTCCGGCACCAAGCTCGCGCTCGAAGACGCCATCGATCTCGCCAACGAGTTCGCACAGGGCGGCACCGTCGACCATGTGCTCGAAGGCTATGAGGCACGCCGCAGCGTCGAGGTGCTGAAGATCCAGAATGCCGCACGCAACTCCACCGAATGGTTCGAGAACGTGCCGCGCTACACCGGCATGCAGATCGAGCAGTTCGCCTACTCGCTGCTTACGCGTTCGCAGCGCATCAGCCACGAGAACCTGCGCGTGCGCGACACGCAATGGCTCGGCGGCTACGAGCAGTGGCTGGCCGGCGGCAAGGCGATGGCACCGATGCTCATGCCCTACAAGGTGCGCGGGCTCACGCTGAAGAACCGCATCCTGGTCTCGCCGATGGCAACCTACAGCGCCGTCGACGGCGTGCCGCAGGACTTCCTGCTGGTGCATCTCGGTGCACGCGCACTTGGCGGCGCAGCGATGGTGTTCGTCGAAATGACCAGCCCGACGCCCGAAGGCCGCATCACGCCAGCCTGCACGGGCCTGTACAACGACGCGCAGCAGGCCGCGTTCAAGCGCATCGTCGACTTCGTGCACACGCAGTCGAGCGCGAAGATCGCGATGCAGCTCGGCCACAGCGGCCCCAAGGGTTCCACCCGCGTGGGTTGGGAAGGCACCGACGAGCCGCTGGAAAGCGGCAACTGGCCGCTGCTGGGCGCAAGCGCGGTGTCGTACGGCGAACAGAACCAGCTGCCCGCCGCCATCACGCGTGCCGAGATGGACACGCTGCGCGACCAGTTCGTCGACTCGACGCGCCGCGCCGTCGAATGCGGCTTCGATTGGCTCGAGCTGCACTGCGCGCACGGCTACTTGCTGTCGGCCTTCATCAGTCCGCTCACCAACTTGCGAACCGACGAATACGGCGGCGACATCGAGGCGCGCTGCCGATATCCACTCGAGGTGTTCCGCGCCATGCGCGCCGTGTGGCCCGCAGACAAGCCCATGAGCGTGCGCATCTCCGCCCACGACTGGGCGCCCGGCGGCAACACCGACGCCGACGCGGTGGTCACCGCGCGGCTCTTCAAGGAAGCCGGCGCCGATTTCATCGACGTGTCGTCGGGCCAGACCACGCGCGCTGCCAAGCCGGTGTACGGGCGCATGTACCAGACGCCGTTCTCCGACCGCATCCGCAACGAGATCGGCATCGCGACCATCGCGGTGGGCGCCATCACCGACGCGGACCAGGCCAACAGCATCATCGCGGCAGGCCGAGCCGACCTGTGCGCCATCGCGCGCCCGCACCTGGCCGACCCGGCCTGGACGCTGCACGAAGCGGCCAAGCTGCAGAGCCGCGACATCGAATGGCCCAAGCAATACCTGAGCGGGCGCGACCAGATGTACCGCGAGATCGCCAAGCAGCAGCAGATGGCAGCGGCGGCCACCGCGGCAATCGCTGCGCAGGGCGACGAGGAGACGCACTGACATGGATCTCGAAGCGCGCGCGCACAGCGAGCACCCCGAGGCGCTGCGGCTCTGGCTGCGGCTGCTCACCTGCACCCAGCTGATCGAGAAGCAGGTGCGCAACGAGTTGCGCTCGCAGTTCGCGACCACGCTGCCGCGCTTCGACCTGATGTCGCAGCTCGAGCGCTCGCCCGACGGGCTCAAGATGAACGAGCTCTCGCGCCGCATGATGGTGACCGGCGGCAACGTCACCGGCATCACCGACCAGCTCGTGACCGAAGGCCTGGTCGAGCGCATCAACGTCGAGGGCGACCGGCGTGCATGGCGCGTGCGCCTCACGCCGCGTGGGCGAAAGGTCTTCAACGACATGGCGCAACAGCACGAAGACTGGATCGTCGGGGCCTTCGCGGGCCTCACCGGCAAGGAGATCGCGCAGCTGCACAAGCTGCTCGGCAAGGTCAAGCAACACTCACACAACCAATCGATGGCGGAGACCGAATGAAGCACTACATCGGCGCAGGCAATCCCATGCGCGCGCAATTCGAAGCGAAGGCTGCGTACAAGGCCGAGCACTTTGCATGGAGTTATGACAACGGCATCGGCACCATCACGCTGAACCGGCCGGAGCGCAAGAACCCGCTCACCTTCGACTCGTACGCCGAGCTGCGCGACCTGTTCCGCGCGCTGAACTACGCGACCGACGTGAAGGTGATCGTGATCACCGGCGCGGGCGGCAACTTCTGCTCTGGCGGCGACGTGCACGAGATCATCGGCCCGCTGACCGGCATGCGCATGCCCGAGCTGCTGGAGTTCACGCGCATGACCGGCGAGCTGGTGAAGGCCATCCGTGCCTGCCCGCAACCCATCGTCGGCGCCATCGACGGCGTGTGCGCCGGTGCCGGCGCGATGATCGCGCTGGCCTGCGACCTGCGCTACGGCTCGCCCGCCACGCGCACCGCCTTCCTGTTCACGCGCGTGGGCCTTGCCGGTGCGGACATGGGCGCCTGCGCACTGCTGCCGCGCGTGATCGGCCAGGGCCGCGCGTCGGAACTGCTGTTCACCGGCCGCGCCATGACCGCACAGGAAGGCCACGCCTGGGGTTTCTTCAACGCGCTGCACGAAAGCGATGCATTGCTCGAGGCTGCAACCAAGGTTGCACGCGACCTCGCCGAAGGCCCGACGTTCGCGCACGGCATGACCAAGACCATGCTCGCGCAGGAATGGTCGATGACCATCGACCAGGCCATCGAGTCCGAGGCGCAGGCGCAGGCGATCTGCATGCAGACCGAGGACTTCAGGCGCGCATACGAAGCCTTCGCGGCCAAGAAGAAACCCGTGTTCGGTGGGGACTGAAACCATGATGACCAAGGCCCCCGCTGCGCCATCGACCACGCATCTCGCGCTGCCGTTCTTCGACGCGGCGCACCATCAACTGGCCGAAGGCCTGTTGCCCTGGGTGGCATCCCAGGAGATCGACGAACGCGACGACCGTGCAGCCTGCCGCGACTGGGTGCAGCGGCTGGGCTCCGGTGGTTGGCTGCGCTATGCCGTGCCGGGCACGTCGGGCGGCGCGCTCGAGCGCCTCGACTCGCGCGCGCTCGTGCTGCTGCGCGAGACGCTGGCCTTTCATTCGCCGCTCGCCGACTTCGCGTTCGCGATGCAGGGCCTGGGCAGTGGCGCGATCACGCTCGCGGGTACGCCCGAACAGCATTCGAGCTACCTGACGGCCGTTGGCAAGGGCAGCAAGATTGCGGCTTTTGCATTGAGCGAACCCGAAGCCGGCTCCGATGTGGGCGCGATGGCGATGCGCGCCGAAGTAACGGCCGACGGCTGGAAGCTCAACGGCGAGAAGACCTGGATCAGCAACGGCGGCATCGCCGACTTCTACTGCGTCTTCGCGAAGACCGAGCCGGCGGGCGGCACGCGCGGCATCACCGCCTTCATCGTCGATGCAACGACGCCGGGCCTCGACACCTCTGCGCACATCGACGTGATGGCGCCGCATCCGCTGGCCACGTTGCGCTTCGAGAACTGCGTCGTGCCGCGCACTGCGCAACTGGGCGATCTCAACGGCGGCTTCAAGCTCGCGATGCGCACGCTCGACATCTTCCGTGCATCGGTGGCCGGGGCCGCACTGGGCATGGGACGGCGCGCGCTGGCGGAGGCCATCTCGCACGCCAAGAACCGACGCATGTTCGGCCAGACGCTCGCGGACTTCCAGCTCACGCAGGCCAAGCTCGGCGAAATGGCCGCGCTGATTGATAGCGCCGCATTGCTCACCTACCGTGCGGCCTGGATGCGCGACGACGCTGAACGGCGCGGGGCACCCGCGGTCGGCGACGTGTCGGCGGCAGCGGCCATGGCCAAGATGTGCGCCACCGAGAACGCGAGCCGCGTGATCGACATGGCGCTGCAGATGCACGGCGGACTCGGCGTGAAGGTTGGCACGAAGATTGAAAGCCTCTACCGCGACATCCGCTCGCTGCGCATCTACGAAGGCGCGACGGAGGTTCAACAACTGATCATTGGCAAATCCGTTCTACGGGGATAAATACCGTGTCTGCCCAAGTCGACCGCTTCGTTCACGACCGCCTGCCGCCTGCTGCGCAGCTGCCCGTCTTTCGCTATGAGCTGCCCGAGCTGCAGTTGCCCGACCAGTTGAACCTGGTCGAGGAACTGCTCGACAAGGCAGCGGCCAAGGGCTTCGGCGACAAGCCGATGCTGCGCTCGCCGCAGGGCACGCTGACGTACGCACAGGCGGCGCTCGAGGTCAACCGCATCGCGCAGGTCCTCACGGAGGACCTCGGGCTCTTACCGGGCAATCGCGTGCTGCTGCGCGGCGGCAACTCGGTGGCGATGGCGCTGTCGTGGCTGGCGGTGGTGAAGGCCGGCCTGATCGCCGTGGCAACGATGCCGCTGCTGCGTTCGAAGGAGCTCGGCGACATCATCGAGAAGGCGCAGCCTGTGGCTGCATTGTGCGACGGGCGCCTGCTCGACGAACTCGTGACGGCACAGCGCGAGCACCCGGTGCTCGCCACCGTGGTCGCCTTCAACAAGCCCGATGCGCCCGACTCGCTGTCCGCGCGCGCGGCGTTCAAGAGCGGCGTGTTCAAGGCCTGCCCCACGGCTTCGGATGACGTCGCGCTGCTCGCATTCACCTCTGGCACCACGGGCAAGCCGAAGGCGCCGGTGACCACGCACCGTGACGTGCTCGCCATGTGCGAGACATGGCCGCGCCACGTGCTGCGAGCGCGCAGCGACGACATCGTGGTGGGCTCGCCGCCGCTGGCGTTCACCTTCGGCCTTGGCGGGCTGCTGGTGTTCCCGATGTACGCCGGCGCCTCGGTCTATTTTCCCGACGCGCCTTTCTCGCCCGAGGGGCTCGTGAAGCTCATCAACGAGGTGGGTGCGACCATCTGCTACACGGCGCCGACGTTCTACCGGCAGATGGCGCCTTTCGTGAAGCAGCACGGCATGCCCAGCCTGCGCATCAGCGTGAGCGCCGGCGAAGCATTGCCCGACGCCACGCGCCAGCTGTGGAAGGAAGCCACCGGCATCGAGATGCTCGACGGCATCGGCGGCACCGAGGTGTTCCACATCTACATCTCGGCAGCGGGCAGCGACGTGCGCCGCGGTGCGGTCGGCAAGGCGGTGCCCGGCTTCACCGCGAAGGTGGTCGACAGCGAAGGCAACGAAGTGCCGCACGGCACGGTGGGCAAGCTCGCGCTGCAAGGCCCGGTGGGTTGCCGCTATCTCGACGACGCGCGCCAGGTCGACTACGTCAAGAACGGCTGGAACTATCCCGGTGACTCGTTCGTGCAGGACGACGACGGTTACTTCTTCTATCAGGCACGCGCCGACGACATGATCATCACGGCCGGCTACAACGTCGGCGGCCCAGAAGTCGAAGACGCGCTGCTCAAGCACCCGGCCGTGGCCGAATGCGGCGTGATCGGCAAGCCCGACAACGATCGCGGCATGATCGTGAAGGCCTTCTGCGTGCTCAAGCCCGGCCATGAAGGCGATGCAGCGCTCGTCAAGGTGCTGCAGGACCACGTGAAGGCGACGATCGCGCCGTTCAAGTATCCGCGCGAGATCGAATTCGTGCCGACGCTGCCGCGCACCGAAACCGGCAAGCTGCAGCGATTCAAACTGAGACAACTCAACAACACACCATGATCAACAAACTTCTTCAGCCCGAAGGCTGGCGGCCTCCCAAAGGCTATGCGAACGGCGTGGCCGCGCGCGGCACGATGCTGTTCGTCGGCGGGCAGATCGGCTGGAACGCGCAGCAGCAGTTCGAGTCGGATGACTTCATCGCACAGTGCGGCCTGGCCCTGCGCAACATCGTCGAGGTGCTGCGGGCCGGCGGCGCAGGCCCCGAGCACATGGTGCGCATGACCTGGTATGTGACGGACCGCGATGAATACACCCGCCGTCTTTCCGAGCTCGGGCCGGTCTATCGCGAAGCGATGGGGCGCAACTTTCCGGCGATGACCTGCGTGCAGGTGGCAGCACTGGTCGAGCACCGCGCAAAGGTCGAGATCGAGGTGACGGCGGTCATCCCGGACTGACGCCGTCCCGCGCACCGCCATCGCACTTCAGGCGATGGCGCGTGCGAATCGCTTGCGGTATTCCGCAGGCGTGATGCCAACCTGTCGCTGGAACGCGCGTCGCAGCGTGTCGGCATCGGCGAAGCCGCATTCGAAGGCCACCTGCTTCGGCACGGCATCGCCGGCTTCGAGCAAACGGCGTGCGGCCGCCACGCGAATGTCTTCCACCCAGGCCGCCGGCGTGACGCCTACCTCCTGCTTGAACAGGCGCGCGAAATGACGCTCGCTGAGACCGATGCGCGCTGCCAGGGTGGCGACGCTGTGGTCCGAGCCGGGGTTGGCAGCCACCCAGCGCTGGACCTCCTGCAGGGCCGAACGACCCGAGGGCACGGCCTCGCCCTTGCGGCTGAACTGCATCTGGCCTCCGGGCCGCTTGAAGAACATCACGAGCTGGGCTGCGACCTTCATGGCAATGTCCCTGCCCATGTCTTCCTCGACCAGAGCCAGCGCAAGGTCGAGGCCTGCCGTGACCCCCGCAGCGGTGCGCAACCGGCCATCGCGCACATGGATGGCGTCGGCATCGACGATCACCGAGGGAAATTCGCGCGCGAGCTGTTCGGCTACGGCCCAGTGCGTGGTCACGCGCCGGCCGTTGAGCAAGCCCGCCTGCGCGAGCACGAATGCGCCGCTGCACACCGAACCGAAGCGACGTACCTTCGGTGCGCGCTCGCGCAGCCAGGTGAGCACGTCGAGGTGGGACACGGTGCTCGCAGCGTGCGGAGTACCTGCCACGAGCAAGGTGTGGACAGGCTCATCCATTTCGTCGCCGACGACGGCGTCGGGCATCAGTCGAACGCCGGACGAGCTGCAGATGGCACCAGGATGGCTCGCGATGACCCGCATGCGGTAGGCGTGCGCTCGGGCTTGCACGTTGGCTTCGGCGAACACGTCGAGCGGGCCCGAGACGTCGAGAAGCTGAACGCCCGGCATGGCGAGGATTGCGATGGTCTTCGTGCTGCGCATGGATGCTCCTGTGTCTCTTGGAACGGCGAAATGTCTGAATTCGCCGCAATGAGGCGATTCGAGCCAATGTAGCGCCGTCCTAAAGTTGGATCCACACCCACTGGAGAACCCACATGACTTTGAGGACCACCGACATCGGCGGGGTGCAGATCCCCGACAGCAAGCTCGCCCGCGAGATCACCGAAGTGGTGAAGGACACCGCGCCGCCTCTGCTGTTCCACCACTCGAGCCGCGTTTATTACTTCGGCGCGCTGGCCGGCAAGCGCCGCGGGCTGACCTTTGACCCCGAACTGCTGTACGCCGGCGCGATGTTCCACGACATGGGATTGGTGGAGAAGCACAGCAGCGCCGTCGAGCGCTTCGAAGTCGACGGCGCGAACGTGGCGCGCGACTTCCTGCGCAGCAAGGGAATCTCGCAGCGGGACGTAGACCTCGTGTGGACCGCCATCGCGCTGCACACGACGCCGGGCATCCCGCAGCACATGCACCCAGTGGTTGCGCTGGTGACTGCCGGCGTCGAGATGGACGTCCTGGGGCTCAACTACGAGGCGTACAGCGAAGCCGAGCGCACGGCGGTCGTGCATGCCCATCCGCGCACCGGAAACTTCAAGGAAAAGATCATCCAGGCCTTCTACGAAGGCATCCGTCGCAAGCCGGATACGACGTTCGGCAACGTCAAGGCCGACGTGATCGCCGACAAGGAGCCGCACTTCCACCGTGGCAACTTCTGCAGTGTGATCCGCTGCTCCGCGTGGCGCGATTGAAGGGCATCGATACAAGTTGCGACTACCAACTTGGTCATCGATCGGCAGTTCCGAAGGGCAAACCTCCGGATTGCTGCGCCGGCCACTGGGGGCAATGGTCAGCGGATAAGAAAAAGCCCTCGTGCGAGAGCTTTTCAATTCAAAAATTTGCCAAGAAAAAAGGCCCTTTGAATTTCAAAGGGCCTTTTAAATTGGTTGCGCGAGCAAGATTTGAACTTGCGACCTTTGGGTTATGAGCCCAACGAGCTACCAGGCTGCTCCATCGCGCGGCAAGATGGAATTATAGCTTATTCCGCAGCGTTTTGCTCGGCTGCGTCTTCTTTAATTTCAGGACGGTCCACCAGTTCGACGAGCGCCATCGGAGCGTTGTCGCCCACGCGGAAACCCATCTTCAGGATGCGGGTGTAGCCACCCGGACGCGCTGCGAAACGCGGGCCGAGTTCACCGAACAGCTTCACGACGCTGTCGCGGCTGCGCAGGCGATCGAAGGCCAGGCGCTTGTTGGCGACGGTAGGCTTCTTGGCGAGCGTGATCATCGGTTCGATGACGCGACGCAGTTCCTTGGCCTTGGGGACCGTGGTCTTGATGACTTCATGCTCGATGAGCGAGTTCATCATGTTCTGCAGCATCGCAAGGCGGTGCGAGCTTGTGCGATTGAGTTTGCGGAGTCCGTGTCCGTGGCGCATGGTGCTTTTCCTTTACTTTATAAAAACAGGCAGCCGTATCAGGTACTGCCCGGTGCACTGACTCTTCCGAGCCAAATTCAGATCAACGCTTGTCGAGACCGGCCGGCGGCCAGCTTTCAAGCTTCATACCCAAGGTCAGGCCGCGCGAAGCAAGGACTTCCTTGATTTCGTTGAGCGACTTGCGACCCAGATTCGGCGTCTTGAGCAGTTCGTTCTCGGTGCGCTGGATCAGGTCACCGATGTAGTAGATGTTCTCGGCCTTCAGGCAGTTGGCCGAACGCACCGTCAGTTCGAGTTCATCGACAGGGCGCAGCAGGATCGGATCGAATTGCTGTGCGCTGCGCGGTGCGGGTGCATCGAATGCAGCGAGTTCGCCGCCTTCGAGCTGCGCAAACACGGCGAGCTGCTCGACCAGGATTTTAGCCGAAGCGCGCACGGCGTCTTCGGCAGTGATCGCCCCGTTGGTCTCGATCTCTACCAGCAGCTTGTCCAGGTCGGTACGCTGCTCGACACGGGCGCTCTCGACCGTGTAGCTCACGCGCTTCACCGGCGAGAACGACGCGTCGAGAACGATGCGGCCGATCGACTTGGTCGGCTCGTCGGCGTAGCGACGCATCGTGCCGGGCACGTAGCCGCGACCCTTCTCGACCTTGATCTGCATATCGAGCTTGCCGCCTTGCGACAGGTGCGCGATCACATGATCGGGGTTGATGATCTCGACGTCGTGCGGCGTCTGGATGTCCGATGCGAGGACCGGGCCTTCGCCGTCCTTGCGCAGGCTCAGCGTGACTTCGTCGCGGTTGTGGAGCTTGAACACCACACCCTTGAGGTTCAGAAGGATGTTGACGACATCTTCCTGCACGCCGTCGATCGACGAGTACTCATGCAGAACGCCAGCGATCGTGACTTCGGTGGCCGAGTAGCCCACCATGGACGACAGCAGAACGCGACGCAGCGCGTTGCCGAGCGTATGGCCGTAGCCGCGCTCGAAAGGTTCGAGCGTGACCTTGGCCTTGTTGGCGGCAAGTTGCTCGACCTGGATGGTCTTGGGTTTCAGCAGGGTGGTTTGCATGCAGACTTCCTCTCAATACCCCCGGCTCGTTACACCGGTAAGGCTGGTGAAGCACCTGATCCGCAGCAGAGTGCGGAGCAGGAACGTGAACAACAATAACAATCTCCCGCACACGCCGATGGACGGGTGCGGGTAGAAAAAATCAACGCGAATACAGTTCGACGATCAGCGATTCGTTGATGTCGGCTGCGAATTCGTCGCGATCGGGCACCTTCTTGAACGTGCCTTCAGCCTTGTCGGCGTTCACATCGACCCATGCCGGAATACCCACTTGTTGAGCGAGCTGCAGCGCTTCAACGATGCGGTTCTGCTTCTTCGACTTGTCGCGCACGGCGATCACGTCGCCGGTCTTGACCAGGTACGACGGGATGTTGACCGACTGACCGTTCACCGTGATCGCCTTGTGCGACACGAGTTGGCGCGCTTCGGCGCGGGTCGAGCCGAAGCCCATGCGATAGACGACGTTGTCCAGGCGCGATTCGAGGATGAACAGCAGGTTGGCGCCGGTGTTGCCACGGCGACGGTCCGCTTCTTCGAAGTAACGGCGGAATTGCTTCTCCAGCACGCCGTACATGCGCTTGACCTTCTGCTTTTCGCGCAGTTGCAGGCCGTAGTCGGAAGTGCGCTGACCCGAGGTGCGACCGTGCTGGCCGGGCTTGGAGTCGAACTTGGCCTTGTCCTGGATCGAACGGCGAGCGCTCTTCAGGAACAGGTCGGTGCCTTCACGGCGGGAAAGTTTGGCCTTGGGGCCGAGGTAACGTGCCACGATTTTTCCTTTGTGTATCTGCCGCAGTTGCCTGCGGGAGCCACTTGCGAGACGCGAGTGGCGGTGGGCTTAGATAAAAAACAAATGCGCAGCCGCTATCCAAAGCCGGCTGCGCCTTGCGGACTGACGATCAGATGCGGCGACGCTTCTGGGGACGGCAGCCGTTGTGCGGAACGGGCGTCACGTCGGCAATGGAATTGATCCGGATGCCGAGCGCAGCCAGTGCGCGCACCGACGATTCGCGACCGGGGCCGGGGCCCTTGATCTCGACGTCGAGGTTCTTGATACCTTGTTCGACAGCAGCACGGCCGGCCACTTCCGAAGCGACCTGCGCAGCGAACGGGGTCGACTTGCGCGAGCCCTTGAAGCCCTGGCCACCCGACGAAGCCCACGACAGGGCGTTGCCCTGGCGATCGGTGATCGTGATGATGGTGTTGTTGAACGAGGCATGCACGTGGGCGATACCGTCCGCGACGTTCTTGCGAACCTTCTTGCGAACGCGCTGTGCGGCGTTGTTTGCAGGTGCTTTAGCCATGCTGTTCTATCCTTATTTCTTCAGGGACTGCGCAGCCTTGCGCGGACCCTTGCGGGTGCGGGCGTTGGTGCGCGTGCGCTGGCCGCGCATCGGCAGGCCGCGACGATGACGGAAGCCGCGATAGCAGCCGATGTCCATCAAACGCTTGATGTTCATCGTCGTCTCGCGACGCAGGTCGCCTTCGATCGTGAACAGGGCGATCTGGTCGCGGATCTTCTCGAGATCGGCGTCGGTCAGATCCTTGATCTTCTTCGAATACTCGATGCCGCTCGCTTCGCAGATCTGACGGGCGCGCGTGCGACCGATGCCGAAGATGGCGGTCAGGCCGATTTCAGCGTGCTTGTGCGGCGGGATGTTGATGCCAGCAATACGTGCCATGTGCGTCCTCTAATACTCTTCAATCAACCTTGGCGCTGCTTGTGGCGCGGGTCGGTGCAAATCACACGCACCACACCTTTACGGCGGATGACCTTGCAATTACGGCAGATGGTTTTGACCGAAGCCGAAACTCTCATTTCATTCTCCTAAAACTGTTTAACGTGGCGGTCTACCGCCCGGACTCAATACTGAAACACAGCCCTACGATGTCTTGAAGTTCGCCTTCTTCAGCAGCGATTCGTACTGCTGGGACATCATGTAGTTTTGCACCTGGGCCATGAAGTCCATCGTGACGACCACGATGATCAGCAGGGAGGTACCACCGAAGTAGAACGGCACGTTGTACTTCAGGATCAGGAACTCTGGCAGCAGGCAGACGAAGGTGATGTACACCGCGCCGGCCAATGTCAGGCGAACCAGAATCTTGTCGATGTAGCGAGCGGTCTGGTCACCCGGGCGAATGCCAGGAATGAATGCACCACTCTTCTTCAGGTTGTCGGCCGTTTCCTTGCTGTTGAACACGAGGGCCGTGTAGAAGAAGCAGAAGAAAACGATCGCGGCAGCGTACAGCAGCACATAGATCGGCTCGCCCGGACGCAGCGCGCCGGCAATGTCCTTGATCCAGCGGAAACCGCCGTCACCGGTGCTGAACCAGCCGACCACCGTTGCGGGCAGAAGGATGATCGACGAAGCGAAGATCGGCGGGATCACGCCAGCCATGTTCAGCTTCAGGGGCAGGTGCGACGACTGACCGCCGTAGACCTTGTTGCCAACCTGACGCCGTGCATAGTTCACGAGAATCTTGCGCTGGCCACGTTCCACGAACACCACGAAGTAGGTCACCAACACCACGACTGCGATGATGAAAAGCGCCACGATGGGATTCATCGCACCGGTCGTCACCAGTGAAGCCAGGCCGCCGATGGCATTGGGCAGGCCAGCCGCGATACCTGCAAAGATCAGGATCGAGATGCCGTTGCCCAGGCCGCGTTCGGTGATCTGCTCGCCGAGCCACATCAGGAACATCGAACCCGCCGTCAGGCTCACCATGGCAGTGATGCGGAAGCCGAAACCGGGCGAGATCACCAGGCCGGCCGACGATTCGAGCGCCACTGCGATGCTGAACGACTGGAACAGTGCCAGGCCCAGCGCGCCGTAGCGCGTGTACTGCGTGATCTTGCGGCGACCGGCCTCGCCTTCCTTCTTCAATTGCTCGAAGGTCGGAAGCACGTAGGTCATCAGCTGCATGATGATCGACGCCGAGATGTACGGCATGATCCCCAACGCGAACACGGTGAAGCGCGACAGCGCACCGCCCGAGAACATGTTGAACAGGCTCAGAATGCCGCCCTGCTGGCCCTGGAACAACGCTGCCAGCTGGTCCGGGTTGATACCCGGCACAGGAATGTGAGCGCCAATCCGATAGACCACGAGCGCGAGCAGCAAAAAGACGAGCCGACGGCGGAGGTCGCCGAACTTGCCTGTTTTTGCGATCGTTGCCGCGTTAGTTGCCACGAAGAACTTCTTTCAGTCCGATGGTGATCAGGCGATGCTGCCGCCAGCTGCTTCGATTGCAGCCTTGGCGCCAGCGGTAGCACCCACGCCCGTCAGCTTGACGGCCTTGGTGAGCTCACCGGTCTTGACGACCTTGACAACCTTGGCCAGCTGGCCAACGAGGCCGGCTTGCTTCAGTGCCAGGATGTCAACTTCGGCCAGGCCGAGCTGCTCGAGCGCAGTCAGCGTGACTTCGGCGTTGAACTTCAGCAGGTGCGACTTGAAACCACGCTTCGGCAGGCGACGCTGCAGCGGCATTTGACCGCCTTCGAAGCCGACCTTGTGGAAACCGCCTGCGCGCGACTTCTGGCCCTTGTGGCCGCGACCCGAAGTCTTGCCCAGGCCGGAACCGATACCGCGGCCGACGCGGCGCTTGGCGTGCTTGGCGCCATCCGCCGGCTTGATGCCATTGAGTTCCATATCAGTCTCTCTTACAGAACTTTGACCAGATAACTGATCTTGTTGATCATGCCGCGCACTGCGGGCGTGTCTTGCAGCTCGCTCACGCTGTTGAGCTTGCGCAGGCCGAGGCCGCGCACGGTCGCGCGATGCGATTCCTTGGTGCCAATCGGGCTCTTGACCAATTGCACCTTGAGGGTTTGTTGTTGCGTCATTTGAATGCTTCCTGCAGGCTCGTGAAAGCTTGCGCTTAAGCGAAGATTTCTTCGACGGTCAGACCGCGCTTGGCAGCCACTTCACCCGCGGTCGTCGAGTTCTTCAACCCGTCGAGCGTGGCGCGAACCATGTTGTAGGGGTTCGACGAACCGTGGCTCTTGGCCACGATGTCGGTGATACCCATCACTTCGAACACGGCGCGCATCGGACCGCCGGCGATGATGCCGGTACCCTTGGGGGCCGGGTACATCACGACCGTCGAAGCGCCGTGATGGCCTTGCACCTGGTGATGCAGCGTGCCATTCTTGATCGAAACCTTCAGCAGGTTGCGACGCGCTTCTTCCATGGCCTTCTGCACTGCAGCGGGCACTTCCTTCGACTTGCCCTTGCCCATGCCGACGCGGCCATCGCCGTCACCGACCACGGTGAGTGCTGCGAAACCGAGGATACGACCACCCTTCACCACCTTGGTGACGCGGTTGATCGCGATCATCTTCTCGCGCAAACCGTCCTCGGGGCCTTCGTTCTGCGTTCTTGCCTGAATCTTTGCCATTTTGAATCTCGTGTCCGGTTAGAACTGCAGGCCGGCTTCGCGGGCGGCCTCGGCCAGCGCCTTGACGCGGCCGTGGTATGCGAAACCTGCGCGGTCGAAAGCGACCTTCTCGACGCCGGCCGCCTTCGCCTTCTCAGCGATGCGCTTGCCGACAGCGGTGGCGGCGGCAGCATTGCCACCCTTGCCCGAACCGCCGAGCGAGGTACGCACTTCGGCTTCTGCCGTCGATGCGGTTGCAATCACCTTGGAGCCGTCGTCGGAGATGACGGTCGCGTAGATGTGCAGGTTGGTGCGGTTCACCGTCAGACGGGCCACGCCCTGCGTCGCGATGCGAATGCGGGTCTGGCGCGAGCGGCGAAGACGCTGTGCTTTTTTGGTCAACATCATTTTGCTGCCCCTTACTTCTTCTTGGTCTCTTTGATCACGATCTTCTCGTCCGCATAGCGGATGCCCTTGCCCTTGTAGGGCTCTGGCGGACGGATAGCGCGGATCTCGGCGGCGATTTGACCAACGCGCTGACGGTCAGCACCCTTGATCACGACTTCGGTCGGGGTCGCAGTCGTCACCGTGATGCCTTGCGGCATGTCGATGTTGACCGGGTGCGAGTAACCGACTTGCAGGTTCAGCTTGGCGCCCGTCGCGGCGGCCTTGTAGCCGACGCCGATCAGGTTGAGCTTCTTCTCGAAGCCCTTGGTGACACCGACGACCATGTTGTTCACGAGCTGGCGCACCGTGCCGCTCATCGCGTTCGCTTCACGCGATTCGTTGGCGGGTTCGAAGCTCAGCTTGCCGTCGTTGTTGGCAATTTTCACCAGAGCATTGCGCGCAAGGCTGAGCGTGCCGCCCGTGCCCTTGACGCTGATCTGGTCTTCCTTGATCGACACATCCACGCCTGCGGGGATGGTGATCGGCATTTTTCCTACTCGGGACATTTCAGTGACTCCTCGATGTCTCGGTTAGGCGACGTAGCACAGAACTTCGCCGCCGACACCGGAGGCGCGAGCCTTGCGGTCGGTCATCACGCCCTTGGGGGTCGTGACGATCGCAACGCCGAGGCCGTTCTGGACTTGCGGGATGGACGCGCTGGCCTTGTAGACGCGCAGGCCGGGACGGCTCACGCGCTCGATGCGCTCGATGACCGGGCGACCAGCGTAGTACTTCAGCGAGATTTCAAGTTCGCTCTTGCCGGCTTCGGTCTTGACCTGGAAGCCGTCGATGTAGCCCTCGTCCTTCAGGACTTGTGCGATCGCGATCTTCACCTTGGAAGACGGGACCGACACGGTGGGCTTCGCCACCATCTGCGCGTTACGGATACGCGTCAGCAGGTCGGCAATGGGATCACTCATGCTCATGTTGTTTGCTCCTGCCTGGCTTACCAGCTGGCCTTGGTGACACCGGGGATGTCGCCGTTGAAAGCCAGTTCGCGGATCTTGGCGCGGGCCAGACCGAATTGACGGAAGGTGCCACGCGGGCGACCGGTGATTTCGCAACGGTTGCGTTGACGCGTCGGATTCGCGTTGCGCGGCAGCTTCTGCAGCGCCAGGCGTGCAGCAGCGCGCTCTTCGTCGCTCTTCTTCACGTCGTTGGAAGCTGCCTTCAGTTCCGCGTGCTTCGCGGCGAACTTGGCAACCAGCTTGTCGCGCTTGAGTTCGCGCTGGATCAAAGATGCTTTAGCCACAGGTCACCTCAGTTCTTGAACGGGAAACGGAAACCAGCGAGAAGCGCCTTGGCTTCTTCGTCGGTCTTGGCCGTCGTCGTGATGCTGATATTGAGACCGCGCAGGGCGTCGACCTTGTCGTACTCGATCTCGGGGAAAATGATCTGTTCCTTGACGCCGATGTTGTAGTTGCCACGGCCATCGAACGCACGGCCGGAAATGCCGCGGAAGTCGCGAACGCGCGGCAGCGCGATGGTCACGAAACGGTCCAGGAACTCGTACATGTGCACGCCACGCAGCGTGACCATGCAGCCGATGGGCTGGTTTTCGCGGATCTTGAAACCGGCGATGGCCTTCTTCGACTTGGTGACCACGGGCTTCTGGCCAGCGATCTTCGTCAGGTCGGCGACAGCGTTGTCGAGAACCTTCTTGTCGGCGACAGCTTCACCCACGCCCATGTTCAGGGTGATCTTGGTGAGGCGCGGAACCTGCATCGGCGACGTGTAGCCGAACTTTTCCGTCAGGTCTTTCGCGATCTTCTCGCGATAGTGTTGTTGGAGACGTGCCATGTGAGTACCTCTTAGGCGATCTTGATTTCGTCGCCGCTCGACTTGAAGACGCGAACAGCCACGCGCTTGCCGTCGGCACCCTGGGTGATCTTGATGCCGACGCGATCGGCCTTGCCGGTCGCCGCATTGAAGATCGCCACGTTGGACTGGTGAATGGGCATTGCCTTCTCGACGATGCCACCGGTCGTGCCCTTGAGGGGGTTCGGCTTGGTGTGCTTCTTGACGAGGTTGATGCCGTCGACGATCACGTGCGAATCGTCCTTGCGCAGCGAAACGGTGCCTCGCTTGCCCTTGTCGCGGCCGGCCAACACGATGACCTGGTCGCCTTTGCGAATCTTGTTCATGGCGTTGTGTCCTTACAGAACTTCGGGTGCCAGCGACACGATCTTCATGAACTTCTCGGTGCGCAGTTCGCGCGTGACCGGTCCGAAGATGCGGGTGCCGATAGGCTCCAGCTTGGCGTTGAGCAACACTGCTGCGTTGCCGTCGAACTTGACGAGCGAACCGTCGGCGCGACGGATGCCCTTGGCAGTGCGGACCACCACTGCGCTGTAGATCTCGCCCTTCTTGACGCGACCACGCGGAGCGGCTTCCTTGATGCTCACCTTGATGACGTCGCCCACGCTGGCATAACGCCGCTTGGAGCCACCGAGCACCTTGATACACAGGACGGATTTCGCGCCCGTGTTGTCGGCCACTTCGAGCCGGGATTCAGTTTGGATCATTTCTTGATATTCCCAACTTGTACCGATGAGCCTCCAGGAGGGAGACACCGCGGTCAGTCTTGGGCCCGTCGTCCATACCCCGAACCACTCGGGGCACTTCCGCTTTGGGCTGAAAGCTTCGCCTTTTGGAAGCGAAGCCCGCGATTGTGGCACGCACGAATGCCGATGTCAACGGCCCTATTACACCATCTCGCGCTGCCACTAGACTCCGGGCGTGCGCGAGCCTGTGAAACACCTCTTTTCTTCCCCACTCTTTCAACCCCGGCGGCGGCGCCTGTTTGCGGGCGGCATGGGCGCAGCCGGCCTGCTGGCCATGGGCCTGGCCGGTTGCGGGAGCGCAACACCAGGGCCTCAAGCAGCCCCAGGCCGCCTGCGGCGCATCGCCGAAGCGCGCTGGCCACACCGTCTTCTTATAGGGGGCACCACGGCGGGCGGCCTCTCCGGCATCGACTTCGATCCGATCCGAGGTGAGTACCTGCTCATTAGCGACGACCGATCGGACCTTGCGCCAGTCCGGATGTATGTCGCCCGCTGGCCTCACCCGCAGGCCGCTCAGCCCGAGCCGACCGGCGTGGTGCAACTGCAACGCCCCGGCGGCGGCGCCTGGCCGAACCGGCGCCACGCGGCCGACGGCCTGCCCGTGCCCGACCCCGAAGCCCTGCGGCTGCGCTCCACGACCAACACCTTGCTCTGGACCAGCGAAGGGGACGTTGTCCGTGGCTTCGGTCCGGCGCTGTACGAATCGGCGCGCGACGGCCGCTTCCTGCGGGAATACGCCATGCCGGCGATGTTCCAGCCCGACGCCGCGAAGGGCCGCGGGCCGCGCGACAACCTGACGTTGGAAGGCCTCGCCCTCACTCCCGACAGCCGCTTCGCCTGGCTCGGCATGGAGAACGCCCTGATGCAGGACGGCCCGGAGCCCACCATCGGCGCGGCCGGCGGACCGTGTCGCTTCACCCGGATCGACCTCGAGACCGGGCAGCCCGACCGCCAGATCGCCTATGTGCCCGATGCGATCCCGCTGCGCCCGCTGATTCCGGGCAGCTACGCAGACAACGGCGTGAGCGACATCCTCATGCTCGACGCCGACCGCATGCTGGTGCTGGAGCGCGCCTATGCCACCGGCAGGGGCAACTCGCTGCGCCTGTACGAGATCGACACCCGCGCGGCCAGCGACGTCCTGGCCGTCGAAGCGCTGGCAGGCGGCAACCACCGCCCCGCGGCCAAGACCCTGGTGGCCGATTTCGCCGCGCTCGGACTGTCCCGCCTCGACAACACCGAGGGCATGTGCTGGGGGCCTCCCCTGCCCGACGGCAGGCGCATGCTGGTGGTCGTGAGCGACGACAATTTCAATCCGCTTCAAGTGACCCAGTTCGTCGCATTCGAATACACCGACCGAGCCAGCCGACCATGACCATCGCCGTGACCTTCCTCCCCCGCACCGGCCCCGCGCCGCTCCCGCCCGTCGCCTTCATCGGCGGCGGCAACATGGCGAGCGCCATCATCGGCGGCCTGATCCAGCAAGGCACGCCGGCGGACGCCTTCGAGGTGGTCGAGCCTTTCGAGGAAGCCCGCGCCAAACTGTCCCAGTCGTTCGGCATTGCAGCGCAGCCTGCGGCCGGCGATGCGCTGTCGCGCTGCGGCGTGGTGGTCTGGGCGGTCAAGCCCCAGGCCTTCGCCGAAGCCGCCCGTCCGGTGCGCGAATTCGCAGGCGACGCACTGCACCTGAGCGTGGCCGCAGGCATCCCGTCGGACAGCATCGCCCGCTGGCTGGGCACGGAGCGCGTGGTGCGCGCCATGCCCAACACGCCCGCGCTCGTGGGCAAGGGCATGACCGGCCTGTTCGCGCGCCCCGGCGTGCCGAGCGCCGACCGCTCCACCGTCGCCCAGCTGCTGGCACCCACCGGCGAACTGATCTGGGTCGACGCCGAACCGGCGCTCGACGCGGTGACCGCGATGTCCGGCTCGGGCCCGGCCTATGTCTTCTATTTCATCGAGGCGATGACCGAAGCCGGCGTCGAGATGGGCCTCACGCCCGACCAGGCCCAGCGGCTGGCGATCGGCACCTTCACCGGCGCCTCGGCACTGGCGCACAGCGCCACCGAGCCACCGTCGGTGCTGCGCGAGCGCGTCACGTCGAAAGGCGGCACGACCTACGCGGCCATCACCTCGCTGCAGCAGGCCGACGTGAAGGCGCAGTTCAAGACCGCGATCCGCGCCGCGCAGAAGCGCGCGGCCGAACTCGGCGAGGAATTCGGCCGCGGCTGATCTCAGGCCGGCGGCAGCGCGCGCGGCCCGAGGAAGAAGAGCCACTCGGCGGCCAACGTGACGGTGCCGTCCTCCAGTTCGAGCAGCACTTCCTCCTTCAGCAGAAAGCTCTCGTCGGGCTTGGGCGTGACGTCCATGATGCGCACCCGCGCCCTGAAGCGCGCGCCCACCGGCATCGGCCGCACGAAGCGCAGGCGGTCGAAGCCGTAGTTCAGCGCGTGGTTGGAGTCGAAGGGCAGCAGCGTGCGCATGGCTTCGCCGGTCAGCCGGATCAGGTGCGAGACCTGGAAAAAGCCCTGCACGATGGTGCCGCCGTAGCCTGCCTCGCGCGAGGCGCGTTCGGGGTCGAGGTGGATCCACTCGCCTTCGCCATCGCCCGACAGCGCCGAGTAGCTCTCGACCATCTCCTGCGTGATGCAATGCCAGCCGGAGAAGCCCTCGTGCCCGACCTTCTGGCGCAGACGTTCCAGCATGCGAGCGACTCCCTTCAACGCATTGCGTAGCCGGCCACGATGCCGGCGAACACCGTGAAGCCCAGCCAATGGTTCAGGGTGAACGCCCTGAAGCAGCCATCGCGCGTGCGTTCGCGGATCAGCCGCCAATGCCACACGGCCTGCGCACCCGCAACGGCAATGCCGGCGTAGAACAGCAGCCCCAGCCCATGCGCCGCGCCGGCCCAGCCCCAGATGGCCAGGAAGATCGCGTAGCTCGCCATCACCGCCGCCACGTCGAAGCGACCGAAGGTGATGGCGGAAGTCTTCATGCCGATCTTCAGGTCGTCGTCGCGGTCGACCATCGCGTACTCGGTGTCGTAGGCCAGCACCCAGAACAGGTTGCCCACCAGCAGCCACGCCGCGAGCATCGGCACGGCGGACTGCACCGCCGCGAAGGCCATCGGAATCCCGAAGCTGAAGGCGATGCCCAGCACCGCCTGCGGGATCGAGACGAAGCGCTTGGCGAAGGGGTAGATCAGCGTGATGGCCAGGGCCGCGAACGACCACGTCACCGTGAGGCGGTTGGTCGTGAGCACCAGCCCGAAGGCCGCCAGCGCGAGCACGGCCCCGAGCCCCAGCGCCTCCTTCACGGAGACGGCGCCGCTGGTCACGGGGCGTCGCGCGGTGCGCTTGACGTGGCGATCGAAGTCGCGGTCGGCCACGTCGTTGATGCAGCACCCCGCGCTGCGCATGAGGATGGTGCCGAGCGTGAACACCGCCAGCAGGTGCCAGCCGGGCCAGCCGCCCGCCGCGAACCAGAGCGCCCCGAGCGTGGGCCACAGCAGGAGCAGCCATCCCGCGGGACGGCTCCAGCGGATCAGGTCGAGGTAGAGCGCGAAACGACGGGCGAGCATGCGGCAGGCAAAAAAAGAGCGGCTATTGTGCCGCTCCCGATGGATGTGAAGGACTGGCGCGTGCTCAGTCTTCGAGCAGCGATCGCAGCATCCAGGCGGTCTGGTCGTGCACCGTGCAACGCGCCGTCAGCATGTCGGCCGTCGGGTCGTCGCCGGCCTCCTCGGCCACGGGAATGAACTCGCGCGCGATGCGCGACACGGTCTCGTGGCCCTTCACCAGGATGCGCACCATCTCCATCGCCTTGGGCGGGTTCTGCGGCACGTCGGGCACGGTGGCGATCTTGCTGAACTCGGCGTACGAGCCCGGCGCGTAGTGACCGAGCGCGCGGATGCGCTCTGCCAGCACGTCGGTCGCGCCCCACAGCTCGGTGTACTGACCCATGAACATCGCATGCAGCGAGTTGAAATGCGGGCCCGTCACGTTCCAGTGGAAGTTGTGCGTGGTGAGGTACAGCGTGTAGGTGTCGGCAAGCACGCGGCTCAGGCCCTCGGCAATGGCGGCGCGGTCCTGGCGCTCGATGCCGATGTTGATGATGGGCGCGTTGCGGCTGCCGGATTCCTGGGCGACCACCGCACCGCCCTTCTTGGGCACCTTGCCGGCGGAGGAAGCAGGCGACGATTTCTTCGGGGCTTTGGCCATGGCGAGAGCTCTTTCTTCAAGTTGGAGGGGACACCGGATTCTCGAAGCCGCCGGACGGCTTCGCAACAGCGCCACTCTATCTCAGCGATGAACGATTCAAAACGGCCCGGGCGTAGGCCGATTCCTCGAAATGCCCTCTACGACAGGCGTTTGACGCCGGGCAACTCGCACGCATAGATCGCGTTGCGCAGCGCGGCGATGGCCTCGTAGCGCGTGAAGGTGCGGCGCCATGCGAGCACCACGCGGCGCGTGGGCGGGTCGCGGTCCTGCGCGTCGCGCACAGGCAGGTAGCGCACCATCTGCTCGGGCTCCTTGCGGCCCTTCACCTTGGGCTTGAGCGCATCGGCAGGCACCGACAGCCGCGGCACCAGCGTCACGCCCATGCCCGAGGCCACCATGTGCTTGATGGTCTCGAGCGAAGAGCCCTCGAAACTCTTGCGGATGCCTTCGGCATTGCTGGAGAAGCGCGCGAACTCGGGGCACACCTCGAGCACGTGGTCGCGAAAGCAGTGGCCCGTGCCCAGCAGCAGCATGGTCTCGCTCTGCAGTTCCTCGGAGGTGATCGATTCGCGGTCGGCGAACTTGTGCTTGTTGGGCAGCGCGGCCATGAAGGGCTCGTCGTACAGCGGCGCCATCGCCAGGCCGGTGTCGGGGAAGGGCTCGGCCATGATGGCGCAGTCGATCTCGCCGGCGCGCAGCATCTCCAGCAGCTTGACGGTGAAGTTCTCCTGCAGCACCAGCGGCATCTGCGGCGTGCGCGCGATCACCTGGCGCACGAGGTCGGGCAGCAGGTAGGGGCCGATGGTGTAGATCACGCCCAGGTTCAGCGGACCGGCCAGCGGGTCCTTGCCGCGCTTGGCGATCTCCTTGATGCTGGCGGCCTGGTCGAGCACGCTCTGCGCCTGCTGCACGATCTGCTCGCCCAATGGCGTGACGGTCACCTCACCGGCGCTGCGCTCGAAGAGCTTGACCTCGAGCTCGTCCTCGAGCTTCTTGATGGCGACCGAGAGGGTCGGCTGGGAAACGTAGCAGGCCTCGGCCGCCTTGCCGAAGTGCCGTTCGCGGGCCACTGCGACGATGTATTTGAGTTCGGTGAGAGTCATAGCTTGCGTCAATTATGCGCAAGGGGCGCGAACCGGGCTGCCTCCAGGGCCGGAAGGCCCCGCCGAAGCACCGGGGGACTCGCGCGGCCCGCGCCGGTTGCCTCGCTCAGCGCACGTCCTCGACCATCTCGATGAGCTTCGGCGCGGTCATCGGGCGGCCCAGCAGGAAGCCCTGCACCTCGGCGCAGTGGTCCTCGATCAGCGTCTGCAGCTGGCCGTCGGTCTCCACGCCTTCGGCCGTGACCGACAGGCCCAGTGCCTTGCCCAGCGCCAGGATCGCCTTGACCACGTCGCGGCTGCCGTCGCGCTGCTCGATGTCGGCGATGAACTGCCGATCGATCTTGATGACGTCGAACGGAAAGCTGCGCAGCGAGCTCAGCGACGCATAGCCGGTGCCGAAGTCGTCGATGGCCAGCTGCACGCCCAGGTCCTTGAGCTCGCGCAGCACCACGCTCGCGCCCTCGGCGTCGTCCATCAGCACGCCTTCGGTGATCTCGATCTCCAGCCGCTCGGGCGCCAGACCGGCGCCGCTGAGCACTTCCTTCACACGCTGCACCAGCCGTCCGTCTCGGAACTGCACCGGCGACACGTTGACCGACACGCCGATGTCCGGCCACTGCACCGCGGCCTCGCAGGCGGTCTGCAGCACCCAGTCGCCCAGCGGCAGGATCAGGCCGCTCTTTTCCGCGAGCGGAATGAAGTCGTCCGGGCCGATGCGGCCGCGCTGCGGATGCGCCCAGCGCACCAGCGCCTCGGCGCTGCGGATCGACTGCGTGCGCGCGTCGAAGCGCGGCTGGAAGTCGAGGTAGAACTCGCCCGCCGCGATGCCGCGGCGCATCTCCTCGATCATGCGCCGGCTGGCCGTCACGCGATCGTTCATCTCGTTGGCGAAGAAGCAGTACGTGCCCCGCCCGTTGTGCTTGGAGCGGTACAGCGCGGTGTCGGCAGCACGCAGCAGTTCGTCGGGCGTGGAGCCGTCGGCCGGCGACACCGCCACGCCGATCGACACGCCGACCTCGAGGTCGCCCACGTCGCTGCGGATCGGCGCCGCGATGGCCTGCAGCAGGTGCTGGCAGTAGGCATCGAGCTCCTCGTCCGTGAGATTGGGCGCGGCGATCACGAACTCGTCGCCGCCGATGCGCGCGGCGAGCTGGTCGGCCTTGAGCGAGCGGCGCAGCCGGTCGGCGATCTCGCCGAGCACCTTGTCGCCCACCGGATGGCCGTAGGTGTCGTTGATGGGCTTGAAGCGGTCGAGGTCCAGGTACAGCAGCGCCAGGCGCGCCTTGGGGTGCGTGAGCGCGGAGGCCATGAAGGCCGACAGGCGCGTGCGGTTGGGCAGCGAGGTGGCCGCGTCGTGCTGCGCCTGGCGCTGCGCGTCCTCGAAGGCCTGGGCCAGCGCCACGTCGGAGGTGACATCGCTCGCGAACTTGATGATGCGCGTGAGCTTGCCGCCGAGGTCGTACACCGGGTTGTACGAGGCCTGCAGCCACAGCTCGCGGCCGTCCTTGCCGATGCGCTTGTGCCGCCCCGCCACGAACTTGCCCTCGCGCAGCGTGCGCCAGAACTCCTTGTACTCGTGTGTCTCGGACACGCCGGGTTCGAGCAGCATCCGGTGGTGCCGGCCCACCATCTCCTCCAGCGTGTAGCCGAAGGCCGCGAGGAAGTTCGGGTTGGCGTCGAGGATGGTGCCGTCCACGGCGAAGGTGATCACGCCCTGCGACTTGTTGATGGCCACGATCTGGCTCTGGAAGTCGGCCTGGCGCAGCTTTTCCTGCGTGATGTCGGTGGCGTACTTCACCACCTTCCGAACACGGCCCGTGGGATCGAAGATCGGGTTGTAGGTGGCCTGCAGCCAGACGTCGCGGCCACCCTTGCCCAGCCGCCGGTATTCCGCCGCATGGTGCCTGCCGCTGGCCAGCGCGGCCCAGAAGCCGGCGTACTCGGCGCTCCCCGCATAGGCTGCGTCGACGAACATGCGATGGTGGCGCCCCGCCACCTCGTCCAGGCGGTAGCCCATGGCTTCGAGAAAGCGCGCGTTGGCATCGAGCACCGTGCCGTCGAGGGCGAACTCCACCACCGCCTGCGACACATTGATGGCCTGGATCTGCCCGCGGTCGTCGGCCGCCTTGAGCACGCGCGACGAGATGTCGTTGGAGATCTCGACCACCTGGCGCACCACGCCGTCCGCGTCCGCCAGCGGTGTGTAGAAGGCCTGCACCCAGTGCGTGTCGCCGTCCTTGTGCAGTCGCATGCGCTCCACCACGCGACGCTCGCCGCGCAGGACGTCGCGCCAGAGCGAGGACGGGTTGCCCGACAGGCCGTCGTCGGGGCTGATGTCGAGCAGCTCGCGCCCCTTCAGCTCGTCGAGCCGGTAGCCCCAGGCGTCCAGGAAGTGGTTGTTGGCCCGGAGCACCCGGCCCTGCGCGTCGAGCGTCAGTGTGGCGAAGGCGCTGTTGAGCGCTCGCAGCTCGGCAGGCATCGCCGGCGTCGGCAACGCCTGCGCGTCGCCCTCGGGCCCTGTGAAGGTCCTGCCCCTCTCTTCATCCATCCACGCGTTTTGCATCTTGCGCACCGGCCATCATCGAACAGAAGAACTGCACAGAGAGCCATCCTCCCTCGACCTGCCCTCTTGCGTTGCGTCGTCGATGCCTGAAGCGATTTATGGATGTCTTGCTCGGGAATGCAGGGTTAACGCAGAAGATGATACGGCAAGCTGAAACAAAAGTTAACCATTCTGATGCGCCGTTGCATCAGCCATTTGGCATGGCGCCTCAGTGCCTGTCGAAGTACGGGATGAAGATCGCGTTGGCGTCCACACCGACCTGCTTGATCCAGTCGAGCGAGAAGTGCTCGCCCAGGCGGCGAAGGTCGCGGCTGAACAGATAGGGCACCGGCTCGACCCTGACGCCGTTGCGGCGCAGCTCGTCCATCGAGCGCGCAGCGGCCGCGGCGCTGGCGGCCCAGCCGCGCGACTCGGCAGCCGCGCTCGCCGTGGCCAGCGCATCGCGCTGCGGCGGCGCCAGGGCCTCCCAGGCCTGCGCGTTGGCGAACACGAGGTTCTTGGGAAACCAGGCGTTGATGTCGTAGAAGAAGCGCATCGACTGCCAGACCCGGCTTTCGACACCGGTCACGGCCGAGGTCAGCATGCAGTCGATGCGGCCTTCGGCGAGCGCCTTGTCGAGCCCGGTGGCCGGCACGTCCACCGGCACCGCGCCCACCAGCGTGGCGATGCGCGCGGTGGTGGCGTTGTAGGCGCGCATGCGCAGGCCGCGCAGGTCGGCCATGCCGCCGAGCGGCCGGTTGGCATACAGGCCCTGCGGCGGCCAGGCGACCGCATGCAGCACGCGAAGGCCGCGCTGCGCGAAGGCCCGCTCGACCAGCGGGCGCTGGATGCGCCACAGCCTTTGCGCGTCGTCGTAGCTCTGGGTGATGAAGGGCACCGAGTCGGCACCCGCGATCGGCACGTCGGCCACCATGCTGCTCATGATGGCTTCGCCGGACTCGGCCTTGCCGTCCTGCACCGCCGCGCGGATGGCGTTCAGCGCGAACATCGAACCGCCGGGGCGCACCTCGATGCGCAACCGCCCGCCGGTGGCGGCCTCGACGTCCCGCGCCATGGCCACGAGATTGAGGGTGTGGAAGTTCTCCGTCGGGTAGCCCGTGGCCAGCCGCCATGCGGTGGTGCCGGGCGCCGAGAAGGCAGAAGGCACGACGGATCCGACCGCGGCGCCGCATGCCAGCGATCCGAAGGCGCGGCGGGTGACCGGCATGTCCGGCCAGAACGGCAAGCCCGCGATGGGCGCGCGAGTACGGCCCATGTCCGTCAGCCGATGGTGGCGAGCGTTGCGCCCGACGCCACGTAGCCGCCCGCAGCCACGGCAAAGGCAATGCGCCCGGCACGGTGCGCCACGACCTGCATCTCCATCTTCATCGCCTCCATCACGGCGATGACGGCGCCCTCGGCCACCTCGTCGCCGTCGGCCACCTTCCAGCCTTGCAGCGTTCCCGAAACGGGCGCGGCCACGGCGGCGGCATCGGCCACCGCGGCTTCGGCCTGCGGCGCGGAGCCGCCGGCCGCCACCGAAGACAGGCCGGCGAGCAGCACGGCCGGCAGGCCCAGCGCCATCCGCCGGCCGTCGACCTCGATCGCCGTGCGCAGCAGCGCGGCATCGGGCAGCGGATCGGGACGCATGGCCGGCGCCTCGCCGTTGGCGAAGTCGGTCTCGATCCAGCGCGTGTGCACCTTGAAGGCATCGCCGGAGACGAAGTCCGGGTGCGTCATCACCGCGCGGTGAAACGGCAGCACCGTGGGCAGGCCCTCGATGCGGAATTCCTTCAGCGCGCGGCGCGCCCGTGCAATGGCCTGTTCGCGCGTGGCGCCGGTGACGATCAGCTTGGCCATCAGCGAGTCGAAGGTGCCCGGCACCTGCGAGCCCGAATCGACGCCGGCGTCCACGCGCACGCCGGGGCCCGAGGGCGCCTCGAACAGCGTCACCGGCCCGGGGGACGGCAGGAAGCCGCGCCCCACGTCTTCCGCGTTGATGCGGAACTCGAAGGCGTGGCCGCGCGGCGCGGGCGTTTCGGTGATCGACAGCGGCAGGCCTTCGGCAATGCGCAGCTGCTCGATCACCAGGTCGATGCCCGTCGTTTCTTCCGTCACCGGGTGCTCCACCTGCAGGCGCGTGTTGACCTCGAGGAAGGAGATCGCGCCGCTCGAGCTCAGCATGAACTCGACGGTGCCGGCGCCGGTGTAGCGCGCCTCGGTGCAGATGTCGCGCGCGGCCTGGTGGATGCGTTCGCGCTGCTCGTCGCTCAGGAAGGGCGCGGGCGCCTCCTCCACCAGCTTCTGGTTGCGTCGCTGCAGCGAACAGTCGCGGGTGCCGAGCACCACCACGTTGCCGTGCGTGTCGGCCAGCACCTGCGCCTCGACGTGGCGCGGGCGATCGAGGAACTGCTCGACGTAGCACTCGCCGCGCCCGAACGCCGTCACTGCCTCGCGCACCGCCGATTCGTAGAGGCCCTCGACCTCGTCGAGCCGGCGCGCGACCTTGATGCCGCGCCCGCCGCCGCCGAACGCAGCCTTGATCGCCACCGGCAGGCCGTGCTTCTCGGCGAAGGCGAGCACCTCGCCTGCATGGCTCACCGGGTCGGCCGTGCCCTCGACCAGCGGCGCGCCGACCTTCAATGCGAGCTTGCGGGCCTGCACCTTGTCGCCCAGCGTCGCGATGGCGGCGGGCGAAGGGCCGACCCACGTGAGGCCCGCGTCGATCACGGCCTGCGCGAACGCGGCGCTCTCCGAGAGGAACCCGTAGCCCGGGTGCACCGCATCGGCGCCGGCGCGCTTGGCCACCGCGAGCAGCTTGGCGATGTTCAGGTAGGTGTCCGCGGGCTTGTTGCCGTCCAGCCCGTAGGCCTCGTCGGCCATGCGCGCATGCAGCGCGTTCAGGTCGGCATCGGCATAGACCGCGACCGATTGCACGCCGTGGTCGGCACAGGCGCGCGCGATGCGCACGGCGATTTCGCCGCGGTTGGCGATCAGGAGTTTTTTCATCGGAAGGCTTTCACGGTGCGCTGGGCGCGACAGGGCCGGGAGCGGCGATCGGGTTGAAGCGGACGCGGGCGTTCACAGGGATCTGCCCCGCGCGGTCGAGGTGGTAGGTGGCGACGGAGGCGATCACCGGGTAGCCGCCGGTCAGCGGGTGGTCGGCCAGGAACAGCACCGGCTGGCCGCTGGGCGGCACCTGGAGCGCGCCGTAGGCCGTGCCTTCGCTCGGCAGCTCGGCGTGGTTGGCGCGGGCCAGGGGTACCTCGCCCGCCAGGCGGATGCCGACGCGGTTCGATTGCGGCGTGACCGTCCACGGCTGCCTGCACAGCAGCTCGAGCGCCTCGGGCGTGAACCAGTCGGTGCGCGGGCCGGGCACGATGTCGAGCACGACCTCTTCGTGCACCGTGGGCAGGCCGTCCGGCGGCGTTTCGGGCGCACCCACCGGGGCGCCAGCCTCCACCGCGCGCACCGGCAGCAGGTCGCCCGCGGCAATCGCCGGCGGGCCGATGCGCGCGAGGGTGTCGCTCGAGAGGCTGCCGAGCACCGGCGCCACGTCGAAGCCGCCGCGCACCGCCAGGTAGCTGCGGATGCCGGCCTGCGGCTCGCCGATTGCGAGCACGTCGCCATCGACCAGCGCGATGGGCTGGTGGCGCGGCACCGGCCATTTCGCGCCGTCGGCGCGGGTGAGCGTGACAGGGCCGTCGGCCCCGGCAATGGCCACCACCGCATCGCCGCGGCAGGCGAGCTGGAAGCCGCCGCAGGCAATCTCGATGCAGGCTGCATCCGATGCGTTGCCGACGAGGCGGTTGGCGGCCTGCAGCGAGCGCCGGTCCATCGCGCCGGAGGCGGACACGCCCTGCTTGGCCTGGCCATGGCGGCCGCCGTCCTGCAGCAGGGCCTGGAGCCCAGTCGCGCGAATCTCCAGAACGCCGGCGCCGGCCGATGCAACGGGCTGCGTCGGCGATGGCAATGGCGACGGCGACGGCGAGACCGCCGCAGCCACGGGCGTCGCGCGGGGCTGCGCCGTGACATCCACGAAGCGCACGGTGTCGCCCGGCTGCAGCAGCGCGGGCAACGCGGGCGGCACGCGCGACAGGTCCCACATGGGCGTGTCGGTGATCCCGATGATCTGCCAGCCCCCCGGGCTCGCCTGCGGGTACACCCCGCTGAAGCTGCCCGCGAGCCCCACCGCGCCAGCGGGAATGCGCGTGCGCGGCACCTTGCGGCGCGGCACGTTCAGGCTCGGGTCGCCACCGGAGAGGTAGGCGAAGCCGGGCGCGAAACCGGTGAAGGCCACCGTGTAGTCGCTGCCCGTGTGGCGGCGCACCACTTCCTCGGGCGCGATGCCCAGCAGCCCCGCCACCTCCGCGAGGTCTTCGCCGTCGTAGCGCACGGGGATCTCGATGCGCCTGTCGATGCGCGTCTCGCGCGCGTCGAGGCTGCGCAGGCCGATGCGCCGCACCAGCTCGTCCGCGGCAATGGCTGCCGGGCGGAAGGCGACGAGCAGCGTGCGCGCGGCGGGCACGATTTCCTCGACGCCCGCGATCGGCTCGGCACGCAGCGAGGCCAGCAGCGCCAGCGTCTGCGGCAGGTCGGCCAGCTCGACGAGCATGGCATTCAGGTTGACGGGCAGGAAGCGCATGGGCATGGGCGTCGTCATGCAGCGTCCACGAAGGGGCGGATCGACACGCCAGACTGCTCGAGCCGCGCGCGCACCTGGCGCGCCATCTCGACCGCGCCCGGACTGTCGCCGTGCACGCAGACCGATTCGGCCTCGATGCGCACCGTGCTGCCGTCGATGGCGGTGACCACGCCGTCGGTGGCCAGGCGCAGCATGCGCTCGGCCACCTGGTCGGCATCGTGCAGCACCGCGCCGGATTCGCGCCGCGACACCAGCGTGCCGTTCGGCGTGTAGGCCCGGTCGGCGAACGCCTCGGCCACGGCGCGCAGGCCCTCGCCACGCGCCCAGCCCAGCAGCGGCGAGCCGGCGAGCGCCACCAGCACGAGGCTGGCGTCTATTTCGCGGATGGCGGCGATCACGTCGCGCGCCTGGCGCTCGTCGTGGGCGATGGTGTTGTAGAGCGCGCCGTGCGGCTTCACGTAGCGCACCGTGGTGCCGGCGGCCGCGGCCAGGCCCTGGAGCGCGCCGATCTGGTAGATCACGTCGGCGCGCAGGTCGGCGCTTTCCACGTCCATGTTGCGGCGCCCGAACCCCACCAGGTCGCGGTACGCCACGTGGGCGCCGACCGCGACGCCGCGTTCCTTGGCCTGTCGCAGCGTGCGCAGGATGCCGGCCGGGTCGCCGGCATGGAAGCCGCAGGCCACGTTGGCGCTGCTCACGAGCGACAGCATCGCGGCGTCGTCGCCCATGCGCCACACGCCCAGGCTCTCGCCGAGGTCACTGTTCAGGTCGATGTTCATCGTGTTCGTCTCCGGCGTGCGGTGGCGCACGCCTCAAGGGGTCAATGCAGGGTCAGTGCAGGCGGCCGGCGGTCTCGCGCACGTCGTCGCGCACGGTCAGCGCGGTGCGGATCGCCACGCGGAAGGCCTCGACCTGCGCAGCCAGCGCCATGCTCGCCACGCCGGGCTTGGGCGCAGCCTGCTCGGGCAGGTAGGGCACGTGCACGAAGCCGCCGCGCGTGAGCGCGAGTGCCGCCCGCGTGGCGAGCCGGTGCATCAGCGCATAGAAGATGTGGTTGCACACGAAGGTGCCGGCAGTGTTCGACACCGCCGCGGGCAGCCCGGCCGCGCGCATGTCGCGCACCATGGCCTTGATGGGCAGCGAGCTGAAGTACGCCGCCGGCCCACCGGCCACCACCTCGACGTCGATCGGCTGGCGGCCGGCGTTGTCGGGAATGCGCGCGTCGTCCACGTTCAGCGCGGCGCGCTCCATCGAGATCTCGGTGCGCCCGCCCGCCGCGCCCACGCACAGCACCAGCGGCAACGCCGCGCCCGTGGCATGGATGTCCGCCAGCGCCGCGTCGAGCGTGTCGATGGCGCGGCCGAACACGCAGGGCAGCTGCACCGCCTGCACCACAGCGCCTTCGCAGGCCCAGCCGTCGAGCGCGCGGGCGATCTCCCACGCGGGGTTGACGGGATCGTTCTCGAAGGGCTCGAAGCCCGCGAGCAGCACGCGCGGTGCGGTGGAAACGGAGCTCATGCGCGGCGCCTCAACGGAACATCAGGAAGTACATCAGGAAGATGTTGACCACCAGCAGGGCGGCGGCGGTCGGCACCTGCACCTTGATCACCGCGTTCTTGTCGGGCAGCTCCAGCAGCGCCGCGGGCACGATGTTGAAGTTGGCCGCCATCGGCGTCATCAGCGTGCCGCAGTAGCCCGAGAACATGCCGATCGCCGCCATCACGGCCGGGTCGCCGTGGTACACGCCCACCAGCACCGGCACGCCCACGCCGCCCGTCATCACCGGGAAGGCCGCGAAGCCGTTGCCCATGATGATGGTGAACAGCGCCATGCCCAGCACATAGACGGCGACCGCCACGAAGCGGATGTCCATGTTGATGTAGCTGGTGGTGATGTACGCCACGGCCTTGCCCACGCCCGCGTCGGAGAACACCAGGCCCAGCATGCCGAGCATCTGCGGCAGCACCACGGCCCAGCCGAGCGCGTCGGTCAGGCGGCGCGACTCGCGCAGGCCCTGCACCGGGGTCTCGCGCGTCAGCCAGCAGGCCAGCGCCAGCGCCACCACGCAGCCCACGCCCAGGCTCACCAGCGTGGTGTTCTTCGGGTCGAGCAGGAAGGCGTCGCCGATCTTCACCTTGCTCATGAGCACGGTGCCGATCACGGTGACCAGCGGAATGGCCAGGGCGGGCATGAAGAGCTTGTTGCCCAGGCGTTTTGCGCTGGCGGCGTACTCGGTGGCCGAGGGCTCGCGGTGCTTGCCCGCACCCACGCCGCGCATGCCGGCGATGACGGCCATGGCGACGGCGCCCACGCCGACCCAGGCCGGCGGCAGCTTGTCGCCGACCAGGAACACGAGCGCGTAGAGCGCCCAGAACAGGCCGCTGGTGTAGCGCTTGGGGTGCTGGCGGTCGGTCAGCGTCATGATGGCCGTGATCGCCAGGATCAGGCCCACCAGGATGTAGAGGTGCTGGATCGAGAGAATCATGATCAGCGGCCTTCCTGCGCGGCAACGGCGGGCACGGCCGGCTCCTGCTTCACGCCTTCCATCTCGCGGGCGATCGACTGGTCGAGCCGGCGCAGGCGCCAGGCGTGGATGACGAAGGCGGCGATGGCCGTCGGGATGCCCCACAGCGCGATGTGCAGCGGCTCCACGTCGATGCCGGCCTCGTGCAGGAAGGTGCTCATCAGCACGATGGCGCCGAAGGCCACGAAGATGTCCTCGCCGAAGAAAAGGCCCACGTTGTCGGTGGCCGCGGCGTAGGCGCGCAGCTTGTGGCGCAGGCGCTCGGGCAGCTTGCCGTAGCGCGTTTCCGTGGCGCCCTCGGCCATCGGCGCCAGCAGCGGGCGAACCATCTGCGGGTGGCCGCCCAGGCTGGTCAGGCCGACGGCGGCGGTGAGTTCGCGCGCGGCGAGGTAGACGATCAGCAGGCGGCCGGCGGTGGCCGACTTGATGCGGCTGATCCAGTTCTGCGCATGCTGGCGCAGGCCGTGGCGCTCGAGCAGGCCGATGACGGCCAGCGGCAGAAGAATGATCAGCGGCAGGTTGCGCGTCTTGATGAAGCCGCTGCCGATGGCCGTGAGGATGGCCATCGGGCCGAAGCCCGCGGCGGCCGCCGTCACGATGGCCGTGACGATCACCACCAGCATCGGATTGAAGCGCAGGATGAAGCCCGCAATGATCACGGCCACGCCGATCAAGGGCCACAGATGAGGGATGTCAGGAGTCATGTTGGTCTTTCGTTTTGGGATTCAGAGACACCTTGCGCGGGGGCGCCGGCCATTTGCTTAACGCAAACCTCGTGCCAATGAATGAGCAATCGAAAACATATGAATCACTCATTTATCGGAAATTGTTGAACAATTTTGGTGAGTGTGCCCAACAACGGTGCCGAGCCGGCTCCATGTAAACCCTAAGTTCGCCGGCTTCCGGTGCACAGGGCGCAGGCCCCGCGCGCGCGGCGCCCCGGGGGAAATCTGCTAAAAACCACCGGCCTTCCCGCGCTTTCCGGCGGCCTTCGCCTCTTTCCCACTTCCGGCATGACCTCACTGGCTTCCCCGACCTCTCCCGCTTCGCCAGCCGCCGGCACGCAGACGCTCAACGACCGGGTCGCCGAGCTCATCCGGCAGAAGATCGTGAAGGGCGAGTTCTCGCCGGGGCAGCGGCTGTCGGAAGCCGCGCTGGCCGACAGCTTCGAGATTTCGCGCAACACCCTGCGCGAGGTCTTCCGCACGCTGACCAAGGAAGGACTGCTCAAGCACGCGCCCAACCGCGGCGTGTTCGTGGCGGTGCCCAGCATCGCGTCGATCATCGACATCTACCGCGTGCGCAGGCTCATCGAATGCCAGGCGCTGGCGCAGGCCTACCCGCGCCACCCGGCCAAGAAGCACATGCGCGAGGCGGTGGAGATGGCGCTGAAATGCCGCGACGCCGGCGACTGGCTCGGCGTGGGCACCGCCAACATGGAGTTCCACAAGGGCATCGTGGAGCTGGCCGACAGCGAACGGCTGAACATCCTGTTCGCGCACATCCTGGTCGAGCTGCGGCTGGCCTTCGGCCTGCTGAAGGACCCGGAGTTCCTGCACGCACCGTATGTGGACATGAACACCCAGTTGCTCGAGCTCATCGAGGCCGGCAAGTTCGCCGAGGGCTCGGCGGCGCTCAACGACTACCTGATCCACTCCGAGCGCATCGTGCTCGCGGTCTACGCGCGCCAGATGCCGCAGGGCGGCATCGACGGCTGAAGCGTCCCGGCCCGGCCCGGCCCGGCCCGGCCCGGTCAGGTCAGGTCAGGTCAGGTCAGGTCAGGTCAGGTCGAGCTTCATTCCTTCGTGCGAGGCCTTGAACCCCAGGCGCTCGTAGAAGCGGTGCGCGTCGGTGCGGCGCTTGTCGGTGGTGAGCTGCACCACCCGGCAGCCCGCGGCCCGGGCCGCTTCGACGGCCAGGGCGATCATCCGCTCGCCGATGCGCTGCCCGCGGTGGCTCGACGCCACGCGAACGCCCTCGATCTGCCCGCGCAGCGCGCCCTGCAGGCCCAGGCCGGGAATGACGATGAGCTGGAGGCAGCCGACCACGCCCTCCGGCAGCTGGGCCACCAGCAGCTGGTTGCCGTCCTGCGCCTCGATGCGCCGGAGCGCGGCTTCGTAGAGGGCGATGTCGCCGGGTCGTTCGCGCGCGGCGCCGAGCATGTCGTCGGCCAGCATGGCGACGACGAGCGGGAGGTCGGCCGGCACGGCCTTGCGCATCTTCAAGAGGGAATCGGTTGGTGTCATGGCAATCGGCGCCGTGGCGCCATCGTGTTCGGAAGCAGCATTGGAAGAATAATGGCCTCCCCGCAACGCTTCGCCGACGGCACGCCATGACCCTGTCCGCCTACCTGCTCTTCCTGCCGGCCTGCTTCGCCATCAACATGGCCTTCGGCCCCAACAACCTGCTGTCGGTGACCAACGGCGCGAAGCACGGCGTCTCGCCGGCCGTGATCGCGGCCGGCGGGCGGCTCGCGGCCTTCGCGATCATGATCGCCATCGCGGGACTGGGCATGGGCGCAGTGCTGGTCGCATCGGAGCTGGCGTTCGACGTCATCAAGTACATCGGCGCGGCGTACCTCGTGTGGATCGGCATCCGCCTGCTGCGCGCGCCGGCACCCACGGCCGAGGTGCAGCAGCAGCAACGCGAAGCGGGCACGCCGCCGTCCCTGCGCGCGCTGGCACGGCAGGAGTTCACCGTGGCCGCCGGCAATCCGAAGGCCATCCTGGTGTTCACCGCCTTCTTCCCGCAGTTCGTGGTGCCGGGCGCCTACGCCTCCAGCTACCTGCTGCTGGGCGCGACCTTCCTGGTGTTCGAGCTGGTGGCGATCGCGCTGTACGCGCTGCTCGGCGCGCGCATGCGAAGGCTGGCCGACGGCAGCCGCGCGATGCGCTGGTTCAACCGGGTGAGCGGCAGCATGATGGTCGGCTTCGGGCTGATCCTGGCCTTCACGCGCCGCCCCGGCTGATTGGTACTCCCCCAGGCTGCGCGCACTTCGTGTCGCTTCTCCTTCCCCCTACCGGAGGCGACACCTGCGGCCCGGCCAAGCCGGTTCCGCGGTGTCCTTGGCTCGCCCCCAGGCTTCGCGCACTTCGTGTCGCTTCTCCCTCCCCTCGCCGGGTGCGACACCTGCGGCCCGGCAAAGCCGGTTCCGCGGTGTCTCGCGAACAGATCTTCAGGCTTTGAGGTACTCGGCCTTGGTGCCGAGCCAGCGGTCGATGTGGCGCTGCGCCAGGTCGGGGTGTTTCTCGAGCATGACCGGGGCCAGCTCGCGCGCCCAGTCGAGCAGCAGGGTGTCCGTCGAGAGGTCGGCGAAGCGCAGCAGCGGCGCGCCCGACTGGCGCGCGCCCAGGAACTCGCCGGGTCCGCGGATCTCGAGGTCGCGCCGCGCGATCTCGAAGCCGTCGGAGGTCTCGGCCATGGCCTTCAGCCGCGCGCGCGCGGCCTCGCCGACACGGCCGCTGTCGCCCGGCGCATAGAGCAGCACGCAGGCCGAGGCCGCCGCGCCGCGCCCCACGCGGCCGCGCAGCTGGTGCAGCTGCGAGAGGCCGAAGCGCTCGGCATGCTCGATGACCATCAGCGAGGCGTTGGGCACGTCCACGCCCACTTCGATCACCGTCGTGCTCACCAGCACCTGGATCTCGTTGGCGGTGAAGGCGGCCATCACCGCCTGCTTCTCGGCCGTGGGCATGCGTGAGTGCAGCAGCCCGACCTGGATCGGCTCGCCCAGCGTGCCGGCCAGCTCGTCGCGCGTCTCGGTGGCGTTGCGCAGGTCGACCGCCTCGCTTTCCTCGATCAGTGGACACACCCAGTACACCTGACGGCCCTGCGCGATCTGCGCATGGATGCGGTCGATGACCTCGTCGCGCCGGTGGTCGGCCACCAACCGGGTGACGATGGGCGTGCGGCCCGGCGGCAGCTCGTCGAGCGTGGAGACGTCGAGGTCGGCGTAGTAGCTCATGGCGAGCGTGCGCGGGATGGGGGTGGCGCTCATCATCAAAAGATGCGGCTCCAATCCGGCGCCGGGCCGCCCCAAGCCGGAGGCCTCCCCCCCGGGAGGGTGAGGCGAAGCCTCAGGGGGGCCGAGATTGCCGCCGGCCTTGCCGCGCAGCGCCAGCCGCTGCGCCACGCCGAAGCGGTGCTGCTCGTCGATGATCGCGAGCGCGAGGTTCCTGAAGCGCACCTTCTCCGAGATGACCGCGTGCGTGCCGATGACCAGCGCGGCCTGTCCGCGTTCGACGGCGGCCGACATCTCGTCGCGCTCCTTCTTCTTCTGGCTGCCCGTGAGCCACGCCACGCGCTGGCCGCGCGCGGCCAACAGCGGATCGAGCCAGCCGACCAGCTTGCCGAAGTGCTGCGCTGCGAGGATTTCGGTGGGCGCCATCAGCGCGCACTGGAAGCCCGCGTCGATGCAGCGCGCCGCCGCGAGCGCGGCCACCACGGTCTTGCCCGAGCCGACGTCGCCCTGCAGCAGGCGGTGCATCGGAATCTGCCGGTGCAGGTCGGCCGTGATCTCCTCGCCCACGCGCTGCTGCGCGCCGGTCAGGCCGAAGGGCAGCACCGCGAGCAGCTGCGCATGCAGCGAGGTGGCGACAGGTTCGGCCGCAGCGGGCAGCACCGGTGCGCGCTGCGCCGCGCGCTCCAGCCGCGCCTGCAACTGCGAGAGCTGCTGCGCCAGCAGTTCCTCGGCCTTGATGCGCTGCCACGCCGGATGGCTGTGGTCCTCGAGCGCGGCGATCGACACGTCGGGCGTCGGGTAGTGCAGGAAGCTCAGCGCGGCGCGCAAGTCCCACGCGCCGCGCAGGCCGATCTGCACCGGAACGGTCTCGTCGAGCACCGCACGGGCCAGGCCCGAGCGCACCTCGCGCCGCAGCACCGGCTGCGCCAGGCCGGCCACCGTCGAGTACACCGGCGTGAGCGCATTCGGCAACGCGGTGCCGGCCGCCTTGACGGTGGGATGCATCATCTGCCGCCCGACGAAGCCGCCGCGCATCTCGCCGCGCACGCGCACCCTGGCGCCGACCGCCAGCTGCTTCTGCTGCGACGGATAGAAATTGAAGAAGCGCAGTTCGCAGGTGTCGGAGCCGTCGTCGATGGTGGCGATCAGCTGGCGGCGCGGGCGGTAGACGACCTCGCATTCGGTGACCACGCCCTCGACCTGCGCCATGTCGCCGTCGCGCGTGTCGGCCAGGCGCACGATGCGCGTCTCGTCCTCGTAGCGCATCGGCAGATAGAGCGCGAAGTCGATGTCGCGCACCAGGCCGAGCTTGCGCAGCGCGCGCTGCACCAGGCTCAGGCCGCTGCCGGGCGGACCTGCAGGCGCGGGCGCAGCGGTGGTGGCCGAGGCGGGAGAAGGAACTTTCTTGGCGGGCACGGACTGGGCTTCTAGCGTGGGCGGCAAAGGTCCGTCAAGGCGCTGCGCGCATCCGGGAACATGAACTGGAAGCCGCTGCGCAGCAACTGCGCAGGCACCACGCGCTGGCCCTCGAGCAGCAGGTCGGCCTGCTCGCCGAGCAGCAGCCTGACGGGCGCTGCGGGCGTCGGCATCCAGCAAGGCCGGTGCAGCACGCCGGCCGCGACGCGGGTGAATTCCTCCTGGCTCACTGCGCCGGGCGCGGTGAAGTTGAAGGCCTGCACAGTCGCGGGAGCCCCTGCTGTTTGCTCGGTCACGGTCCACACATGCGCCATGGCACGGACCAGGTCGTGCACGTGCACCCACGACAGCCACTGCCGCCCGCTGCCCAGCCGCCCGCCCATGCCGAGCTGGATCGGCATCAGCAGTTGCGGCAGCGAGCCCTGGTGGCCCAGCACGAAGCCGAAGCGCATGCAGGCCACGTGCACGCCGTGTGCCACGGCCGCGTGCGCGGCCCGCTCCCAGCGCTGGCACAGCTGCGACATGAAGATGTCCTGCGGCGGCGCGTCTTCGGCCAGCTCGGTGGCGTCGCCCTGCGGCTGCACGCCGTAGTAGCCGATGGCCGACCCCGACAGCAGCAGCCACGGCTTGCGCGGCCGCGCGGCGATCCACGCCACCAGTTGCTGCGTGAGCCCCTCGCGGCTTTGCAACAGCTGCCGCTGGCGCCGTTCGCTCCAGCGCATGCCCAGGATGCGCGCCCCCGCGAGGTTGACGACCACGTCGATGTCGTCGGCGGCCGGCACCTGCGCGAGCGACTGCACGCAGCGCACCGCGCCGCCGAAGCCCCACGCGGCCGCGCGCGCGTCGCGCGTCCATACCGTGACCGCATGGCCGTCCGCCAGCAGCTGGCGCACGAGCAGCTGCCCGATGAAGCCGGTGCCGCCCGTGACCAGCACGCGCTGCGGCTTCGAACCGAAGCGCACCGGCGCCAGCGTGTCGCGCACCTGCGCCTGCTTGCCCTGCCTGAACAGCGCTCGCGCCGCGAAGCCGTCGCGCAACCCCGAGACACCGACGCCCACGCCGCACAGCGCGAGGAAGGCGCTGAGCCAGCCGTAGGGCTGCCACACCATCGCGGTCGGCTGGGCGGCCCAGTCGGCCGCGTTCATCGCCAGCAGCGCGATGAACGCGCCCGCATTGATGGCCAGCACCGTGTGCGTGACGCGCTCGGTGGGCGGCAGCAGGCGGCTGCCGTCCTCGACCACGAAGTCCCACAGCGTGAGCACGATCTCGACGCTGAACACCGCCATCAGCAGCCACGCCCATGCGCCGTGCCAGGCCCATGCCGAGAGCCCGATGAACAGCGCGCAATAGATCGACGAACGCGTCGCGTGGATCGCCAGCTCGAGCCCCGCCGTGCCGCGCCGCGGCAGCGCCTCGGTGCCCTCGTGGTGGTAGAGCGTGTCGAACGCGCCCAGCGCGCCCTGGGCGGCCATGAGCTGCAGGGCCAGCAGGTGGGTGTCGAGCGTCATGCGGCGGCCGCCTCTGCCTGCGGCTCGGTCACTTCCTCGAACACGCCGACCTGGGTGAACGTGGTGCCCATGAGCCAGTGGCGGATCTCGATGCGGATGTTGAAGCGTCCAGGCGTCTCGTTGTGATGCCAGAGAAAGGTCTTGCCGGGGGTGAGCAGGCCGGGCAGCGGAATGCGCCAGCCGAACACGTCCCAGAAGTAGCCGTCGCTCTGGAAATGCAGGCTGCCGTTGTCCACGCTGAGCACCAGCTTCATGCCCAGGCCCATGCCCACGTACTCCAGCACCTCGCCGCGCTCGCTCTCGCGCATGAAGCTGGTGAACTGGATCGGCTTGCGGCCGTGCAGGCGATAGACGCGCTGCTTGTAGATGGCCGGGTCGTGCGGCCTGGCGTAGACCTGGATCTCGACCGGGAAGTCGCTGTCGCTGTACGGGATCAGCGCGCCCTGGATCATCGGCTGCGTCAGGTGGCCCAGCAGCTTGCCGAAGCGCGAGCAGCGCAGCTCGCTGAGCGCGCCGAGGTAGTGCAGCGCCTTGCCCGGCGACGGGTTCTTCTCGAAGCGGCGGCGGATGTCGGCATGCAGGCCCAGCCAGGTGTCGCCCATGATCTTCTTGAAGAGTTCGCCCTCGGAGGGACCGGGGGTGGCTGCGGGTTCGGACTCCGGTGAGACGCGCGCTGCTTGTGAATCGACCATGCGCCGATTCTGCCTCGCCAACCCCGCGCGCAACCTCACGCGGGCGAGCGGTTTCGGCCGCATGGGACAATCCCGGCCGTCTTCCTTGGAACGGGCCCGTCCGGCCCTCAAGCACCATGCGCGCCTTCACGCTCTCCGATTTCGATTTCGCCTTGCCACCCGAACTGGTGGCGCAACACCCGGCCACCGAACGCACCGCCTCCCGTCTGCTCGACGGCACCGGCCCCGCACCGGCCGACCGCATCTTCAAGCACCTGCCCTCGCTGCTGCGCGAGGGCGACCTGCTGGTCTTCAACGACACGCGCGTGGTCAAGGCGCGCCTGTTCGGCGAGAAGCCGACAGGCGGCAAGCTCGAGCTGCTGGTCGAACGCGTGCTGCAGGGGCAGGAGGTGGTGGCCCACATGAAGGTGAGCAAGAAGCCGCCGGTGGGCACCACGCTCGAGATGGTGGGCGTGAACGGCCCGGGCTTTCGCGCCACGCTGCTCGGTCGCTGGCCCGACGAGCAGGGCGCGCTGTTCCGCTTCGCCTTCGAGAGCGACAGCGGCGAGAACCCCTACATGCTGATGGAGCGCTGCGGCCACGTGCCGCTGCCGCCCTACATCACGCACACCGACTCGGCCGACGACGAGAGCCGCTATCAGACCGTGTTTGCGCGCGTGCCCGGCGCCGTGGCGGCGCCCACCGCCGCGCTGCATTTCGACGAAGGCCTGCTGGCCGAACTCGAGGCGCGCGGCGTGCAGCGCGCCAACGTCACGCTGCATGTGGGCGCTGGCACCTTCCAGCCGGTGAAGACCGAGAACATCGCCGAGCACACGATGCACGCCGAGCGCTACGAGGTGCCCGAAACCACGCAGCGCGCCATTGCGCAATGCAAGGCGCGCGGCGGGCGCGTGGTGGCGGTGGGCACGACCACCGTGCGCACGCTCGAATCGTGGGCGAAGAGCGGCGAGGCCTCTGGCGACACACGCATCTTCATCACGCCGGGCTTCGCGTTCGCGCACGTCGACCTGCTGGTCACCAACTTCCACCTGCCCAAGAGCACGCTGATGATGCTGGTCTCGGCCTTCGCGGGCTACGAGCGCGTGATGGCGCTGTATGCGCACGCCATCGCCGGCGGCTACCGCTTCTTCAGCTATGGCGACGCCATGCTGCTGGCCCGACAACAAGACTGAGACGACCATGCTGGACTTCGAACTCCTCAAGACCGACCCCGACAGCCACGCGCGCCGCGCCACGCTCACGCTCAACCACGGCAAGGTGCAGACGCCGATCTTCATGCCCGTGGGCACCTACGGCACCGTCAAGGGCGTGATGCCGCGCAGCCTGGAGGAAATGGGCGCGCAGATCATCCTGGGCAACACCTTCCACCTGTGGATGCGCCCGGGCCTGGACGTGATGGCGAGCTTCGGCGGGCTGCACGGCTTCGAGAAGTGGGACAAGCCCATCCTCACCGACTCGGGCGGCTTCCAGGTGTGGTCGCTGGGCGCGATGCGCAAGATCAGCGAAGAGGGCGTGAAGTTCGCGTCGCCCGTCAACGGCGACAAGCTGTTCCTCACGCCCGAGGTCTCGATGCAGATCCAGACCATCCTGAACAGCGACATCGTGATGCAGTTCGACGAGTGCACGCCCTACGACACCAAGGGTCACATCACGACCGAGGCCGAGGCGCGCATCTCGATGGAGCTGAGCCTGCGCTGGGCGAAGCGCTGCCAGGCCGAGTTCTCGCGCCTGCAGAACCCGAACGCGCTGTTCGGCATCGTGCAGGGCGGCATGTTCGAGAACCTGCGCGAGGAGTCGCTGGCCGCCCTGGTCGACATGAACTTCCCCGGCTACGCCATCGGCGGCGTGAGCGTGGGCGAACCCAAGGAAGAGATGCTGCACATCATGGGCCACACGCCGCACCGGCTGCCCGCGAACAAGCCGCGCTACCTGATGGGCGTGGGCACGCCCGAGGACCTGGTGCAGGGCGTGGCCGACGGCGTGGACATGTTCGACTGCGTGATGCCCACGCGCAATGCGCGCAACGGCACGCTCTTCACGCGCTTCGGCGACCTGAAGATGCGCAACGCGCGCCACAAGAGCGACCCGCAGCCTATCGACCCGAGCTGCACCTGCCATGCCTGCGCAGGCACCTCGGGCGTGAGCTGGAACGACGGCGGGCGCGAGGGCTTCAGCCGCGCCTACCTGCATCACCTGGACCGATGCGGCGAGATGCTGGGGCCGATGCTCACCACCATCCACAACCTGCACTACTACCTGAACCTGATGACCGAGATCCGCGCGTCGCTGGACGCGGGCACGTTCACGGAATTCCGCGCGCGCTTCAAGTCGGAGCGCGCAAGGGGCGTCTGACGCCCCGCTATTTCGGCGGCAGGATCGCCAGCGGCGTGGCGTATGGCTCGATGCGCAGCGCATCGTTCCTGAAGACCACGATCTGCTTGAGCGGCGCCTGCACCAATGCGCCGCCCGCGTCCTTGTGCGAGGCGTACTGCCAGAGCGTGAGCTGGCCCTTCGCCGCGAGCTGCGCGGCCAGCCGCTCGACCGCCGGGCCGCCGCCCGAACCGAGCTGGGCCGCGTCGACGCCCACGATCACCTCGTCGCGCGTCGAGACCACCTTGAAGAGCTGGACGGGCGCCGGGGACTGGGCGCGCACCGGGCGCACCGCGAGGGCGGCGGGAAGGAGCGCGAGCGCCAGCAGCGCACGGCGGGGAAAGGTGTTCGTCGTCATGGCAGGCAAGCGTAGCCACGCAGGCGCTTGCTGCCCATTCGCCGGAAGCCATACGCCAGGTGCCGTGGACCGGGAGTCAACGGCGCTCGCCGGCGGTGCGCCGATCCGCTACGCTCGCTGTCCGTTCCCACTGCCGCGGCCGCATCCCCATGACAGACGCATCACAACTTTCGCCCTATACCGCCCGCTATCCCTCGCTGGCCGGGCGCACCGTGTTCATTTCGGGCGGCGCCAGCGGCATCGGCGAATCGCTGGTGCGGGCGTTCCACGCGCAGGGCGCGAAGGTCGGCTTCTGCGACCTGGACGTGACGGCCGGCGAAGCGCTCGCGGCGCAGCTGCAGGACGGACACGCCGCGCTGTTCGTGCCCTGCGACGTGACCGACACCGCCGCGCTCGGCGCCGCCATCGATGCGGTGCGCCAGCGCTTCGGCCCGATCGCCGTGCTGCTCAACAACGCCGCCAACGACCGCCGCCACGAGATGGCCAACGTGACCAGCGAAGACTTCGACCGCCTCGTGGCGGTCAACCTCAAGCACCAGTTCTTCGCCGCGCAGGCCGTGGCGGACGACATGCGCGCGCTGGGCGGCGGCTCGATCGTCAACTTCGGCTCGGTCAGCTGGATGATGAAAGGCCGCGGCTATCCGGTGTACCAGGCCTGCAAGGCAGGTGTGCGCGGCCTCACGCGTTCGCTGGCGCGCGACCTGGGCAAGCAGGGCATCCGCGTCAACACGATCGTGCCGGGCTGGGTGATGACCGAGCGGCAACTCAAGCTGTGGGTCAAGCCCGAATCGGGCGCGGAGATCGACGCCGCGCAGTGCCTGCCGGGCCGCGTGATGGGCGATGACATCGCGGCGATGGCGCTGTTCCTGGCGGCCGACGATTCGCGCATGTGCACTGCGCAGGACTACGTGGTCGACGCCGGCTGGACGTGAGTGGGGCTCGCCCCCAGGCTGCGCGCACTTCGTGTCGCTTCGCCTTCCCCCTACCGGGGGCAACACCGGAGGCCCGGCAGAGCCGTTCCTCGGTGTCTCTGGGCTCGCCCCCAGGATGCGCGCACTTCGTGTCGCTTCTCCTTCCCCCTACCGGGGGCAACACCGGAGGCCCGGCAAAGCCGGTTCCTCGGTGTTTCTGGAGAACTCCCTGGGGGGTGGGTGCTCAGTCGCGCAGTTCGGCGGGCAGGGTGCCGCCGTTGGCGGCGATGCGGCTCATGACCTGCTTGTGCAGGCCGATGTTCCATTCGGCCGAACCCGGTTCGCCGTTGCTGTAGAGGATCTCGTTGGCGAGTTCCTTGCGCGCGGCGAGGCTGCTGTCCAGGCCCAGCAACTTGAGCAGGTCGACGATGGAGGTGCGCCAGTTCAGGCCGGCGGCACCGGGCATCGCATCCAGGATGGCGGGCACGTCGCCCAGCGGGATCGAAGGCGGCGGCGCGACAGCGGCCGGTGCGCCCGGTGCAGCCGCCGGCGGTGCGGCGACGACTTCAGCGGCGTTGGCCGACGGAAAAATCTTGGAAAAAATCTTGCCGAAAAAGCTCATGGGAAATCCTCGTCGTGCGTGGATGGCAGGGCCGGGCGCTACGTGAGAGTGAACGCCGGCTGCGTGCGAAATGCAACGCAGACCGCGGTTCTAACACTTTGCGGCGACAGCATCGCCAAAGTCGCCGCGCGGCGCGCGGCATGCCCCGCCAGCGATGGAGAGGATGCACCGTGCCGGCGCCCCTCACGCTCAGGCCGGCGCGGTGCCACCATCGGGCCCCGCATGCGCCGGCGTGCCGCAGGCATGGCAGAACCTGGAGAACGCGTTCTTGCGCGTCTCGCACAGGCCGCAGTGGTCGAACAGCCCGATGCCGCAGTGCGGGCAGAAGTCGATCTCGCCATTCTTCAGGTCCACCGGGCGTTCGCAGCCGGGGCACACGCCCTTGCCCAGCCGCACCAGCGCGGTGTCGTAGCTGAGCTCCTCGCGCCGCACCTGGTCGGGTTGCTGCTCGGCCAGCTTCTGGCGTGCCAGGTAGCGGTTGAGCGCCAGGATCGCGTAGCGCCCGACGATCACCGTCATCACGATGCCCACCACATAGCGCACGTAGCCGCCGTAGCTCGGAAGGTAGGGCACCAGCTCCACGAAGAACGCGAACAGCGCGAAGAAGATGAAGCCCCACACGAACGGCCAGTACGTGCTCTTGCGCTTCCTGGCGAACAGCCATCCGGCCACCACAAGCAGCGGCAGCGTGAGTGCGAGCCGGTAGGCGAACACGCGCAGCTCGATGCGGCGGTATTCGGCCTCGAGCTTCTCCTGCGCGTCGCGCTCCAGATCGGCCAGCGCGATGCGTGCGCGCTGCTCGGCCTGGCGCGCATCGAGCATGATCTGCTGCTGCGCATTGACCCGGCGCTGCACGTCCTCCTCCTTCTGCTTGAAGGCATCGAGCGCCTTGGTGCGCGCGATGAGCTCGGGGTCCTGGTCGGGCAGCGCGGTGGCGCGGCGCGTGGCGAGCCAGTTGCCGAAGGTCTCGCGCGCGTTGGCATTGGCCTGCTGCGCGGCCTGCAGCTGCAGGCGGATCTGGTCGAGGTCGCGCGCCGCCTGCTGCTCGGTCGTCTCCGAAGCCTTGATGGTGGCGCGCAGCGGCTCGGCCGCGGGCTTGTCGATGAAGTCGTCCAGCACCCGCACGCGCTCGACCTGCGGCAGGTCGCTCACGATGGTGCTGCCGAGCCCGATCAGGAAGCTCGCGAACACCAGGGCCACGAGCCAGAGGCCGCGGCGGAACCATTTCTCGGACAGTCGCAGCGATTTGCTCATCACGTTTTCTCCTCGGTCTTTCCGGTTTCTTCTGTCTTCACTGGAGCTTCAGCGTCACCGGCGCCGCACCGAGGCCGGCGCGAGGCAGCCAGGCGAACACCGAGTCGACGGTGACCGTCTCGATGCGGTCGCTGAAGCGCTTGTCGTTCGGATGGTCGTCGAAGGCCACGTTGGCCGAGCCCACGCGCCCGCCCAGCCGCGTGAGCGGCCCGAGCCGGAGCGTGGTCGGCTCGTAGCCCTTGAACTGCAGCCACGCCTGCGCCTGCGCGCGGTTGCCGATGGTGGCCGGCTCCATCGCGGCGGCCAGGGTCTCGATGGCCCACTGGTTCGACTGCTGGTACTTCTGTCCCCATGCATAGCTCACGATGCTGTAGGGCGCCGCGTGCAGCCGCACGAGACGCCCGGGAGGCCCGGAGAGCTCGGCCATCAGTTGCGCCTGCACGGCCGGCGCGGGCACGACCCACGCGGCCTCGTAGCGCCACAGGTCGTCGAGGAAGAACTCGCCCAGCCCCTGGCGGTAGATGTCGGCCACCGCGGTGCCGCACTGGTTGAGCTTGTGCACCACGCGCCAGGGGCCGGCGTCGGTCTTGTAGGCCAGCCCCAGGTGCGAGTAGCGCAGGCCGTACTTGCCCAGGTCCTGCCCGGCGCGCGCCAGGATCACCACGCGCGCGCCGCTGGCGTCCAGCGCCTGCGAGGTGCGCTCGGCCAGCTCCATGCCCCTGGCGACGAGCGCGGGCGTGGGCCTGGCCTGTTCGCAGGAGCGGCCCGCCTGTGCCTGCACCGGCAGCAGGGCCGCCGCGGCAGCGATGGCGAACGCGGCGAAGGTGGCCGACAGCGCCCGCGCGTGGCTCACGACAGCCTCTCGTTGTGGAGCAGTGCGCGGCCGAGGGCGTTGGGCACGAAAGCCAGCACCTCGCCCGCGGCCGAGAGCACCACGCCAGAGCCGATCACGCCCACGACGACGCTGGTGCCCACTGCATTCGACACGCCGCGCGCGGCGCGCCCGGCCACCTTGACGCTGGCACGGGCGCCGTCCGACGCCCGTTCGAGCACGTACACCGTGCCGTCGGCCGAGGCTTCGACCGCAACCACGGTGAGCGTCGAGCCGGCCGTCGACAGCGCGGCGGGCACGGCGACGGCCGCCGTGGCCGAGGCACCGACCGCCGATGCGCCCACCACCACCGACGCGATGGGCATCATCGACAGGGCCGCCGAGGCGTCGCTCTGTGCCTGGGCCTGCAGGGGGGCCGCGACGCCGGAGAAAGCGGTGCAGGCGGCGAGAAGGACGGCGGCAATGGATTTCTTCATGATGGTCACTCCTTGTTCGGGCACGTTCATTCGGTGGCGGCAACAGCGGCAGTGGCCGCTTCGGCACGGGTCATGCGGCGGCCCTGCAGGCGGGCCTCGGCCATGTCGGCCTCGTGGCGGTCGCGCAGCGTCTTGGCCAGCGTGAAGGCCGAGCTGATGAGGAACAGCCAGCTCACGCCCAGGAAGGCCTTGTAGGTGTCGTTGATCTCCATGCGCACGAGGCCCCAGGCGGTCAGGCCCATGGCGGTGAAGAAGCTGCCCCAGACCACCAGGCGCCACATCGGCACGTCGCGGCCGGTACCGACGGTGGCCTGCTCGCCGTCGCGGATGAACTTGGACAGCATGAACGCGGTGCTCAGGCAGAACACGTAGCCCATCACCATGAACGCCCGGTCCAGCGCCTCGCCCGGCAGCCAGCTCAAGCCGGTGGCGCACAGGAAGACGGCGATCGCGAACGATGCCCAGGTCTGGAACTGCCAGGCCCGCGTGTCGCGATGGATGGAAACGGTCGTGGATGAAAGGGGTTGCATGTGTGCCTCGCGGCGTAGTGAAGGTGAGCGAATGATGGTTCGCTCCCGCACCGCGGGGCTTGAATGCTTGCACCGGTGGCGGCCGACTGCGCCACCGGTATCTCGAGACGGTACTTTTACGCGGCGAGCAGGCGGCTCACGCGCTGGCGCAGCGCGTCGGGCTGCACCTCGGCCGGCGGCACGGCATTGCCGACGTTGAGGCCGACGCGGCTGTAGAAGCCGCGGCGGAAGGGCTTGGCCATGGCCACGTTCTGACCGCCGCGCAGTTCGATGCGGCTGAAGTACGAGCCCCACAGGTTGGTCAGCGCCATCGGGATCACCGGCGGCTCGAGGCCTTCGGCACGCGCGCTCTCGAGGATCTTCATCACGCCGCCCTTGAAGGGCTGCAGCTCGCCGTCGCGGGTGATGGCGCCCTCGGGGAAGATAGCCAGCAAGTCGCCCTCGCGCAGCACCTCCAGCGCCTTGGCGAAGGCGGCCTCGTAGGCGGCCGGGTCGTCCTTCTGCGAGGCGATCGGAATCGCCTTGGCCAGCCTGAACAACCAGCCGAGCACCGGCACCTTGAAGATGCGGTGGTCCATGATGAAGCGGATGGGCCGCGGGCTCGCGGCCATCAGCAGCACCGCGTCGATGAAGCTCACGTGGTTGCACACCAGCACGGCCGCGCCCTCGGTGGGAATGTGCTCGTCGCCCTTGATGTCGAAGCGGTAGACGAAGCGCGACAGCACCCAGGCCACGAAGCGCAGCAGGTACTCGGGCACCAGCATGAAGATGTAGAACGCCACCACCGCGTTGGCGATGCCGGTGAACAGGAAGATCTGCGGAATGGTGAAGCCCGCACCCAGCAGCGCGCCGGCGATCACCGAGCTGCCGATCATGAAGAGCGCGTTGAGGATGTTGTTGGCCGCGATGATCCGCGCGCGGTGCGTGGGCTGGCTGCGCAGCTGGATCAGCGCGTACATCGGCACGCTGTAGAGACCGGCGAACAGCGACAGCAGCGCCAGGTCGGCCATCACGCGCCAGTGCGCGCCCTGGTGCACGAACGCACCGATGCCCATCTCGGGCACGGGCGCGAGGCCGCGCGAGGCGAAGTACAGGTCGATGGCGAACACGCTCATGCCGATGGCGCCCAGCGGCACCAGGCCGATCTCGACCTGCCGGCGGCTCAGGGTCTCGCACAGCAGCGAGCCCACGCCGATGCCCACCGAGAACACCACCAGCAGCAGCGAGGCGACCTGCTCGTTGCCGTGCAGCACTTCCTTGGCGAAGCTGGGGAACTGGCTGAGGAACACCGCGCCGAAGAACCACATCCACGAGATGCCCAGCAGCGAGCGGAACACCACCACGTTGCCGTGCGCGAGCTTCAGGTTGCGCCAGGTCTCGCTGATCGGGTTCCAGTTGATGACCAGTGCGGGGTCGGTGGCTGGCGCCTGCGGAATGGCCTGCGCCACGCCGCGGCCCACCAGCGCCAGCAGCACGCAGGCCACCGCCACGCTCATGTGCCCGACCTGCGGCAGCGCCACCAGCAACCCGCCGGCCACCTGGCCGAGCAGGATGGCCACGAAGGTGCCCATCTCGACCATGCCGTTGCCGCCGGTGAGCTCGCGCGCGTCGAGCACCTGCGGCAGGTAGGCGAACTTGACCGGCCCGAACAGCGTGGAGTGCAGCCCCATGAGGAACACGCAGCCCAGCAGCACCACCGCGTCGGCCCGCACGAAGCCCCAGGCGGCCAGCACCATGATGGCGATCTCGAGATTCTTGACGAAGCGGATGATCTTCGTCTTGTCGAACTTGTCGGTGAGCTGCCCGGCCGTGGCCGAGAACAGCAGGAACGGCAGGATGAACAGCGCCCCGATCACCAGCCCCGCCATGGACGGCGACATCCAGCTCAGCTGGAGCTGGTAGGTCACCATCACCGTGAAGGCGAACTTGAAGAGGTTGTCGTTCGCGGCGCCCGCGAACTGGGTCCAGAAGAATGGCGCGAAGCGCCGCTGCTTCAAGAGGGCGAACTGGTTGGCATGGGCGTTCGCTTCGTGGGCCACGGGGGTGGCGGCAGCGGCGGGGGTTGTCATTCGAAGGAAGCTCCTCTGGAGGTTTTCTGCTGCGCCACGTGCGTTCGAAATCGGGTAGCCGCCATCCACTTTTCGTCAGGGAACACCGCGGAACCGGCTTTGCCGGGCCGCTGGTGTTGCCCCCTCGAAGGAGGTTGGCGCAGCGACACGAAATGCGCGAAGCCTGGGGGTGGTCCGTTCATGCTGCCACGGCGGCGGCGCCCGGATTGTGCCGCAGCGCGGCCTGCCAGTGCAGTTCCAGCTTGCGCAGCGCGAACACCACGGGCAGCCCCGCCAGCGATGCCGTGAGGTGCTTGAGCGAGTGGCCCGAGATGGTGTGCTGCGTCAGCTCGTAGATCGGCTGGTCGGCCAGCTCGAACCCCTTGGCCGCCACGTAGAAGAAGATCACCCAGCCCAGCTTGAGGCCGACCGACTTGCGCATCGGGGTGGACAGCGCCAGCGTCAGCACCAGCGCCATGCCGCCGAACTGCACCAGCGCCCAGGGCATGACGTTGCCGGTTTCCTGGAACACTTCTGCCGACAGCAGCCCCGCGGTCAGCACGAACCAGGCGGCCGGCCAGCCGGCGCGCTGGCTCACCCGCTCGCACACCGCCACGCCGATCAGGCCGGCGAACGCCACCGCCATGCCGGCGCGGTCTGCGGCGAGGCGGGGACCGTCGGGCAGCAGGTGGTAAAAGGCCGATCCCGCGGCGGTGGCGATCAGGCCGGCGAAGAACAGCCATGCGCAGTCGAGCGTGTTGTCGGGCGGGTCGCTGGCCGGCGGCGCCAGCGGGAACACCGACAGCGCCTGCTGGTGCGAGCGGTCGATGCGGTTGAGCCGGTACAGGCCCCACAGGCCGATCAGCAGGAACGGGATGTTGCTGAGCACGTCCATGGCGTTCGGCAGGCCGTGCCAGGCACGGTCGTCGGCGAACACCGAGGCGATGGCGACGTCGGCGGCCGGCAGGTCGGGCCCCAGGAAGGCGATCAGCAGGAGCAGCGCGAAGGTGAAGAGCAGCCCGCGTTCGCGGCGGCTGAGACGGCTGGCGGATGGCAGGAACATGGCGGTCCTCGGTGGGGTGGGTGACGAGCCGCGGATTCTGGTTGCCAGCCCTCCTGTAGGCATCGAGAATCGATACGAGGTACTAATTCACACCTTTCGGTATCTTTTTTCAATACCCTTCGCCCGACCTGCACCCTCATGAGCACCACCGTCGACCTTGTCCAAGCCCTCAAGAACGAACTGAAAAGCGCCCGCATGACCTACGCCGATCTGGCCCGGTCGCTCGACATGGCCGAGTCCAGCGTGAAGCGGATGCTGGCCAAGAGCGACATGCCGCTGTCGCGGGTGGACGCCATCTGCCGGGCGCTGAAGATCGACTTCGCCGAACTGGCCCGCCGCGTGGCCGACGCCCAGCCGCTGCTGAAGGAGCTGACGCACGAGCAGGAAAAGGCCGTGGTCAAGGACAAGAAGCTGCTGCTGGTGGCCATCAGCGTGCTGAGCCAGTGGACGCTGGAGCAGATCGTGGCCGCCTACCGCATCAGCGAGGCCGAGTGCATCGGCTGCCTGGCGCAGCTGGACCGCATCGGCATCATCGAGCTGCGCCCGCTGAACCGGTATCGCCTGAAGCTCGCCAAGACCTTCCGCTGGCGGCCGCACGGCCCGGTCATGGAGTTCTTCCGCGAGAACGTGGTGCTCGACTACTACCGCGGCGGCTTCGACGGCCCGGCCGAAGGGCTGCTGCTGGTGCACGGCTCGATCAGCCGGTCGCTGGCGCCGGCCTTTCTGGAGCGCCTGCAGCGCGTGGCGCAGGACTTCGCGCAGCAGCACCAGACCGACCAGAAGCTGTCGGCCAAGGACCGCGAGGGCTACACGCTGCTGCTGGGCATGCGCAACTGGGAGTTCGAGCTGTTCACGCGCCTGCGCAGGGGTTGATTGCTCGCCCCCAGGCTGCGCGGCACTTCGTGTCCGCTTCTCCTTCCCCCTACCGGGGGCAACACCTAAGGCCCGGCGAAGCCGGTTCCTCGGTGTTTCTGGCTCGCACCAGGCTGCGCTCACTGCGTGTCGCTTCGCCCCCCCTGCGGAGGCAGCACCTGCGACCCGGCGAAGCCGTTCAGGGCTTGGCGGCTTCGAGGGCGTCGCGTGTGGTTCTGGCGGCGGTTTTTGCGGCTTCGGCGAAGTCGTCGCCTGACGAGGCGTAGATGATCGCGCGCGACGAGTTGACGATGATCGGCGCGTCGGGGCGCCAGCCGGCACGCACGGTGGCGACGGCGTCGCCGCCCTGGGCACCGACGCCGGGGATCAGCAGCGGCACGGTGGGCGCGAGCGCGCGCACGCGCTCGATTTCGGCCGGATAGGTCGCGCCGACCACCAGGCCGAGCTGGCCGTTGAGGTTCCAGGGGCCCTGCGCGAGTCTGGCGACGTGTTCGTACAGGAAGGGCTGGCCGTCGACGTCCGCCAGGCGCTGGCCCTGCAGGTCGGAACCGCCGGGGTTGCTGGTGCGGCACAGCAGGAAGGCGCCCTTGCCCTCGTGCTTGAGGTAGGGCGCGACCGAGTCGAATCCCATGAAGGGCGAGAGCGTGACAGCGTCGGCGCCATAGCGCTCGAAGGCTTCCAGCGCGTACTGCTCGGCGGTGGAGCCGATGTCGCCGCGCTTGGCGTCGAGGATGGTGGGCACGTGGGGCGCGTTGCGGCGCATGTGCTCCATGAGCTGCTCGAGCTGGGCCTCGGCGCGGTGCGCGGCGAAGTACGCGATCTGCGGCTTGAAGGCGATGACGAGGTCGGCGGTCGCGTCGACGATGCGGGCGCAGAAATCGAAGATGCGGCTGGCGTCGCCCTTGAATTGCCCCGGGAATTTGGCTGGTTCGGGATCGAGCCCCACGCAGAGCAACGAACCGTTTTTTTGCTGTGCGGCAGCCAGCTTGTCGAGGAAAGTCATGGGGCGGGATTTTAGGCGGGCCGCCCCGCCCCCCTGTTTCAGGCGGTCAGCCCGGCGTGGGCGTGTGCTGCTCGGCGGCCAGGCAGAGATCGGCCCAGGCGCGCGCCTTGTCGGCCGGATTGCGCAGCAGGTAGGCCGGGTGGTACGTGGCCACCGCCGGCACGCCGCCGGCCTCGGCCAGCGGCACGGCGCGGCCACGCAGCTTGCCCAGCGGGTCGCCGCTCTGCATCAGGCTTTGCGCGGCCAGCGGGCCCATGGCCAGCACCACGCGCGGGGCGAGCGCCGCGGCGTGTTCGCCGAAGGCGTCGGGCATCGGACGCGGGCTGCCGGGCTGGCCGGCTGCCACGCCGCGGTGGGTCCGCAGCAGGTGCACGGGCGTCCTGCCGTCGTGCAGCTTGAGGGCGCGCAGCATGTTGTCGAGCAGCCGGCCGGCGTCGCCGGAGAAAGGCTCGCCGTGGCGGCCGTCGGCCTCGGGCGGCATGTCGGCGACGACGAGCCAGCCGCCCTGCAGGTTCGTGTCGGTGGCCGCATCGGCGTAAAGACGAACGGGATCGTCGACCAGCACCGCTGCGCCGTGCGACAGCGGCGAAGCCGCGCTGCGGGGCGCGGGCGCCGCCACGCGCGGGGGGGCCGCGGGAGCAGGCGCAGGCACGGCGGCCGGCATCTCGGCCTCGATCCGGTCGTTCACTCGCTCCGTGTCTTCGCGCGGCGCTGTCTTTTCTGCAGCGGGCGGCGCTTCGGCCGCAGCCTCGGCCTGCGCGGCCTGCGCCGCCTCGGGCACCGGCCACCAGACCTTCACGCCCATTTCGTCGAGCATCGCGCGCTGGCGGGCGTCGAGTTTCAAAGTCTGCACCGCGCTCATCGCAAGGCTCCCCAGGCGGTGCCTGTTTCGTTCAATCTCAGGCTCATGACCACGGCGTCCTCGCGCTTGTTGTCGTGCGCCGGGTAGTAACCCTTGCGCACGCCGACGCTGCGGAAACCCTGGCGCAGGTAGATGTCCAGCGCACGCTGGTTGCTCTGGCGCACCTCGAGCCACAGCCATTGCGCGCCCTCGGCGCGCGACCAGCCGCCCAGCGCCTCGAGCATGAGCGGCGCCCAGCCCTGGCGCTGGAAAGCCGGCGCGACGGTGATGTTCAGCAGATGGACCTCGTCGACGCCCTTCATGGCGACGAAGTAGCCGATCAGCGTTTCGCCCAGCTCGGTGACCGGCGACACCACGCCCGGCGCGGGGCCCGGCGCCAGCAGGCACTGGCAGTGGTAGCCCACGGCCATGGAATCGGTGAAGTTGGCGCGCGTCCAGGGGTGGCTGTAGGCCGTCTGCTCGACCGCGCAGACCGCGTCGATCCGCTCGACGGTGAGCGGCTCGAGGCGGGCTTCGATGGGCTGGAGGACGGCGCTCATGCGGCAGCGGGACGATTCAGGTGGCGGAAGCCGCGGCGGCTGCCTTGATGGCGGCGCGCTCTTCCGTGGTTTGCGCCACTTTATCGCGAACGTAGAGCGGCCAGGCCTGCGCCGCGGGCACGGTCCGGCCGGCGGCGAGCAGCGCCGGGGCCAGCCGCAGCATCGCGGCGGCGGTCGGCAGCACCTCGTGGCGCGCGCCGGCCGCGGCCAGGCGCGGGCCGTAGGCGGCGAAGGCATTGCCCGCGAGTGCCCAGCCGGCGGGCACCTCGAGGGCCTCGGGCGCCAGCAGCAGGGGCTCGTCGTCGCCACCGAGCGGGCCGTGGGCGGCGAAGTCGTAGCGCGCGGCGTAGATCTGGTCCATGCGCGCGTCGAGCACGGCCACCACCTGTTGCGCACCGGCCACGTGGCGTGCCTCCTCGGCCACAGCCAGCAGGGTGTCGACCGGCAGCAGCGGCACGTCGGCGCCGAAGGCCAGTCCCTGCGCCACCGAGCAGGCCGTGCGCAGGCCGGTGAACGAGCCCGGCCCGCGGCCGAAGACGATGGCGTCGAGGTCGGCCAGCGCGAGCCCCGCATCGCGCAGCAGTTGCTGAATGAGCGGCAGCAGCGTGGACGAGGCCTGGGCGCCGCCCTCGCCGTGGTGGGCGAGCAGCTGCTCGCCGTGGCGCACCGCCACCGACAGGTGCTCGGTGCTCGTATCGAAGGCCAGCAGCTTAGACATTGTTGGGGCGCCCCATGACGGGCGCGGAAGAAGAGGCAGGGGACGCAGAAGGTGCGGGCGCCGTGCGCGCGGCGGTCTTCTGCACGCCGAACAGGATGCCGGCCGTGACCAGCAGCAGCCCGGCGACGAGGTTCCAGTAAAGAGGCTCGCCCAGCCAGATCACTGCGCCGAAGGCCGACAGGCCGGGCACCAGCGCCGTGATCATGGTGGTGCGCACCGGGCCGAAGTGCTGGACCATCCGGGTGAAGGTGATGCCCGAGATCACGACCGAGCCGCCACCCTGGAAGGCCATCTGGAACGCCACCTCGCGCCACGGCGCGGTGCCCAGGTGGCTCGCCACCTGGCCGCCGGCCACGAGCAGGGCGTACACCGGCACGTAGGTCATCAGCGCGAACACGGTGATGGCGATGGTCGCGCGCACCGCGTCGAGGCCGTGGCGGCGCGCCACCACGCTGTAGCAGGCCCAGCAGAAGGCGGCCGTCATGAAGAGCAGGTCGCCCTTCCATACCTCGCCACCCTCGAAGGCGTGCAGCAGGCTGCGCCCGCCGACCACGAGATCGCCCGCGACGATCATCGCCAGGCCGAGCGCACGCATCGGCGTGATGCGGTCGCGCAGCACCAGTGCGGCCAGCAGCGTGGTCCACAGCGGCAGGCTGCCGGGCATCAGCACGGAGGCATGGCCGGCCGGCGCGAAGAAGAAGCCGCTGTAGGCGGCCATGGCGTAGGCCACGCCGCCGAAGATGCCTGCGGCCGCGGTGACGCGCAGCGACAGCGGCGAGAGGCCGAAGAAGGAGGACACCGAGGACACCGCCGCGCCGGCCCGGCCTTGCGCCGCCGCGCGGCGGTCCTTCATGACCAGCCACGCGCCCCACGGCACCAGCACCAGGCTGGCGCCGCAGATGCGCGCACAGGCGAGGTCGAACGGGGTGAGCGAGCGGCCGGCCGATGCGCGCGCGATGACGATGAAGGCGGTCCACACCAGCACCGTGACCACGGCCGCGCCGATGCCGAGCATGCGGGGGGACAGGAAGGGCGTCGGGGGCGCGGCGGGCATCCGGGCATTATCGAGGGCCGGCACCGGCCGCGCCGGCGGTGGGCGAATCAGCCGCCGGCCTTGTCCGCGCCGTCCGGTCCTGCCCGCAGGATCGCCGGTCCGGCCTTGCGCAGCGGCGCCAGCGCCTGGGCCGGCGCGTCGGGCGACACCAGCAGGCTCGCCGCCGCGCCCACCGGGTTGACCATCCAGGCCGAGGCCGCGCCCAGCTTCTCGGACGACGCCAGCACCACCGTCTCGGCCGCCGCGGCCATCAGCGCACGCTTGATCTCGGCCTCTTCCATGTCGCCGGTGGTGAGCCCGGCTTCGGCATGGACGCCGGTGACGCCCATGAAGTAAGTGTCGGCATGGATGCGCGCGATGGCCGCCATGGCCGCCGCGCCGACCGCCACCATCGAATGCTTGAAGAGACGCCCGCCGATCAGCACGACCTCGACGGCCGCGTGCGATACCAGCTCGGCCGCGACCGGCGGGCTGTGCGTGACCACCGTGGCCCGCAGGTTCTTGGGCAGGTGGCGCGCGAGCTGCACGGCGGTGGTGCCGCCGTCGATGAACACCACCTGGCCCGGCCTCACCAGGCGGGCGGCGGCGCGGCCGATGGCCACCTTCTCGTCGGGCACGAGCTGCTGGCGGCCCGCCAGGTCGGCTTCGGCCGCCGCGACCGGCAGTGCGCCGCCGTGCACGCGCTGAAGCAGGCCCTCGGCCGCCAGTTCGCGCAGGTCGCGGCGGATGGTGTCTTCCGAGAGGCCGAGTTCGTCGCTGAGCGCTTTCGCCACGACATGGCCGTCGCGCTGGAGGACCGACAGGATGTGCTGCTTGCGCTGGCGGGTGAGCATCGGGCAATGGTATCGGTGACGACGCGCAGTTGCACGAATTTTCTTGTTATTGCATGAATATGCACATATGCTCGTCACCCATGACCTTGCAGGACCGCGTCCGGGTGCACGAAGTCACCCTGCTTTCCGACCACTGGTACACGCTGCGTACCACCGCCTTCGACTGGCGGCGCAACGACGGCCAATGGCAGCGCATGCACCGCGAAACCTACGACCGCGGCAACGGCGCCACGCTGCTGGCCTACAACCTCACGCAACGCACCGTGCTGCTGACGCGGCAGTTCCGCTACCCGGCCTTCGTCAACGGCCATGACGACCTGATGATCGAGGCCGCGGCCGGCCTGCTGGACGACGCGGCGCCCGAGCAGCGCATCCGCGCCGAGGTCGAGGAAGAGCTGGGCTATCGGCTCGGCGCGGTGCAGAAGGTGTTCGAGTGCTTCATGAGCCCGGGCTCCGTCACCGAGAAGCTGCATTTCTTCATCGCGCCCTACGAGCCCTCGATGCGCATCGGCGCGGGCGGCGGCCTGGCCGAGGAAGGCGAGGACATCGAGGTGCTCGAGCTCGGCATCGACGAGGCGCTGGCCATGGTGGCAGACGGACACATCGCCGACGCCAAGACGGTGATGCTGCTGTACCACGCGCGGCTGCGCGTGTTCGCACCGTCGTTCCCCGCGCAGCCCGCGTCGGGATAATGGCCGGATGCCCTTTGCCTTCCGCCGCGCCGCCTGCGCATTGACTCTCTCGACGCTGGCTTCGGCCGGCGCCTTCGCCCAGCAAGCTCTCCAGGCCCTCCCTCCCCAGGTCGACGCCGCCCTCGCCCGCGCCAAGGTGCCGCGCGATTCGGTCACCATGCTGGTGGCCGAGGCCGACGGCACGCGCCAGCCGCGCCTGGCCTGGCGCACGCAGGTGCCGGTGAACCCGGCGTCGATCATGAAGCTGGTCACCACCTACGCGGCGCTCGACATGCTCGGCGCCGCCTACAGCTGGACCACGCCGGTGTACGTCGAGGGCACCGTGAACAACGGCGTGCTCAACGGCAACCTGTACATCAAGGGCCAGGGCGACCCCAAGCTGGTGCTGGAGCGCATGTGGCTGCTGCTGCGCCACGTGCAGGGGCTCGGCATCACCACCGTGAGCGGCGACATCGTGATCGACCGCAGCGCCTTCGAGACCACGGTCGAGAGCGACCCCGGCGCCTTCGACGGCGAGCCGCTGCGCCCCTACAACGCCTCGCCCGACGCGCTGCTGGTGAACTTCAAGTCGGTCAACATGAGCTTTGCGCCCGACCGCGCCGGCCAGATCGCGCGCGTGAGCTACGAGCCCCCGCTGGCCAGCGTGGCGATGCCGCAGACGGTGCCGCTGGTGCCCGGCGAATGCGGCGACTGGCGCACCTCGCTGCGTGCCGACTTCACCGACGTGAACCGCATCCGCTTCAACGGCGGCCTGCCCGCCAGCTGCGGCGAGAAGAGCTGGGCCGTGGCCTACGGCGACCCGCGCACCTACGCCATGCGTGCCATCGGTGGCATGTGGGCAGAGATGGGCGGACGCGTCGGCGGCCAGATGCGCGAGGGGCGCGTGCCGGCCGAGCTGAAGCCGGCGTTCGAGTTCGAGTCGCCGCCGCTGGCCGAGGTGATCCGCGACATCAACAAGTACAGCAACAACGTGATGGCGCAGCAGGTGTTCCTCACGATCGGGCTGGCGCAGAAGAACCGCGGCACCTTCGAGGCCTCGCGCACGGCGATGGGCCAATGGTGGCGCGAGCGTATCGGCACGGGCGAGGCGCAGCCGGTGTTCGAGAACGGGTCGGGCCTGTCGCGCGACGAGCGCATCAGCGCGGCCGCGCTCGGCCGGATGCTGCAGGTCGCGTGGCGTTCGCCGGTCATGCCGGAGCTGATGTCCTCCCTGCCCGCCATGGGCGTGGACGGCACGCTCAAGCGGCGCGCGCTGCGCTCGGGCGGCTCTGCCCATCTGAAGACGGGCACGCTGCGCGACGCGGCGGGCGTGGCCGGCTTCGTGGATGGCGCGAGCGGCCGGCGCTACGTGGTGGTGGCCATCGCCAACGGCGAGAACGCGGTCGCGGCGCGCGCGGCCCTCGACGCACTGGTCGACTGGGCCTCGCAGGACAACTGAACGGCCTCGCGCGGTGCCGGGGCCTCCTGCCCGGCGCGTTCTGTAGGCGAACTGCCATTGCGCGGGGCTGTGCGGCTGAACAGAATCGGACGCTCGTTCGATTCCAGTTTCATCCACACGCAGGAGACAACCCCGTGCAGAAAACAAGGATTCCCTTCGCCCCGCTCGCCCGCATCGCCTCGCCGGCGCGGCTGAAACAGCTGGCGGCCCTCGCGGGCACCACGGCGCTGCTCGCGGCCTGCGGCGGCGGTGGCGGCGGAGGGGTGGCGGCATCGGAATCGGGATCGGAACAGGCTTTCCGCCGCCCGTGGCCGACACCGGACGCGGCTCGGTCGTCACCAATCCGCCGGAACAGACGGCCAAGCTCTCGGCCGACCAGTTCAACGCCAGCCTGCAGGCCACCGCGCAGGGCAAGACGCTGCTGCAGATTGCCGGTGCGCCCAAGTGCGGTGTCGAGGTGCGAGCGCTCGAGTACCGCACCATCGGCGCGAAGAACGAGGCCACCAACGCCACCGCCGCGATCATGGTGCCCTCGGGCAGCGACGTGGCCTGCAGCGGCCAGCGGCCGGTGGTGCTGTACGCGCACGGCACCACCGCGGCGCGCAGCTACAACCTCGCGAAGTGGACCGACAGTGCCCAGGCGGCCGCCGGCGAGGGCCTGATGATCGCGGCCATGTTCGCGGCACAGGGCTACATCGTGGTGGCGCCCAACTACGCGGGCTACGACAAGTCGACGCTGCCCTACCACCCCTACCTGGACGGCGACCAGCAGGGCAAGGACATGGTCGACGCGCTCACCGCGGCACGCAAGACCTTCTCGGGCATCGGCGCGAACGACGCCGGTTCGCTGTTCATCACCGGCTATTCGCAGGGCGGCTACGTGGCCATGGCGGCGCACCGCGAGATGCAGGCCACCGGCAAGACGGTGACGGCATCGGCGCCGCTGTCGGCGCCCTCTGCCATCAGCCTGCTGACCGACTACACCTACCAGGGCTGGCCGGCGCTGGGCGCCACGCTGTTCGTGCCGCTGCTGTCGACCAGCTGGCAGCAGCAGTTCGGCAATGTCTACAACGCGACCACCGACATCTACGAAACCCAGTACGCCAGCGGCATCGACACGCTGCTGCCGAGCCTCACGCCCGACACGCTGTTCACCTCGGGCAAGCTGCCGCAGCTGGCGCTGTTCCCGGCGAACGCCACGCCGGGGCCGATCAACGCCCAGCTCGCGATCTTCTACGGCGACAACAACCTGATCCGCCAGAGCTTCCTGACGCAGGCGGCGGGCGACATCCAGTCGAACCCCTGCCCCGGCAATGCGCTGCCACCGACCGCGGCGTCGCTGGGCTCCGCCACGCCGCTGAACTGCACGCCATCCACGGGCTTCCGCAAGGCGGCCGTGGCGAACGACCTGCGCAACTGGGTGCCGGCCCGGCCGATGCTGATGTGCGGCGGCGCCAACGACCCGACGGTGAACTTCGTCAGCACCCGCGCCACCGCCGGCTACTTCCGCGCCAAGGGCGTGCAGGCCGCCGCGCTGACGGTGGTGGACCTGGAGGATTCCGCCGCGATCGACGCCTATTCGGCCGCACGCGCCGGCTTCGCGCAGGCCAAGTCGCTGCTGGCGCAGAACACCCCGGGCAGCGCGACCGACAAGGCCCAGGCGGTCACGCTGGCGTACCACGGCACGCTCGCGCCGCCGTTCTGCCTGGCTTCCGCGCGCGGCTTCTTCCAGGGCGTGTTGGCGGCAGGCGGCTGAACAATGCAATAAGCGAAGGCCAGCCCCTTCCAGCAGCCAGCACTACCGCGGAACCGGCTTTGCCGGGCCGCCGGTATTGCCCCCTGCAAGGGGGTTGGCGCAGCGACACGAAGTGCGCGAAGCCTGGGGGTCAGGCCATCGATGCGCGCTGCAGCCGGTCTTTCACGCCTTCCCATTCGGGCGTGTCCGGCGGCGTCTCGACCCAGATCAGCTTGACGCCCTGCGCGTCGAACTCGCGCAGCACCGCAAAGAGCTGCTGCGCGGTCGCCGCGGCATCGTCGGGCATGCGGCGCAGCAGCAGGCGCTGCGAGCGGCTGCGCATCGCGGCGCGGGTCCACACCGCGATGTGCGCGGCGTTGGCGCCGAGCACGTCGAGGCCGGTCTGGATCGCCTTGGCGTCCATCAGCCGCACCTTGGCGTCGGGCGCGTAGTGCGCCTCCAGCGTGCCCGAGGCGCGCGGGTCGGGCGTTTCGAGCACTTCACGGTCGGCGAGCTTCTCGCCGCAGGCGGCCTCGACCTGTGCGCGCGTGATCGCGCCGGGCCGCAGCAGCACCGGGGCACCGCGGCTGCAGTCGACGATGGTCGACTCGATGCCCACCTCGCTGGCACCGCCGTCGAGCACCGGGATCGTGTCGCCGAACTCGTCCTGCACGTGCTGCGCCGTGGTCGGGCTCACGCGGCCGAAGCGGTTGGCGCTGGGCCCCGCGACGCCGGGCACGCCCTGCTCGGCGCATGCCTGCAGCAGCGCCTGCGCCACCGGATGCGACGGGCAGCGCAGGCCGATGGTGTCCTGCCCGCCGGCGGCCGCCGCGCCCACGCCGGGCTGGCGCGTGACGATCAGGGTGAGCGGGCCGGGCCAGAAGGCCTGCACCAGCTTCTGGGCGAACGGCGGCAGCGGCTGCGCGAAGCGCGACAGCGCCTCGGTGCCCTTGATGCCGGCGGCCACGTGCACGATCAGCGGATGGTCCGCTGGCCGGCCCTTGGCCTCGAAGATGCCGGCCACGGCGGTGTCGCTGGTGGCGTCGGCGCCCAGGCCGTAGACCGTCTCGGTCGGAAAGGCGACCAGCCCGCCCGCGCGCAGCAGGCGCGCCGCCTCGGCAATGCCTTCGGGCGAACGGCCGTCCAGGATCATGCGACGTCGGCGGTGGTCACCGCCGGCAGGCCCAGCAGCAGCGCCGCCTGCGATGCGGTGGCACGCACCGCTTCGAGCGTGGCGCCGGTGAAGGTCAGGTGGCCCATCTTGCGGGCGCGCCGCGGCTCCATCTTTCCGTAGAGGTGCAAATGGGCGCCGGGCAGCGCGAGCACCTCGCTCCAGCGCGGCGTGACGGGCTTGTCGGCGCCTTCCTGGAACCACAGGTCGCCCAGCAGGTTGAGCATGATCGCGGGGCTGTGCTGGCGCGGCGCGGCCAGCGGCAGGCCGGCCAGGGTGCGCACCTGCAGCTCGAACTGCGACACGTCGCAGGCTTCCATGGTGTAGTGGCCGCTGTTGTGCGGACGCGGCGCCATCTCGTTGACCACCAGCGAACCGTCGGCCAGCGCGAAGAATTCGACGCACAGCACGCCGACGTAGCCCAGGCCGTTGGCGATGCTCTTCGCCGAGTTGACCGCGCCCTGCGCCACCGTCTTGGGCATGTTCTGCGGATGCACCTCGGTCACGGCCAGGATGCCGTCGCGATGCAGGTTGCGCTGCGGCGGAAAGTGCACCACCTGGCCGTCGCGGCCGCGCGCCAGGATCACCGAGCACTCGAATTCGAGCGGCAGCATCTTCTCGAGCACGCAGGGCACGCAGCCGGTGGCCTGCCAGGCCTCGACCAGTTCGGCGCGCGTCTTCACGCGCTGCTGGCCCTTGCCGTCGTAGCCCAGGCGCGCGGTCTTCAGGATGCCGGGCAGCAGGCTGTCGTCGACGGCGGCGAGTTGCGCCGCGGTCTCGATGGCGGCATAGGGCGCGCAGGGCACGCCGCAGCGCGTGAAGTGGGCCTTCTCGGCGATGCGGTCCTGCGCGATGGCGATGGCCGGGGCGGCGGGCGACACCGGACGGGCCACGGCCAGATGCTCCAGCGACGGCGCGGGCACGTTCTCGAACTCGGTGGTCACCGCGTCGGCCAGGCCGGCCAGCCGGGCGAGGCCGTCGACGTCGCTGTAGTCGGTGTGGATGTGGTGGTGGCTCACCCGGCCGGCGGGGCTGTCGGCGTCGGGGTCGAGCACCGCCGTGAAATAGCCCATGCGCTGGGCGGCGTGGACGAACATGCGCCCCAGTTGGCCGCCACCGAGCACGCCGAGCGTGGCGCCCGGAAGGATGGGCAGGTCGGCATTGTTGCTGCTCACAGGGCACCTCCGCCTTGCGGCGAGAAAGGAGACACAGGGGCGGCCTCGCCCGCGGGGGCCGGCGGCAGGGTCATGGCTTCGGCGGCGGCGGTCTGCGCCGTGCGGAAGGCGTCGAGCTTCGCGCGCAGCGCCGGGTCGTTCACCGCCAGCATCGACACCGCGAACAGCGCCGCGTTGGCCGCGCCGGCGTTGCCGATGGCAAAGGTGGCCACCGGCACGCCCTTGGGCATCTGCACGATGCTGTAGAGGGAATCGACGCCCTGCAGATGCCGGCTGGCCACCGGCACGCCGAGCACCGGCACCGTGGTCTTCGAGGCCAGCATGCCCGGCAGGTGGGCCGCGCCGCCCGCGCCCGCGATGATCGCGGTGAGCCTGCGCCCGGCTGCGCTTTCGGCATACGCAAAGAGGGCATCGGGCATCCGGTGGGCCGAGACCACCTTTGCTTCGTGGCTGATTCCGAATTGCTGGAGAATCTCGACCGCGTTGCGCATCGTCTCCCAATCGGAGCTCGAGCCCATCACTACACCGACCTGAATGGTTTCGTTCATGGTTTCAATTTTACGTTTCACCCTCAGTTGGTTCCGATGATCGACATCACTCTCGAAAATTTCCAGGCCGAACTGATCGAAGGCTCCGTCGGCACACCCGTGCTGCTGGACATCTGGGCCGAATGGTGCGGCCCCTGCAAGCAGCTCGGGCCGGTGCTCGAAAAGCTCGAGGTCGAGTACGCCGGACGCTTCACGCTGGCCAAGCTCGACGCCGACAAGGTGCCGCAGATCTCGTCGCAGCTGTCCGAGATGTTCGGCGTGCGCAGCATCCCGTTCTGCGTGATGTTCAAGGACGGCCAGCCGGTGGACGGCTTCGTCGGCGCCATTCCGGCCGAGAAGATCCGCGAATTCCTCGACAAGCACGTGCCCGGCGCCGACGAGGCCGAGGCCGCTGCCCAGGAAGAAGCCGCGCAGGAGGCGCTGGCCGGCGGCGACACGCAAGGTGCGCTCGAGAAGCTGCAGCATGCCGTAGCCACCGACCCGGCCAACGACGACGCCTGCTTCGACTACGTCAAGCTGCTGCTGCAGGAAGGCCGCATCGACGACGCCAAGGTCGCCTTTGCGCCGGTGATCGCCAAGACCACGCTGGTGCGCCGCTTCGATGCACTGCAGCGCTGGATGGACGCTATCGATTTCGCAGCGCCTCCCGCAGGTGCGGCGCCCGCACTGGCCGATTTCGACAGCAGGATCACCGCCAACAAGCGCGATTTCGACGCCCGTTTCGGCCGCGCCCGCCTGCTGATGGCGGCGCAGCGCTGGACGGACGCGATGGACGAGCTGCTCGACATCCTGATGCGCGACAAGACCTGGAGCGAGGACCTCGCCCGCAAGACCTACATCGCGATCCTCGACGTGATCGAGCCGCCGAAGGTGAAGGTGGCCGACGGGCAGATCCCGCCGGACGATCCGGTCGTGGCCACCTACCGCCGCCGGCTCAGCAGCGTGGTGCTGAGCTGACCGGCCGCAAAGCGGCCTGCACACCGAAAGCGACCTGCGGGTCGCTTTTTTCATGGCCGTCGCCCGCGCGCGGCGCGGCATTGGCGAGCCACGCGCCGTCGAATACGATCACGCCCGATTCAACTTGTTGCAGATTGAAAAGGAAGACCGGCCATGCGTTCCTTCGCCCGCCTTGCCCGCCCCGCCCGCCGGACCGCGCTGCCCGTATTCGCCGCCCTGCTGGGCGCGCTGCTGGCAGCCTGCGGAAGCGGCATCAGCCTCGACGAGCCGATCGAAGGCCCGGCCTGGCGCCTCGTCCAGCTGGGCGACGAGCCCATCGCACCGGGCAGCGACGCACAGCTGCAGTTCGACCGCAGCAGCGGCCGCGTGAGCGGCTCGGGCGGCTGCAACCGCATCTCGGGCACCTTCACGCGCAGCGGCAGCACGCTGAAGATCGGCCAGATGGCCTCGACCCGCATGGCCTGCCTCGACCCCACGCGCGGCGCCAACGAAGCGCAGTTCATCGCCGCGCTGCAGAGCACGGCCAGCTACAGCCTGGCCGGACCGGGCCGGCTGGCGCTGCTGGATGCGCGCGGGCGCACCGTGGCGCTGCTGAACAGCGGCGGCCGCTGAAACGCAAAAGACCGGCCTCGGCCGGTCTTTTGCTGTGTTCGGAGAACAGAGTCGCCGGGCGATCAGCCCGTGAGCCGTTCCAGTGCCTCGCGGTACTTGGCGGCCGTCTTCTCTATGACTTCCGCCGGCAGGCGCGGCGCCGGCGGCGTCTTGTCCCAGGGCTTGCCGTTGATCTTGGTGGCCTCGAGCCAGTCGCGCACGAACTGCTTGTCGTAGCTCGGCGGGTTGGTGCCGGCGGCCAGTGCGGCTTCGTAGCCTTCGACCGGCCAGTAGCGCGAGCTGTCGGGCGTGAGCACCTCGTCCATCAGCACCAGCGTGCCGGCCTCGTCGAGGCCGAATTCGAACTTGGTGTCGGCAATGATCATTCCCTTGGCCAGCGCGATCTGCGCGGCGGTTTCGTAGATGGCGATGCTGGTCTCGCGGATCTGCTGCGCCAGCTTGGGGCCGACGATTTCCACCACGCGCTCGTAGCTGATGTTCTCGTCGTGCTCGCCGGCGGCGGCCTTGGCCGCGGGGGTGAAGATCGGGCGCGGCAGCTTGCTGGCGTTGGTGAGGCCTTCGGGCAGCGGCACGCCGCAGACCGAACGGCTTTCCTGGTATTCCTTCCAGCCGCTGCCGGCGAGGTAGCCGCGCACCACCGCTTCCACCGGAATCGGCTTCAGGCGCTTGACCAGCATCGAACGTCCGGTGACCTGCGGCACTTCGGCCTCGGTGACCGCGCTCTCGGGCGCGTCGCCGGTCAGGTGATTGGGGCAGATCTGGCCGAGGCGGTCGAACCACCAGAGCGCCATCTTCGTGAGGATCTCGCCCTTGCCGGGAATGGGCTCGCCCATGATCACGTCGAAGGCGCTGAGCCGGTCGCTCGCGACCATCAGGATGCGGTCTTCGCCGACGGCGTAGTTGTCGCGCACCTTGCCGCGCGCAAGCAGGGGCAGGCTCTGGATGGAGGAGGTGTGGACGGTGGTCATGGGGCTGGTGCGGTGGAAAACAGGGGAGACGGAATGACGGTGAAAGCGGATTGTGCGCGCAGAAAAAAGCCACCGCGAACGGTGGCCTTCGAATCGCCCGGGTGTGTCAGATCACGGCCTGTGCCAGTTCGCCCTTGGCGTACTTGGCCGCGACCACCTGCAGGGTGTCGCCCTTGATCTTCGGGCCCTGGCCTTCGCAGCCGAACTCGATGTAGCGCTGCTTGCAGATCTGCTTGGCGGCTTCGCGCGCGGGCTTGAGCCATTCGCGGGCGTCGAACTTCTCGGGGTTCTCGGCCATGAACTTGCGCACCGCGCCGGTCATCGCCAGGCGGATGTCGGTGTCGATGTTGATCTTGCGCACGCCGTACTTGATGGCTTCCTGGATTTCCTCGACGGGCACACCGTAGGTTTCCTTCATGTTGCCGCCGTACTTGCGGATGATTTCCAGCAGGTCCTGCGGCACCGACGACGAGCCGTGCATCACCAGGTGGGTGTTGGGCAGGCGGGCGTGGATTTCCTTCACGCGCTGGATCGACAGGATGTCGCCGGTGGGCTTGCGGGTGAACTTGTAGGCACCGTGGCTGGTGCCGATGGCGATGGCCAGCGCGTCGAGCTGCGTGGCCTTCACGAACTGGGCGGCTTCCTCGGGGTCGGTCAGCAGCGCGGAGTGGTCGAGCACGCCTTCGGCGCCGATGCCATCCTCCTCGCCGGCCATGCCGGTCTCGAGCGAACCCAGGCAGCCCAGTTCGCCTTCGACGGTCACGCCGACCTTGTGCGCCAGCTGCACGACCTTGCGCGTCACGTCGATGTTGTAGTCGAACGAAGCGGGGGTCTTGCCGTCTTCGTGCAGCGAGCCGTCCATCATCACGGACGAAAAGCCCAGGTCGATGGCGCCCTGGCAGATGGCGGGGCTCTGGCCGTGATCCTGGTGCATGACCAGCGGGATGTTCGGGTACTGCTCGATGGCGGCCTGGATCAGGTGCTTGATGAAGGCTTCGCCTGCGTACTTGCGGGCACCTGCGCTGGCTTGCAGGATGACGGGGGCGCCGGTTTCCTTGGCGGCCTCCATGACGGCCTGGACCTGTTCGAGGTTGTTGACGTTGAAGGCCGGGATGCCGTAGCCATTGGCTGCGGCATGGTCGAGCAGTTCGCGCATCGAGACGAGTGCCATGGAGAAATACCTCGCGGGAATTGGGGAAAGAAGAAGGCGGAAAGACGAGAGAAAACTACCGCAATTCTACCGAGGGCCCTTGTCGGACTGCACTGACGTCAACCCGATGAAGTCCAGGACCGGCGGCAGCACCGGGCCGCCCAGCCACTGGATGGGCTTGGCGAACGCACCGATCAGCGTCACGTGGCTCAGGTTGTCGAACAGTTTCACATCCACCGGCACGCCGGCTTCGCGCAGCGCGGCGGCCATCCGGCCGGTGTTGCGGTCGGGATAGACGAGCTTGTCCTTCGACGCCGCCATGAGCAGGGCCCGTGGCGACGCCGCCGACGCATGCGCCAGCGGCTGCGAGTCGCGCGGCGTGTCCGGCCAGTTGAACGCGGCCTGCGCCTGCGGGTCGCCGATGGGCAGGAAGTCGTAGGGGCCGGCCAGGCCGATCCAGCCCGCGAGCTGCCTGGGGCTGGCCCCCACCTCGCCGAGCCAGCGATCGTCCAGCGCCACCATGGCGGCGTTGTAGCCGCCCGAGCTGTGCCCCATCACGTAGACCTGCTTCGGGTCGGCACCGAGCTGCGCGGCGTGGTCGAGCGCCCACTTGACGGCCAGCGCGCTGTCGCGCACGAACACCGGGTAGGTGAAGGCCGGCGACAGGCCGTAGTCGGGCACCACCACCACCGCGCCGCGCGCGGCCAGCGCCTCGCCGACGAACTTGTAGCTTGCACGGTCGCCGTTCGTCCAGGTGCCGCCGAAGAAGAACACCACCAGCGGGCGCGCCCCCGTCGCCGGCACGGTGGACGGCAGCGGCTGGTACACGTCGAGCACCTGGCGCGGCGCCTTGCCGTAGGCCAGGCCGCCCTGGAACCGGTAGGTGTCGCCGGGCACCAGCCCGTTGAGCACCTTGACCGGCGAGCAGGCCGACAGCACGGCGGCGGCGCCGATCGAGACGGCGGTGACGAAAACGCCGCGGCGCTGCCGCAGCGAAGCAAAAAAGGGAAAGGTCATCGCACCAGTACGCACGCACGCGCGCCGCGGTTTCGTCAGATGGGAAGCTGCGTGGTCGACAGCACCTGCTTGAGCACGACGAAGGTGCGGATCTGCCGCACGCCCGGCAAGTACAGCAGCTGCTCGGCGTGCAGGCGGTTGAAACTGTCGTTGTCGCGCGTGCGCACGAGCATGAAGTAGTCGAACTCGCCCGTGACCACATGGCACTCGAGGCAACCCGAGACCTTCTGCGCCGCCTTCTCGAAATCGGCGAAGGAGTCGGGCGTGGAGCGGTCGAGCACCACGCCGATCATCACGAGCATGCCGAGTTCGAGCGCGTCGGGGTCGAGCAGCGCGACCATGCCCTTGATGAGCCCCGCCTCCTTGAGCCGCTCCACGCGCCGCAGGCAGGCGGCTGCGCTCAGGTTCACCCTGGCTGCCAGCGCGACGTTGGAGAGCGACGCATCGCGCTGCAGGGTACGCAGGATGGCGCGGTCGGTGCGATCGAGCTCCAGAGGAGAACGCAATTTTGTTGTGCTCATGCCTGCTTTATCGGCTCAAAAGATTTCGTTCCGGTCATCGTGCCTTTTTTTAGTCGATGAATCCAGCGAACTTCGCAAGCACGTTGCGAGCCCTTCTTCCTACGATTCAAGGCTTCAACCTCCTGGAGCCGCCATGAACCTGAAGAAGTTTCCCCGCCACGCACTGACCTTCGGCCCCACGCCGATCCATCCGCTGAAGCGTTTGAGCGCCCACCTCGGCGGCAAGGTCGAGCTTTACGCCAAGCGCGAGGACTGCAACAGCGGCCTGGCCTTCGGCGGCAACAAGACGCGAAAGCTCGAATACCTGATTCCCGAGGCGCTCGAAGGCGGCTACGACACGCTGGTCTCGATCGGCGGCATCCAGTCGAACCAGACCCGACAAGTCGCCGCAGTGGCCGCGCACCTCGGGCTGAAGTGCGTGCTGGTGCAGGAGAACTGGGTCAACTACTCCGACGCGGTGTACGACCGGGTCGGCAACATCGAGATGTCGCGCATCCTCGGCGCCGACGTGCGGCTGGACGCCGCCGGCTTCGACATCGGCATCCGCAAGAGCTGGGAAGAAGCCATGAGCGACGTGCGCAAGGCCGGCGGCAAACCGTTTCCGATTCCAGCGGGCTGCTCCGAGCATCCGCGCGGGGGCCTGGGTTTCGTCGGCTTCGCCGAGGAAGTGCGCCAGCAGGAGGCCGCGCTCGGCTTCAGGTTCGACTACATCGTCGTCTGCTCGGTCACCGGCAGCACGCAGGCCGGCATGGTCGTGGGCTTCGCGGACGACGGCCGGGCCGATCGCGTGATCGGCATCGACGCCTCGGCCAAGCCGCAGCAGACCTTCGAGCAGATCGTGCGCATCGCGAAGAACACGGCCGAACTCGTCGAACTGGGCCGCGACATCACCGACAAGGACGTGGTGCTCGACCGCCGCTTCGGCGGCCCCGAGTACGGGCTGCCGAACGACGGCACGCTGGAAGCCATCCGCCTGTGCGCACGCTTCGAAGGCATGCTGACCGACCCCGTGTACGAAGGCAAGTCGATGCACGGGATGATCGAGAAGGTGCGGCTCGGCGAATTTCCGGCCGGCTCGAAAGTGCTTTATGCGCACCTGGGCGGCGTACCCGCCCTCAATGCCTACAGCTTCCTATTCCGCAACGGCTAGAAATAGGCAACCCCCAGGCTTCGCGCACTTCGTGTCGCTACGCCAACCCCCTTGCAGGGGGCAACACCAGCGGCCCGGCAAAGCCGGTTCCGCGGTGTTTCCCGAATGGGGCCGTCAGCTCGCTCGGCAGATCTTCAGCATGTTGGTGCCGCCCGGGGCACCCATCGGCTCGCCGCAGGTGATGGCGTAGACGTCGCCGCTCTGCACGATGCCGCGTTTCTTCAGGTGGTTCTCGGCCTGCAGCAGCGCGGTGTCGCGGTCGCTCTCCGAATCCATCAGCAGCGGACGCACGTTGCGGTACAGCGCCAGCTTGCGCTGCGTGGCCAGCCGCGAGGTCAGGGCGTACATGGGGATGTGCGCGCGATGGCGGCTCATCCACAGCATGGTGGAGCCCGACTCGGTGAGCGCCACGATGGCCTTGGCGCCCAGGTGGTGGGCGGTGAACAGCGCGCCCATGGCGATCGACTGGTCGATGCGGCTGTAGGCCTTGCCGCTGAAGTCGGCGTCGAGCGTCTTGTCTTCGGCGGCCTCGGCGGCTTCGCAGATGCGGCTCATCTCCTGCACGGTCTCGAGCGGGTAGCGGCCCGACGCGGTCTCGGCCGAGAGCATCACGGCGTCGGTGCCGTCGAGCACGGCGTTGGCCACGTCGCTCACCTCGGCGCGCGTGGGCACGGGGTTGGTGATCATCGACTCCATCATCTGGGTCGCGGTGATGACCACCTTGTCCATGTCGCGCGCCAGGCGGATCATCTTCTTCTGCAGCGCCGGCACGGCGGCGTTGCCGACTTCAACGGCGAGGTCGCCGCGAGCGACCATGATGCCGTCGCTGGCGCGCAGGATCTCCTCGAGCTTGGGAATGGCCTCGGCACGCTCGATCTTGGCGATCATGCCCGGCTTGTGGCCGTATTCGGCGGCCGCCACGTTGCACAGCTGGCGGGCCATTTCCATGTCGGTGGCGTTCTTGGGAAAGCTCACGGCCACGTAGTCGGCCTGGAAGCTCATCGCGGTCTTGATGTCTTCCATGTCCTTGGCGGTCAGCGCGGGCGCCGTGAGGCCGCCGCCCTGCTTGTTGATGCCCTTGTTGTTCGACAGCTCGCCGCCGAGCTTGACGGTGGTGTGCACCGCCTCGCCCCTTACCGCGTCCACCGTGAGCACGATGAGGCCGTCGTTCAGCAGCAGCCGGTCGCCGGGCTTCACGTCGCGCGGCAGATCCTTGTAGTCGAGGCCCACGGCGTCGACGTCGCCGAGTTCGGTGCGCGATGCGTCGAGCACGAACTTGGCACCGGGCTCCAGCCAGACCTTGCCCTGCGCGAACTTGCCGACACGGATCTTCGGGCCCTGCAAGTCGGCCATGATGGCCACTTCGCGGCCCGCCTTGCGGGCGGCTTCGCGCACCATGGCGGCGCGGTCGATGTGGTCCTGCGCCGTGCCGTGGCTGAAGTTGAGCCGCACCACGCTGACCTTGGCCAGGATCATCTGCTCGAGCAGTTCAGGGGTACTGGACGCCGGACCGAGCGTGGCAACGATCTTGGTGGCGTGGCGGGGGATGCGGTCCGAACTCATGAGGGTGGTCTCCGTTTTGTATCCGCTACTGTATACACTTTGTGTGTCCGGCGATAGTCGCCTCCCGGGCTTTCGCCGGACGGCGACCCGCCGCGCCGGAGATCAACCGGCCGCGCGCTTGGCCAGGATTTCGAAGGCTGGCAGGGTCTTGCCTTCCAGCACCTCGAGGAAAGCACCGCCGCCGGTCGAGATGTAGCCGACCTGCTTCTCGATGCCGTACTTGGCGATGGCCGCGAGCGTGTCGCCGCCGCCGGCGATCGAGAACGCACTGCTCTCGGCAATGGCCTGCGCGATCGCCTTGGTGCCACCCGCGAACGCGTCGAACTCGAACACGCCCACCGGGCCGTTCCAGACGATGGTGCCCGCCTCGCGCAGTTGCGCGGCCAGTTGGGCGGCCGTCTTCGGGCCGATGTCCAGAATCAGGTCGTCGTCGGCCACGTCGCTGGCGTCCTTGACGGTGGCTGCCGCATCGGCCGCGAAGGTCTTGGCCGTGACCACGTCCACCGGGATCGGCACGTCGGCGCCGCGCGCGCGCATGGCTTCGATGACGGCCTTGGCCTGGTCGACCAGGTCGGGCTCGGCCAGCGACTTGCCGATCTTCAGGCCCGCCGCCAGCATGAACGTGTTGGCGATGCCGCCGCCCACGATGAGCTGGTCGACGTTGGCCGACAGGCTCTTGAGGATGGTGAGCTTGGTGCTCACCTTCGAGCCCGCCACGATGGCCACCAGCGGCCGCTTGGGTTGCGCCAGCGCCTTGGTGATGGCGTCGATCTCGGCCGCCAGCAGCGGGCCCGCCGCGGCGATCTTGGCGAACTGCGCGATGCCGTAGGTGGTGGCCTCGGCGCGGTGCGCGGTGCCGAAGGCGTCGTTCACGTAGATGTCGGTCAGCGCGGCCAGTTTGCGCGCCAGCGCCTCGTCGTTCTTCTTCTCGCCCTTGTTGACGCGGCAGTTCTCGAGCAGCACGACCTGGCCGGGCTTGACGTCGACGCCGTCGACCCAGTTGGCGATCAGCGGAACCTCGCGGCCGAGCAGTTCGCCCAGGCGCCTGGCGACGGGCGCCAGCGAGTCCTCGGGCTTGAACTCGCCCTCGGTCGGGCGGCCCAGGTGCGACGTGACCATCACGGCCGCGCCGGCGTCCAGCGCGAGCTGGATGCAGGGCACGGAAGCGCGGATGCGCGTGTCCTCGGTGATGTTGCCGGCGTCGTCCTGCGGCACGTTGAGGTCGGCACGGATGAAGACGCGCTGGCCGGCGGCTTTGCCCTGTGCGCAGAGGTCGGTGAATCGAATGACGTTCATGGATCTGGAGGAGGTGGAAGACGGGTCGGCCTGCATTGTAGGTTTCACCCCGCCGCAGCCCTGTACGCCTCTTGCGGTGTTCTGATGCTTTTCGGCCTTGAGATGCCCATTGCGCTAGGCCTTCGGCTGCGCCCTGGCGAAACCTTCCAGGATCTCCACGAAGCTGGCAGCCGCCGGCGACAGGGTTCGGCGCGCCGCGCTGTAGACGCACACCTCGCGGTGGAAATCGGGCGATTCGAGCTTCACCATCTGCAGCCCGTGGGCACGCACCAGCGGCGCGGAGTAGGTCGGGCAGACCGTGAGCCCGAGCCCCGAGGCCACCATGCCGAGTGCAGTGGTCATGTACGACACCTCCTGAGTTCCTGCGCGCAGCAGGTATTCGCGCTCCTGAGCGCCCAGTTCGGGCAGCGCGCGCTGGCGGAAATCGCGCGTGGGCGCGATGAAGGTGTAGGGCGACAGCTCGTGCCAGCGCACCTTGCGGCGCCTGGCGAAGGCGTGATCCGGCGGGCAGATCAGCCAGTGCCGGTCGCGGAACAGCGTGCGGCGCTCGATGGCGCCGTCCACGGCCACGTCTTGCCCCACGGCCAGTTCGACATCGCCCGCCGACACGCCTGCCAGCAGATGCTCGGGCAGCGTGTCGGCCAGGCGGACATCGACGTCCGGATACCGCGCGCGGTAGGCGGCGATCACGCGCGGCATCAGCGTGCAGGCCATGAGCTGCGGCGCCGCAAGCCGCAACAGCCCTTTCTTCTTGTCACGCAAATCGGTCACGCCGGCCACCGCGCCCGCCAGATCGCCGAGCAGGCGGTGCACCGAGGGCAGGAATTCGCGCCCCGCTTCCGAGAGCTGGACGCTGCGGGTGTTGCGGTCGAGCAGCTGCACGCCCATCTCGCGCTCGAGTTCGCGCACCAGCACGCTGAGCGCCGACTGCGTGAGATGCAGCTGCTGCGCGGCGGCAGTGAAGCTGCCGCTCTCGGCCACCGCGGCGAAGGCGCGCAACTGGCGCAGGGTGAGATTCATATATATGGTTATTTCATCAATCGATGAATTAATTTCGATTGCATCATAAGACGCAACGTCGCCCAATCGCGGCTCCACGGAGACACGCATGCCGACGACGACCGCCCCACGGCCCACCCGCCCGCGCCCCAGTACGGGGCTGCACCATTTCGCCTGGCGCTGCCGCGGCGGCGAGGAAACACGCCGCTTCTACGAAGACCTGCTGGGCCTGCCGCTGGCCCACGTCATCAAGAGCGACCACGTGCCGAGCACCGGCGAGTACTGCCCCTACGTGCACATCTTCTTCCAGATGCGCGACGGCTCGTACATCGCCTTCTTCGACCTGGGCGACGACGTCGCCGCGCTGCCCTCGCCCAACACGCCGGCGTGGGTGAACCACATCGCGCTGCGCGTCGATTCGGTGGCCGACCTGCTGGCCGCCAAGGCGCGGCTCGAAGGCGCAGGCGTCGAAGTGCTGGGCGTGACCGACCACCACATCATCGAATCGATCTACTTCTTCGACCCCAACGGCATCCGCGTGGAACTGACCACGCCGACCGTGCCGCAGGCCGAGATGGACGCGCATGCCCTGCGCGCGCGCGCCGACCTCGACGCGTGGACCGCGCGCAAGGCCGGCCTGCGCGCCGCTGCCGCAGCATCGAAAGGCGCATCGGATGTCTGAACTGCAACTCGCCGTCATCGACGTGAAGCCCGGCGCGGCCATGGAGAGCCAGTCGGGCCTGCAGATGCTGCGCCCGCGCATCTACGGCGCCTTCCGCGCACCGCCGGGACCGAAGAAGGTCGCGGCCATCGTGATGCATCCGACCAGCAACTTCATGGGCCACTACCTGATCGGCCCGCTGGCCGAGCACGGCATCTGCTGCATGGGACTCAACTCGCGCTTCGTGGGCAACGACACCGTGCTGCTGATGGAGCGCGCCATCCAGGATCTGGGCGCCGGCGTGCAGCACCTGCGCGCGGCCGGCTACGAGAAGGTGCTGCTGGTCGGCAACTCGGGCGGCGCCGCGCTGGCGGCCTTCTACCAGGCGCAGGCCGAGCGGCTCACCGCCACGCACCTGCCCGACGGCGACCCGACGCACCTGCATCCCGGCGACCTGCCGCCCGTGGACGGCATCGCGCTGTGCGCCGCTCACCTGGGCCGCACGCGGCTCATGCGCGACTGGATCGATCCCTCGGTCACCGACGAGCACGACCCGCTCTCCGTCGATCCCGAACTCGACATGTACGACGCGCGCCACCGCGTGCCGTATGACAGCGACTTTCTCGCGCGCTTCGGCGCGGCGCAGCGCGCGCGGCTCGACCGCATCGAGCGGTGGGCCGTCGACCGCCTCGCGCTGCTGCGCAAGACGCCGGGTGCGCCGCGCGACCAGGCCTTCGTCATCTACCGCACGCACGCCGACCCGCGCTGCGTCGACCTCTCGCTCGACGCGAACGACCGGCTGCCCGGCAGCGTATGGGGCGACGCACGCCAGGTGAACTACTCGGCCAATGCCATGGGCCGCACCACCTCGCTGACCGCGTTCCTCTCGCAATGGTCGTCGCGCTCGCAGGCCGACGGGCCGACCAATCTCGCGCGCACCACGGTGCCCAAGCTGCTGCTGACCTACACGGGCGACCAGTCGACCTTTCCCAGCACTCGCGACGCCTGGATGGCAGCGGGCGGCGCGCGCATCCGCAATGTCGACATCGTTGGCGGCAACCACTACCTCGCGGGACAGCCCGGGCTGGTGCTGGAGGCGGCGGACGCCATCGCCGAATTCGCGCACGCGCTCTAAGAAGACCATGGAGACCTTTGCATTCGCGCCGGCCTACGAGCTGCCGAGCTGGCCTTTCACGCCGCCGCCCGAACTGAACAGCACGAAGCCCGTGCGCCACCCGATCGTGATCGTCGGCGCCGGTCCTTCGGGCCTCACGCTCGCCTGCGACCTCGCGCAGCGCGGTGTGCGCGCTGTGCTGCTCGACGAGGACGACACCGTGGGCGTGCGCGGCGCCTCGTCGCGCGGCATCTGCTACGCGCAGAAGAGCCTGGAGATCTTCGAGCGCCTGGGCATCTACGAGCGCATCGCGGCCAAGGGCATCACCTGGTCGTTCGGGCGCACCTTCTCCGGCGATCAGGAGGTCTACAACTTCAACCTGCAGGCGAACAGCGTCTCGAGGCAGCCGCCGTTCATCAACCTGCAGCAGTTCTATATCGAGTGGTTCCTGGTGGAGCGCATCCTCGAGCTCGGCCTGACCGACGTGCGCTGGAAGAGCCGCGTCACGCGCGTCGAGCCGCTCGCCGACGGTGTGCGCCTGGACATCGAGACGCCCGCCGGCAGCTACACGATCGAAGTCGACCGCCTGATCGACGCGACCGGCGCCAACAGCGCGATCCGCACGCAGCTCGGCATCGACGCGCATTCCTCGCGCAGCACCGACCGCTGGTGCATCAGCGACGTCCGCTTTCGCAAGCCGCTGCCCACCGAGCGCTGGACCTGGGTCGACGCGCCGTTCAACGAGGGCCGCGGCGTGTGGCAGCACCTGATGGCCGACGGCGTGTGGCGCATCGACTACCAGATGCCCGAGGACTGCGACACGGCCGCCATCAGCCGGCCGGAGGTGGCCGGCGCGCGGCTGCGCGAACAGCTCGGGCCCGACGTGGAGTTCGAGTTCGTGTGGATCGGCCCCTACGGCTACCGCGACCACCTGCTCGACAGCTTCAGGCACGGCCGCGTGTTCTTCATCGGCGATGCGGCACACGTGGTGAGTCCGTTCGGTGCGCGCGGCGGCAACAGCGGCATCCAGGACGCGGCCAACCTCGGCTGGAAGCTCGCGCTGGTGGCGCAGGGCCATGCCGGCGACACGCTGCTCGACAGCTACGACGCGGAACGCCACCCCGCCGCGAAGCAGAACCTGCAGGTGACGAGCCGCTCCGCGCGCTTTCTTGCGCCGCGCTCGCCGGCCGAGCACACGCTGCGCCGCGCCGTGGTCGCGCTGGCCGCGCGCCATCCCTTCGCGCGCACGCTGGTGAATACCGGGCGCATGTCGGTCGCCAACGATTACCCCGCCGCGCCGGCGTTGCCCGATGGCGGGCGCACGGTCCAGAACCTGCCGCTGCGCTGGGCCGACGGCCGCGAGACCACGCTGATGCAGTTGCTCGCCGACGGCACCCGGTGCCTCGGCCTGTGGTTCTCGCCTGCGCGCGCGCAGGCCGATGCGGCGCGCGAGGCCACGGCCTCGCTGCCTCTGCGCCTGCTGGCCATCGGCGGCGACAGCGGCCTGCCCACGCTGCAGGCCGACGACCGGCTCGCCACCCATCTCGGCATCGGCGGCGCAGGCGGCTTCGCGCTGGTGCGGCCCGATGCCTACTGCGCCGCCGTGCTCGCGAACGCCACGCCGGACACCATCGCGGCCGCGCTGCACGTCGCCCTCGCCCACGACTCCGCCCCATGATCACCGAGCCCCGCATTCCCGATCCCGACGGCTTCTACGCAGCGCTGCTCGCGGCGCATGAAGGCCGCACCGAGGCGCAGAGCGCCGACCTCAACGCCCGCCTCGTGCTGCTGCTGGCCAACCAGTGCGCCGACCAGGACGTGCTGCTCGCCTGCATCCGCGCGGCCGCCGAAGAAGACCCCACGACAACGAACACCCCATGACCACGACCGTTTCCTTCGCGTCCGCCTCGGACACCCGCGAGCAGAAGCCCCGGCTGCACGAACTCGCGCCTGGCGCCTGGGGCTACATCAGCGACTTCGACCCCAACTGCGGCTTCGTCGTCGGCGACGAGCAGGTGGTGCTGATCGACACGCGCCCCACGCCGCGCATGGCGCGCGACTTTCTCTCTGCCATCCGCACGGTGACCGACAAGCCGATCAAGACCATCGTGCTCACCCACTACCACGCAGTGCGCGTGATGGGCGCGAACGCCTTCGACGAGGTGGAGCAGATCATCGCGAGCAACGGCACGCTCGACTGGATCCGCACCCGCGGGCAGGCCGACTTCGACTCGGAAGTCGGCCGCTTTCCGCGCCTGTTCGCGGGCGTGGAAGAGATTCCGGGCCTCACCTTTCCGACGACCAGCTTCCATGGCGAGATGAGCCTGTGGCTCGGCCCCCGCCCCGGCACGGGCCGCGAGCTGCGGCTGATGGCACTGGGCCGCGGGCATTCGAGCGGCGACACCGTCGCATGGCTGCCCGACTGCGGCGTGCTGTTCTCGGGCGACGTGGTCGAGAACCATTGCGGCGTGTACGCGGGCGACGCCTACATCGGCGACTGGGCCGGCACGCTCGACGCGGTGCGTGCGCTGAACCCGCGCGTGCTGGTGCCCGGGCGCGGCGCGGTGCTGCAGGACGAAGCGGCCTGCGCCGAGGCCATCGGGCTCACCAAGGCCTTCCTGTCGACGCTGCTCGACAGCGTGAAGGCCGGCATCGCCGCGGGCGACACGCTCAAGGGCTGCTTCGCGCGCGCCGAAGCCGCGATGGCACCGCGCTTCGGCACTTGGCCGGTGTTCCAGCACGTGCTGCCTTTCGACGTGTCGCGCGCCTATGACGAGCTGCGCGGCATCGAGCACCCCGTGGTGTGGACCGCCGAACGCGACCGCGAGCTCTGGCAGGTCCTGCGCGGCGAATGACCTGGGCCGGAACGAACCGACCGAACCGACCGAACCGATTCAAGACAAGCAACGGAGACGACAGACGATGAAGCGACTACTTCCCCTGATCGGCGCGGCGCTCGCGCTGGCCACCAGCCTCGCATCGGCACAGCCGGCGACCTACCCGACCCAGCCGGTCAAGTGGATCGTGCCCTACGTGGCCGGCGGCGGCACCGACAACCTCGCGCGCTCGCTGGCGGAGGCGATGCAGCCGTCGCTCGGGCAGCCGCTCATCATCGACAACCGGCCGGGCGCGTCCACCAACATCGGCGTCTCGGTGATGATGCAGGCCCGGCCCGACGGCTACACGATCATGCAGGCCGAGAACGCCGCGCTGCTGTTCAACGAACACATGTTCGCCAAGCTGCCGTACAAGCCCGCGAGTGACTTCACCTACATCGGCACCATCGGCCGCTTCCCGGTGGCGCTGGTGGTGCACCCCGACTTTCCGGCGAAGACCGTGGCCGAGTTCGTGCGCTACGTGAAGGCCAACCCCGACAAGGTGAGCTATGCCTCGCCCGGCAACGGTTCGCCGCACCACATGGCGATGGAGCTCTTCAAGCAGAAGGCGGGCCTGACGATCACGCACGTGCCGTACAAGGGCGCCGCGCCCGCCATGACCGACGTGATGGGCGGCCAGGTGCCGACGATGATGCTCGACCTGGCCTCGGGATTGCCGATCATCCGGTCGGGCAAGGTCCGGGTGCTGGCCATTGCACTGCCGCAGCGCGCGGGCGCCCTGCCCGACGTGCCGACCTTCGTGGAGGCCGGCTTCAGCGACGTCAACGCTTACGCCTTCCACGGGCTGATCGGGCCGGCCGGCATGCCGCCCGAGGCGGTGGCGCGGCTCAATGCCGAGCTGCACAAGGCGATGAAGGCGCCGAAGGTGGTAAAGCTTTTCGCCGATTTCGGCTTCGAGGCGCTCCCCGGCACGCCGCAGGACTTCTACAAGCTCTCGCGCGCGGAAAGCGACCGCTGGGGGCAGATCATCAAGACCGCAGGCGTGAAGCTGGACTGATGAGCCCCCGGCCGCGCCGGCCGCGTGCTACCAGCCGAGGCCGAGGTGCAGCGGCAAATACACCGCCATGCCCGCGAGCATGGTGCCGAGCACGCCGCGGCGCCAGTAGAAGTAAGCCGCGCCGACCACCGCCGCATACAGGCGCGCGTCGTGCAGCGTGGTGACGAGGTGGCCCTGCGTCATGACGATCTCGGGCGCGATCACCCCCGCGAGCGCAGCGGCCGGCGCGTAGTGCAGCGCACGGTGCGCCCACTCGGGCAGGCCCCAGGGCCGGTCGAGGATGAAGAAGAAGCAGCGCGTGAGCACCGTGACGAGCGCGAGCCCGACGATCACGCCGAGGGTCCACCAGTCGGTGGTTGCGTTGGCGGTGCTCATTTGCCTGCCTCCCCCACTCTGCACGCACTTCGTGTCGCTTCGCCACCCCCCTCCGGGCGAGGGGGGCGAGCGCCTCCGGGCGGCCGCGCGGCGCTCAGGTAGTTCTCCTCCCCCAGCCTGCGCGCACTGCGTGTCGCTTCGCCTACCCCCTCCGGACGGAGGGGGCGAGCGCCTCCGGGCGGCCGCGCGGCGCTCACTTGTCATCCTCCGCGTCGGGATCGAGGCCGAACTGCTTCTCGAGCCAGAAGCACAGCAGCACTGCGACGCCGATGGCCACGACGATGTTGAGCTTCAGCGGCAGCGCGTAGGCGGCGACCGCCGTGGCGCCGGCGATGAGGGCGGCGAGCACGCGCAGCCGCGTGGTCGCCATGGAGCAGACGATGGCCACCAGGCTTAGCACGCCGGCAAAGCTCAGGCCCCAGTTCTGCGGGATGAAGTTGGCGAGCGCGACGCCCAGCAGGCTCATGCCCATCCAGGCGCACCAGGTCACGAAGTAGTTGCCGGTGAGGTAGGCCTCCTGCGCCTCCTGCTCGGCAATGGTCAGCGGCGGCTTCGGGTACTTCTTGGTGAACAGCGCATAGCTCATGTCCGCCGTGAGGTAGCCGTGCAGCATGCGGCGCCAGCGCGGCATGTGCATGAGGTAGGGGCGCAGGTGCAGGCTGAACACCACGAAGCGCAGGTTGACGCAGAAGCCCGTCGCCAGGATGACCCAGGCCGGCGCGCCCGCGAACAGCAGCGGAATGGCCGCGAGCTGCGAGCTGCCTGCATACACGAGCAGCGTCATGGCCAGCGCCTCGACCACGCTCATGTTCGACTTGACCATGGCGACGCCGGTCATGAGCCCCCAGGCGCCGATGCCCATGGCTACCGGCGACATGTCGCGCACGCCGATGCGGAATTCGGGGCGGCCGCGGATGCTTTGCGAGAGGAACATCAGCCGAACGCCTGCCCGGGCTTCAGGTCGAAGCCGCGCAGGAAATCGGCCACGGCCAGGCGCTTGCCACCCGGTCGCTGAAGTTCGGTGACGGTCACGGCCGCATCGGCGGCGGCCACGGTGACGCCGGCGTCGGTCACCGCGAGGATGGTTCCCGGCGCGGCCGATTCGGCAGAAGGCGCTGCCTGCGCGGTCCAGAGCTTGACGGTCTCGCCGTCGAGCGGGCTGTTGGCGCCCGGGAACGGATCGAAGGCGCGGATGCGGCGCACGATGGCCTCGGCCGGCTGTGCCCAGTCGATCAGCGCCTCGTGCTTCTCGACCTTGCTGGCATAGGTGACGCCCTCGGCCGGCTGGGGCGTACGGGTGAGGGTGCCGATGCGCGCGAGCGCCTCGACGATCATGCGGCCGCCCATGTCGGCCAGGCGATCGTGCAGGCGGGCGGTGTTGTCGCTGCCGATGTCGAGCGCCTCGCGCAACAGCATGTCGCCGGTGTCGAGGCCGGCGTCCATCTGCATGATGGTGATGCCGGTCTGCGCGTCGCCGGCCTCGATGGCACGGTGGATCGGCGCGGCGCCGCGCCAGCGCGGCAGGAGACTCGCATGGATGTTGAGGCAGCCGTGCACAGGCAGGTCGAGCACCCACTGGGGCAGGATCAGGCCGTAGGCGGCGACCACCATCACGTCGGGCCTGGCGGCGAGCAGCGTGTCGCGCGCGGCCGAGGCCTCGTCGGGGTACTTGCCGTCCAGCCGCAGGCTGCGCGGCTGCGCCACCGGCCAGTGGTGGGTCACGGCGCATTGCTTGACGGGCGAGGCCTGCAGCTTCATGCCGCGGCCGGCCGGGCGGTCGGGCTGGCTCATGACCAGCACCACGTCATGCCCGGCGGCGGCAATGGCCTCCAGGGCGACGCGCGCGAACTCGGGCGTGCCCGCGAAGACGACTCTCAGGCGGCTCAATCCCGGATCCGATCGAGATCGAGATCGTCCCCCGTGTGATAGCGCCGGACCACGCCGGTCGGATCGATGTAGATGTACAGCATGCGGCGCTCGTTCACGGCCTTGTAGCGCCAGGTCCAGACCGCGCCGTCGAAGGAACTCACGCGGGAAATCTCATAGGGGCGGCCGTAGAACGCCATCACGTCGTTCTGGCGCCACTGGTTGACCTTGATGTCGTGGCCGAAGCGGCCTTCGTTGAGCACCTGCGTCACCGACACGACCTTGCCGGAGGCATCGACGTCGATGTCGGTCACCTCGAAGCCGGCGGGCAGGCGCGAGTACTGCAGGCGCTCGCCGCCGCCGGTCAGCGGATAGCGGCCGGTGGGCGGGCCCAGGCGCTGCAGGGTGTCGGCGGCAGAGGCGCCAGGCTGGACGCGGGTGGGCTCGCCCGCGCAACCGGCGAGACCGAGGCCGGCGGCAAGGGCCAGCGCGGCAAGGAAACCGAAGCGACGGAAGATCATGGGTTCAGGCCCGTTCGCGCAGTTCTTCGCGCTGCTGCTTGAGCAGCTTGCTCTTGATGCGGTTGCGCTTCAGGGGGGACAGGTATTCGACGAACACCTTGCCCAGCAGATGGTCGAGTTCGTGCTGGATGCACACCGCCAGCAGGCCGTCGGCCTCGATGGTGCGCGACTCGCCGTTCTCGTCGAGCGCCTGCACCTTCACCGAGGTGGAACGCATCACGCCGTCGTAGATGCCGGGCACCGAGAGGCAGCCCTCTTCGTTAAGCACCTTTTCGTCGCTGGCCCAGGTGATCTCGGGGTTGATCAGCACGATCGGTTCGTTGCGTTCCTCGGAGGTATCGATGACGACCAGGCGCTCGTGCACGTCGATCTGGGTTGCCGCCAGGCCGATGCCGTTGGCGTCGTACATGGTCTCCAGCATGTCCGCGATGAGGGTCTTGATGCGCGCGTCGACGCCCTGCACCGGCTTGGCCACCGTATGCAGGCGCTTGTCCGGGTAACTCAGAATGATTCGTTTGGCCATGAAATCGGGGGGAAGTTGTGGCTATTTTCGCCAATTCCGCGACGCGACGGGCCCCCGGAGTCCGAAAACGTTGCCCTCGCATGGGGTTCAGCGCAGAATTCGTAGCAAATTGTGAGATTCGTATGCGCCGCGCTACTGCGGGGCGCTCACCATCCAGACATGAAAAAGCTCAGCTTCACCGACCGCCAGCGCCCGTCTCTTCTTGCAACGCTGACCGCCCTTGCGGTCATCGGCAGTTGCGGCGCGACGACGGCCTGGGCACAGAACTATCCGGTCACGCCCCAGCAGCGCGCGACGGCGCAGCAGACAGCGCAGGCCGGCGTGCCACTGAGCGAACTGGCACCCAACGCCCCCGACGAGTACACCATCAAGCCCGGCGACACGCTCTGGGCCATCTCGCGCCTCTATCTGCTGCGCCCCTGGCGCTGGCCTGAGCTCTGGGGCATGAACATCAACGAAATCGCCAACCCGCACCGGATCTATCCGGGCCAGGTGCTCTACCTGGACAAGAGCGGCGGCCGCGCACGCCTGACCACCCGCCGCGGCGGCTTCAGCGGCGACGGCGGAACCATCAAGCTGTCACCTCGCACCCGCTTCGACTCGCTGGCCGGCATGGCATTGCCCACGCTCAACCCGAGCATCATCGAACCCTTCCTGAGCGAACCCATCGTGGTCGACGCCGGCACGCTCGATGCCGCACCGCGCATCGTCGCGGGCAACGACAGCCGCGTGCTGCTGTCGCGCGGCGACCGGGCCTATGCCCGCGGCAGCGCCGAGGCACCCCTGGTCGAGACCGCCGGCCCGGTGCAGAACTTCCGGATCTTCCGCAACGCCACCCCGCTGAAGGACCCCGGCACGGGCGAAATCCTCGGCTACGAGGCGCAGTACCTGGGCAAGGCCCGGCTGCAGCGCGGCGAGTCGACCACCATCGAGACGGTGGAGGACAAGGACGTCGTCACCGTGGTACCCGCGAGCATCGACATCATCGCGTCGCGCGAGGAAATGCGCGCCGGCGACCGCCTGCTGCCCGAGCCCCCGCGCCAGCTGCTGAGCTACGTGCCCCGCGCCCCGTCGACGCAGGTCGACGGGCGCATCGTCTCGGTCTACGGCAACGCGGTGCAGTTCGCAGCGCAGAACCAGGTCGTGGCCATCAACAAGGGCACGCGCGACGGCATCGACAACGGCCACGTGCTGGCCATCCTGAAGAACGGCGAGACGATCCTCGACCGCACCGGCGCCCGCAAGGAAACGATCAAGCTGCCGAACGAACGCATCGGCCTGCTGATGGTGTTCCGCACTTTCGAGAAAGTGTCCTACGCGCTGGTGCTGGAAATCAACGACACTCCCCGCGCCGGCGACTTCCTCGTCAATCCCTGACCCGCGACGCCGGCATCCCTTCCCGCACACATTCGTTTGGAACGCGCAGAACTCGCAGGCTGGCTGCGGCTTTCACTGACGTCAGGCATCGGTGACGCTGGCGCGCGCCGCCTGCTCGCTGCCTTCGGGCTGCCCGAGCGCATCTTCGCGCAGCAGGACGCGGCGCTGCGCGAGGTCGTTTCCCATGCCCAGGCCGACGCATTGCAGCAGACGCCGGCCAACCTGCAGGCGCAGATCGACCTGACCTGGCAATGGCTCCACGCGGCGACGGACGACGGCTCGGGCAACCCGGCCGGCGCCACGGCAGCATCGCGCCGCATCGTCACGCTCGGCGACCCCGGATACCCCGCGTCGCTGCTCGAAACGGCCGATCCGCCGTTGATGCTCTACCTGCTCGGCAACGCCGATTTCGACCTCACCCAGCTGGGTCACAGCATCGCCGTGGTGGGCAGCCGCAACCCGACGCCGCAAGGCGCCACCAATGCACGCAGCTTCGCCCGCGCACTGGGCGATGCCGGCCTGCCGGTGGTGTCCGGGTTGGCGCTGGGCGTCGACGGCGCTGCGCACCAGGGCGCACTCGATGCGGCCGGCGACCTGCCCCGGCTGGCCACGGTGGCCGTGGTCGGCACAGGCCTCGATCGCGTCTACCCCGCAAGGCACCGCGACCTCGCGCACCGCATCACGCAGCAGGGCCTGATCGTGAGCGAACTGCCCCTGGGCACGCCGCCGCTCACGCAGAACTTCCCGAAGCGCAACCGGCTGATCGCCGGGCTGGCGCGCGGTACGCTGGTGGTCGAGGCGGCGCTGCAGTCGGGCTCGCTCATCACGGCGCGCCTCACGTCCGAACAGGGCAAGGAAGTGTTTGCCATTCCGGGTTCGATCCATTCGCCGCAGTCGCGCGGCTGCCATGCGCTGATCCGCCAGGGGGCGAAGCTGGTGGAGTCGGTGAGCGACATCCTCGAGGAACTGCCGCCGCTGCAGGCGCGCGCCGCCGGCGGCAACGGACATGCGGGCACGGCCACCGAAGACCCGTTGCTCGACGCACTCGGATTCGACCCCGTGAGCCTCGACGCGCTGAGCGCGCGCACAGGCTGGAGTGCAGCCGCGCTGCAGGCGAAGATGCTCGAGCTCGAACTCGACGGCCATGTCGCACGGCTGCCCGGCGGGCTCTTCCAACGAAGCGCTTCCACGTAGCTCGCGGCGCACGAACGTGGGCTATATTGGGGCCATGTTCGAAGTGCTTGTCTTTGTCTACGAGAACTATTGGCGCGGCGACGCCTGCCCCGAACCCGAACAGCTGGGCCGCAAGCTCAGCGCACATGGTTTCGAGGCGGAGGAGATCCGCGAAGCCCTTCACTGGCTCGACGGCCTGAGCCTTGCCACGCAAGGCATGCAGATCGAGCGCAACGCCGACGACGAGGCGAGCGCCACGGTCACGCTGCGCGGCGCATCCGAGCCGGCCCTTCCTCAATCGGCGGGCTCCATGCGGGTCTACTCGCAGGCCGAGCAGGAACACCTGGGCGCCGAATGCCTCGGCTTCATCCGCTTCCTCGAGTCCTCGGACGTATTGCCCTGCGGCATGCGCGAGATCGTCGTCGAACGGGCGATGGCCGCGCCGGGCGACCCGGTCGCGATCGACGAACTCAAGATCATCGTATTGATGGTGCATTGGAGCACCGGCATCGAGCCCGATGCGCTGGTCCTCGACGAACTCTGCGAGAGTCGCGAAGGCCGCGTGGCCCACTGACCCGGTGGCGGGGCGGGCTAGTTCAGCAGCCGCTCGGGGTTCGCATCGAGCTTGGCCAGCGCTTCGCGCGTGGCGCGCACCGTGAGCGTCTCTTCCTCGGCCGGCACCAGCAGGCCAGCCTGCAGGTAGGCGGCGAGCCGCCCTGCCTGGATCAGGAAGCTGCGTCCGTCCGCAGACGCGAACAGGTGCAGTTGCTTGCGATCGCTGCGCCAGACGAACTGGACCTGGCTCACGCGGTCGTTGTGGTCCAGCATGAACCAGTTGCCCACCTGCAGCTCGTGCGCCCAGGCCAGCATGTCCTCGGACACCTTGGTGCCTGCAGCGTCGGGAATGACCTCGATGGATGCGGCATCCACGCCCAGCAGCAGCTCGATGCTGTGGGCGTCCAGCGGCAGGTCGGCGGAGCCGCTCACGTCGCTCACGAAATCTTCCAGATGCGTCAGCCGCTCGGCCATGGCTTCGATCTTGGCCTGCGGAATCGCCTCGGTCTTCGACATGAACGCGTCGGACAGCGTGGCGCCGATGGTCTTGATGTGCGCTTCCTGCGGCTCGTCGACGATGCCCAGCAACGCCATGCCCTGGCGCAGGCGCTGCAGCAGTTGCGGCAGGTCCTGGATCACGCGAGCGCGGTCGGTGCGGTTGGGCTTGGCGCTTGCGGCCCAGACCAGTTCGGAGGCCACGCGCTTGAGCATGACGGTCTGCTCGCCCTGCGCGCCGTAGCGCAGCGCGGCGATGGCCAGCACTTCGGCCCAGACCTTGAACAGGAATTCGCGGATCTCGTCGCGCACCGGCATGTCGTTGAGCATCTTGCGCAACTCGATGGTGTACTGGATCGCCATCGTCTCCTTCTGCTCCACCTGCTGCGCCACGCTCATCACGCGCTGCGTGGTGTCGCTCTGCGTCAGGTAGCGGTTGAGGAAGGCGACGAATTCGTCGAACACCAGCTTGAACACGCGCTGGCCCGTTTCCGGGTACTGCTCGATCACCTGCACCACGCGCTTGATCTCGTTTTCGAGGGCACTGCCCGAGATGGCCGCGGCATCGAAGCCCATGACGCACGATCCCATGCGGTCGATCAGCATGCGCGCAGGGTGCTGCAGGGTGCCGAAGAACTCCGGCTCGGCGATGGCCACGCGCAGCACGGGCATCTGCAGGCGCGCGAACCAGACGCGGGCGGAGAACGGAATGCGCTCCTCGGCCAGGATCGCCTGGAACATCAGCGCGACGATCTCGACCGTCGCCTTGTCGGCGGTGGTGGGTGCGCGCTTCTTGAGTTCGGCGGTGCGCCTGCGCAGGTCGACCGCGGTCTGCTGGATCAGCGTGGCCTGCTCGCCGTTGCCGTCCATGTACTGCGTGGCGGCCATGCGGTAAGCGACCTCGGCATCCGCAATGGCACCAGCGAAGGTGCGCGAGAAGACACGCGGCGCCGCACTGCCCGGACCCTGGCTGGCCGTACCACCCGCACCGGTGCCGCCTCCCGTGGCACGGCCGTCGGCGGCCATGGGCACGGACGGGCCGCCGGCATCGCCGCCGATGCGCGCGGTGACGAAGCGCTTGAGATTCATCAGCGCGTTCTGCGCGCGCTGCCGCGCGACCATGAGCGGCGATCCACCGGTGGTGGTCGCGCTGGACGCCCCACCCGGCATCGACGCGGCTTGGTGCCCATCGAAGCCGAAGCCGGCGCGCTGCGCGCTGTGCGGGCCGGCAGACATGCCGCTGTCCATCGGCACGCTGGCGGACGCTGCCGAGCCCGTGGACGCGCCGCTGGCATTGCCGGTGCGGCGCACGAAGCTCTTGAGATCGATTTCCTCCATCACGCCGTTGGCGATCAGGAAGGCATTGGCGCTCTGGTAGGCCTTGACCACTACCTCTACCAACCCCTGCTGCACGGTGTCCTGCACGCGAGTCCAGAGCCCGCGGCTCAAACCGGCCGCCAGCCACTGCTCGACCAGCAGCTTGGCGAGCGTCTCAGGCTTGAGCACGTCCTTGGCATCGAGCTCGGTCGTGCCTTCGAGGTGCTGGATGCGCAGGCGCAGGTCGCTGAGCTCGAAGCTGGCCTTGTCGTGGATCATCTGCGCCAGGCGAGACGAAAGAATGTTGCTCTCGACCACCTCGTCGCCGATCAGCTCGAGGCGCAACGCCGAAGACGTGCCCGAAGCACCGACGGCCGCGGTTCCCAGCGCCTTTCGCCAGCCGTTCTGCGCGAGGGTTACCCACTGGGTGGCTTGGCCGTGGAAGGCGACGAAGTCGTCGCGATGTTCCTGCATGGCGCGGGCATTGCCCGCCTCGGAGGACAGGGCCGTCAGGCGGTCCCGGATCAAACGGGCCAGTGGCGCGATCGCGCCTTCCGTGGCCGATACGAAACGCTCACGCGTCTCGCGTGCGAGCTGCAAGGAAGAGGCGGACCGCGCAATGCTCATTGAAAAGTCGGGAAGACCTGGATATTCGATTCGTCAGCAACAACCGAGAGCTTGCATCGGGATGCCCAACCGCACAAGTGTGGAGAGTGCCCGGCGTTGCATGCGAACCGCGGCGCGGCATGGCCGCCACCGCTCTGTTTAAACCTGAAGTATCCAGTATTCCTCAGACCACGGCGCCGGCGTTGGGATCGTCCTCGGATTCGCCGTCGCGCTTGGTCGGGCCGCCCTTGACGAGGTCTTCGCGCTTGATGCCCAGCCACATGGCGATGGCTGCGGCCACGAAGCACGAGGAGTAGATGCCGAAGCAGATGCCGATGGTCAGCGCCAGTGCGAAGTAGTGCAGCGTCGGCCCGCCGAAGAAGAACATCGAGAGCACCACCAGCTGGGTGGAACCGTGGGTGATGATGGTCCGGCTGATGGTCGAGGTGATCGCGTTGTCGATGATCTCGGTGGTCGTCATCTTCCGGTAGCGGCGGAAGTTCTCGCGGATCCGGTCGAAGATCACGACCGACTCGTTCACCGAGTAGCCCAGCACCGCCAGCACCGCCGCCAGCACCGCCAGCGAAAACTCCCACTGGAAGAAGGCGAAGAAGCCCAGGATGATCACCACGTCGTGCAGGTTGGCCAGCACGGTCGCCAGCGCGAACTTCCACTCGAAGCGGAACGCCAGGTAGATCATGATGCCGACCACCACCATGCCCAGCGCCTTCAGGCCGTTGGTGGTGAGCTCTTCGCCGACCTGCGGGCCGACGACCTCGATGCCGCGCTGCGTGGCCGACTCGTCGACCGACTTCAGCGCCTGCATGACCTGCGCGCTCTGCTGGTCGGAGCTCATGCCCTTCTGGGCCGGCAGGCGGATCTGGATGTTCTCGGAGGAGCCGTAGCTCTGCACCTGGACGTCCGGGTAGCCGAGCTTGCCGATGGCGTCGCGCACCTTGCCGATGTCGGCCGACTGCTTGTACGCGACCTCCATCACGGTGCCGCCGGTGAACTCGACCGACAGGTGCAGGCCGCGATGGAACAGGAAGAACACCGCCAGCGCGAAGGTGGCGAAGGAGACGATGTTCAGCACCAGCGCGTGGCGCATGAACGGGATGGTCTTGTGGATGCGGAAGAATTCCATGACGCTTGTCCTCGACCTTTATTTGGTGACCGCGGTCGAGCCGTCGGCCGTCGGCCGCCAGACCGTGCCGATCGACACCGTCTTGAGCTTCTTCTTCTGGCCGTACCAGAAGTTCACGAGGCCACGCGAGAAGAACACGGCCGAGAACATCGAGGTGACGATGCCGATGCAATGCACCACGGCGAAGCCGCGCACCGGACCCGAGCCGAAGGCCAGCAAGGCGATGCCGGCGATGAGCGTGGTCACGTTGGAGTCCAGGATGGTGCCCCAGGCGCGTTCGTAGCCGGCGTGGATGGCCGCCTGCGGCGACGCACCGTTGCGCAGTTCCTCGCGCACGCGCTCGTTGATCAGCACGTTGGAGTCGATCGCCACGCCGATGGCGAGCGCCATGGCGGCGATGCCGGGGAGCGTGAGGGTGGCTTGCAGCATCGAGAGGATCGACACCAGCAGCATCAGGTTCACGGCCAGCGCGATCGACGAGAACAGGCCGAACAGCGCGTAGTAGATGCACATGAAGACCATGATGGCCAGGAAGCCGTACATCACGCTCTTGAAGCCCTTCTCGATGTTGTCGGCACCCAGGCTCGGACCGATGGTGCGTTCCTGGATGATCTCCATCGGCGCGGCGAGCGAGCCGGCGCGCAGCAGCAGCGCGAGGTCGTTGGCCTCGACCACGGTCATCGAGCCCGACACCTGGAAGCGGTTGCCCAGTTCGCCGTTGATCGAGGGAGCCGTGAGCACTTCGCCCTTGCCCTTCTCGAAGATCAGCATGGCCATGCGCTTCTTGTAGTTCTCGCGGCTGACGTCGCGCATGATGCGGCCGCCCTTGGCGTCCATGGTCAGGTCGACCTTGGGCTGGTTGCTCTGCTGGTCGAAGCCGGGCTGCGCGTCGGTGAGGTTCTCGCCGGTCACGAGCACCTGCTTCTTCACGATCACCGGGCGGCCCTGGCGGTCGAGGAATTTCTCGGAGCCGAAGGGCACGGGTCCGCCGCTGAGTTCGGCCGAGCGGCCTTCGGCGCTCTCGTCGACCAGGCGCATTTCGAGCGTGGCGGTGCGGCCCAGGATTTCCTTGGCCTTGGCCGTGTCCTGCACGCCGGGCAACTGCACGACGATGCGGTCCAGGCCCTGCTGCTGGATCACCGGCTCGGCCACTCCGAGTTCGTTGATGCGGTTGTGCAGCGTGGTGATGTTCTGCTTGAGCGCGGCGTCCTGCAGGCGGCGCGCGGCTTCGGGCTTGATGCTGGCCACCAGGCGCCAGGTGCTTCCGTCCTGGCTGTCGGTGGTGCTCAGGTCGGTGAACTGGTCCTGGATGAGACGCTTGGCCGCCTCGAGGGCGGCGGCGTCGCGGAAGCTCACCTCGACGGTCTGGCCGTTGCGGTTCACCTGCGTGCCGCGGATGCCCTTGTCGCGGAAGGTGGTGCGCAGGTCGCTCGCGAAGGACTCGGCCTTCTTGTCGATCGCGCCCTTCATGTCCACCTGCAGCAGGAAGTCGACGCCGCCGCGCAGGTCGAGGCCCAGGTACATGGGGAAGGCATGCAGCGCGGTCAGCCACTTGGGCGAGCGCGACAGCAGGTTCAGTGCCACCGTGTACGACGGGTCGTTGCTGTCGGGCACCAGCGCACGCTGGATCACATCGCGGCCCGCGAGCTGGTCCTGCGAGTTGACGAAGCGCGCGCGCAGCGAGCCGCCGTCGAGCGTGATCAGGTCGGGCGTCAGGTTGGCGGCCTTGAGCGCCTCCTCGACCCGGGTCTGGGTGGCGGCGTCGACCTTGGCGGTCGTCTTGGCCGCCGACACCTGCACCGCAGGCGCCTCACCGAAGAAATTGGGCAGGGCGTAGATGAGCCCCACGAGCAACACGATCACGATGATCGTGTACTTCCAGACCGGGTAACGGTTCATGAGCGGGCGCTTTTTCTCAAACTTTTCAGAGATGGAACACCGCGTGAATTGGGGCCCTGCGCCGCAAAGCGCAAGGTTCAGCTCACGCTTTTACTTGACGGCGCCCTTGGGCAGGACCTGGACGACGGCGCTGCGCTGGATCTTGATCTCGACGCCGTTGGCGATCTCGAGGCCGAGGTACTGGTCGCTCAGCGAGGTGATCTTGCCGAGCACGCCGCCAGCGGTGGCGACTTCGTCGCCCTTGGCCAGCGCCTCGATCATGGCGCGGGCTTCCTTCTGGCGCTTCATCTGGGGCCGGATCATGACGAAATACAGCACCACGAACATCAGCACGAGGGGCAGCATGCTGCCGAGCGAGGACATCATGTCGCCGCCGCCGGCTGCAGCAGGCGCGGTCTGGGCGAAAGCAGAGGAAATGAACAAGAGAGTCTCCAGCAATGGGAAGAGAAAACGATGGGAGCGCGGACGGCGTCCGCGGTTCCTTGGGGCTAGCGACCGCGTGGGATGCGGACTGCGAGTCAAAGCGCGGCGGGGCCTGGCCGCGCACAGCACCGGGCATTGTATTCGTCGCGGATGACCGCTCCACGCGCTTATCCGGCGCAGCGGGGAGGGCTTTCCGGGTTTTCGTCCGGCCGGAACTTTGCTACGTTTTAAATAGCAACGGGCGTCCGATGGACGCCCGTTGTGCCTGCAGATGCCTTGAAAAGATCAGGCTGCCGCGCGCTGCGCCTGCGGGTTGCGCCACTTGGTCATGAGCTCGCTCCAGCGGGTGCGCGCCGCGGCCAGGTTGCGTTCCTTCACGTGGCCGTAGCCGCGGATCTGCTCGGGCAGCGCCGCGATCTCCAGCGCCAGCGCGTGGTTGTCGGCACGCAGCGCGCCGATCACTTCCTCGATGCTGGCGCGGTATTCGCCGATCAGCGCACGCTCGGTCCTGCGCTCCTCGGTGCGGCCGAACACGTCGAGCGCCGTGCCGCGCAGGCCCTTCAGCTTGGCCAGGAAGCTGAAGCCCGTGAGCATCCAGGGGCCGAACTTCTGCTTCTGCAGCTGGCCCTTGGCGTTCTTCTTCGCCAGGAGGGGCGGCGCCAGGTGGTAGTTGAGCTTGTAGTCACCCTCGAACATGCCCTCGACGCGGTCGAGGAAAGTGCGGTCGGTGTGCAGCCGCGCGACTTCGTACTCGTCCTTGTACGCCATCAGCTTGAACAGGTAGCGGGCCACGGCCTCGGTCAGCGCGGTGCTCTTGCCGGTGGCTGCCTCGGCCTGACGCACCTTGCCGACGAACTGCCTGTATTCCTCGGCGTAGGCGGCATTCTGGTAGCCGGTGAGGAACTCGGCGCGGCGCGCCACGAGGCTGTCGACCGTCTCGCGCTTCTTGAACTCCACGACCTGGCCCGGACGCACGCGCTTCTGCAGCTCGTCCGGCCGCACCGCCGCCTGGCGGCCCCACTCGAAGGCGGTCTTGTTGTTCTCGACGGCCACAGCGTTCAGCTCGATGGCGCGCATCAGCGACTCGTGTGCCAGCGGGATCCAGCCCTTCTGCCAGGCGTAGCCCAGGATCATCGGGTTCACGTAGATGGTGTCGCCCATCAGCGTGGTGGCGGCGGCATCGGCGTCGAAGGTGCCCAGTCCGTCAACGCCCACGGCGCGCGCGATCTCGGCGGCACAGGCGTCTTCGGGGTTCTGCCAGTTGGCGTTGCGCACGAAGGCGGCGGTCGGCGAGCTGTGGCTGTTCAACGCGACGTGGGTGCGGCCTTCGCGCATGCGCGCCATGGTCTCGGCGTTCACCGTGACCAGCGGGTCGCAGGCCAGGATCAGGTCGGCCGCCGCCGTGCCCACGCGGGTGGTGCGGATGTCGTCCTGCGTGTCGCCGATGAGCACGTGGCTCCAGGTGGCGCCGCCCTTCTGCGCCAGGCCGGCCGCGTCCTGCGTGACGATGCCCTTGGCCTCGATGTGCGCGGCCATGCCCAGCAGCTGGCCGATGGTGATGACGCCGGTACCGCCGACGCCCGCCACCACCACGCCCCAGACCTTGCCGCCCGCCAGCGACGGAATCGCGGGGTCGGCGAGCAGACCGAACTCGGCCGGCGTCGCGCCCTTGCTCTTGCTCTTCTTCTTGAGCTGGCCGCCTTCCACCGAGACGAAGCTCGGGCAGAAGCCCTTCAGGCAGCTCATGTCCTTGTTGCAGCTGCTCTGGTTGATGGTGCGCTTGCGGCCGAATTCGGTCTCCAGCGGCTCGACGCTCAGGCAGTTGCTCTGCACGCTGCAGTCGCCGCAGCCTTCGCACACCAGCTCGTTGATGACCACGCGCTTGGCCGGATCGACGGCGGTGCCGCGCTTGCGGCGGCGGCGCTTCTCGGTGGCGCAGGTCTGGTCGTAGATGATGGCCGTCGTGCCCGGGATGGCGCGGAACTCGCGCTGGATCTCGTCGAGCAGGTCGCGATGCTTCACCTGCACATGGTCGCCAGGGATGTTCACGCCCTCGTACTTCTCGGGCTCGTCCGTGACGATCACGACCTTCTTCGCGCCCTCGGCATGCAGGCTCTCTGCAATCTGCAGCACCGAGTGGCCCTCGGGGCGCTCGCCCACGGTCTGCCCGCCGGTCATGGCGACCGCGTCGTTGTAGAGGATCTTGTAGGTGATGTTCACGCCCGCCGCGATGCTCTGGCGGATGGCGAGCAGGCCGCTGTGGAAGTAGGTGCCGTCGCCCAGGTTCGCGAAGATGTGCTGGTCGGTGGTGAAGGGCTGCTGGCCGACCCACGGCACGCCCTCGCCGCCCATCTGCGTGAAGCCGATGGTGGAGCGGTCCATCCAGGTCGCCATGAAGTGGCAGCCGATGCCGCCCATCGCGCGCGAGCCCTCGGGCACCACGGTGCTGGTGTTGTGCGGGCAGCCCGAGCAGAACCAGGGCTGGCGCGTGGCGTCCACCACGCTGGTGGAGGCCTGCTGCACCACCATCGAGCGTTCCTTGGCTTCGAGGATGGCGAGCTGCGCGTCGATGCGCGCGGCCATGTCGGCGCCCGCCGCGGCCAGCAGGCCGGTCTTCCTGAGGCGCGCGGCGATGGCCTTGGCGATCAGCGCGGGGTTCAGGTCTGCATTGGCGCGCAGCAGCGTGTGCGAGGTCGGGTTGGGCATCGACCATTCGCCGCCCGAATAGCCGTCGGCATCGGAGCTGGCGCCCTCGTCGAACTTGCCGACCACGTTGGGCCGCACGTCCGAGCGCCAGTTGTAGAGCTCTTCCTTCAGCTGGTACTCGATGACCTGGCGCTTCTCCTCGACCACCAGGATCTCCTGCAGGCCGGTGGCGAAGTCGCGCGTGAGCTGCGCCTCGAGCGGCCACACCACGCCCACCTTGTGCAGGCGGATGCCCAGCTGCCGGCAGGCCGCGTCGTCCAGGCCCAGGTCGATCAGCGCCTGGCGCGTGTCGTTGAAGGCCTTGCCGCTGGCCATGATGCCGAAGCGGTCGTTCGGCCCCTGGATGACGTTGTGGTTGAGCTTGTTGGCGCGGATGTATGCCAGCGCGGCATACCACTTGTAGTGCATGAGCCGGGCTTCCTGCTCCAGCGCATGGTCGGGCCAGCGGATGTGCAGGCCCCCGGGCGGCATCTCGAAATCGGTGGGAATGACGATCTCGACGCGCTCGGGGTCGATCATGGCCGTGGCACTCGACTCGACGATTTCCTGGATCGTCTTCATGCCCGACCACACGCCCGAGAAGCGGCTCATGGCGAAGGCGTGGATGCCCAGGTCGAGGATTTCCTGCACGTTGGCCGGGAAGAACACCGGCGTGCCGCAGGCCTTGAAGATGTGGTCGCTCTGGTGCGCGGCGGTGGAGCTCTTGGAGATGTGGTCGTCGCCAGCCACCGCGATCACGCCGCCCCAGGGCGTGGTGCCGGCCATGTTGGCGTGCTTGAAGACGTCGGAGCAGCGGTCCACGCCCGGGCCCTTGCCGTACCAGATGCCGAAGACGCCGTCGAACTTGTTGGTGCCCTGCGGCGAGAAGCCCAGCTGCTGCGTGCCCCATAGGGCGGTGGCGGCCAGCTCTTCGTTCACGCCGGGCTGGAAGACGATGTTCTGTTCCTTCAGGAACTTGCTGGCCTTCCACAGCGCCTGGTCGTAGCCGCCGAGCGGGGAGCCGCGGTAGCCGCTGATGAAGCCCGCCGTGTTCTTGCCGGCCTGCTGGTCGCGCAGCCGCTGCAGCATGGGCAGCTTGACGAGGGCCTGGACGCCGCTCATGAAGGCCCGGCCGTAGTCGAGGCTGTATTTGTCGTCGAGCGTGACCGTTTCCAGGGCCTTGCGAATGTGCGCGGGCAGCGGTGCATTCATATGTCTTTGTCTCCGTGTGGCAGGGCCTCGTGGGCCTGGCTGGTGGGGTACGGGTCTGTGCCCGTGTAGGGCGCGAGCCCATGATCACGCAAAGTGTATGCCGGGGTCCGCGACAGGTGTTTGCGTTCTTTGCCCCGTAAAACGTGCTTCCAGAAAGAATCTTGCTTAATATTGCCCACCATGGAAAGCATTGACAAGTTCGACCTTGCAATCCTGCAAGAACTGCAGGCCGACGGGCGCCTCACCAACGCCGAGCTGGCGCAGCGCGTCGGCCTGTCGGCCGCGCCCTGCTGGCGCCGGGTGCGCGCGCTGGAGGAAGCCGGCTTCATCAAGGGCTACCACGCCGAGATCGACCGCCACAAGATCGGGCTGGGCGTGCTCGCCTTCGTGCGCGTGGACACCGAGCGCGTGACGCACGAGGCCACCCGCAAGCTGGAGGACGCGATCCGCAAGCTGCCCGAGGTGGTGGCCTGCCACTACATCAGCGGCACTGGCACCTTCGAGCTGCAGGTGGTGGCGCAGGACCTCGACAGCTTCTCGGCCTTCGCGCGCCAGCACCTGATGAACCTGCCCAACGTGAAGGACCTGCACACCAGTTTCTCGCTGGGCGAGGTGAAGGCCAGCAGCGCGCTGCCGCTGGGGCACCTGGCGAAATAGGCGCAAGCGCCGCGCGCCCCAAAAAAAAGCCGGCTCCTCTCGGAGCCGGCCTTCATTGCGCTGGGTTTCTTCGGATCAGAAGGTGATGTCCTTCTCGACTTCCTGCAGCTTGCGGCGCGCCAGCGCCAGGTTCGACTTGGCCTTGTCGAGCACGTAGTAGATGAACACGCCTTCCTTCTGCGCGAGCGGGCGCAGCAGGTGGTACTGCTTGCCCAGGGTGATGAGGATGTCCTCGATCACGTCATTCAGGCCGAGCGAACGCATGGTCTTGAGCTTGGCGCGCACCACTTCGGTGTTGCCGGCGGCAGCCACTTCGAGGTCCACGCCGGTGCCGGCCGCGCCCAGCATCATGCCGCTGGCGGAATCGACCACGGCCGCGCACATGGCGCCGTCTGCGGTCAGGAGGTTGTCGATGCTTTGCTGGATGGTCGCCATGTCAAGTATTCCGGTTGGGTAGGTTGCTGATGGTCATGCGTATGAAAAGAGAACGAGGGAGAACGAGGGCGCCGCATGAAGACGCGCCCTCATTCGCCGATCCTGGGGGGCAGCCAGCCCGATTTGTGCGCCTCGAGCACCTTCACGCAGGTGGCGGTGCGGTACATCGCCTGCGCGAGCACCGCGCCGGCGTTGGCAATCACGTTCACCACCAGTTCCGCTTCTTCGTTGCGCACGGGGCTGAAGAGCGCGAAGCCGTCGTCGGTGCCCACGGTGATGCACTTGCAGCGGCCCAGCCGCGCCTCCTGCGATACCACGCTGCCCATGGCGGAGATGGAGCTCGCCATGGCGGCGATGCGCGACGGGTCGAAGCTGCGCAGGCTGGCGCTGGCGATCTCGAAGCCGTCCGGCGTCGCGATGACAACCGCGGTCACGCCCGCGATCTCGTCGAGGATGTGCTGCGCCTCCGAGGCGGCCTTCAGTTTCAGTGCGAGGCTGATGTTCACGGCGAGACTCCCGCGTCGATGGCTTCGATCTGCACCAGCAGGGTTTCGACCAGCGAGATCACGTCGTCCCTGCGGCGCAGGTCGACGGCCACGATCGGCAGCACCAGCCCTCGGGCCTGCAGCGCGTACGCGTAGTCGTCCAGCGAGGGCGAGGCGTGCGTGTCGCAGCGGCTCACGCCGATGACGCAGGGCATTTCCTTCAGCGCGTCGGCAAAGCCGTCGAGGTAGGTGTGCATGTCGTCCAGCGGTCGCGGACGCGAGTTGTCGAGCAGGATCGCCAGGCCGAGCGCGTCGCGGATCAGGATCTGCCACATGAAGTCGAAGCGGCTCTGGCCCGGCGTGCCGTAGATGCGCAGCCGGTCGCCGTTGTCCAGCGTCAGCTGGCCGAAGTCCAGTCCCACGGTGGTGGTGGCCTTGGCCACCGAGGTGTCGGCGTTCGCGACGTCGGTGGAAATGGGCGGTGCCTCGCTGATGGCGGCGATGGCGGTGGTCTTGCCCACGCCCATCGGGCCGGTCAGGACGAGTTTGTATTCCCTCAATCGAAATCCCCTTGTATCCCTGTAATCCCTCGAGCAGCCGGCATTCAGGCCAGGCCGAGACGGCGGCGGATGCGCGAGAGCAGCCCCGCCCTCTCGCCGGCGGGTTCGCCCGACAGCACGGGCGCACGGATGCGCGCGGCGAGGGCATCGCCGGCCGGAGCCTCGCCCAGCCAGGCCAGCACGCCTTCCTGTTCCAGCAGGCCCAGGAAGGTCGAGCACTCGTCGACGTCGACACGGCCGAGCGCGCTCAGGCTTTCGGCGGACTGCGCACTCTTCGAGAGCGCCGCGGCCAGCCGCATGTAGACCGGGTTCTTCTGCAGCGTCACCTGCGCGGGCCAGCGGATCAGCGAAGCGCGGGAGCCGCGGCCGCGCGCCGATTGCGCCGTGGCCTCGGCCTTGCCGGCACGCACGTCGGGGGTGATCTCGTTGAGCAGGTCGACCAGCTCTTCCGCGAAGATGGGCCGCGCCAGGCTGCGGCCGGCGGGCGCCGCGCCGGCCGGCTCGCCGCGCTGCACCATGGGCACCACCACCAGGGGCGCCGACGGGGCGTGCCAGGTCTCCGACGCGCTGGCACTGTCCAGCAGCAGCACATCGCAAACCCCGGATTCGCTGACCGTCCACGGGGTGCGCAGGTTGGAGCTCAGCCGGACGATGATTCTCAGGAGCTCAACCTCAACTTTCGGGATCCCCATGACCCCAAGGACGAATGACATGGCTGTCTCGCTGATCGGTGTTTCAAAAAGTTAGGCATTGTTATCTTTGTGAACTAAATACTTCTACATATCCGTTCGAAAGCGGACGATTCCTCGGGATCTTTGAGAACAAATGCACAAGAAAGGCATGCATGAGAAGCCTCGTCGGAGCTGTGCAACAGCGCCTGGAGCGCATCGGCCGCGGCCCACGCGGGCATAGAATCCCCGGCCTTCGAAGCCACAAACCACTCCCGGGAGACCCCATGAACCGCATCCGGCGCGCCCTTTCGCTCGGCCTCCTCGCCAGCACCGCCTTCTTCTCGTTCGGTGCAGCACAGGCCCAGAACCGCGAACTCATCGTCGCGTCGAGCGCCACCTATGCGCCCTTCGCCTTCGAGAACAAGGACAAGCAGATCGTCGGGTTCGACATCGACATCATCAACGCCATCGCGAAGCAGCAGGGCCTGAAGATCAAGATCGTCAACACGCCCTTCACCGGCATCTTCGGCGCGCTGAACAACGGCGACGTCGACCTCGTGATCTCGGGCGTGACCATCAACGAGAAGCGCAAGCAGAGCTACGACTTCACGCCGCCCTACTTCGCGGCCCGCCAGCTGATCGCGCTGCCGAAGAACAGCAAGGTCGCCTCGCTGAAGGACCTGGCCGGCAAGAAGATCGCCGTGGTGAGCGCCTCCACCGCCGACGACATCGCCTCGCGCGAGTTCGGCAAGACCAGTCCCGACATCCGCCGCTTCGAGAGCACGCCGCTCATCATTTCCGAGCTGGCCGGCGGCGGCGTCGATGCCGCGATGGGCGACAACGGCGTCATCGCCTACCGCGTGGCGCAGAACCCCGACCTGAAGACGCTGGACGACAAGTCGTTCCCCGAAGAGGGCTTCGGCATCGTCGTGAAGAAGGGCGACAAGGCCCTGCTCGACAAGCTCACCGCCGGCCTGGCCGCCATCCGCGCGGACGGCAGCTACGTGACCATCTACAAGAAGTGGTTCAACAAGGACCCGAACGTGCGCTGAGCCGCACGGCATCTCCCTGAACACGGCCGCCCTCACGCGGCCGTTTCGTTTTTCGTTGACTGATGAGCTGAGGACGCAAGCATGGAACAACCGGTGCTGCTTTTTGGATGGTTCCGGTGGGACATCCTGGTCGAATACAAGGACCTGTTCTGGCAAGGCGCCTGGATGACGCTGCGCATGACGGTGGTCTGCGTGCTGCTGGGCGCGAGCTGGGGCCTGTGCCTGGCACTCGCACGCCTCGCGCAGCCGCGCCACGCGCCCTGGACCTGGGTGGCGCGCTTCTTCCTGCGCTGGCCGGCCACGGTGTACGTGAGCTTCTTTCGCGGCACGCCGCTGTTCGTGCAGATCCTGCTGATCCACTTCGCGGTGATGCCGGTGTTCATCCACCCGACCTCGGGCATCCTGATCGACGGCGAACTCGCGCGCACGCTCAAGCAGGAGCACGGCGCGCTCGTCTCGGGCGTGGTGGCGCTCACGCTCAACTCGGCGGCCTACATCTCGGAAGTGTTCCGCGCCGGCATCCAGTCGATCTCGCGCGGGCAGTTCGACGCCGGCCGCTCCATCGGCTTCACGCCAGCGCAGGTGATGCGCTACGTGGTGCTGCCGCAGGCCTTCCGCCGCATGCTGCCGCCGCTGGGCAACAACGCCATCGCGCTGCTGAAGGACACTTCGCTGGTCTCCGCCATCGGCCTGGCCGAGCTGGCCTATGCGGCGCGCACCGTGGCGGGCGCCTACGCGCGCTACTGGGAGCCCTACCTGGCGATCTCCGTCATCTACTGGGTCATGACGCTGGTCCTCACGACGCTTCTTCGCCGCCTCGAACACCGGCTGGCCCGCAGCGACAGGGGATGACGGCGGCGGCCGCGCCAAAATAGCGGCACATGCCACCCATATCCACCGAAGAGACGCCCATCCCGCCCGCGCGAGCGCAGCCATCGAAGCTCGCGGCCCTCGAACCCCTGAAGCTCCCTGTGTTCCGCATGCTGTGGAGCACCTGGCTCGTCGCCAACATCTGCATGTGGATGAACGACGTGGCCGCCGCGTGGATGATGACCTCGCTGACCACCTCGCCCATCTGGGTCGCGCTGGTGCAGTCGGCCTCCACCCTGCCGGTGTTCCTGCTCGGCCTGCCGAGCGGCGCGCTGGCCGACATCCTCGACCGCCGGCGCTGGCTGGTGGCCACGCAATTCTGGCTGGCCGGCACGGCCATCGTGCTGTGCGCCGCACTGGCACTCGACCTCATGACCGCGCCGCTGCTGCTGGCGCTCACCTTCGCCAACGGCATCGGACTGGCGCTGCGATGGCCGGTGTTCGCGGCCATCGTGCCCGAACTGGTGCCGCGCCCGCAGTTGCCTGCGGCGCTCGGGCTGAACGGCATCGCGATGAACGCCTCGCGCATCATCGGCCCGCTCACGGCCGGCATGCTGATCGCGAGCGCGGGGACCATCTGGGTGTTCGCGCTCAACGCGGTGCTGTCGGTGGCCTCGGGCTTCGTGGTGCTGCGCTGGCGGCGCGAGCACACGCCCAATCCGCTGGGCCGCGAAAAGCTCGTGAGTGCGATGCGCGTGGGCGTGCAGTTCGTGCGGCAGTCGCAGCGCATGCGGGCGGTGCTCACGCGCATCTCGATCTTCTTCTTTCACTCGACGGCGCTGCTCGCGCTGCTGCCGCTGCTGGCGCGCAACCTCAAGGGCGGCGATGCGGGCACCTTCACGCTGCTGCTGGCCGCGATGGGCATGGGCGCGATCATCGCGGTGCTGTTCCTGCCGCGGCTGCGCCAGGCGCTCGGGCGCGACCAGTTGGTGCTGCGCGGCACGCTGCTGCAGTCGGGCGCCACTGCGGTGATGGCCTTCGCGCCGAACGCGTGGGTGGCGGTGCCGGCGATGTTCTTCGGCGGCATGGCGTGGATCACGGTGGCCAATTCGCTCTCGGTCTCGGCGCAGCTCGCGCTCCCGGACTGGGTGCGGGCGCGCGGCATGTCGATGTACCAGATGGCGATCATGGGCGCGAGCGCGATCGGCGCGGCCATCTGGGGCCAGGTGGCGACCGTCACGGCGCTGAACCTGAGCCTGGCGGTGGCCGCCGTGAGCGGCACGCTGATGATGCTCGCGGCTCTGCGCTGGGTGACCGACGTGACCGGCGAGGACGACACCAGCCCCGCCGAAGCCGGCTGGGCCGCAGGCCCCCCGGCCGAAGCGCCGCAGGAAGCGGGGCGCGTGGTGATCACGGTCGAATACCTCATCGAGCCGGCGCGCGCCGCGGCCTTCCACCTCGTCATGCAGCAGACGCGCCGCGCGCGCCTGAGCCAGGGCGCCATCGGATGGGAGCTGCTGCACGACATCGCGCAGCCCAGCCGCTACGTGGAGCAGATCGTGGACGAGTCGTGGACCGACCACCTGCGCCGCTTCAACCGCGCAACGGCGAGCGACATGGCGCTGCGCGAGCGGCGGCTGGCCTTCCACATCGGCGAGACGTCGCCGGTGGTCACGCGCTACATCGTGCGGCGCTGAGGGTGGACACCGGGCCGCAGCCCGGATGAGTACGGAAGTCTTCGGGTTTCCCGATTGTTGATTGCACTGAATAATGGCCGCAGCAGGCCCCGAGCTGTGCAGAACAAGAAGGAGCAAGGACATGCGTCTGGAGCAGCGCGCCCGATCTTTCCGCCGCACGCCGGCATCTCCCCTTGCGTGTCTCGCGGCCGCCCTCGCGGGGCTTGCGGGCACAGCGGCCCAGGCCGCATGCGGCCCCACCGCGACACCCGGCACGGGCCAGAGCGTGGTCTGCGTCGGCGCGACCACCGGCTCGGCCAGCGTGATCGCCGCGCCCGGCAGCACCGGCGTCGCCATCACCGTGGACAGCGGCGCCACGCTCACCACCAATGCCACGCAGGCCCTGCTGGTGCGCGATGCGAGCAGCATCACCAACAACGGCACCATCGCCGTCTCGGGCGGCTCGGGCTCGGCGCGCGCGGCGATGGTGGCCACCGGCAACGACAACACGATGACCAACAACGGCGCCATCCGCACCACGAGCGGCGGCACCTCGGGCATCCTGGTGACGTCGAACAGCAGCACGCGCACGCTCATCACCAACAACGGCGCCATCGCGACCACGGGCGGCAGCTCGCACGGCATCTCCACGCTGGGGCCGGGCAACACGGTCGTCAACAACGGCACCATCGCGGCCAGCGGCAGCTCGGCCAAGGGCGTGTACCTGCAGGGCGGCAACCTCACGGCCAACCTGCTGGTCAACAACGGCACCATCGCCACGACGGGCGCCAACTCGCTTTCGGGCGGGGCCGATGCGGTGCATGCCAACACGCTGGGCCTGAGCTTCTTCTCGCGCGTGGAGAACCGGGCCGGCGCGCTGCTCTCGAGCGCCAATGGCTACGGCTACCGCGGCCAGAACGGCAACGACACACTGGTGAACGCGGGCACCATCGAAGGCCACGGCGGCGCCGGCAACAGCGACGCGATCTACATGGGCGCGCTGGGCAACGGCACGCTGATCCTGCAGACCGGCTCGGTCATCCGCGGCGGCGCCGATGGCGGCAATGCGATCGCAAACGCCTTTCTCGAAGGCAGCGGCACGGTGGACAACGCCTTCCGCAATTTCCAGAATCTGACGATGCGCGGCGCCGAATGGTCGTGGCTCACCGATGCGAGCTTTTCGGACGGAATACGCATCGAATCGGGCCGCTTCAACCTGCCCGCGACGCTGGCGAGCCCGGTGATCAACGTGCTTCCCGGCACCACGGTCGCCGGCACGGGCACCTTTGCGGGCAACGTGACGAACCGGGGCACGCTCCTGCCCGGCCCGAACGACGGCGTGAACTTCGGCGCCTTCACGGTGCGGGGCAACTACCTCGGCAGCGGCGCGCTGATGCAGATCAACACCGTGCTGGCCGGCGACAACGCGCCCTCCGACCGGCTGGTGATCGATGGCGGCGCGGCCTCGGGCGACACCGCCATCCGCGTGGTCAACCGCGGCGGCATGGGCGCGCCGACGCTGGCCGACGGCATCCTGGTGGTGCAGACGGTCAACGGCGGCACCACGGCCGATCGCGCCTTCTCGCTCACGCAGCCGGTCGAGGCCGGCGCGTACACCTACCGCCTGTTCCGCGGCGGCGCGGCCGGCAACAACCCGGACAACTGGTATTTGCGCAACAACGGCTTCCTGGTCGGCGGCGTGGTGATGGGGTCGCTGGCCGAGGCGTACGAAGTCATCGCCGAAACGCCGACCGTACCCGGCGTGCCGGCGCCGGCCGTCGAGCAGGTCAAGCTGTACCGGCCCGAGGTGGCGCTCTACAGCAGCGTGCCGCTGGTGGTGCGCCAGCTCGGGCTCGCGCAGCTGGGCAGCTTTCACGACCGGCAGGGCGACCAGCAACTGCTTGCGAGCGACGAAGGCCGGCAAGCCTCGTGGGGCCGCATGTTCGGCGAAAGCACGCGCCAGCGCCTGCGCGGCGATGCGAATCCGCAGTTCGACGGCAACATCCACGGGCTTCAGCTGGGCCATGACTTTCTCGCGGGCACCGACGCCTCGGGCGGACGGCACCGCATCGGCGTGCTCGGCGGCTACACGCGCGCGAGCGGCGACACGAGCGGCGTGGCCGGCGGTGCGACCAATGCCGCCACGGGCCGCCTGAGCGTGGAGGGCTACAGCCTGGGCGCTTACTGGACGCGCGTGGCTGAGAGCGGCTGGTACAGCGACGCCGTGCTCATGGCCACGCGCTTCAAGACCGAGGCGCAGTCCACGCTCGGACGCGGCGGCCGGCCGCATGGCAAGACGATCACCGCGTCGCTCGAGGCCGGCCATCCCTTCGCATTGAGCGACAACGTCTCGCTGCAACCGCAGGTGCAGCTGATCTGGCAGCGCAGCTCGGTCGACGACTTCGACGACGGCCTCTCCACGGTGCGCTTCCAGCGCGACAACGCCGTCACGGGTCGCCTGGGCGCGCGGCTGGAAGGCCGCTTCAACGCCGCGAGCGGCAGCTGGAATCCGTACCTCAAGGCCAACCTCTGGCACACCTTCCGCGGCACCAACGCGCTCTTCTTCGGCCCGACCGACCAGGTCGGCAACCGCCGCACCGCGAGCGCGCTCGAGATGGGCGCGGGCGTGGTGGGGCAGGTGAACAGGACGGTGGCGGTGTATGGCGGGCTCGCGTACACGCGGGCCATCGGCAACGACGGCGAGCAGTCCGGCATGCAGGGGCAGGTGGGCATGCGGATTCGCTGGTAGCCGCACGCCATTGACCAGTTGATCTGGTTTGGGTGGCACTTTCGGGCGGCCATACAGGCGTACGGGTAAGTGCGGAGCTACTTTTTTTGACCGAATGGATGATTTAAGTCATCATCCGGCCGTCGCTTCACGAGGTACACCCGATGAATCCGCCCACCCTGCGCAGCCGCTTCTGGTCCGACCTGACCAGCGAAGAGTTCTCCCGCCTCGACCGCGAACGGCTCATCGCCGTGCTGCCGGTGGGCGCGACCGAGCAGCACGGCCCCCACCTGCCGATGTCGACCGACACCGCCACCATAGACGGCATGGTGCGAGCCGCGCTGCCGCACCTGCCCGACGACCTGCCGGTGCTGTTCCTGCCGACCGTGCCCTACGGCAAGAGCAACGAGCACTCGCGCTATCCGGGCACGCTCACCGTGTCGGCGGCCACGCTGATCGCGATGTGGAAGGACATCGGCGCCTGCGTCGCCAAGGCGGGCGTGCGCAAGCTGGTGCTCTACAACAGCCATGGCGGCCAGATGAGCGTGATGGACATCGTCGCGCGCGACCTGCGCGAGGAGCACGACATGATGGTCGTCGCCGCCAACTGGTACACGCTGGGCCTGCCCGAGGGCCTGTTCACCGCGCACGAGGGCAAGCATGGCATCCACGCCGGCGACCTCGAGAGCTCGGTCATGCTGCACCTCACGCCCGACTACGTGCGCAAGGATCAGTTCAAGAACTTCGCTTCCATGACCGAGCAACTGGCCGCCGAGAACAAGTTCCTCTCGATCACGCCCAGCGGCAAGCTGGGCTGGCAGATGCACGACATCAACCCCGCGGGCGCCGCCGGCGACGCCACGCGCGCCACGGCCGAGAAAGGTGCCGCGGTGCTCGACCACGTGGGACGGCGCTTCGTCGAGCTGCTGCACGAGGTCGACCGCTTTCCCCTGTCGCGGCTCGCCAACCAGCCCGCGTGGCGCTAGGGTCGGGCCGAAGGAACACGCCATGGAAAGCCAACAGCCATCCTCCCCGCCGCTGGTCACCCTGCGCAACGTCGGCAAGCGCTTCGCCAACGGCACGCTCGCGCTGCAGGGCATGTCGCTCGACATCGGCGAGCACGACTTCATCAGCTTCCTCGGCCCCTCGGGCTGCGGCAAGAGCACCGCGCTGCGGCTGATCGCGGGACTCACGCGCCTGAGTTCGGGCGAGATGCACTGGTCGGGCGCGAGCACCGGCGCGGCCAAGGACAGCAAAAGCGACCGGGAACTGGGCTTCGTGTTCCAGGAGCCCACCCTCATGCCCTGGGCCAAGGTGTTCGAAAACGTGTGGCTGCCGCTGAAGCTTGCCGGCACTTCGCGCGATGCGGCCGCGCCCGTGGTGCAGCAGGCGCTCGAGATGGTCGGCCTCTCGCGCTTTGCCGACGTGTACCCGCGCGAGCTCTCGGGCGGCATGAAGATGCGCGTGTCGATCGCGCGCGCGCTGGTCACGCGCCCGCGCCTGCTGCTGATGGACGAGCCCTTCGCCGCGCTCGACGAGATGACGCGCATCAAGCTCAACAACGACCTGCTGGCGATCTGGCGCGAGCACCGCTTCTCGATCGTGTTCGTCACGCACAGCGTGTACGAGTCGGTGTACCTCTCGAACCGCATCGTGGTGATGGCCGCGCGGCCGGGCCGGGTGATCGACGAGATCCGCATCGACGAACCGTACCCGCGCGGAGAGGAATTCCGCACCTCCAGCCGCTACAACGCGCATTGCACCGCAGTGTCCCAATCCCTGCACGGAGCGCTCCATGGCATCGACATCGACCATTGAAACCACCATGCCTTCGACGACATCTGCGGACGCCACCGACGCCACGCCCACTGCCGACATGCTGCGCGCGCACGAGGACCGGCTGCGCCGGCGCGAGTCGATGCTGCGCATCGCGGTGCCCGCAGGCATCGTGCTCGCGCTGCTGCTGCTGTGGGAATGGATGGTGCGGGCCAACAACATCCCGCACTACATCCTGCCCGCGCCCTCGCTCATCCTGCGCACGCTGTTCGACAACTGGGACTCGCTGTCGAGCGCGCTGTGGTTCACGGTGAAGCTCACGCTGCTGGCGCTCACTGCGGCGATCGTCGGCGGCGTGCTGCTGGCGATCGCGTTCGCGCTGTTCAAGTGGGTCGAGATCGGCCTGTTCCCCATCGCCGTGATCCTGCAGGTGACGCCGATCATCGCGATCGCGCCGCTGATCCTGATCTACGTGTCGAGCACCACCGCGGCCCTGCTGCTGTGCGCATGGATCGTGGCCTTCTTCCCGATCCTGTCGAACACCGTCATTGGCCTGAAAAGCGCCGACAGCAACCTGCGCGACCTGTTCCAGCTCTACCGGGCGTCGCCGTGGCAGACCTTCCGCTACCTGCTCGCGCCCAGCGCGCTGCCGTACTTCATGGCGGGCCTGAAGATCGCGGGCGGACTGAGCCTCATCGGCGCGGTGGTGGCGGAGTTCACGGCCGGCACGGCCGGCAAGGAAACCGGGCTGGCCTCGCGCATCCTCGAATCGAGCTTCCGCACCGAGATCCCGATGATGTTCGCGGCGCTGCTGCTGGTGTCGCTGCTGGGCATCGTCATCTTCATCGTGTTCGCCGCCCTGGCGCGCCTCGTGCTGGGCCACTGGCACGAAAGCGAGATGCGCCGTGAAAGCTAGCATGCCGGCGCCCGCCGTCGACTGGGATGCCGTGCGTGCGGACCTGCACGGCCTCAACGTGATCACCGCGCCCGCGCAGCGCAAGCAGCTGTCCAAGGATTTCTACTGGTACAGCCCCATCCTGACCGCGCAGCTCGCAGGCCGGGTGGCCGACCTCGTCGTGAAGGTCGGCACCGAGGACGACGTGCGGCAGGCCGCAGCGGTGGCCGCGAAGTGGAAGCTGCCGCTCACCGTGCGCGCCGGCGGCACCGGCAACTACGGCCAGTGCGTGCCGCTCGAAGGCGGCATCGTGCTCGACGTGACGCAGATGTGCCGCGTGCTCGACATCCAGCCCGGCCGCATGCGCGTGGAGGCCGGCGCACGCATGCACGACATCGACCTCGCCGCGCGCGAGACCGGCCAGGCGCTGCGCATGTGGCCCTCGACGTGGCACGTGGCATCGATCGGCGGCTTCATCGCGGGCGGCTTCGGCGGCATCGGCTCGTTCCGCCACGGCATCCTGCGCGACCCCGGCAACCTGCTGCGCGCACGCGTGATGACGGTGGAGCGCGAGCCGCGCGTCATCGAGCTCGTCGGCGACGAGATCCAGCAGGTGCACCACGCCTACGGCACCAACGGCGTGATCCTCGACGTCGAAGTGGCCCTGAGCCCGGCCGTCGAATGGGTGCACTGCACGGTGCTGTTCGAGACGTACCGCGGCGCGCTCGATTTCGGCATCGCCGCGCAGGCGCCGACGCTCGACATCTTCCTGCTCTCGACCGTCGAGGCGCGCTTCTCGCCCTACTACACGGCGATGCGCGACCGCTTTCCGATCGACCGGCACGCGGTCTTCACCATGGTCTCGCCCGAGTCGATGGCCGACTTCCGCGCCCTCGCCCAGGCGCATGGCGGCACGATCTCCGTGGCCGGCACCGAGGCCGAGCTGCTCGCCGACGGCCTGCCGCCGGCCTACGAGTGCGCCTTCAACCACACGACGCTGCAGGCGCTGAAGGCCGACCGCGGCTGGACCTACCTGCAGGTGGCCTACGCGCAGCCCTTCGACCCGGCGGTGGTCGAGCGGCACCTGCGCATCTTCGGCGACGACGTGCTGCAGCACCAGGACTTCGCGCGCGCCGGCGGCGAGTGCGGCACCTTCGGCATCCTGCTGGTGCGGTGGAAGGGCGAGGCGCACCAGTACGAGCTGATCCGCGAGATCGAGTCCGAGGGCGGCTGCCAGATCTTCAACCCGCATGTGGTCACCATCGAGGACGGCGGCATGAAGACGATCGACACGCATCAGATCGAATTCAAGAAGCGCAGCGACCCGATGGGCCTGATGAACCCGGGCAAGACACGCGGCTGGTCGCCCGAGATGGCCGTGGAACGGTAGAAAAACGGCCGAAAGCAATTAGTCTCCGCATCCCGTACTTTCCAAAACCTCCACAGGAGCACGTCCCCATGCGCATCCCCGCTGTCCCCCTCCGCACGCTGGCCCTCGGCCTGGCGATCGCCGGCGCCGCCCTCGGCGCGCAGGCACAGGAAAAAGTGGTGTTCGCCACCAACTGGAAGGCACAGGCCGGCCACGGCGGCTTCTACCAGGCGCTGGTGGACGGCACCTACAAGAAGTACGGCCTCGACGTCGAGATCCAGCAGGGCGGACCGATGGTCAACAACCGGCCGATGCTGCCGGCCGGCAAGATCGACTTCCTCATGACCGGCAACCTGCTGCAGTCCTTCGACAACGTCAAGAACGGCGTGCCGACGGTGGTGGTGGCGGCCTTCTTCCAGAAGGACCCGCAGGCGATGTTCGCCCACCCCGGGCAGGGCTTCGACACCTTCAAGGACATGACCAAGGCGCCGGTGGCCTTCATCGGCAAGGACGGGCAGTTCAGCTTCTGGCAGTGGATGAAGTCGGAGCACGGCTTCAAGGACTCGCAGCTCAAGCCGTACACCTTCAACGTCGGCCCGTTCCTGGCCGACAAGAAATCGATCCAGCAGGGCTACGCCATTTCCGAGCCGCTGTCGATCAAGGCGCAGGCCGGCTTCGATCCGGTGGTGCAACTGCTGGCCGACAACGGCTTCTCGACCTACTCGACCACCATCGAGACGCGCGCCGACCTCATCAAGAACAAGCCCGAGACGGTGCGCAAGTTCGTCGAGGCCTCGATCATCGGCTGGAACAACTACCTCTACGGTGACAACAAGGCCGCCAACGAACTCATTGCCAAGACCAACCCCGACTCGCCGGTGGCCACGCTGCAGGGCTCGATCGAGCTCATGAAGAAGATGGGCATCGTCGACAGCGGCGAGTCGCTCACCAAGGGCATCGGCGCGATGGACGAGGCGCGCGTGAAGGACTTCTACGACAAGATGGTCAAGGCCGGCCTGTACAAGGCGGGCGAGGTCGACCTGTCGAAGGTGGTGACCACGCAGTTCGTCAACAAGGGCGTGGGCCTGGACGTGCGCAAGAAGCTCACCGGCAAGTAACCCGCTCCGAGAGATTTTCCCGTGGGTCGCGCGGGGCTTGCGCCGGGGTCAGATGCCGGCGCCTGGGTTGCCATAAGGCACTGCGCGGCCTTTCACTCCTTGGGCTCTGACCCCGTCTCGCCGACAGGCGAACCGGCCCTCATGAAAACGCTCGTCGTCCATTGCCATCCGAACCCTGACAGCTTCAACCACGCGCTCTACCGCACCGCCCTCGAGGCGCTCTCGCCGCGACACACCGTCAAGGCTATCGACCTGTACGCCGAGGGCTTCGACCCGACGCTGACGCGCGAAGAGCGCATCGCCTACCTCGACAACCCCGACCTGATCCGCGAACGCGTGAAACCCCACGTCGAAGCGCTGCTGTGGGCCGAACATCTGGTGTTCGTGTTTCCCACCTGGTTCCACGGGCCGCCGTCGATGCTGAAGGGCTGGCTGGAGCGGGTGTGGCTGCCCGGGGTGGCCTTCCTGCCGGCGGAACGCAAGGGACAGCTCGCGAAGTCGGGCCTGCGGCACATCCAGCGGCTGACGGTGGTGACCACCGGCGGTTCGCCGCGCTGGTTCGTGATGGTCATCGGCGACCCGGGCCGGCGGCTCTTCACGCGCGCGCTGCGCGCGCTGTTCGCGTGGCGCTGCAAGGTCACCTGGCTGCAGCTGCACGACATGAACGCCGTCACCGCGCACGACCGGAGCCACTTCCTCGAGCGCGTGTCGCGCAAGCTGGGCAGCATCTAGACAGACAGAAAAGGGAGAGACCCATGAGCCTCGAACGCACGCTCACCGTCCGCGTCGAACGCATCTCGCGGCAGACGCCGGAAATCCTGGCCTTCGAGCTGGTCCACCCGTGGGGCCGGCCGCTGCCGGCCTACGAGGCCGGTGCGCACATCGACGTGCATATGCCCGGCGGCTTCTCGCGGCAGTACTCGCTGGCGCGCGCGCCAGGCATGCCGGGTGCGTCGGACGCGAGCCGCTACGTGATCGGCGTGAAGCGCGAGACCGGCAGCCGCGGCGGCTCCGCCTCGATGCACGAGCGCGTGCGCGAAGGCGACCTGCTGCCGATCAGCGCGCCGCGCAACACGTTCCCGCTGCGCGAGGAGGCCACGCACCACCTGCTGCTGGCTGGCGGCATCGGCATGACGCCGCTGCTGGCCATGGCGCAGGCGCTGGCCGCGCGCGGCGCGCGGTTCACGCTGTGCGTGTTCGCCCGCGGCGAGGAGCACCTGGCCTTCGCCGGCGCGCTGCGCGATCCCGCGCTGGCGCCGCACCTGCGGCTGCACCTGGACCAGGGCGACGCGTCCAGCCGCATCGACCTGCGCGCCCTGCTCGCCGACCGCGAACAGGGCACGCACCTCTACGTGTGCGGCCCCGGCGGCTTCATGCAGGCGGTGCGCGAGGCAGCCGCGCACTGGCCCGAGGACGCGTTGCATGCCGAGTACTTCGCCGCGCCGACCGATGCCAGCACCGCCGCCGGCCTGCCCTTCACGCTGAAGCTCGCGCAGCGCGGCATCACGGTGCCGGTGGCCGCCGACCAGACCGCTGTCGACGCGCTGCACGAAGTGGGCATCGACATTCCGGTGTCGTGCCAGCAGGGCCTGTGCGGCACCTGCGTCGTCGAGGGCGACGGCGAAGGCGCAGAGCACCGCGACTTCTGCCTCACCGGCAGCGAGCGCCGCCACAAGGTGGCGCTGTGCTGCTCGCGCGCCAAGGGCACGGAACTGGTGCTGCAGCTGTGAGCGCACGTCCGCCCATCGCCGAGGAAGGCGACGCCGAGGCACCCGCCACGCGCGGTCGCTCGCGCAAGTACACGCAGGTGCTGGGCCTCATCAACCAGGCGGCCATCGAGGTGTTCGCGACCGAGGGGCTGGCCGGCGCGTCGACGCAAGCCATCGCCGACAAGGCCGGGCTGTCGAAGGCGCAGCTGCACTACTACATCGACAGCAAGGAGGCGCTGTACCGCCAGGTGCTGCAGGACGTGCTGACCGACTGGATCGTGGTGTTCGGCTTCAGCGACGAGGCCTTCGGCCCGCGCAAGGTGCTGAGCGACCTGATCCACCGCAAGATGATGTTCTCGTTCCAGCACCCGTTGCGCTCGCGCATCTTCACTGCGGAGATGATGCGCGGCGCGCCCGTGCTCAACAGCATGATGGACACGAGCAAGCAGCGCACCGACCAGGCCGCCGCCGTGATCCAGAACTGGATGAACCAGGGCCTGATGGACAAGGCCGACCCGATGCTCGTGCTGTTCCACATCTGGGCCGTGACGCAGTTCTACGCCGACCATGCCACCCAGGCCGCCTACTTTCGCGACACCGCGCAGCAAGGCGACGACAAGGACCGGCGCTACCTGATCGAGCAGGTGACCGACTTCCTGCTCAAGGGCGCAGGCGTCAGGTAGAGCGGGACTTTTCACGGAACACCGAGGAACCGGCTCTGCCGGGCCTCCGGTGTTGCCCCCGGGCAGGGATTGGCGAAGCGCCACGAAGTGCGCGCAGCCTGGGGCGAGCCTATTGCGGCAGGTACATGGTGGCTTCCACCTCCACCAGCACCTCGTCGCCCGGCAGGAAGCGCGACACCTCCACCACCGTGCTCACCGGCGGTTCGCCCGGATAGAACAGGCCGCGCACGCGGTTGTAGAACGCGTAGTGCGGCAGGTGGCGGAAGTACTGCACCAGCTTCACCACGTCTTCCATCGTGCCGCCGTGATCAGCCGCGATCTGGCGGATGCGTTCCAGCACGAACCAGCTCTGCGCCACGATGGGCGCCTCGAACACGTCGACCGACATCTGCCCCGTGGCGTAGCCCACGCCCTGCAGCGCGGTGCGGGCTTCTTCGGGGATGGCGTCGTAGCCGGCCACCGCGCGGCGCGTGGCCGGGTCGACCGCGACCACGCCGCTCATAAAGATGAAATCGCCGACGCGCTTGGCGGCGGCATAGTTGGCCATCGGCTTGCCCATGCTCATGGGGTGTTCTCCGGATTCTTTTCAAGGATTCGGCCCGCGCGGATGACGGTGCGTTGCCGTCCGCGCGGACCGATGAGTTCGTGTTCGTCGGTGGCCGACAGCACCAGCAGGTCGGCCGGGCAGCCCGGCGCGATTCGCCCGTTCCACGCGAGCCCCAGCGCGTTGGCAGGGCTCACGGTCACGGCATCGAGCCAGTCGGAGGCCGGCGCCAGGTGCGCCATCTGCACGCCCAGGCCGAAGGTCTCCAGCAGGTCGTAGCTGCCGTAGGGATAGAACGCGTCCTGCACGTTGTCGGTCGCCAGGCTCGCACGCAAGCCCCGTGCCGACGCCTCGCGGATGCGCGTGATGCCGCGCTGCACCGGCGTGCGGTCCCAGGCGCCCTGCAGGTAGAGGTTGGTGGTGGGCAGCGCGACGAGGTGCAGGCCCGCGCCGGCGCACAGCGCGAGCGTTTCGGCGGCGACCGCATCGTCCTGCACCGAGAGCGAGCAGCAATGCCCGCAGACCACGCCGTGCGTGAAATCGCGCGCGCGCACCAGCTGCGCGATGCTGCGCAGCCCGACGGCTTCGGCATCGAGTCCCTCGTCGACATGGAAGTCGAGGCCCAGTCCGTGCTGCTGCGCCAGGTCGAACACGCGCCCGAGCTTGTGCACGATGCCTTCGTTGCGGTAGACGAACGCGCCGAGCGTGCCGCCCGCGCGCTTCACCTCGCGCGCGATGCGGTCGCCGGCCGCGAGGTCGGCGAACAGGTCGAGCGGCGTGAGCGAGACGAACTGCAGCTCGACGCGGCCGCGCCATTCTTCGCGCAGTGCCTCGAAAACGGCCAGCGCGGCCGGCGGCTCGGCCTGAACCCAGTCGAGGTGCGTGCGCAATGCGCGCGTGCCCGACTCCCATGCGTCGCGCAAGGCGCGCTCCATGCGGATGCGCAGCGATTCGCCGGTCCAGCTCTCGCGGTGCCGGTTCATGCGGTCGATGGCGGCGAACAGGTTGCCCTGCGCGGCGCCGACGTCCTGCACGGTGTAGTTCTTGTCGATGTGCGCGTGCGCGTCGACCAGCGCGCTCAGCAGCGTGCCGCGTGCATGCGCCTGCCGGGCGCTCGGCACGACCGATTCGACCCTGTCGCCCGCCAGCGTGACGTCGAACACCTGGGCGTCGCCGGCCGCGAAGCCGCGCAAGGGCACGGGAATGCGCAGCGCCTCGAGCTTCATGCGCGCTGTCGCTGCGCGCGCAGCCAGCCGAGCCCGTCCGATGTCCCGCCCGGCACCGCGCCGCGGCGCGGCCGGTATTCGCAGCCGACCCAGCCCTGCCAGCCGCATTGCGCCGACACCTCGTCGAGCACGTCGAACAGGTACGGATAGTTCTGCTCGCCGGTGTCGGGCTCGTTCCGGTCGGGCACGCCCGCGATCTGGATGTGGCCGACGCGGCCCGTGGGCAGGTACTTGCGGATCTTCATCGCCACGTCGCCCTCGACGATCTGGCAGTGGTACAGGTCCATCTGCACCTTGAGGTTGGGCGCGCCCACCGCTTCGACGATCTCGTGCGCATGGTCCTGCCGGTTGAGGAAGAAGCCGGGAATGTCGCGCGTGTTGATCGGCTCGATCAGCACGTCGAGCTTCGCCTTGGCGGCTTCGGCCGAGGCCCAGCGCAGGTTGTCGAGGTACACCGGCTGCAGCGCGTCGCGCTCGAGCCCTTCGGGCACGAGGCCGGCCATGACGTGGATGCGCGGACATGCGAGTGCCACGGCGTAGTCGATGGCCCTGGCAATGCCTTCGCGGAACTCGGCGTCGCGCCCGGGCAGGCAGGCCAGGCCGCGTTCGCCGCCGGCCCAGTCGCCGGGCGGTCCGTTGAACAGCACCTGCTGCAGGCCGTTGTGCTCGAGCCGCGCGAGGATGTCCTCCTTCGCGAAGTCGTACGGAAAGAGGTACTCCACGGCCTCGAAGCCGTCTTTCGCGGCGGCATCGAATCGGTCGAGAAAGGCGAGCTCCGGATAGAGCATCGACAGGTTGGCGGCGAATTGGGGCATGGGGTGTTTGTACTACCAGCGCGCACCGAAGGCGCGGCGCAGTTCGTCGATCTGTTCGGCATCCAGCGGTGCGGGCGTCGAGCCTGCAAGCACCTGGAGCCGGGCGGTTTCCTCGAGTTCCTCGAGCACGGACATGGCGGCGGCCGGCGTGTCGTGCCAGACGTTGGGGCCCAGGCGCGTGAGCATCACGGCGCGCACCGGCGTGCCGGCGGCGCCGAAGCGCTCGATGGCTTGCGCCACCTGTTCTGCCGCTTCCGGCGCGCCGGGGCGGTGGTACGCAACGACCGGCACGTGACCGACCTTCATCACGAAGTACGGCGTGAGCGCAGCGAGCAACTCGTCGCCCGGGTCTTTCAGCGTGAGCGCCACGCAGTGCGTGCTGTGCGTGTGGATGACGCACGCGGTGTTCGCGTCGAACCTGCGCGCGGCGGCGTAGATGCGCGTGTGCAGCGCGATGGTCTTGCTGGCGCGGTCGCCGCCGGTCTGCCGGCCATTCGCATCCAGCCTGGCCAGGCGGGCGGGGTCGAGGAAACCCAGGCATGCATCGGTCGGCGTGATGAGGAAGCCGTCGTCCAGCCGCACGCTGATGTTCCCGGCGGTGGCGTGCACGTAGCCACGCTCGAACAGGCTGCGGCCTGCGCGGCAGATTTCTTCTCGGGCTTGGGTTTCTGTCATGTTCCTTGCTGTATTGCTGTTCGGGACGGGTGCACAGGCCGCCGGGTACTTCCCTCCGCGTATGTCCTCCGGCCTTCGGCTTCCCCCTTCATTTCGCTGCGGGAAGCACCCGACGCCCTGTTCACTTGGACACGCTGTCGGTTCGCGGCGATCAACGACCGCCGTCGTGATCGCGCCCCGAATCAGTGAGCGTCACCCCAACCCAAAAACGCCTTCGTAAAAAAATCGTCGCTGCCGAAGTTGCCGGACTTCAGCGCAATGTGCAAGCCCGATACAGGCGCGGCTTCGGAGCGCGCATGGCACCACGGCACACCCGGGTCGATCTGCGGGCCGATCTGCATCTGTGCAATGCCCAGCGCCTGCACGCAGGCGCCGGAGGTCTCGCCGCCGGCCACCACCAACTGGTGCACGCCGCGTTCGACCAAGCCGCGCGCGATGGCGGCGATGGTGCGCTCGACCATCGCGCCCGCTTGCTCCACGCCGAGCTGGCCCTGCACCGACTTCACGTCGCCCGCCTCGGCGGTCGAGTAGACGAGCACCGGGCCCTTGTCGATCAACGGCGCGGCCCACGACAGCACCTCGGCCGCAACGTCCATGCCCTGCGCAATGCGCAGCGGATCGATGGCCTTCGCAGCGCCGCCGCGCTGGATGAAGTCATGCACCTGGCGGTTGGTGGCGAGCGAACAACTGCCCGAGACCACCGCCGTCTTGCCACTCGCTTTCGGCAATGCGCTGGCCTGCGACGACGGCGCCAGGCCGAAGTTGGCCGGCAGGCCGATGGCCACGCCCGAGCCCGCCGTGAGCAAGGGCAACTTCGCAAGTGCCGGGCCCATGCGCAGCAGGTCGTCGTTCGACACCGCATCGACGACGGCGATCGACACACCCTCGGCCTTCAGTTGCGCGATGCGCTCCTCGATGGCTTGCGCGCCGCGCGCGACCACCGCGTAGTCGATCAGGCCCACCTTGCGCCTGCACTGCGCCTGCAGCACCCGCACCAGGTTCGGGTCGGTCATGGGCGTGAGCGGGTGGTTCTGCATGCCGCTCTCGTTGAGCAGCACGTCGCCCGCGAACAGGTAGCCCTTGAACACGGTGCGCTTGTTGTCGGGGAAGGCGGGCGTGGCGATGGTGAAGTCGCATTGCAGCGCGTCCATCAGCGCTTCGGTGACGGGGCCGATGTTGCCTTGCGGCGTGCTGTCGAAAGTGGAGCAGTACTTGAAGTAGATCTGCTGCGCACCCTGCGCCTGCAACCAGCGCAGCGCGGCCAGCGACTGGGCGATGGCATCGGCGGGCGCAATGGTGCGCGACTTGAGCGCGACCACCACCGCGTCGACCTCGGCGCCGAGCGGCCCTTCGGGCACGCCGATGGCCTGCACGACACGCATGCCTGCGCGCACCAGATTGTTGGCGAGGTCGGTGGCGCCGGTGAAATCGTCGGCGATGCAGCCGAGCACGAGCTTGGGCATGGCTCAGTCCTTCAGCGGCAGCTTGACGGCCTGCGCGTTCTCGCGCACGTAGTCGCGCAGGATCGCGTCGAAGCTCGCGTCGGCCTTCAGGCCCAGCGCCTCGGCGCGCGCCGCATGGATGCGGCTGGGCCAGCTGGTGACGATCTTCGCGACGGCGGCATCGGGCTCCCAGTCGATCAGGCCGGTCGCGTCCGGGCCCGCGATGCGCTCGAGCGCCTGCGCCATCTCGCGCACGGTGGTGGTCAGCGCGGGCAGGTTGACCGCGGTGCGAGCGCCCCACTCGGTGGCGCTGGCCGTGGCCGCGCGCACGATGCCCTGCACGGTGTTGCCGGGCGAGGCCAGCGCGACGGGCGTGTCGGGCGACACGGGGCAGCGCGCGCGCTCGCCGGCCAGCGGCTCGCGCAGCATGCCGCTCAGGAAGCTCGACGCCGCGCCGTTGGGCTTGCCAGGACGCACCGACACCGTCATGAGCCGCACGTTGCGGCCTTGCACGAAACCCTTGCGCGTGAAGTCGGCCACGAGCTGCTCGCCGATGAACTTCTGGATGCCGTAGCTGTTCTGCGGCGTGGGCAGCGTGGTGTCCTCGATGACGGCAGGAAGGCGTTGCTCGGGCGAATCGCCGAACACCGCCACCGAGCTGGAGAACACGAACACCGGCGCGTGGCCGGCGCGGCGGCAGGCTTCGAGCAGGGCGCGCGTGGTGTCGAGGTTGCTGCGCATGCCCAGGTCGAAGTCGGCCTCGCACTCGCCGCTCACGGCCGCGGCCAGGTGGAACACCGCGTGGGTGTCGGCCAGCGGCAGCGCGCCGCTGCCGGCCTGCTCGTGGAGGTCGCCCTGAACGAACTGCACGCGCGCGTCGCCGGCCAGGTCGGCGGGCGGCGGCACGCGGTCGGCCAGCGTGACGCGAGAGACGGGCTGCGCGGCGCCGCCGGCCAGCGAGAGGTTGCCGCCTGCGAGCAAGGTGCGGGCGAGGCGCGCACCGAGAAAGCCGCAGCCGCCGGTGATGAGGATGTTCATGGTGTCTCTCTTCTTTCTTCAGGCTTGTTTTTTCGAGGGCACCTCGATGCCCGGGAAGATCTTGATGACCGCGCTGTCGTCCTCGCGCGCGTAGCCCGCGGTCGAGGCCTGCATGAACATCTGGTGCGCGGTCGACGACAGCGGCAGCGGAAACTTGCTGGCGCGCGCCACGTCGAGCACCAGACCCAGGTCCTTCACGAAGATGTCGACGGCCGACAGCGGCGTGTAGTCGCCCGCGAGCACGTGCGCCATGCGGTTCTCGAACATCCAGCTGTTGCCCGCGCTGTGGGTGATCACCTCGTAGAGCGCCGCCGGGTCCACACCTTCGCGCAAGCCCAGCGCCATGGCCTCGGCCGCCGCGGCGATGTGCACGCCGGCCAGCAGCTGGTTGATGACCTTCACCTTGCTGCCCGCGCCCGCGCTGTCGCCCAGGCGGTAGACCTTGGCGGCCATGGCATCGAGCAGCGCGCCGGCCTTCTCGTAGGCGGCGGGCGTGCCCGCGGTCATCATCGTCATCTGGCCGCTCGCGGCCTTGGCGGCGCCGCCGGAGATGGGCGCGTCGAGGTACAGCAGGCCGAGCTTTTCGAGGCGCGCCTCGAGCGCCACCGACCAGTTCGGGTCGACGGTGGAGCACATCACGAACAGGCTGCCGGGCTTCATCGACGCGGCGCAGCCCGGGGTGCTGCCGTCGCCGAACAGCACCGACTCGGTCTGCGCGGCGTTGACGACCACGCTGACCACGACGTCGCATTGCGCGCCGAGCGTGGCGAGCGTGTCGCAGGCGGTGCCGCCGTCGCGCGCGAAGGCTTCGGCCACGTCCCGGCGCACGTCGAACACATGCGGCGCATGGCCCGCGCGGCGCAGCGACTGCGCCATGCCGGCGCCCATGGCGCCGAGGCCGACAAGGCCCACGACGGGGGATTGGAGGGTGGTCATGAAGGGGACTTTCCAGGTGAGAGACGCAGCGTAGGCTTTCGGGCCTCGCACTTCAATTTGTCAGGTCATCATACAAATCTGAGCCGCTTGCGCCGATCCGTTCCAACCCGCACGCCGACGCGACGAGCCGCTCAGCGTCCCGCCGGCCAGTCCTCGACCAGCGGCCTTGCGAGCCGCGCGCCCTCCTGATGCCAGAAGGCCGGATCGGCCTGCTCGATGCGGCGGATCGCGTTGTCCATGTGCGCCTTCGCGGCCTCGCGTGCGCGCACCGCGTCGCCAGCGTCGATGGCCTCGACGATCAGCGCGTGCTCCTGTGCCACCTCGGCGGCGAAGTCGGCGCGGCGCGCCTCGTTGGCGCGCGTCACGCGCGTGGCGCCGTGCAGGAACTGCCGCAGGTACTGCAACGTGCCGAGAAGAAACGGGTTGCGCGCGGCCTCGGCAATGGCGGTGTGGAAGCGCACATCTTCGTCGGCCCCGTTGCCGCCCGCTTTCACCGCCGCCTGCAGCGCCTTGATGGCCTCGCGGATGCGGCGCAGATCGGCCTTGGTGCGGCGCTCGGCGGCCAGCCCCGCAACTTCGGCTTCGAGCGCCCGGCGCAGCTCGACCATCTGGATCACCGCTTCGCGCGAGGCCACGTGTGGCATCTCGAAGCGCAGCGGCTCGACGCCGGCGGCGCGCACGTACACGCCACTGCCCTGCCGCGAGTCGACCAGCCCCAGCGACTTCAACCGCGACACCGCTTCACGCACGACGGTGCGGCTCACGCCGAACTGGCCGGCCAGCGCGGTCTCGGTCGGCAGCCGGTCGCCTTCCGACAGCCGCCCGCTGCGCACCTCGGCGGCCAATGCGTCGGCCACCTGGTCGGCCAGGCGGGCACCGGGGGCGATGGATTGGAAGCGGGCGGTCATGGGGCGGGAGGATGGGCCTGCGACTCTAACGCAGCCCCCTGGCGCACCCCTGCGACCGTCAGCCCAGTGCGTGCCGCGCCGCGTTCGCGATGCTGGCCGCGTCGACCCCGAAGAACCCGCGCAGCGCCGCGCGCGTGTCGCTGCGCCCGAAGCCGTCGGTGCCCAGCGTGAGGTAGCGGCGGCCTTCGGGCAGGAATGCGCGCACGCTCTCGGGCACGGCGCGCACGTAGTCGGTGGCAGCGACGATGGGGGCCTTGCCCTCGCCGAGCTGCCGCGCGATGAACGGTGCGTCGACCTGCTCGCCGGCCAGCGCCTTCTGCTCGCACGCCACGCCGTCGCGTGCCAGTTCGCTCCAGCTCGTCACGCTGAACACCTCGGCCTCGATGCCTTCGTCGGCCAGCAGCTGCGCGGCCTTGACGACCTCGGTGAGGATCGCGCCCGAGCCCATCAGCGTGACGCTCTTCTTCGCCTTGCCGTTGGCCGGCGAATACACGCCGAAGCGGTAGCAGCCGCGCAGGATGTCGGCTTCCGCGCCCTCGGGAACGTCGGGCTGCGCGTAGTTCTCGTTCATGAGCGTGACGTAATAGAACACGTCCTGCTGCTCGACCATCATCTCGCGGATGCCCGCGTCGACGATGACCGCCATCTCGCCCGCGAAGGCCGGGTCGTAGGCCTTGCAGTTCGGGATGGTCGCGGCCACGAGGTGGCTGCTGCCGTCCTGGTGCTGCAGGCCTTCGCCGCCGAGCGTGGTGCGCCCCGAGGTCGCCCCCAGCAGGAAGCCGCGTGCACGCTGGTCGGCCGCGGCCCAGATCGCGTCGCCCACGCGCTGGAAGCCGAACATCGAGTAGTAGATGTAGAACGGCAGCATCGCCAGCCCGTGCACGCTGTAGCTGGTGGCCGCGGCCGTCCAGCTGGCGATGGCGCCGGCTTCGCTGATGCCCTCTTCCAATATCTGCCCGTCGGTGGCTTCGCGGTAGCTCAGCACCGAGCCGATGTCTTCCGGCGCGTAGCGCTGGCCCACGCTCGAATAGATGCCGACCTGCTTGAACAGGTTGGCCATGCCGAAGGTGCGCGCCTCGTCGGCCACGATGGGCACGATGCGCGGGCCCAGGGCTTTGTCCTTCAGCAGGTTGCCCAGCATGCGCACGAAGGCCATGGTGGTGCTCATCTCCTTGCCGGCGGCGGCGGTGGCGAACTGCGCGTAGCTCGCGAGCTCGGGCTTGGGCACCACGTCGCAGGCGGTCTCGCGGCGCGGCATGGCGCCGCCGAGGGCCTCGCGGTGCTGGCGCAGGTAGCGCATCTCGGCACTGTCCTCGGCCGGGCGGTAGAAGTCCATCGCGGTGGCCTGCGCGTCGGTCAGCGGCAGGTTGAAGCGGTCGCGGAACTCGATGAGGTCCACGTGGCCCATCTTCTTGTGCGAGTGCGTGGTCATCTTGCCCTGCGCCGCGCTGCCCATGCCGTAGCCCTTCTTGGTGTGGGCCAGGATCACCGTGGGCTGGCCCTTGTGCCGGGCCGCGGCGGCGTAGGCCGCATGGATCTTCACGAGGTCGTGGCCGCCGCGCTTCAGGCGGTCGATCTGCTCGTCGGTCATGCCTTCGGCCAGCCGTGCGAGCTCGGGGTTCTGGCCGAAGAAGTTGTCGCGGTTGAAGCGGCCGTCCTTGGCGGCGAAGGTCTGCATCTGGCCGTCGACGGTCTCGGCGAACACGCGCGCGAGCGCACCGCTCACGTCCTGCGCGAAGAGGCCGTCCCAGTCGCTGCCCCACACGAGCTTGACGACGTTCCAGCCCGCACCGGCGAAGAGCTTCTCGAGTTCGTCGATGATGCGGCCGTTGCCGCGCACCGGCCCGTCGAGCCGCTGCAGGTTGCAGTTGACCACCCACACGAGGTTGTCGAGCTTCTCGCGCGCCGCGAGCGTGAGCGCGCTCATCGACTCGGGCTCGTCCATCTCGCCGTCGCCGAACACGCCCCACACCTTGCGCCCTTCGCAGTTCAGCAGGTTGCGGTGCGTGAGGTAACGCATGAAGCGCGCGTGGTAGATCGAGCTGATCGGGCCGATCCCCATCGAGCCGGTGGGGAACTGCCAGAAGTCCGGCATCAGGTACGGATGCGGATAGCTGCACAGGCCGCGCGCGCCGCTGCCCTCGACGAAGGCGGGCGCGGTGAGCTCCTGGCGGTAGTGCTTCAGGTCGTCTTCGCTCAGGCGCCCTTCGAGGTAGGCCCGCGCGTAGACGCCCGGTGCGCTGTGCGGCTGGAAGAACACGAGGTCGCCGCGGTGCTGCTCGCTGCGCGCGTGGAAGAAATGATTGAAGCCGGTCTCGAACAGGTCGGCCGCGCTGGCGTAGCTGGCGATGTGGCCGCCGAGCTCGCCATAGGCCTGGTTGGCCCTGGCCACCATCGCGAGCGCGTTCCAGCGCATCAGCGAGGCGAGTTTTTCCTCGATGGCGAGGTCGCCCGGGAACGGTGGCTGGTCTTCCGCCGCGATGGTGTTGACGTACGGGGTGGCCAGTTCGGGCTGCCAGCCGATGCGCTGCTGGCGCGCCAGGCGGGCCAGCTCGGCCAGCATCTGCTTGGCGCGCTGCGGTCCCTGCGTCTGCGCCAGCGCGAGGAAGGCGTCGCGCCATTCGGCGGTCTCCGCAGGGTCGGGGTCGTGCGACAGCGGGGTGTCGAGCAGCAGGGCGCGCATCTGGTCGGGCGAGATCGGGGCGTTCATACCGGCACTTTAGGCCGCACACCAAAGAATTAGCTACCGGCGGATGCAATCCCGCGCCAGGCTCGCAGCATAAAATTTTCCAAACAAAATTGGAGACGGCATTTCATGCAACTCGATGCGATCGACCTGCGCATACTGGATGAGCTGCAACGCGACGGCGCGCTCTCGAACGTGGAGCTCGCACGCCGCGTGCACCTCTCGCCCTCGCCGTGCCTGGCGCGCGTGAAGGTGCTCGAGACGCAGGGCGTGATCGACCGCTATGTGGCGCTCGCGAGTGCCAAGGCGCTGGGCCTGGGACTGAACGTGTTCATCTCGATCAGCCTCACCACGCAGAGCAAGCAGTCGCTGGCCGACTTCGAGCAGCGCATCGCCGAGCACGACGAGGTGATGGAGTGCTACCTGATGACCGGCGACAGCGACTACCTGATCCGCATCGCGGTGGCCGACATGGCGGCGCTCGAGAAATTCATCCTGGAGCAGCTCACGCCGATCCCGGGCATCGAGAAGATCCGCTCGAGCTTCGCGCTCAAGCAGGTGAGGTACAAGACGGCGCTGCCGCTGCCGGCCGCGCCCTGAAGACGGCCCGGCGCGGGCCGGGCTTCGTCGACGACGCTACAAGCCGATCACGCCGCCGTCGTCCCGCGTGATGACCACGGTCGCCGAGCGCGGCCGTGCGTTGCCGCCGTCGGGCCAATGGCTGGTGAAGGCGGCCGGGTCACGAAGGCTGGACGTGTCTTCGCCCGGATGCTGGATGTTCACGAACAGCGCGCGGCCGTCGCCCGATTCGGCCACGCCGGTGATCTCGCACTCCACGGGACCGACGAGAAAGCGGCGCAGGCCGTCGGCGCCTGGCGGCTTGCCGACGAAGGTCTTCTGCTCGGCAACATGGCCGACGACCTCGTCGTTGTCGGTGAGGACGTAGCTGGCATTGGCGATGCGCTTCGCCCCGCCGTCGCCGACGCGCCCCGGCAGCGCCGCGAGCATCATGCAGTTTGTCACGTCGGTGTATTTGCTGTCGTCGGTCTGCAGCCACAGCAGGCCGGGGCTGGCCTGGCTGAACCACAGGCCGTCGGGGCTGGAAAAGTCGTTGTCGGCATCCAGCTCGGACAGATTCACGTTGGGCCCGGCGTTCGAACGCGCACCGAAAAGATAGACGTCCCACGCGAAGCGGACAGCGTCCGGTTCGCCGCCGGCATCGGCGAAACGAACGATGTGGCCGTTCGGATTGCCGCTGGACAGCGACGGCCCGCCTTCGGTGTAGGCACGCGGGTTTGCCGCATTGGTGATGTTGGCGCCGCCCGCGCTGCGTGCCGTGCTGTTGGTGAGGGTGAGGTAGATCTCGCCGTTCTTCGGATGGACCGCCGTCCATTCCGGACGGTCCATTTTCGTCGCGCCGGCCGCATCGGCCGCCAGGCGGGCATTGATCAGCACGTCGGCCGCGTCGGCGAAGGCGTAGGCCTTGCTGGCTGCGGTGATGCCGTTGATGCCCAGGCCGAGCTCCAGCCAGTCGCCGCTGCCGTCTTCGTTGAATCGCGCGGCATAGAGCCTGCCTTCGTCCATGTACTTGTCGCCAGCCACCATCCCTGCGCCGACATCGGCGGGGTCCCAGGCCCGCGCGGAAACGAACTTGTAGACGTATTCGTTCTGCGCATCGTCGCCCATGTACCAGACCAGAGGCTTCCCCGGCACGACCGGGCCGAGGCACGCGCCTTCATGGCCGAAGCGGCCGAGGGCGGTGCGCTTCTTCGGCGTGCCCGACGGATCGAAGGGATCGATCTCCACCACCCAGCCATAGGTGTTGGCAACATTGCGGTAGTCGTCGGTCGCCGTGGCGCCGGCGATTTCTGCGTTCCAGCGGCCATACAGGTGGTCGGCCGTGTCGGGCCTCGGGGTGGCCCACAGGCGCGAGCTTCCCCCGACGCCTCTCACGCCGTAGCGCTGGAAGGAGGCGAGTTCGCGCGGGCTGCGCTGGGGATCGTCGATCGCGCCGATGCGGCGGAAGTAGCCTGCCCAGTTTTCTTCGCACGTGAGGTAGGTACCCCAGGGCGTGGCGCCGTTCGCGCAGTTGTTGACGGTGCCGCGCGTCCTGGTGCCGTCGGGCGAATACCGGGTGCGCATGTCGCCTGTTCCGGCGGCCGGGCCCGAGAGAACCATCTCGGTGACGGCGTGGATGCGGCGATTGAAGCGCGAGTCCTGCCGGTAGCGCCAGCTGCCGTCGCGGCGCTCGACCTCGATCACGCTCACCCCGTGCAGGTAGAACTCGCGCTGGACCTCGTCGGCCACGGTGCGCATCGCCGCGTTGCCGGTGCCGGAAACGGTCCGGCCGGCGGGGTGCAGGAACAGCTGCGTCATGGATTCGTGGTTCATCACAAGCAAGCCGCGCGTCGCATGAGCCGGGTCCCACCTGTCGGACGCGTCGATGCCGAAGAAGGTCATGCCGTCGTGGTGGTCGCCGGCGCGGCGATCGTAGGTGGCCGCTTCGTCGCTGCCGTCGTTCCTGTATGCCGGCACTTCGGCGGCGATGGGATCGCCCAGCCTGTAGAGAACGCTGGCGGTGTAGCCGGCGGGCACGGCGACCACATCGGCGAGGCTCTTCGCCACGGCATCGAAGCCCAGCCTGGGCGCTGCGGGCGGCGTGGCGGCCGGCGAGGTATCGACGTTGCCTGAAGGGGCTGGCGCAGCAGTGGCGGGTGCCGCCGGCAGGAAGGCGCCGGAGCCACCGCCGCCGCCGCCGCCGCACGCTGCCAGCAGCGCCGAGCCTGCCGTGCCCACGCCCCATCCCAGCAGGCGGCGGCGATTCAGGCGCGATGCGGCGATCTCGTCGAACCGCGGGTTGTCGGTGGGGTTCGTGCCGACGTCGTCGGGATCGACGCAGCGGTCGCCGGCATGGGGGTGTGCAATGGTCATGCGGAGCCTTTCACGGGTTGAAGCAGGAGGACAACCGCGCAAGGTAGGCAGCCCGCGTGACACGACGCTGTCGAAAATGTCACCCCGCTGTTAACTGCAACCTTGTTGCGCTTTTTCGTGAAATTCTTGTGCGTCGGATTGCGACAGGCATGCACCAAAGCAAACGGCGCTGTCGTTGCCGACAGCGCCGTTTCCAGGAGGTGAAGCGACCGGGCGGCAGCCCGGTCCTGCTGCGGCGAGGCCGTCTTTCCAGATACCTTACTTCGAGAGCTTCGGCTGGATCGGGTCCGCCGTGAGGTAGCCGACGGCGGCCGCGAAGCGGTCCTTGTAGTTGGCTCGCACCAGCGGATCGAGCGTGGCCTGCACCTTCGCATGCAGCGAAGCAGACCAGTCGCCGGCGTGCTGGAAGTTGCTCATGATGTAGGTCCAGCCGTTGATCTCGTCCACCGCATGCAGGCCCGTCGATTCGCCGCCCGCCGGGATCGACATGAGGCGCGAGAGCTTCTTGGTGTCGATGTTGTAGGCCCAGAGGAAGTTGTTGACATGGCTGCTGCTGTCTTCACCGATGAACAGCGTGCGCATCTTTTCCGAGAACTTGAGGTTGTCGGGATTGCCGATCTTGTCGGGGTTGGACAGGTTGCCCAGCGCGTCGGCGGTGATGTCCTCTCCCACGATCAGCGCACGGGTCTGCGTAGGCACCCAGTCGCTGTTGATCGAGTTGCCGTCCGAATCCTTCTGGCCACCCGCCAGGTTGTGGGCCATCACGCCGCCGGCGCTGAGCTTCTTCGGCAGCGCGATGTTGGTCGCCGCCGTCCAGCCCTTGCCGCCGCTGACCATCGAGTCCTGGATGTTCTGCAGCGCGGAATAGGCAACCTTGTCCTTGATGTTGACGGTGGTGCCTTCCATCTTGGTGAACGCCATGCTGCCGCCCTTGAGGTTGGCGTAGCGGTGCGTTTCCAGGAAGGCCGCGGCCTTTTCCATGCCCGTCTTCACGCGCACCCAGTTGGCCTTGCCGTCGCAGTACATCAGCGTGTAGGTGCCGTCCACCGGCGTCGCGGGCGTCAGCGGCGTGGCATCGTTGCTGCCGTTCTGCACGGCGTACACCACGTCGACGATGTCGGTGGCGACGTGCGCGTTCGCCAGCGCCTCGATTTCCGCGCTGGTGGCGTGGCCGAGGTTGATCCAGGTCATCTTGGTGGCGGCGGCCGCCGGGTCGATCGAGTAGCCCGCGTCGTACTTGGCGACGTAGAGCGTGCCGGCCGACAGGTCCTTTTCCTTGTCGGCGACGAACATGAAGAAGCCGCCGTTGGTGTAGTCGTCGCCCATGATGGCGGTGCGGTTGTCGGGCATGACCTGGATCAGCTCGTGCGAGATGCGGCCCAGGCAATAGTGCTTCTTCACGCTGCCGGTGCCGTCGGGGTTCACGGTGACCTCGGGCAGGTGGCCGTAGTGGTACGGGTTGGCCGCGGTCGCGCTGCCGAACACGTTCGTGCTGTAGGCCTGGAACATCGTGTTGGTGGCGATGCTGTACGCGTCGGGTTCGTACTCCTCGCTCGACAGGTGGGTGCCCCAGGGCGAGAGGCTCGCGCCGCAGGTGATCCACAGGCCATGGGCGCTGGACATGTCGACGTTGTGGTACTTGACCAGGCTGAGCTTGCCGGTGGTCTGGTCCTGGTCGAGCGTGAGCACCGCGATCGGCGAGGGCAGCGTGCCGTAGGTGCTGTCGCCCTTCTGGTTGCGGGTGGTGTACTCGAACTGCACGACGGCGAACACGGCCTTGCCCTTGATGCCGGTCACTGTCGGGTTGGGCAGGGAGATCAGCGACGTGCCGTCGGGGCTGTCGGAGAAGAACTGGCGTTCCTTGCCTGCGACCGAAGCGTCGACGATCGGATGGTTGTTGATGTCGACGTAGCCACCCGCGAGGATCTTTCCGCCCTTGCCGTCGGCCACCATGTCGCCGGTCAGGAAGAAGGGCTGGTAGGCCAGCTTGTATTCGGTGGAGCTGCCGTTGTCGAACGACACCTTGAACGTGGAGCCGACGGTGGTGGTGGCCATCTCGGCGGCGTTGGCGAGCGTGGGCGCGGCCATGCCGACGAATTCCGCCGAGACATAGTTCGGCGCGGGTTGGGGGCCGGAGCGGGGCAGGCGCCGGTGCGGGCGCCGGCGGCAGGAAGGGCAGGCTGCCACCGCCACCACCGCCGCCGCCGCAGGCGGTCAGGAAGGCGACGCCGCCGAGAGGCAGCATCGGAGCGGCACTGAGGAGCTTGAGGGCGTGGCGGCGCGACGCGGCGGGCGCCTTCGTGGAATCAGTCATTTTGTTTTCCAGTGATCGTGGAGGGGTTCGTCGTGAGGCAGAAAGTCAGCCTCCCGTCAGACGTGGGACCATAAGAGGCGCCCGTGACGAAGCTGTGCATCGCGCATGACAGAACGATGACGCACGCCGTTGCGGCGCGCCGTTCAGGCCATGAAAAACGGCGCGGGATTGCCGCGCCGTTGGTTCGTTCGCTCGCGGCGCGTCAGGGCGCCGGCAGTTGCCTCGGCCACAGCGCCCACAGGCGCAGCGGCTGGTTCATGCTGGCCGCGAGCCGGCCGGCGTCGGGCCCGGTGCCCGCGAAATAGTCGGCACGCACCGCGCCGAGGATGGCGCTGCCGGTGTCCTGCGCGACCACCAGTTTCTGCAGTTGCGCGGCCGGCCCGTTGGACGCGAGCCACACCGGCGTGCCGTAGGGAATGCTCTCGCGGTCGACCGCGATGGACCGACCGGCCGTCAGCGGCACGCCCTGCGCGCCGCGCGGGCCGAAGGCGGCGTCGACCTCGCTCATGGTTTCCTCCCGGAAGAACACGTAGCGCGGGTTGCTCCACAGCAGCTGCGACACGCGCTGCGGGTTCTGCGCGGCCCAGGTCTTGGTGTCGTCGGGCCACCTGCCGACCTTGCTCACGCCCTGGCTCATGAGCCACTGCTGCACGCTGCGGTAAGGCTGCTCGTTGGTGGCCGAGAAGGCCATGCGCACCGTGTGCTGGTAGCCATTGGCCTCGGTGATGCGAAGGCGTCCCGAGCCCTGGATGTGCAGCATCAGCGCGTCGATGGGATCGGCCATCCACGCGATCTCGCGCCCGCGCAGCGCGGCCTGCGCCTCGGGCAGGGTCTCGATCTCCTGGCGCGTGTACCAGGCCCGGCGCGGCACGAGGCCGTCGGGCGCCTGGTAGATCGGCACGTTGAAGGTGGCGGTGGGTACGCGCGAGGCCTCGTACACCGGCTCGTAGTAGCTGGTGAGCTTGCCCTCGGTCTGGCCGTTGAGCGCCTCGACGCGGTAGGGCTGCAGCCGGTCGGTCATCCACTGGCGCTGCTCCTCGGGCGTGGCGATCGTGAGCTGGCGCACGTCGCGGCACAGCGGCGCGAAAGCGGCGTTGGGGCGCGAGCAGTTGGCCAGGAGCGCGATCCACGCTTCATGCAGGGGGTCTTCACCGAAGCCCGGCAACTCCGACCAGCCCACCGGCACCCAGCGGCTCTTGGGATGCGCGAGCGAACCGGTGAGGGGGCCGAGGTCGCGCGGCGGGGTGACGGCGGGAGGGCGGGTGGGCGCATCGGGTGCGCGCGGGCCGGTGGAACAGGCGGCGAGCGTTGCTACGATCACAAGCCCGACCAGCCACTGGAGTCCATTTCTCATGGGTTTGATTCTGCTTGAAGCCCTCGCCGCGGGACTCGTGTTCATCTTGATCATCTGGTGGACCATGTTTTCGGGCCGCAACAAGGGTGAATTGCACGACGAGGACGCCGCCGAGGCAGATCACGACGCCACCGACAGGAAGCCGCCGCCGAAAGTGTGAACTGCCTGCGTAGCCCGGAGCCGTGGCACCGTGTCGGAGAAGCACCTTGTTGCTATTACTTTAGTAGCAATCATCGCAGCATACATGGGCGATTGCGAAAGATTTCTTATTTTCCCTAGGGCTTTGAGGTCGTACCATCGCAGGCTCCGCCGGAGCTAAGCTGTGTCCCGCCTCTGACTCAACCTGGAAAGGGATCGCCATGAAAAAGTTCGTACTTGCAACCTGTGCCACCGCTTTCATCCTGTCCGGCTGCGCCGGCGGCATGACCGACACCCAGCGCAACACCGGCATCGGCGCCGGCATCGGCGCATTGGGCGGCGCCGCCATCGGCTCGGCCACCGGCGGCAACCGCGGTGCCATCGGCACGGGCGCGGTGGTCGGCGCAGCAGCCGGCGCGCTCGGCGGCTACCTGTGGTCGCAGCGCATGGAAAACCAGAAGCGCCAGATGGAAGCCGCCACGCAGGGCACGGGCATCGCCGTGACGCAGACGCAGAACAACGAGCTGAAGCTGCAGATCCCAAGCGACGTGTCCTTCGACGTGGGCCGCGCCAACATCAAGCCGAATTTCGCGCCGGTGCTCGACCAGTTCGCCAATGGCCTGCGCAACAACCCGAACGCCGAGGTGCGCATCATCGGCCACACCGACAGCACCGGCTCGGACGCCATCAACAACCCGTTGTCGGTCGAGCGCGCGACCAGCACGCGCGACTACCTCGTCGCACGCGGCGTGAACGCAGCGGCGTTCCGCATCGAAGGCCGCGGTTCGCGCGAGCCGATCGCCGACAACAACAACGACGCGGGCCGGGCACAGAACCGCCGCGTCGAGATCTACGTGGGTGAGCGCGCGCCGCAGGGCTGACGCACCACCCCGACGGGAAACCGGCTGGCACAGAAAAGCCGGTCCCGCCACCATTCCATTGGTCCATAGAGAGGGAAATTCATGAGGAAGTTTGTTGTGTCGAGTGCGGCAGCCGCCGCGTTGCTGTTCATCGCGGGCTGCGCTTCGCAGTCGGCACCGCCGCCGGCAGCCGCCGCGCCGGCCGCCGCACCGGCCGCGCCGGCGAACAGCTGGACGGCCCGCCTGGCCACGCTGAAGACGGATCTCGAAGCCTCGACGAAGGGCACGGGCGTGGTGATCGAGCAGACCGCCGACAACCAGCTGCACGTGGTGATCCCGAACGAACTGTCGTTCGACACCGGCCGCTCCAACGTCAAGCGCAACCTGGCGCAGGTGCTCGACAAGGTCGCCGAAGGGCTGAAGTCGGCCACCGCCGCCAGCGTGCGCGTGGTCGGCCACACCGACGCCACCGGCAGCGAGGAAGGCAACGAACGCCTCTCGGTGAGCCGTGCCGACAGCGTGCGCAACCACCTGGTGGCGCGCGGCGTGTCGACCACCGCCATCACCACCGACGGCCGCGGCTCGCGCGAGCCGCTGGCCGACAACGGCACGGCCGCAGGCCGCGCGCAAAACCGCCGCGTCGAGATCTTCGTGGCGGAAAAAGCCTGATCCTGGCCTCTTCCGGGAATACCGCGGAACCGGCTTTGCCGGGCCGCCGGTATTGCCCCCTGCAAGGGGGTTGGCAGCCGCAAGAAGCGGGCAGGCCTGGGGCTTAGCCTAGTTCTCTCAGGCGGTTGGCGAGCTCCACCGCCGACTTCACTTCCATCTTGTCGAACACGCGCGCGCGGTGCACTTCCACCGTGCGCACGCTGATCGCGAGCTGGTCGGCGATGAGCTTGTTCGGCAGGCCCTCGACCACGAGCCGCATCACGTCGCGTTCGCGCTCCGTCAGTTCGGCGATGCGCTCGGCGAGCCCGCGGCGCAGGCGCTGCACTTCCAGCGCCTGAAGCGACGCGTTCAACGCATGCTCGATGCGGTCGACCAGCGCGTTGTCGGAGAACGGCTTCTCGCAGAAGTCGAAGGCGCCGCGTTTCACTGCGTCGACGGCCGTGGGCACGTCGGCATGGCCGGTGAGGAAGATCACCGGCATCAACGGCAGCAGGCCGCGCTCCACGAGCCGGTCGAACAGCACCAGCCCGCTGGTGCCAGGCATGCGCACGTCCAGCAGCAGGCACAGGGGCTGCTCGGGCAGCGGTCCCTGGTCGAGGAACTGCTCGAAGGCCTCGGCGCTGCCGAAATGTTCGCTCGCCAGCCGGCGCGAGCGCAGCAGCCAGGCGAGTGCCTCGCGCACGCTGGCGTCGTCGTCCACGATGAAGATCAAGCCATCGATCAGCGGTTGCATATCAAGTCCCAAAGAAAACGGATGCCCTTTGACGGACGCCGCGGAACCGGTCCGGCCGGACCGCCGGCGTCGCCCCTGCAAGGCAGAAGGAGGAGCGACACGAAGCGCGCGGAGCCTGAAGCTGAGTCATGCCACCGGCAGCGTGAAGCGGAAGACGGTACCGCGCGGCTTGTTCGGCTCGAACACCAGCGCGCCGCCGTGCTGTTCGACCACCGTGCGGCACAGGCTCAGGCCGAGCCCCATGCCGTCGGCGCGCGTGGTGAAGAAGGGCGTGAAGAGCCGCTCGGCCACTTCCTCGCTGATGCCGCTGCCGAGGTCGGCCACCGAGAACTCGAGCCAGCGCCGACCGTCTTCCTGCCCGGTGCCGCCCACCGCCACGGCGCGCGCCACGCGCAACCGCAGCACGCGGCTGCCGATGTTGTCGGGGCTGTCCATGGCCTGCATGGCATTGCGCGCGAGGTTCAGCAGCACCTGCTCGACCAGCGTGCGGTCGCACATGGCCGCGGGCAGCCGGTCTTCCAGCACCACCTCGATGATCACCCCGAGCTTGCGTGCCTGCAGCCGCACCAGCGGCAGCACCGCGTCGATCAGCGCCTGAGGCGCCACCGCCTCGCGCGTACGGTCGCGCCGGCGAACGAAGTCGTGCACGCTGCGGATGACCTGGCCAGCGCGGTCGGCCTGCTCGGCGATGCGCTTCACGGCCATCGCCACCTCGCCCTGGTCGCCCTTGGCGTGCGGGCCGAGCAGGTTGAGCGAGCCGCTCGCATAGCTGGCGATGGCGGCCAGGGGTTGCGTGAGTTCGTGGCTCAGCAGCGAGGCCATCTCGCCGACGGTGGCGAGCCGCGCGCTGGCCTGCAGGCGCTCCTGGCTGGCACGTGAAAGCTCCTCGATGCGTCGTTGCTCGCTCACGTCGATGAACGCGCTCATCCAGCCGGTCTGTACCTTCTGCGCGTTGATCAGCGGCGCCTCGAAGATCAGCACCGGGAAGCGCGTGCCGTCCTTGCGCATGAAGACCGACTCGAAGCCCTCGCGCGGCGGCATGCCGCCAGCCAGCCGCCTCGCCTGGCGTTGCTGGTACTCGTGCGCCAGCTCGGTGGGCCAATAAGGTGCTTCGGGCGCGTCGGCGCTGTCGGCCATGAGTTCCTCGGGGCTGAAGCCCACCATCTCGCAGAACGCCGGATTCACGTAGGTGATGCGGCCCCGCAGGTCGCGCGCGCGCAGGCCGGTGATGACGGAGTCTTCCATGGCCTTGCGGAACGCCAGCGCGTCGGCCAGGTCGCGCTCGGCGCGCAGGCGGCGGCGCGTGTCGCGCGCCAGCAGCACCAGCACCGACACCAGCGCGATGGAGATGGCCGTGACCAGCGCGGTGAGCATGTTCGGGAACAGGTCGGGTGCCGCGCGCCAGCCGTCGACGCGCAGCATCAGCGCGGCGCCGGGCAGGTCGATGAGCTGCTGCGACGTGAACACCCGCGTGCCGGTGCGCCGCGAGGTGCCCAGCGCCACCAGCCGCGTGCCGTCGGCCTCGGTGAAGGCCACTTCCTGGCCGCGCGTGAGCGTGGGGCCGACCAGCTCGATGAGCGCATCGCGCAGCGAGTAGCTCGCCACCAGGTAGCCGCCCGCGTCGATCGGCACGCACAGTTCCATCACCTCGACGCCGCCCCCGCCTGCGATGGGCACGTAGTGGCTCGGCGAATAGGCCGGCGCACCGAGCTTGCGCGCGGCGGCGCAGGCCAGCGTGACGTCGGACTGCTCGACGCCGCGCGTGGCCTCGTCGAGGATGCGCATGCGGTAGGGCGTGTTGACGGCCTGCAGCGGGCGCAGCGCGGCGTCGCGCCACTCCAGCCGCAGCCATTCGCGGTGCTCGCGCAGCAGCGCTGCGGCGGCGTCGGACCATTGCGAGGCGTCGGCGCCGGGCGCCTGCGTGGCACGCAGGCTCTGCGCATTGCGCTGGAAGCCGCTGCGCAGGTCGGAGACGGCGTCGGCCGTGTCACGGTCGAGCGCGGCCTGCACCTGCTCGACCTCGTGCCGGCCCGCGAGCCACACCACCGTGACCAGCAGTGCCGACACCAGCACCGCCAGCAGCAGCCAGAGGAACCAGCGCTGCCACAGCGAACGCAGCCGCGCGAACGCCAGCAGCGCCCACCGCTGCGGTGCGACGGTCAACAGCGCATCAGACATCCCGATGACACCGATGCCGGCCATGCGCAGAGCCTGTTGCGGAAACACCGCGGAACCGGCTTTGCCGGGCCGCCGGTGTCGCACCCTGGCAGGGGGTTGGCGGCCACACGAACCGGGCAAGCCTGGGCGTCATTTCTAGATCACGCAGTGCGAGAGCACCGGCAGCTGCGCGCGCGTGTGCTCGACCTGCGCGGCGTCGATGTCGAACAGCACCACGCCTTCGTCGGAAGCCTGCTGCGCCACCACCGTTCCCCAGGGGTCGACCACGAGGGACTGGCCCCAGGTCTGGCGGCCGTTCTCATGCGTTCCGCCCTGCGCGGGCGCGACCACCCAGGCGAGGTTTTCGATGGCGCGGGCGCGCAGCAGCACCTCCCAGTGCGCGGCGCCGGTGGTGCGCGTGAAGGCGCTGGGCACCAGCAGCAGTTCGGCGCCCTGCCTGGCGAGCGCGCGGTACAGCTCGGGAAAGCGCAGGTCGTAGCACACGCTCATGCCGATGCGCCATGCGTGGCCGTCGCGCGAGGGCAGCTCGAACACCACGGGCTCGCGGCCCGGCGCGATGACGCGGCGCTCGTCGTAGCGCTCCGTGCCGTTGTCGAAGAAGAAGAGGTGGATCTTGTCGTAGCGCGCCACGCACTTGCCCTCGGGCGAGAAGGCCAGCGAGCTGTTGAAGACGTGCTCGGCGTCGGTGCTCTCGATGGGCAGCGTGCCACCCACGATCCACAGGCCGAACTCGCGCGCCGCGTCGGCCAGGAAGCCCTGGACCGTGCCCGCGCCGGCGGTCTCGCGCAGCCCGAGCTTGTCGGTGTCGCGCGCACCCATCATGCAGAAGTACTCGGGCAGCACCGCGAGTTCGGCGCCCGCAGCGGCCGCCTGCGCGAGCAGGTCGTGGGCGCGCGCGAGGTTGGCTTCGCGGGCGATGGCGGACACCATCTGGATGGCTGCGACTTTCATTGCGTGGTCTCCGGTTTGCGGCCTTCGTTCGCGTTGGAGGTGCCCTGCGAGCCCGGGAAACCGGGAATCGCCGGCAGCGAGGGGACGGCGGGCAGGCTCTGCGGCAGCAGCTGCAGCGAACGCGGCACCTTCGCGATCTTGGGGTCGGTCCAGCCGCCCTCGATGTGGAACTCCTGCGTGGCCGCCGCCGACAGCGGCTTGCTCAGCACCCAGTTGGCCAGGAAGGTGCCCAGCCCGATGGCCGGGTTGATGGCCGTGGCCACCAGCGCCGCGGTGCCCGCATTGATCTCGGGCACCACCACCACGCGCAGGTCGGTGGTCTCGCGCACGATGTCGGCCGACCCGTCCATCAGCGCGGCGGCGTTCACGCCCTTCATCTGCAAGTTGTTGGTGCTGGCGATGCCCTTGTCGATCCTGGCGTCGCCGCGGACGAAGTCGAAGGCGAAGCCCTGGCTGAACACGTCACGGAAGTCGAGCGTGAGCCGGCGCGGCAGCGCCTGCAGGCTCAGCACGCCGAGCAGCTTGGCCAGGCCCGGGTCAGCCTTGAGGAACTGGCCCTGCTCCACGTCGAGCTGCAGCTGGCCGCCGAGGCTCGGGTAGTCGAGCGAGAACGGCGAGCCGCGCCAGTTGACGTCGCCTTCGAGCCGGCCCTTGCCGCGGCGCAGCACGCCCGGCATGCCGAAGCGCGTGAGCAGCTCGCCCGCATCGGCGATGTCGAGCCTGAAGGTCATGCCGGTGCGGCGCTGGCCGGCCGCGCCGCCGGGTGTGCCGGCCCACGTGCCCTTGGCCGAGAAGCTGGCCTCGGGCGTGGTGAAGGCGAGCTTGTTGAGCGCCCATTCGCGGCCCGCGCCGCCGCGGTTGACGGCGTCGATCTCGGCACGGCCGAGGCGCTTGCCGAGCAGTTCGAAGTCGTCCACCACGATGTCGAGCGCGGGCAGCGTGTCGGGCTGCTCGTCGAGCAGGGTCTCGACCTGCGTGGCCTCGCTGGGCGCGATCTTCAGCCGGGCGAGCCGCGCGTACAGGCGGCCTGCCTGCGCGTGGCGGTACTCGGCGTAGCCGCTGAGCTCGGTGGCATCGATGTTGGCGCGCCAGAGGCTGCCGTCGCGCGTGCCGCCCAGCACCACGTTGTGCAGCGTGCGGCCCGCGATGGCCAGTTGCTGGGCCCGCACGGCGATGCGCGTGGGCAGGTAGGCCGACGACGGGTCGTCGGCGCGGTCCGCCGCTTCGGCAGCCGGGCCGGAGGCACCCGCCGTGTCGCCGAGCAGCCCCTGCCATGCGCCCATGTCGAGCTTCGCGACGTTGATGTTGGCGAACACGCCCTTGTCGGGCAGGCTCGCGGTCTCGCCGGGCGCAAGGCCGACGCCGATGCTGCCGCGCGCCACGCGGGCCTCGCCGCCCGCGAGGTCGCGCACGTACTGCACGCTGCCGACACGGCCGAGGTCGAGCGAGAGCTGGTCCTGCATGGGGGTGCCCACCGGCACGGCGGCCCCCTGCCGGGTTTCGCGCGCCAGCACCTTCTTCTCGATGCGCAGCGGCATCTGTTCCTCGGCGGTCTTCACGAGCGGCGGGGGCAGCTGCAGCGCCAGGCCCTGCAGGCTGCTGACCAGCGAGAACTCGGGCGTGCCGTCGCGCACGGAGAAGGTGGCGGCGTAGGGTGTGCTGCCGGTGGCCTTCTTCGCGATGTTGGCCAGCCAGTCGACTCCGCGCGCGTTGCGCAGGCCGTCGGCGGTGGCGGTGCCCTGGGCCTTCAGCGAGACCTCGCGATTCGGCCCGGTGAAGCGCCCGCGGCCCTCTAGGCGCATGTCGCCGCCGAGCAGCCGGCCCTGCACGTTGGCCAGCGTGAAGCCGGTCTCGGTGAAGTTGAGCATGCCCCGGGTTTGCGTGAGGGCCGGCGCCTCGGGAACGACCTGCAGCTCGTTGTCGGCCAGCGTCACGCTGGCCTGCACCTTGGCGTTGTCCATGGCGGCGAGCGGCAGTTCGAGGTGCAGCTTGTAGTCGGCCGAGCCGGCGGCGCGCGCACGCATCATGATCTCGCCGGTTTCGCCCGCCAGCGGCGCGCCCGCGCGCAGCACCTCCGCCAGCGGCCCCCTGGCCTGCGCATCGACGCGCAGCAGCGAGGCGTGGTGCGACATGTCGGCAATCTGGGCCTCGGCCTTCGTGACCTCGACGCCGGGCGCGCCCACCAGCCGGCCCCGCGCGTTGCGCACCAGCATGCCGGCGCGCTCGAAAACGAGCTCGCCCGACAACGCGGTGAGCGGCGGCCACACGGGCGGGGGCATGCCGTTGCGCGCGGAAGCGGTGGACGGGGTCGACGTGGCCGTCTTGCGAGGCGGCGCATAGGCGTAGTCGACATCGGCCACCTTGGCCGCGATGCGGAAGTCGCCCAGCTTCGGATCCATGAAGGGCATGTCGTGCAGGTCGCCGCGCACGCGGAAGTCGACGCTGCTGGCCGTGCCCTTGGTGACGGCGTCGCGCACGTAGTCGCGCGTGTGCTGGGGAATGTCGAGCGGCAGGTAGCGGAACACGCGCGTGCCGTCGGCGCGCGTCAGCTGGCCCTGCAGGTCGAGCACGCCGGGAAAGCGGCGCTTGCTGCTGGAGGTGGCCGGGTCGCTGGTGCGCCAGCTGGCCTGCGCGTCGCCTTCGGCGTCGGCATTGGCGAAGCTCAGCTTCGACACCTGCAGCTGGGCATTGCCGTTGTCGAGCTTCCATTGCAGCTGGGTGGAGAGCCTGTCGATCGGGATGACGGGGTCCTCGAACACGCCGGGAAACTCGAGCGTGCCGTGCGCGATGGCCAGCGTGGCGGTGCCGCCGGTGTGGGTCGCGTCGAAGTCGACGGTGGCGCCGCTGAGGCCGGGCGTGCCGGGGTGGACCTTGGGCGGCATCGGCGCTGCAGTGGCGCCTGCGCTCGCCGGTGCAGGCGCGGCGTCGGTCGCTCCCGGCTGCGAAGCCACGCGCAACCCGCTCACGCGGCCCTTGGCCTGGTAGCGGTCGGGCGCGCCGAGCGTGCCCTGCCAGTTGAGGTCGATGCGCTCGACGAGGCCGCGCGGCGCATAGGCGGCCAGCGCGCGGTGCGTGGCGTCTCCGAGCGGCAGCCTGTCGGCGATGAGCGCCAGCGCGGCGAGGTCGAGGCGGTCGGCGCGCAGCGCGCCGTGCTCGGGCGTGCGGCCCTTGTTGGGCGTGTGCTGCAGCCAGAGGTTGCCGCCGGGCCAGCGCATGCCGTCGCTGGTGTCGAACTGCAGCGCCGTGGTCGAGAACTCGAGCGTGTCCTCGGTCAGCAGGCCGGCCAGGCGGCCGGTGACGGCACGCAGCACCAGCGGCTGCAGGTCCTTGCCGAGCGAGACGTCGACCTTGTCGAGCCCGAGGTCGGCGGTGCCGCCGACCACCTGTCCGTCGTCCACGTCGGCCCACACGCGCAGCGCGCCGTTGCCTTCGCGGATGCGCGCGTCGAGCGACACGTACTGCCCGAGCCGGGTCACGTCGATGTAGGGCAGGTCGGCATAGAGCTGGCCGTCCCACGTCTGCCAGTGACCCGTGCGGATGGACAGCAGCGGCTGGCGGAACTGCCCGCGCAGCGTGAAGCGCACGCCCCAGCCGGCCGGCGGCGTGGCGTCGAGCCGCAGGCCATGGCGCCGGCCGCCGTTGCGCGCGACGAAGCGGACGTCGGTCAGCAGCAGGGGTTCGGCGTTGCGTTGCTCGTCGGTCCAGCGCACCGTGCCGCCTTCGACGACCAGTTCGCGCTGCGCGAAAAACCAGTCGGCGCCCCGGGTCTCTCCGGTGGTATCGGTGCCCATGTGCAAACCAGCCACATGGAGTTTTCCCTGAGTGTCGCGCCGCACGTCGAGTTGCGGACCTTCGATGTAGAGCTGCTCGAGATTGAGCCGCCAGAGCGACCGCGGCGACACGCTGGCCACCACGCGCACGAGGCGAAGTGCCTCGCGGTTGCCCGCGTCCTGCAGCACGACATCGCGCAATTCGAAAGCCGGAAAAAGCCCTTCGGAGCGGGCGGTGATCGAGCCGATGCGAACAGGCACCCCGATGGCCTTGCTAGCCTGTGCCTCCAGAGCGCCGCGAAAATCGCCGATTCGCGGCACAATCCACGCGTGCAGGACAACGACTGACAACGCCAGCAGAAGCCATGCAGCGATCAACAGACCCAACAGCCAGCGCGCCGTCACAGCGGTGATTTTGAGCAGACGTGAAGGGGAAGACGCCGTGTCGTTCATTGAGGATCGCGCTGTGTCCGGAATTATGACCGCCAGCATTCAGAGGGGTTCCACGGAAACCGACAGCAGTGTGAACCAGTTGCCAGCCACTTCGACACAGACCGCGCAGAACGCGTTCTCCTCCTACTCCCGCTTCGTGCAGCGCCTGCGTCGCAGGTATGCGGCCGAGCTCCCATTGCTTCCCCCTGGCGCGCCGCGGCGCGATTCGATGACTGTGGCTTACGAGGCATTGCGCCGACGTGGGGACAGCGTGGGCGATGCGCTCCGGATTGTGCGGCAGCTCGTGATGGAGCGGCTTGTAACTCTTGATTGCGACGCGCAGGCGCCGCTGGCCGTGGTGACCACCGCCGTCACCGAGCTCGCCGAGCTGGCACTCGACATCGCATGCCAGGACGCCTGCCACGAACTCGACGCCGTGCATGGCGCGCCGCTCGGCCCCGAAGGGCAGCGCTCGCAGCTGTGGGTCGTCGGCATGGGCAAGCTCGGCGCACGCGAGCTGAACGTGTCGAGCGACATCGACCTGATCTACCTCTACGACGTCGACGGCGAGACCCGGGGCGACGCGGACGGCCGCGGGCGGCTGTCGAACCAGGAGTACTTCGCGCGCGCCGTGAAGCGCATCTATGCACTGGTAGGCGACACCACCGAGCACGGCTTCGTGTTCCGCGTCGACCTGGCGCTGCGGCCCAACGGCAACTCCGGTCCCAGCGTGGTCTCGCTCGACGCGCTCGAGGAATATTTCCAGGTGCAGGGCCGCGAATGGGAGCGCTTCGCCTGGATGAAGAGCCGCGTCGTCGCACCGCGCGACGTCGTGCTCGCCGGCCAGGCTCAGGGCCTGCGCGGCGCGGTGCTGCCTTTCGTGTTCAGGCGCTATCTCGACTACAGCGTGTTCGACGCATTGCGCGTGCTGCATCGGCAGATCCGCGAGCAGTCGGCGCGCCGCAGCGCCGGACGCCCCGAGCGCGCGAACGACGTGAAGCTGTCGCGCGGCGGCATCCGCGAGATCGAGTTCACCGTGCAGCTGCTGCAGGTGGTGCGCGGCGGCCAGTTTCCCGAACTGCGCACGCGGCCCACGCTCGACGCGCTGCAGCGCCTGGCGCGCGCCAACCTCATGCCCCAGGAAACCGCCGACGCGCTGGCCTCGGCCTACGAGTTCCTGCGCCGCGTGGAGCACCGCATCCAGTACCTCGACGACCAGCAGACGCATGCGCTGCCGGTCGCCGACGACGACCTGCGCTGGATCGCCCAGACCATGGGCTACGCCGACTGCTGCCCGTTCCTCGCGCAACTCGACACGCACCGCGAGTTCGTGGCGCAGGAGTTCGACAAGCTGCTCGGCGGCGAGAAGCCCTGCAACGGCAAGTGCAGCGGCAAGAAGGCCGCCGCGCCGGCCGACCTGGCCGACCTGCTCGACGACCTGCCTCCCGCCTTCGCCGAGCGCATCCGCGACTGGTGCGAACAGCCGCGCGTGCTGGCCCTGCGCGAGGAAACCCGCGCGCGGCTGCGCCAGCTGGTGCAGCGCACCGGCGCCTGGCTGAAAGAACCCGATGGCGAGGGCGAAGGCCAGACGCCGCGCCATGTCGACGCCGCGCTGCGCTGGGCCGACTGGATCGAGCCGCTGCTGCGCCGCGAGAGCTACCTGGCGCTGCTGGTCGAGCGCCCGGCCGTTCAGGAGCGGCTGCTGCGCCTGCTGGGCGCTGCCCGGTGGCCCGCGCGCTACCTGATGCAGCACCCCGGCGTGATCGACGAGCTTGCAAGCGACGAGATGCTCGCGGGCCGCTTCGTGGCCGCCGAGTTCGAGCGCGAGCTCGAGGCGCGCCACGCATCGCTCACCCGTACAGGCGAGGCCGACGAGGAGCGGCTGCTGAACCTGCTGCGCCATGCCCACCATGCGGAGGTGTTCCGTACGCTGGCGCGCGACGTCGACGGCCGCATCACCGTGGAACAGGTGGCCGACGACCTGAGCGCGCTGGCCGACACCACGCTGCGTGTGACCGCCCGCTGGTGCTGGCCGCATGTGCGCAACCGGCACCGCGACGTGCCGCAGTTCGCGATCATCGGCTACGGCAAGCTGGGCGGCAAGGAGCTCGGCTACGGCAGCGACTTGGACATCGTGTTCGTCTACGACGACGACGACGAGCGCGCCGGCGAGGTCTATGCGGCCTACGTGCGCAAGCTCATCAACTGGCTCACGGTGAAGACGCGCGAAGGCGACCTGTTCGAGATCGACACGGCGCTTCGGCCCAACGGCAACTCGGGCCTGCTGACCACCAGCTTCGAGGCCTACGAGAAGTACCAGCTCGGCCGCGGCAGCAACACCGCCTGGACCTGGGAACACCAGGCCATGACGCGTGCGCGCTTCGTGATGGGCAGCGAGGACCACGGCGTCGAACTGGGGCAGCGTTTCGACCAGGTGCGCGAGGCCGTGCTGGTGGCCTCGCGCGACCGCGAGGCGCTGAAGGCGGAGATCATCGCGATGCGCAACAAGCTGCGCGGCGCGCGGCCGGTGAAGGCCGATCGCTTCGACGTGAAGCACAGCCCCGGCGGCATGGTCGACGCCGAGTTCGCGGTGCAGTTCCTGGTGCTGTCGTCCTCGGGCGAGCACCCGGAGCTGATTCCGAACGTGGGCAACATCGCGCTGCTGCTGCGCGCCGAACTGGCCGGCCTGCTGCCCGAGGGCGTGGGCCGCAGCGCGGCGCGCGCCTATCGCGAACTGCGACGCGTGCAGCACCGTGCACGCCTGAACGAAGAGCCGACGCAGGTCACCCCACCCGCACTGGCCGCCGAGCGCGACGCCATGCTGGCGCTGTGGAAGGCGGTATTCGGAGGATGAGGCCCACCCCCGGTCTTCGCGGCGTTCCCGCTTTTCGCGCACTCGGTGCCGCTTCGCCGACCTCGTTGCGGGAGGCGACGTCAGCGGCCTGGCAGGGCCGGCTCCGCGAGGTTGCGCGACACGACTGCCGGGGAAATGGCACGGGGAAGAAAGCGGCGGTGGTGTGCGCGGTCGCCGTCGCCGTCGTTCTCGCGGGTTGCGCGAGCGGCCCTCGCAGCGGCGGCGGTGTCGCAGGTGGCCGCGACGGCCCCGGCACCCACATTCCGCCCGACCTCGCCAGCGTGCCCGACGCCGAGCCCCGCATGGAGCCGATCCGCACGAGCGGCGGCACCAGCAAGCCCTATACGGTACTGGGCCGCGGCTATGCGCCGATCACCGACGACCGGCCGTTCCGCGAGTCGGGGCTGGCAAGCTGGTACGGCAGCAAGTTCCACGCGGCCTCGACCTCGAGCGGCGAACCCTACGACATGTACGCGATGACAGCCGCGCACAAGACGCTGCCGCTGCCGAGCTACGTGCGCGTGCGCAACCCGGCCAACGGGCGCGAGGTGATCGTGCGCGTGAACGACCGCGGCCCCTTCGTCGACGGCCGCGTCATCGATCTGAGCTACACGGCCGCGCTGAAGCTCGACCTGCTGCGCGGCGTGGCGCCCGTGGAGATCGAGCGGATCACGAACGAGGACATCCGCACCGGCGCATGGCGGCGCGACGCGGGCACGGCGTACGCCGCAGCCCCGGCCGCAGCCGTTGCGGCGCCGCTGGCCGTGCCCGTGCGCATGCCGCCCGTGCGCACGGCAAGTGCGCAGCAACCGGTGCAGGTGCCGGCCCAGTGGGTGGCGCCCGTGGCGGCCACCTACGACGACCTGCCGCCGCCGGCCTCGACGATGCCCGTCGTGCCGCAGACGCCGATCGCGCCGGCGATGCCGTCGGCGCCAGGTTCCGCTTCATCGCCGGCACGCCCGGCCATCGTGGTGAACGACCTCGCTCCGCTCGAGGCCGCACCGTCGTCGCCCCCACCGCTGCCGGCCGGCGCGCCCGCGCCATCCACGGCCCTGCAGGGCTTCTGGGTCCAGCTGGGTGCGTTCCGGGAAGCCGACGGCGCCCAGACCCTCCTGAGCCAGGCGGCGCGCGGGCTGCCCTCGCTGGCCGCACAGCTGCGCGTGTTCAGCGAGTCCGGCACGCACCGCCTGCAGGCCGGGCCCTTCCCGTCGCGCGCAGAAGCGGGCGACGCGGCCGCGCAGTTGCGCGACAGCCTGCACATCGCGCCGATGGTGGTCGAGCGCAAGTAGCGCGCGGCGCGGGTCATGCAAATCCCGCGGCGCGGGGGTCTGCAAAGCCCGCAGGCGGGCTTGTGCACTCAGGCCAGCGGCTTGGCCGCGACCGGCACGCGCATGCCGACGTTCAGGCGGTTCCAGGTGTTGATCTGCGCAATGGCCACCGACAGCTCGGCGATTTCCAGGTCGCTGAAGTTGGCCTTCAGCGCGGCGAATTCCGCTTCGCGTTCGTCATGCCTGTCGGCCAGGCGCGTGAGCGATTCGGCCCAGGCCAGCGCAGCGCGTTCGCGCTCGCTGAAGAAGCTCGTCTCGCGCCAGGTCGGCAGGCTGTTGATGCGCTGCCACTCCTCGCCCTGCTTGCGCAGGTCGCGCACGTGCATGTCGAGGCAGTACGCGCAGCCGTTGATCTGCGAGACGCGGGCGTAGACGTAGTCCAGCAGCACGTTGCCGAGCGTGCTCGACGCGATGCTGGTGTTGACGGCCAGGATCGCCTCGAAGGACTTCGGAACGAGCTTGAACCAGTTCAGGCGTGCGGTGGTGGTCATGGTTTTCTCCAGGTGGTTGCAATGAAATCTGCTTACCTGATGAAGACGGGCGACGCGGACGCCCTGTGACACGCCGGGCGAATTATTTCGAAGAAAAAACCTGGGCGATGCGGGCGAGCTTGTCGGGATTGCGCTGCGCGCGGATGCGCACGATGCGGTCGTTCTCGATCTCGAAGGTCTGCGCCGACTCGAGCTTGCCGTCGATGAAGCGCAGCAGGCCCGGCTCTCCGTTGATGTCGACCAGCTCCATGCGCACCGCCGGCCCCAGGCGGCGCCAGAGCGCGTAGTAAAGCTGCGCCAGCCGCTGACCGCCGCTCAGCACCCTGCTGAAGACCGGCACCTTGCCGCCGCCGTCGCCGATGAGTTCGACGTCTTCGGCCATCAGCGCCTTCAGGTCCTGCATGCTGCCGCGCGCCGCGGCGTCCGCGAAGGCGCGCAGCAGGCGCTGGTGCGTCTCGCGCGGCACGCTGAACCGCGGACGCCCTTCCTGCACCTGGGCCTTGGCACGGTGCACGAGTTGGCGGCAGGCGGCCTCGCTCTTGCCGAGGGTGCGGGCGACCTCGTCGTAGTCGGCATCGAACACCTCGCGCAGCAGAAAGGCGGCACGGGCCTCGGGGGCAAGGCGCTCGAGCACGGCAAGGAAGGCGACGGAGATGTTGTCGGCGCGCTCGAGCAGCGCCTCGGGCGTCTCGGGCGCGCCCGAGGCGCCGGTCAGCACGGGTTCGGGCATCCAGGCGCCGGTGTAGTGCTCGCGCTGGATCTTGGCGACGCGCAGCCGGTCGATCGACAGCCGGGTGACCACGGTCACGAGCCAGGCTTCAGCACTGTCGAAGGTGTCTTTGGCGGCCTCGTGCCAGCGCAGCCAGGCGTCCTGCACCACCTCTTCGGCCTCGCCCATGGAACCGAGCATGCGGTACGCGATGCCGTGCAGGCGCGGGCGGTGGCTGTTGAAGGTGCGGGTGGCGTCGTCCATGGGGCGTAGACGGATGGCGGCATGCTCCTGTGACACCGGACGAAAAATCGCCCCGGGATGCGGGGCGATTTTTCTTGTTGCGTCACCGGCCGGGGCGTCGGGCTCAGGCGCCCTGGTATTCGGCCTTGGAACCAAGCGTGGCCGCCACTTCCTTGCGGTAGCGGTTGAGTTCCTGGACGGTCTTGAAGCTGCGGTTCATGAGCAGGCTCAGGTTGTGCAGGATGCGCTCGCCAACCTTGGTTTCCCAGACGGCGTCGAACTTGATCTGCTTGTCGAGCCAGTGCTCGAGCCAGTCCGGGTCGGGCATGCGGCTCTGGATGGTGTCGTTGGGGAACAGCGCCTTGTTCACGTGCAGGTTGGTCGGATGCAGGGCTTGGGCGGTGCGTCGCGCGCTGGCCATCAGGACGCCGACCTTGGTGAACGCGGCACGGGCCTCGTCGCCGAACTTTTCCATCGCACGCTTCATGTAGCGCAGGTAGGCACCGCCGTGGCGGGCTTCGTCCTGGCTCAGCGTGGTGTAGATGTGCTTGATGACCGGCTCGGTGTGCCACTGGGCGGCACGGCGGTACCAGTGGTTGAGGCGGATCTCGCCGCAGAAATGCAGCATGAGGGTTTCGAGCGGCGGGGCCGGGTCGAAGTCGAAGCGCACCTCGTGCAGCTCGGCCTCGGTGGGCGCGTGCTTGGGGCTGAAGCGCTTCAGGTACTCCATGAGCACCAGCGAGTGCTTCTGTTCCTCGAAGAACCAGATCGACATGAAAGCGGAAAAATCGCTATCGTGTCGGTTGTCGCGCAGGAACATCTCGGTGGCCGGCAACGCCGCCCACTCCGTGATGGCATTCATCTTGATGGTCTGCGCCTGCTCTTCCGACAGCAAGGAAGCGTCGAACGACTGCCAGGGAATGTCCTTGTCCATGTCCCAGCGGACGGATTCGAGTTGTCTGAAGAGTTCCGGATAGAGCATCAATGTCTTTCTATGGCCGCCGATTTTAGTCGGCCCGTTTGGCGCGACCATGACAGACGCGCGATGATGCGAATACGTGCGCCGTGGCGACACGGATGTACACCCCTTTCAAGACCCTTGGAGTCCGCCATGCGAACCCTCTCCCGACTGCAGGCCCTCTGGCGCTGCGCCCCTGCGGTTTCCCTCGTGGCGAGCTTGTTTTTCGCCCTTCCGGCTGCTGCCCAGAATACGCCCGCCGCGCCGGCCGCGGCCGAGGCTTCAGGATGTCCCGCCATACTGCAGCACACCTTCGCGCGACTGCAGGATGAAAAACCCCAGTCGCTGTGCCAGTACTCCGGCAAGGTGGTTCTGGTGGTCAACACGGCCAGCTTCTGCGGTTTCACGCCGCAATACAAGGGGCTGGAGTCGCTGGACATGAAATACCGCTCGCGCGGGCTCGTCGTGCTGGGCTTCCCGTCGAACGATTTCGCCCAGGAATCGGGTTCGAACAAGGAAATCGCCGATTTTTGCGAGAGCACCTTCGGGGTGAAATTTCCGATGTTCGCGAAGTCGTCGGTGCGCGGGTCCGACGCGAACCCGCTCTTCAAGCAACTCGCCCAGGCCTCGGGCACCACGCCCAAGTGGAACTTCTACAAGTACCTGATCGGGCGCGACGGCAAGGTCGTGCAGGCGTGGTCGAGCATGACGGCACCGGACGAAAACGGGTTCGTGAACGTCATCGAGAAGCAGCTCGGGCCAAACTGAGACTGAGCAGTTCACAAAAAAACGGATCGGTAATATTATTTACCGATGCGTCCAATCCAGCGTGACCCAAGAGAAACAAACGTTTACCACTCGAGCGGGAACCGTGCTGCGGACGCCGCGCTCCTAACTTGCGTGGGCAGTGAGTGCCCACCGGTTTTCATGTTGCGAGGTCTTCCGGGCGCCTGCCGTCCGGTCGAAATCCCGAGGCGATTCTTCTCCTCCTCCCTCCCTCCCTCCTTCGCGTCGGGGCGCCTCGCAGCATTTTTGTCTTCCGGCCGGCTGGGCACGCCATGACGCAGCGCCCCCGCATCGCCGTCGTCGGCGCCGGCATCTCGGGGTTGGCCGCGGCGCACACGCTGCGTGACGTGGCCAGCGTCACACTCTTCGAAGCCAGCGACTACTTCGGCGGCCATGCCCATACGGCGACGATCGAGCTCCCGCGCTCTGCCGCCGACCCCACGCGCGTGGCGCACGGTGTCGACACCGGCTTCCTGGTCTACAACGACCGCACCTACCCGAACCTGATCCGACTTTTCGCCGACCTGGGCGTGGAGACGGCGCTGTCCGAGATGTCGTTCTCGGTGCAGGCGACCCGCGACCACGGCGCCCCGCTGGAATGGAGCGGCAACAACCTGAACACCGTGTTCACGCAGCGGCGCAACCTGTTCGACAGCCGCTTCCTCGGCATGCTCGGCGACCTGCTGCGCTTCAACCGCCTGACCACGCGCATCGCCGAGGCCGGCACCGAGGGCGAACTGGCCCAGCCGCTCGGCGAGTTCCTCGACGCCCACCGCTTCGGCGCGGCCTTCCGCGACTGGTATTTCCTGCCCATGATGGGCTGCATCTGGAGCTGCTCGACCACGCAGATGCTGGCGTTCCCGGTCGCGACCATGATCCGCTTCTGCCACAACCACGGCCTGATCCAGATTGCGGACCGCCCGCAGTGGCGCACGGTGCGCGGCGGCTCGCGCCACTACGTCGAGAAGATCGTGGCGGGCATTGCCGACAGGCGCCTGAACACGCCGGTCCGCCGCATCACCCGGTCGGGCGTCGATGTCACGGTGACCACCGATGCCGGCATCGAGCATTTCGACCACGTGGTGCTGGCCACCCACTCCGACCAGTCGCTCGCCATGCTGGGCGACCCCAGCCCGGCCGAGGCCGCGGTGCTGGGCGCGATCCGCTACCAGCCGAACCACGCAGTGCTCCACACCGATGCTGCCGTGCTGCCGCAGCGCCGCAGCGCCTGGGCCGCCTGGAACTACGAGCGCGCCGCCACCGGCGAGCGCGAGTCAGGTCGCGTGTGCCTGCACTACCTGCTGAACAAGCTGCAGCCGCTGCCGTGGGCCCAGCCGGTGGTCGTCTCGCTGAATCCGGTGCGCGAGATCCAGCGTAGTCAGGTCATGGCCGAATACGACTACGACCACCCGGTGCTCGACCTCGCCGCCATTCGTGCGCAGGGCGAGGTGCCGATGCTGCAGGGCCAGGCAAACACCTGGTTCGCGGGCGCGTGGATGGGCTATGGCTTCCATGAAGACGGCCTCAAGGCCGGGCTCGCCGCAGCCCGCGGGCTGCGCGCCCGGCTGGCCGGCCAGGACGCGCCCATCGACGCCATGGGGAGCGCGCTGGTATGACTGCGGCACAGCCGATGCCGAGCGCGCGCATGGGCTTCGGCGAGGTGCGCCACACGCGGCTGCGCCCGGCGCGCAACGCATTCGTCTATCCGACCTATTTCCTGATGCTGCCGATGCGTGCCTTGCGCGCCCATGGCAGCGAGACGGTGGCGCTCAACCGCCGGGCGGCGCTGTCCTTTCATGACATCGACCACGGCGACGGCCGCGCGCCCGAACGCGGCGGTGCCCTGGCCTGGCTCGACGAGCTGCTGGCCACCCACCGGATCCACGATGCCACCGGCGAGGCCTGGCTGCACTGCTATCCGCGCGTGTTCGGCTACACCTTCAAGCCGGTGAGCTTCTGGTACTGCCACACTGCCGAGGGCCTGCTGCGCGCCATCGTGGTCGAGGTGAACAACACCTTCGGCGAGCGCCACTGCTACCTGCTCGACCGTCCTGTGTACGGGACAGAACTGAAGGCGACCAAGGCCTTCCACGTCTCGCCGTTCTGCCGCATCAGCGGCGGCTACCGCTTCCGATTCTTCGTCGACGAGGACCTCACGCGCACCGTGGTGCGCATCGACCACGACGACGCCGACGGCCCGCTGCTGCAGACCAGCGTGAGCGGAGAGCTCGTTGCGGTGAGCCCGGCCAGCGTGCGTCGCGCCCTCTGGCGCTATCCCGCCATGACCTTCGGGCTGATCGCGCGCATCCACTGGCAGGCCGCGAAGCTGTGGCTCAAGCGAGTGCCGTTCGTCGCCAAGCCGGCGCCGCCCACCCATTTCGTTTCACGCGACAACCAGCAGCAGGCGAATCCATGAATCCAACCACCACGGCCTCGCGCTTCTCGCTCCCCCAGGACGCACCGGGCGCCGCGCGCACCGTGCTCGGCCTGCTGCAGCGGCTGGCGCACGGCTCGCTCACCGTGCGCCTGCCGGACGACTCGGTGCGCCATTTCGGCGCGCCCCCGGGCAGCGGCCCGACGGCCTCGCTCACGCTGCGCAACTGGAACGCCTGCAAGGCGGCGCTGAAGTCGGGCGACATCGGCTTCGCCGAGAGCTACATCGCGGGCGACTGGACCACGCCCAACCTCACCGAGCTGATCAAGGTTTTCATCGCCAACCGCCGCGCCATCGAGGACGTGGTGTACGGCAGTTGGGTCGGCCGCCTGGTCTATCGCGTGCGGCACCTGATGAACCGCAACAGCAAGTCCGGCAGCTCGCGCAACATCCACGCGCACTACGACCTGGGCAACGCGTTCTACAAGCTCTGGCTCGACGAGACGATGAACTATTCGTCGGCCTGGTTCGAAGGCGATCTGTCGAAGCCGATGCCCGATGCGCAGCGCGCCAAGGTGCGCCGCGCACTCGAGCTGGCCGCCGTGAAGCCCGGCGACCGCGTGCTGGAAATCGGCTGCGGCTGGGGCGCGCTGGCCGAGATGGCGGCCGCCGACTTCGGCGCCGCGGTCATCGGCGTGACGCTGTCCACCGAACAGCTGGCATTCGCACGGCAGCGCACCGCCGGCATGGACGCCGACCTGCGCCTGCAGGACTACCGCGACATCGCCGACGCGCCCTTCGACGCCGTCTGCTCCATCGAGATGGTGGAGGCCGTGGGCCGCGAATACTGGCCGACCTACTTCCAGAGCGTGAGCCGGCTGCTCAAGCCCGGCGGACGCGCTTGCGTTCAGAGCATCGTGATCGACGACCAGCTGTTCGACCGCTACATCGACTCGACCGACTTCATCCAGCAATACATCTTCCCGGGCGGTTGCCTGCCGTGCCCGCGCGAGTTCCGCCGCGAGGCCGAGGCCGCGGGCCTGGAGGTGGTGGACGAGTTCGCCTTCGGCACCGACTACGCAGAGACGCTGCGCCGCTGGCGCGAAAGCTTCCTGGCGCAGCGCGCGCACATCCTGCAGCTGGGTTTCGACGAGCGCTTCATGCGCATCTGGGAGTTCTACCTGGCCTACTGCGAGGCGGCGTTCTCGCAGGCCAACATCGACGTCGTGCAGTACACGCTGCGCAAGCGCTAGAAGCCGGAACCATCGCGCGGCCTTCCGTGCACGCACCTTCTTCCTCGCCCTCTTCCTTCGGCCCCCTCGACGGCCTGCGCTACGGGCTGCTCGGGCTGCCGCTGGCGTTCGTTGCGCTGCCGCTGTACGTGCTGCTGCCGAACCACTATGCGCGCGCCTTCGGCGTGCCGCTCGCCGCGCTGGGTGCGGTGCTGCTCGGCGCACGGCTGCTCGATGCGCTGACCGACCCGCTGCTCGGGCGCCTCAGCGACCGCCTGCATGCGCGCTCCCCAAGGGCGGTGTTGGGCGCAGGGGCGGTCGCGGCGGCCGTGCTGCTTCCGGGCTTCGGGCTGCTGTTCTTTCCGCAGTGGCTCGTCGACCCCGCGCAACCGGGCGCGCTGCTCGTGACCGCGGCGCTGCTGCTCGCGCTGACCTGCGCGGGCTACAGCATGCTGAGCATCGCCCACCAATCGTGGGGCGCGATGCTGGGCGGCGACGCGGTGCAGCGCGGGCGCATCGTGGGCTGGCGCGAAGGCATGGGACTGGTGGGCGTGGTGCTGGCGTCGGTCATTCCGACAGCGGCGGGGCTGCCCGCGATGGTGGCGTCGTTCGGTCTTTCGCTGGCCGCCGGTTGGTGGCTCTGGACGCGCGCGCCGCGCCCGGAACGCAGCCAGGATCCGCACACCGGCGTCGACCTGCGCCTGCCGCTGCGGCGTCCGGCGTTCCGCAGGCTGCTGGCGGTGTTCGTGCTCAACGGCATTGCGAGCGCCGTGCCGGCCACGCTGGTGCTGTTCTTCGTCCAGGACCGCCTGCAGGCGCCGGCCTCGCTGGAGCCTGCTTTCCTCGGGCTCTACTTCGTGATGGCGGCGGCGTCGATCCCGGTGTGGCTGCGCCTGGTGCGGCACTTCGGGTTGGCGCGCCCCTGGCTGGGCGGCATGTGCATGTCGGTGGCGGTGTTCGCCTGGGCCGGCGCGATGGGCGCAGGCGACGCGGTGCCGTTCCTGATCGTCTGCGCGCTCTCCGGCTTCGCGATCGGCTCCGACCTCGTGCTGCCGGGCGCGCTGCTGGCAGGCCTGATTGCCGAAGCCGGCGACCAGCCGAACGCCGGGGCCTACTTCGGCTGGTGGAACTTCGCGACCAAGCTCAACCTGGCGCTGGCCGCAGGCCTCGCGCTGCCGCTGCTCGGCCTGGCGGGCTACGTTCCGGGCGCACGCGATGCCTCGGCGCTGCAGGCGCTGTCGCTGGCCTATTGCCTGCTGCCGTGCGTGCTCAAGACGGCGGCGGGAGTGGCGCTCTGGGCGCTGGTGATCCGGCCCGATCCGTCCGGCTCGCCTGCCGCGCCGATGCGCCCCCCGAAAGTCTCTCCTTGAAACCACTCAATCCGCCACTGGCCGACTGGCAGGGCAAGACGGCATGGATCGTCGGCGCCTCGTCCGGCATCGGCCGCGCCACGGCGCTGGCGCTGCTGGCGCGCGGCGCGCGGGTCGCCGTGTCGGCGCGCAACGCGGACGCGCTCGAGGCGCTGGCGGCGCCGCACAACGAAGCCGGGCGTCCACCGCGCGTGATCGTGCTGCCGATGGACGTGCGCGACGCCACCGCCGTGGCAGCCGCGCATGCGCGGCTGCTCGAGGCCGCTGGCGCGATCGACTTCGTGCTGCACAACGCCGCCACTTACGACGCCTTGCGCGCGGACGCGTTCGCGCTCGACACGATGCTCGCGCACCAGCAGGTGAACTACGTCGGGGCGCTCCATGTTCTGGCGGCGGTGCTGCCGGGTTTCGTGGCGCGCGGGACGGGCCATGTCGCCATCACCGGCAGCGTGGCCGGCTTCCGCGGGCTGCCGAAAAGCCTGGCCTACGGACCGACCAAGGCGGCGCTGGCCAACCTCGCGGAGGTGCTGTACGTCGACCTGCATGCGCGCGGCATCGGCGTGAGCCTGGTGCAGCCGGGCTTCGTCGACACGCCGCTCACGGCGAAGAACGATTTCCGGATGCCGGCGCTGATCACGCCCTCGGCGGCCGCCGAGGCCATGCTCGCAGGCTGGGCGCACGGCGATTTCGAGATCCACTTCCCGCGCCGCTTCACCTTCTGGATGAAGCTGATGCGGCTGCTGCCCTATCGCCTGTACTTCCCGGCGGTGGCGCGATTCACGGGCCTGTGAGGCAGCGGAAAGATTCTTCGCAGGACACCGTGGAACCGGCTTCGCCGGGCCACCGGTGTCGCCCCCGGCGAGGGGGAAGGCGCAGCGACACGAAGTGCGCGAAGTCTGGGGGAGCGTCAGGTCAGGGCTTGGTGTCGATGAAGCTGGGCCGCAGCATGAGCTTGTCGTACAGCTTGGCCAGGTTGCTGTGGTCGGCGCGCCAGTCGATCTCGGGAAAGCGCAGGTTCAGCCAGCCGAGGGCGCAGCCCACCGCGATGTCCGACAGGCTCAGGTGAATGCCGCTGCAGAAGGGCTTGTCGCCCAGGCCCTTGGCCATGGCAGCCACGCCGTCCTCGACCTTGGCGCGCTGTCGCTCGATCCAGGCCGCGCTGCGCTCGCCGTCGTTGCGGCCGGCCCAGGTTGCCTCCAGGCGCCAGAGCACGCCGGCGTCCATGACGCCATCGGCCAGCGCCTCCCAGGTCTTGACCTCTGCGCGCTCGCGGCCCTGCTGCGGAATCAGCTTGCCGACGGGGGACAGGGTGTCGAGATACTCCACGATCACGCGCGAGTCGAACATCGCCTCGCCGCCTTCCATGATCAGGCAAGGCACTTTCCCCAGCGGGTTGGAGCTGGAGATGGTGGTGTCGGCAGACCAGACGTCCTCGATCACGAACTGGTAATCGAGCCGCTTTTCGGCCAGCACCACGCGCACCTTGCGCACATACGGACTGGCGGCGGATCCGATCAGTTTCATGAAGGCTCTCTCCCTAAGCATTGGCTACGTTTGTTCATAATCATTTTAGGTGAACGGGAAAACCAGAGGCCCGGATTGCGCCCGATGTGTAGGCAGCGCCCCACGGAGCGCCGGCCGCCTAAAATTGAGGCATGAGCTTTTCCACCGTTTCCGCCCTCTCCCCCCTTGACGGTCGCTATGCGGCCAAACTCGCGGCGCTGCGTCCGCTGATGAGCGAGCAGGGCTATATGCACCGGCGCGTGCAAGTCGAGGTGGCGTGGTTCATCGCGCTGTCCGATTGCGGCTTCGCCGAATTCAAGCCCCTCACGGGCGGCGCCCGCAAGTACCTCATGGGCCTGGTGTCGCACTTCTCAGAAGCCGACGCGCTGGCCATCAAGGAGATCGAAAAAACCACGAACCACGACGTGAAGGCGGTCGAATACTGGATCAAGTCCAAGTTCGAAGCCCGCCCCGAGCTGCTGGCCGCCGCCGAGTTCGTGCATTTCGCCTGCACCAGCGAAGACATCAACAACACCAGCCACGCCCTGCAGATCCAGGCCGCGCGCGACAAGGTGATGCTGCCGGCCATCGACGGCCTGATCGCCAAGCTGCGCGAGATGGCGCACCAGTTCGCCAACGTGTCGATGCTCTCGCGCACGCACGGCCAGACCGCCAGCCCGACCACCGTAGGCAAGGAAATCGCCAACGTCGCAGTGCGCCTGTCGAAGGCCCGCGCACAGATCGCCGCAGTGCAGTTGCTGGGCAAGATGAACGGCGCGGTCGGCAACTACAACGCCCACCTGGCCGCCTGGCCCGACTTCGACTGGGAAGCCTTCAGCAAGAAGGTCATCGAGACGCCCGCGCCGCTGGGCCTGGGCCTGAGCTTCCAGCCGTACAGCATCCAGATCGAGCCGCACGACTACATGGCCGAGCTGTTCGACGCGGTGGCGCGCACCAACACCATCCTGGTCGACTTCTCGCGCGACATCTGGGGCTATGTGAGCCTGGGCTACTTCAAGCAGCGCCTGAAGAAGGGCGAGATCGGCTCCTCGACGATGCCGCACAAGGTCAACCCGATCGACTTCGAGAACGCCGAAGGCAACCTGGGCCTGGCCAACGCGGTGCTTCGCCACCTGAGCGAGAAGCTCCCCATCAGCCGCTGGCAGCGCGACCTGACCGACAGCACGGTGCTGCGCAACATCGGCGTGGCCTTCGGCTACGCCACGCTGGCCTACGCGAGCCTGGCCACCGGCCTGGGCAAGCTCGAGCTCAACGAAGAGGCGCTGGCCGAAGACCTCGACGCCTCGTGGGAAGTGCTGGCCGAGCCGATCCAGACCGTGATGCGCCGCTTCGGCGTGCAGGGCGCCTACGAGCAGCTCAAGGAAGTGACGCGCGGCAAGACCGTGACGGCCGAGGCGCTGCACGGGCTCATCCGCTCATTGGCGATTCCGGATGAGGAAAAAGCCCGCCTTCTGGCAATGACTCCTGCCAGCTACGTGGGCAAGGCCGCAGAGCTCGCCAGTAGAATTTAAGGCTTCGTGTACCGATACACCAGCCGCCTGAGGGCGGCTGTTTCGCATCGGTCGCCGCTTTTTCAGCCAACGCCCTCGCGGCGCCAGCCAACAACACTTTTCAGGGACCTCCGTCGTCCCCTGGTTGGTCATGCGCGCGCCTTTGAGACGCCTCTGGCTCAGGATTCACCGCTGGATCGGCCTCACGCTGGGCCCCGTCCTCGCCCTCACGGCGCTGCTCGGCGCAGTGCTGGTGGTCGCATTGCCGCTCGACCGCTACGCGAACCCGATTCTCTTCACCGCCCGTTCGGCGGTCGACGCCACGACGGTCGCATTGCCGCTGGAGCCGCTGCGCCAGCGGCTCGCGGCAGAGTTCGGCCCTGACGCCAACTTCACGCTGCGTCCGCCGCGTCAGGCCACCGACACGCTCTGGGTGCTGGTGCGCGGCAAGTGGGAGGGCACGCTCTACCTCGACCCCGCCACCGGTGCGGAGCAAGGCCGCCGGGGCACGCACGAGGGCGCCTACAACCTGCTGTTCGAGCTGCACAGCAGCCTGCTGCTGGACGACACCGGCAAGGCGATCCTGGCCTTCGTGGCGCTGGCCTACCTGTTCCTGCTGGTCACGGGCCTGGTGCTATGGTGGCCGGCACGCTGGCCGCCGTCGCTGCGCATCGTGCTCGACCGCGGCCTGCTGCGCGGCCTGTTCGACCTGCACCGCACGGGCGGCGCGGTGTTCGGGCTGCTGATCGCGGTGTCGGTCGCCACGGGCGCGTACATGGCATGGCGGCCGCTGGGGGGCTTCATCTCCAGCGCGATGGGCCAGCAGCCGATCAAGGCGCCGGCCATCCCAAAGGGCGCGGCCAGCGGCCCGCGCCTGCCGCTCGACGATCTCGTGGCCCGCGCGCAGCAGGCCTTCCCCGGCCAGCCGATCGGCTACATCCAGGTCCCCGGAAAGGCCGGCCGGCCGATGCGCGTGCGCTTCCGGCTACCGGACGATCCCCATCCCAACGGCATCGGCTCGGTGTGGCTGAACCCGACGACCGGCGACGTGCTGGCCGTGCGCAAGTGGCAGGACCTCGATACCGGCAACGGCGCGGTGGCGGTGATCTATCCACTGCACACCGGCGTACTGGGGGGCCTGCTGCACGAGACGCTGACCGTGGTGCTGGGCCTTTCGCTCGGCGGGCTGGGGCTCAGCGGCGTCTGGCTCTGGTGGCGCCGCCGCGCCGAGCGGCGGCTTCAGGCGCAAAAAACAATTCATTCGACGACATGAAAGAGGGTTAACTTGATCTCGCACACGCACAAACACCGGTACAAGCGCACGGCCATGGCGCTGGCGCTGCTTTCCCTGGGCCTGCAGGGCTATGCCGCCGAGACGGAGCCCGCGGCCGATCCATCCAAGTCGCTCGAGGTCATCACCGTCACCGGCGACTGGCTCGGCAGCCCCAGCGAGACCAAGGTGCTCGAGCACGCCGGTGCGCGGACCATCATCGAGCGCAAGCAGATCCAGGAAAGCGGCTCGGCCAGCGTGCGCGACGTGCTGCGCCAAGTGCCCGGCGTGCAGGTGCAGGAGAGCAACGGCACCGGCGGCAGCGACATCTCGCTGAACGTGGGCGTGCGCGGCCTGACCTCGCGCCTGTCGCCGCGCTCGACCATCCTGCTGGACGGCGTGCCGATGGCCTACGCGCCGTACGGGCAGCCGCAGCTGTCGCTGGCACCGCTGTCGCTGGGCAACCTCGAGGCGGTGGACGTGGTGCGCGGCGCGGGCTCGGTGCGCTTCGGACCGCAGAACGTGGGCGGCATCATCAACTTCGTGTCGCGTGCGATCCCCAAGCAGTTCACCGCCGAGGCCAGCGTGGGCGTGGAAAGCGCCAGCCATGGTGGCGGCACCAAGACCACGCCGAGCGTGTTCATCGGCGGCACCAACGAGAACGGCCTGGGCCTGGCGCTGCTGTACTCCGGCACGCACGGCGACGGCTGGCGCCAGAGCAACGACCACGTGAGCATCGACGACCTGATGCTCAAGGGCGCCTACCGCATCTCCAAGACCGACGACATCGCCGTGTCGCTGCATCACTTCGAAGGCAGCGGACGCATGCCGGGCGGCCTGACGACGGCACAGTTCGCGGCCAACCCCTTCCAGTCGGACCGCCCGTTCGACGAGTTCACGGGCCGCCGCACCGACGGCTCGATCAAGTACACCCACAACGACGGCGTCAACAAGTTCGAGTTGCTGACCTACTACACCGACTCGTTCCGTGGCAGCCACCTCGAGCAGGAAGGCACCGGCACCGCCGCCGGCCAGCGCCGCCTGACCTCGGCGCCGCGCGACTACAACACCTTCGCGGTCGAGCCACGCTACTCACGCCTGATCGACTCGGGCAGCGTGGTGCAGGAAGTGAGCGTGGGCTACCGCTACCTGAAGGAAGAGGCCTCCGAAACCGCCACGCGCAGCGCCTACTACCGGCCGCGCCCGGGCTTCGACGCCTACACGCTGGCCAACCCGGCCTACCAGAAGAGCAACGGCGGCACCACCGCGCACGCGTTCTACATCGACGACCGCATCGACTTCGGCAACTGGACGATCACTCCGGGCGTGCGCCATGAACGGATCAGCTCGTTCAACAACGTGTACACGGTGGCGAACAACCGCATCACGAACGCGATCTTCCCGGCGATCGACTCCGACGAGTGGCTGCCCACGCTGTCGGTGCTCTACCGCGTGAACGAACGCTGGTCGGTGTTCGCCAACGCGGGCGTGTCGTTCGGCCCTCAGCAGTACGCGCAGCTCGCGCAGTCGACCACCAACCTGCACCCCGAGAAAGCCAAGACCTACGAGTTCGGCACGCACTACAAGGGCGAGGCCTGGAGCGGCGAGCTGACGCTGTTCAACATCAACTTCGACAAGGAGCTGCAGCTGGCGCGCTCCATCACCGGCGACGTCGGCCAGTGGACCGACCTGGGCGCCACGCGCCACCGCGGGCTGGAGTCGGCGCTGCGCTACGACCTCGGCACGCTGAGCGACTCGCTCAAGGGCTTCTCGGTGTCGGGCACCTACACGTACACCCAGGCCACCTCGAAGGCCGGCGCCTTCGCCGGACGCGACCTGCCGTTCTACTCGCGCCAGGTGGCGAGCCTGGGCGCGCGCTACGAGCGCGGCCCGTGGACCTTCAACGCCGATGTGTACGCGCAGTCGAAGCAGCGGTCGCCGGGCTCGCCCGACGACGGCGCACGCTACGTGACGATCGAGGACTCGACGGGCCGCCTCGGCAACATCCCTGGCTACGCGACGATGAACCTGCGCGCGGCGTACGACTTCGGCAAGAACATGAGCAACCTGAAGGTGGCCGTGGGCATCAAGAACCTGTTCGACCGCCGCTACTTCAACCGCTCGGTGGACAACAACGGCGGCAAGTACGTGGGCCAGCCGCGCACGGTCTACCTGCAGGCGTCGGTGGCGTTCTGACCCCCGGGGTGCGCCGGCGGGCTTCGGCCTAAACTCGCGCACCCATGGCCCTCAAATCCACCATCTTCAAGGCCACCCTCGCGGTGGCCGACATCGACCACGGCTACTACGCCGACCATGCGCTGACCCTGGCGCGACACCCCAGCGAGACCGACGAGCGGATGATGATCCGTCTCGTCGCACTCGCGCTCAATGCGCACCAGTTGCAGGACATCTGCCAGGGCGACGGCACGCTGGCCTTCGGCGCGGGCCTGTCGAACGTCGACGAGCCCGACGTCTGGCTGCGCGACTTCACGGGCGAAGTGAAGATCTGGATCGAGGTCGGACAGCCGGAAGACAAGCCCATCATCAAGGCCTGCGGCAAGGCGGACGAGGTGATCGTGTATTGCTTCAACCATGCCGCCGAGATCTGGTGGCGCGGCATCGAGAACAAGCTCACGCGGCCGCAGAACCTGAAGGTCTATCGCGTTCCGACAAACGCCTCGCAGGCGCTGGCCGCGCTCGCGCAGCGCAGCATGCAGTTGCAGGCGACGATCCAGGAAAACACGCTGACGCTGGGCGACGGCACGAATTCGATCGACGTCGAACTGCTGCGCTGGAGATAGCGCTCGCCCCCAGGCTGCGCGGCACTTCATGTCGCGTCGCCTACCACCCAACCGGAGGCAACACCTGCGGCCCGGCAGAGCCGGTTCCGCGGTGGTCCTGGGCTCACCCCCAGGCTGCGCGGCACTTCGTGTCCGCTTCGCCTTCCCCCTACCGGGGGCAACACCTGCGGCCCGGCAAAGCCGGTTCCGCGGTGTTCCGCGAAACCGGCGCGTTCTGTGTTCTCTTTTTGCTTCAGGCGGCGGGCATCATCTCGCCGCATTGCCAGCATTGCTCGAAGCCGCCCTCGACCTGCTCCCCGCATACGCAGCGCCAGCTGCGTTGCGGACGGTGCTGCAGCTCGTGGAGCAAACGCTTGGCCAGTTCGTACTGGGCCTCGTCGTCGATCCAGATCTCGGGCAGGCACTGGTCGGGCGGCAACTGGCCCATGACCGCTCCGAGGAACTCGCGCTGCACGGTGGCGGCGACGCCCTCCTCACGCAACGCGTGCGCCCACACTGTCGCGATGGCGAGGTTCGGAGCCTGCGCGAGACGGCGCATGGTCAGGGCGCCCAGTTCTTTTCGTCGTCGGGGTCGAATTCGGGCTCGGTTTCTGCGGCAGACGGAGCGTTCTCCTCGCGCGTCTCGCGTGCCCGTTCGGCGTACCGATTGAAGCGCCACGCCGAGTCTTCCATGGTGATTCGGCGCCAGGTCGCGCGCTTCTCGACCGGGGTCATGGCAGGCCAGAGCTGCACTTCGTCGAAGGTGCGGCCGCATCCCTTGCACTCGTCGTCGCCCTGGCTGGTGGAGCAGATCGCGATGCACGGCGTGTCGGGCGTGCTCTCGTACCAGGCCAGCCAGGCGGCCCAGGCCTTGGGCGGAAAGCCGACCTCGTCGACCTCGTCCTCGTGGTGGAACACCATGAGCGCGTAGACCTCGGCCAGCGCACGCAATTCGGGGCCGAGCGTCACGCCGTCGGGCGATGGCGTCTTCTCGCGCCAGTGGTTGATGGCGGCCTCGATGTCGGTGATGTGTATGGCGGCCATGGAAGTGAAAAAACAGCGGACGGCGATCATAGTCCGGCAATGTCCCGAGGCGCCGAAGGGACAAGATTGCTACCAAAAATATAGCGATATCTTCAATAACGACGAACGTTTCCAAGGGGTTCCTTTTAAGCCCGTGAAAACTTTCGATTGCGCCTGCGCAATCTTCGATGCTCTAATCGCGCCCACGAAGGGGAGTAGCTCCCGACCGCTGTCCACGACAGCGCGAATCGTCAGGTCGTCAATACGAAGCAAAACACTTCCGGCCTGCCGGACAACGCACGCGCATTCGCGCGGACGCTGTCGAGCAAGACCTTCGATTTGAACCTGTGCAGGTTTGGTCGAAGCGTTCGCAAGTCCCCGGTGTCACCCGGCTTCATTCCTCGCTTTCGACCTCCCGCCCGGGATGAATCGAAACGCATCGGTATGCGCCTTCCGTCGTCGCCCCTTGAATCGGGACAGGCAGGGGCGCGAAGACAAAAGAGGAATCTATGGAACTGTTCATGGCCCCGGAATTCTGGGTCGCTGTCGGTCAGATCATCATGATCGACATCCTGCTCGGTGGCGACAACGCCGTCGTGATCGCACTGGCCTGCCGCAAGCTCCCCCCCGCACAGCGCACCAAGGGCATTCTCTGGGGCACCGCCGGCGCCATCATCCTGCGCGTCATCCTGATCTTCTTTGCGCTCACGCTGCTGGCCATCCCGTTCCTCAAGCTGGTCGGCGCCATCCTGCTGGTGTGGATCGGCGTGAAGCTGCTGGCGCCCGAGCATGACGACGCACACGGCAACATCACCGGCAGCGACAAGCTCTGGGGCGCCGTCAAGACCGTGATCGTGGCCGACCTCGTGATGAGCGTGGACAACGTCATCGCCATTGCCGGTGCTGCGCAAGGCGCCGGCGAAGGCCACCAGATGCCGCTCGTGATCTTCGGCCTGCTCGTGAGCATCCCGATCATCGTCTGGGGCAGCCAGCTGGTCATCAAGCTGATGGACCGCTTCCCGATGATCATCACGCTGGGTGGCATGCTGCTCGGCTGGATCGCCGGCACGATGGCCGTGTCCGACCCCGCGCTGGCCAACGCCGCCGCCTGGACTTGGGTGCCGAAGGTGCCGCAGACCGACGTGATCAAGTACGCCGCCGGCATTGCCGGTGCACTCCTGGTGCTCGTCATCGGCAAATGGGTGGCCGCCCGCAACGCTCGCCACAAGCCCGAGACGGCGGTGACGCCCGGCTGAGCCGGTCCTGTACCGACAAGAAACTTCCTGTCCCCACTTCGTCTCACACTCTAACTACCCGAAGGAGCACACCATGGAAAAGATCATTCTTTACGTTGACGACGCCGTGTACGCCAGCGAGCAGTTCGCCGAACTTGCGCCCGACGCGAACAACGTGGTGGCGCGCCATTGGGTGCTCGTGGCCTGTGCGCCGCGCATGACGCATCGCATCAGCAAGTGGGTCAGCCACAGCGCACGCGAGAACTGGCGCGCCAAGTGGTTCAGCAAGGTGCAGGCGCAGATGCTGCCGCTGCTGGAGCGCAACGGCGGCCAGGTCACCCCGGTGCTGGCCAAGGGCCCGCTCACCGAACTCACGGCCCAGCTCAAGCGCGAGCATGCAGCGGTGCACGTGGTCGATGCGCGGCGTCCGAAGATCGGCGTCGACCTCGAGCCCGTCACGCCCGAGCAGGTGCCCTCGCATCAGTCGGGTTGGGCATTCCCCGGCGCAGTGATGGGGATGGGCGCGCTGCTGGTCATGGCGAACGAACTGGCCGAGTAAGACAAGAACTCCGGTCCCGACGAGCCCCGGCGTGGCAACACGCCGGGGCTCGTCGTTTTGGAGGCCGTGGGGTATCCTGAGCCGCATGCGCATCATCATCAAATGGCTGCTCAGCGCCGTCGCGCTGCTGGCGGTGGCCTACCTCTACAACGGCGTCCAGGTGGCGAGCTTCGGCTCTGCGCTCATCGCGGCCGCAGTCATCGGCCTGCTCAACATGATCGTGCGGCCGGTGCTCGTGGTGCTGACCCTGCCCGTCACCATCGTCACGCTCGGCCTGTTCCTGTTCGTGATCAATGCCCTGCTGTTCTGGGCCGCATCGGGTTTGCTCGGTGGCTTCCACGTCAACGGCTTCCTGGCCGCGCTGCTCGGCTCGCTGATGTACTCGCTGCTGGGCCTGGTGATCGAGTCCGCGCTGGGCGGACTGCTGTCCAAACGCTGAGCTACCGCCGAGGCTTCCCTACTTCAGCGGCGGCTCGGCCGCCTGCTCCTTCACCAGCACTTCCACCGCCCGAGCGCGGGTGTCGACGATCGATGCCTCGTAGTGATCGACCACCTTGGACTGCCGGATGATTTCCTGCGCAGCCTTGAAGCGGTCGCGCGCCGCCGGGTAGTCGAGGATCGCCACGTTGGCTTCGGCATCGGCACGCACCGCGCGCAGCGTGTCGTTCTCGGCGCCATACAGGTTGCCGAGCGCGCGCCAGGCCGTGGCGTCGCGCGGGTTCGAGGCCACCCAGTCGCGCAGCACGGGAATCATCGGCGCGGGCTGGCGCATGGCGGTGGCCGCCTCCGCGGACAGCAGCATCTCGGGGCGCTCCTTCGACTTCGCATCGAGCAGCGCGGCGGCCTTGGGCGCAGCGCCCGCCGCCAGCTCGATCTCGGCGCCGAGCCAGCGTGCCTGCCTGGCCGCGGCCGGGTCCTCGGCCGTGCGCGCGACCAGCCGCTCGACCATCGTGCGCGCCGTCCTGTAATCGCGGATCTCCTTGGCTGACAGCGCGGCCGCATAGAGCGTGCCGGCCTGTTGCGCGGGCGAGCTCTTCGCGAACTCGCCACTGGAAGCCTCGGCGATCCACTGCCGCAGCACATCCCCGCCCGGCCGTGTCAGCACACGGGCGCGCGAGGCGACCATCGCGTGGTCCATTGCCAGCGGCACCGGCGGCGCGGTGTCCATGCGGAACTGGAACCGGCCCTGCATGTCCGAGATGCGCTCGGTGGTCAACGGATGGCTGCGCAGGTACGGGAACGAGCCGTTGTCGTTCAGGCGCGAGGCGTACTGCAGCTTCTCAAACATGGCCGCTGCGCCCTGCGGCGCGAAGCCGGCCTGCGTCATCACGCCGAACCCGATCCGGTCAGCCTCGCGTTCCATGTCCCGCGAGAAGTTCAGCTGGTTCTGTGCAAAGAGCGCCTGGCTGCCCATGATCACCGCCTGGCCGGCGTCGCTGCTGCGGCTCTTGCCGGCGGCGATCATCCCGAGGATCAGGCCCGCGATCATGAGCGGCATCTGTTTGCCCTGCTTGTCCATGATGCGCGCGATGTGGCGTTGGGTGACGTGCGAGAGCTCATGCCCGAGCACCGTCGCAAGTTCGTCGCGGCTGCCCACCGCGGCCACCAGCCCGAGGTTCAGGCCCAAGTAGCCGCCGGGCAGCGCGAAGGCGTTGATGTTGCGGTCGCGGCCCAGCAGGATCGTCCAGGCAAAGCGCTCGTCGAGCTCGGGTGTGAGCTCGCCGCGGGTGCGCGCGGCGGCCAGCAGGCGTTGCCAGATGTCCTGCACATAGGCGGCGATCACCGGGTCGTCGATGTAGTCGGTGTCGCGGTAAAGCTCGCGGGCGATCTGGTCGCCGAGATGACGCTCCGCACTGGCCGTCATCTCGCCGCCGTCGCCCAGGCCGGGCAACACCTGCATCTGCGCCAGCGCGGGCGCCGGAAGCAGCACCTGGGACGCTATCAGGAACGTAGCGCAGAGCGACCGGAGCGCGGGCGCCAGCTGGCTTTTTCGGGGGGTGTGGGGAGTCAAGCGGGCATTCCTCGTCTGTGGCTCGGGCTCGTATGATGCAACTTCAACCCGATCGTTCACGCATGAGTTCTCTCACCCATTTTGACGCCCAGGGCCAGGCCCACATGGTCGACGTCGCCGCCAAGCCCGCCACCCACCGCGTGGCCGTCGCCACCGGCCGCATCGAGATGCAGGCGGCCACGCTGGCGCTGATCGAGTCGGGCTCCGCGAAGAAGGGCGACGTGCTCGGCATCGCGCGCATCGCGGGGATCCAGGCCGCGAAGAAGACGAGCGACCTGATTCCGCTGTGCCACCCGCTGGCGCTGACGCGGGTGGCGGTAGCCTTCGCGCTGGCGGACGCAGGGAGCACGCCGCAGGTGGCGTGCACGGCAACCGTCGAGACCGTCGGGCCAACGGGCGTCGAGATGGAGGCGCTGACCGCGGTGCAGGTGGCGCTGCTCACCGTCTACGACATGTGCAAGGCGGTGGACCGCGGCATGCGGATCACCGATGTGCATGTGCTGGAGAAGCACGGGGGGAAGTCGGGGAGCTGGGTGGCCGAATAGCCGCCGGCACACGGCACGCCGCCGTGCCCCGCTGTCCACAGCGGCTACGGCGCCGCGCCGTCATCCGCGTCTGCTTTCATCCATCGGGCGAAGTCCGCGGGAAACGCGTTGCTGAAACGCTCCGCCTCTTCCCGCGCTTCTGCTTCGTGCCCCAGCAGCTCGGCACTCTCGATGAGCTTCACGATGACGCGCGGCTCCGGCGAGAAATGCATGACGCGCTTCGCCAGTTCATGCACCGCGCCGGCGTTTTCGCGCGTGACGGTCGTCAGCGTGAGTTCCGCGAACTGCACCTGGTTGGCGAAGAGCCGGGACGCACGAATCTTGGCCAAGGTGTCGTCCTCATAGGGCGCCAGCCGCTCTTCGCGAGGCAGGTAGATCTGGCTGATGCGAAGGTAGTCCCAGCCGGCATAGCCGACGATGGCCAGCAAGGCCGCGGCGGCATAGGGCGCCGCTTTTTCAATGCGTTGCGAGTGCCGGCCCGGCCACAGCAGTCCGATGCAAAGTCCGAAGACCAGCTGGAACGGCCCGTACCAGAGCGGGTACTCGAGCAGGCTGTGCAGGACGATGGCCCAGAGCATTCCCCAGGCCATGAGCCGGACCGGATCGCGCTCGCGCCACGGCCGGGCGCGAAGGACCAGCCAGAGAAAGCCGCCGCAGATCAGCACGGCGGCGGGAATCCCGAGCTCGACCGCGAGATGCAGCGGCAGGTTGTGCGCGTTGTCCAGGATCTCGACGAATCGCCCGCCGCTGTACGCAGCGCTGTAGTGCACATATGACAACTCGCCCCAGCCCCAACCCGTCCAGGGATGCTCCGAAATCAGCGCCAGCACGTTGCGCCAGAGCAGGATGCGGCTGTGATCGTCGGGTGCGCCGCTTTTCAGGCGCTCGATCATGGTCTCCACACCTGGGCCGCCGCCAGCGGCCAGCCTCGGCAGCACCCAGGCGATCGCGAAGTACAGCGGTATCGCCGCGAGCAGCAACCGAGGCGCCGGCAGGCGAAACGGGACCGCCGATTGCTGCGGCACGCCCCGACGCTCTCTTCTTGCGATGAAGCTCGCTACGCCGAGGATCGAGAGCAACTGCAGCAGGCCCGTGCGCGAGGTCGATGCCGCTGCCGCGATCAGCAACAGCAACCCCGCCGCCATCAGGCCCCGCCGCGTGCGCGTCGAATCGCTCGTGGCGTGAAGCCACAGCACCGCGCACCAGGACAGGCTGATCAGCGTCGCGAACTGGTTGCGCTGGCGCAGGTTGCCGTAGGCCTGGCCAAGTGCGGGCGAGGTTGTCCACGGCACCAGGGGTTCGGCCAGGCCGTAGTACTGCAGCAGGCCGAGGAGTGCGCTGACCAGGCCCGCGACAAGCACGCCCATGGCCAAGGACGAAGACGCAGTCTGCCCATCGAACGCCATGCCGGTGCCCAGGCTTGCCGCTGCCGCAATGCCTGCAATTGCGAGACAGGCTGGGCCCCATGCTGAGAAAGCATCCCACCCGGAAAGCGCGACAAGAACGCCACCAACCCCCAGCCAGCCCCACACGCCACGCGCGGGCGAGCCGACGCGCCCGCGCAAGAGCAGTGCGCCAAGACATGCCCAGGAAACGAGCATTTGCCAGACATTGACCGAGGGGCCGGCAACCAGGGGGCAGAGAAACGGAACGGCGACAAGCACCGTTCGCAGGACGTCAAGAGCCTTGAAAGCGGAAAAAACGGAGCCAGAAGGCACTGCACAAGACGTCATCAGGTCGATTGTGCCGAGCCGGCCTGCCGACGAATGGTCATTACCGGGAGATGGAAGGTTTTGCAAAAGCAAACACTTAGAGACATCCTTTAACAACTCTGTGTAATTGTTGCCCAGCTGTTTCCGGTCTCGCCGGGCGGGGCTGAAAGGTGTCCTTGATGAAACAACAAAACGTCCGAAGCCGGGCCCATCGCAAGCTGTCCCGTGGCTTCACGCTGATCGAAGTGATGGTCACCGTGGCGATCATCGGCATTCTGGCTGCCATCGCCATTCCTTCGTACAACGACTACATCCGCCGCGGCCAGTTGCCAGAAGCGTTCGGACAACTGTCCGACTACCGGACGAAGATGGAGCAGTACTACCAGGACACGCGCAACTATGGTTCGAGCACCGCCTGTGCTGATGACGCCAGCGCAAGCAGCTGGAAAAGCTTTGCCCCCGGCAATGCCAAGTACTTCAGGTACGAGTGCGTGACCAGCAACTCCAACCAGAATTACGAGATCAAGGCCATCGGCATTGCCGGTCAAGCCACCGGACATACGTTCACGATCAACCAGAACGGCGATCGTGGAACGACCTTCTTCAAGGGCGCTGCAGTCACGGCTACATGCTGGCTGACGAAAGACAGCACATGCTAAGGCGTCGCAAGAAGCCAGCCGGCTTCACGCTGATCGAGGTAGTCGTCACCATGACGGTGCTGGCGCTGATTCTCGCGGTGGTGCTTCCCAGTGCAGGCACCTGGCTGGACAACACGCGCATCCGCAACGCCGCGGACTCGCTGCAAACCGGCTTGCAGACCGCTCGCAGCGAAGCCATCCGTCGCAACGAGAGCGTTTCCTTCTGGCTCGTTTCCCTCGAGAAGCCCAACGTTCTCGACAACGACTGCGCACTGTCCGGCACCAGCGGATCGTGGGTCGTCAGTGTCACTTCGCCAGCCGGCGGCTGCGCCAACTCGCCTTCCAACACGACCGCCCCGAGGCTCGTGACGGCCAGGCCCATCGGCGACAGCGGCGGCCTTGTGAGCATCAACGCGCTTCAATCCGACGGCAGCGCCGGCACTACCGTCACATTCAACGGGTTCGGCCGGGTGACGAACTCCAGCGACGCCATCCGCCAGATCGACGTCGGCGGGCCGAACTCGAACATCGAATACCGCAAGCTGCGGCTCGAAATCAGTTCGTCCGGCGCCGTAAGGATGTGCGACCCCCAGCTGCCCTCGAGTGCAGAGGACCCACGCAAATGCTGACCCGTCATCGCCCGCCGCAGCGCGGCAAACACAGCCTGTCGAAGGCGTTTCACGGTCCATCGGCCCGTCAACGGGGTGTCGTCCTCGTCGAGGTGATGGTCGCGATCCTTCTTTTCATTCTCGGCGTTGTCGGGCTCGTCGGCCTGCAGAGTTCGATGACACGCGCACAGACCGAGGCAAAGATCCGAGCCGATGCAACGTTCCTGGCGACGGAAGTGTTGGGTCGCCTCTGGTCCGATGTGAACAACATCTCGCTCTACAACGGGAGCGCCTGTGCCGGCCTTCCACGTTGCAAGGAATGGCAGGACAAGGTGAGCCGGGAATTGCCGGGAGGCACGGGCGCAATCACCGTGGACGCACTCACCGGCGACGTGGCCGTGACCGTGAGCTGGTCGCTGCCAAGCGGCGAAACCCACCAATACGTCGCCAACACCACTGTGATCAAGGCCGGGACCTGAGCGCCATGACAAAACCAACGCCTCTTCACCGCCATCGCGGCAAATCGCACGGCTTCACTCTCGTCGAGTTGATGGTCGGGCTTGCTCTTGGCCTGCTCACTGTGCTTGTGATCACGCAGGTGATCGTGGTGTCCGAGGGAAAGAAGAGAACTTTGACGATGGGCAGCGATGCGCAAGTCAATGGTGCCCTCTCCATCTTCACCATACAGCGCGATGTCCAGATGGCCGGCTACGGCGCGTCGGTCATCCCGGACGCGCTGGGTTGCGCAACCAAGGGCAAGCGCGATTCGGATGCCGAGTTCAGCTTCACGCTCGCCCCTGTCGTCATCGCGGCTGGTGCAAGCGGTGCACCTGACCAAGTGACGGTCCTGCTAAGCACCAAGGCCGGCTTCTCGGTGCCCATGATCACCAGCGAGAACCACCCTCAATCTACAGACTACTTCGTGGTGAAGTCGTCTTTCGGTGCAGTTGCAGGCGACGTGATGATTGCCGTTCCGAAACTCCAGAGTGCCGATGTCGGCTGCGCCGTGTTCAATGTGAATCCGAGCGGGTCTTCCTTGCTGACGACCACGCAAATCCCGCATGCCTCGGGCACCAACGGCAAGTGGAACAGCAGCTCGGTCTTTCCCACCGATGGCTATCCCGACGGCAGCTATCTGTTGAACATGGGAAGCCTTGCCCAGCGCACGTACTCCGTCAGCACTTCGAATGCGCTACAGATGGCCGAGCGGTCGGCAGCCGTCAGCACGCCGCTGCAGCAGGAGCTCTATTCCGGGATCGTCAACCTCCAGGCCCTGTACGGAAAAGACACCGATGGCGACGGCGTGATCGACAAATATGACAAGACCTCCCCAACCACCAACGACGGCTGGCGACAGGTGCTTGCGGTTCGCATTGCCGTAGTGGCCCGGAGCAATCAACCCGAGCGGGATGAAGTCACCACGACCCAGCCGCAATGGGATCTGGGCAACGTGACCGTCGGCGATCTCACTCCTTCCAATTGCTACACCAACAGCAAGTGCGTGCCGCTGAAGGTCGATCAGGCGAGCGACTGGAAGAACTACCGCTACAAGGTCTACGACACCGTCATTCCGCTGCGCAACGTGCTCTGGAACTCATGAAAAACGTCAAAGGCATGAATCTCGTCCTGACTCCACACCGCAGGGCCAATGGCCACGGCGATCGCTGCCATCGGCAACATGGCATCTCTTTGCTGTTTGCGCTCCTCGCGCTGGTCGCTTTGTCGCTGGCGACCCTGGCGCTTGTTCGATCGGTCGATACAGGCACCATGTTGATGGGCAACATCGGGTTCAAGCAGGATGTCACCGCGACGGCCGACCAGGGCACGCGACAGGCCATCGAGTGGCTGAACGCCAACGCGGCCAGTTTGAACACCGATGCCGCGGATGGGCAGGGCTACTACGCGAGCACCACCGATCTGGTGGACGTGACGGGCAGACAGATGTTGAATGATTCGACACGCGCCCTCGTGAACTGGGATTGGGACGATGCCAGTCTCAAGGATTGCAGCTCGGCGACGGATGGCAGTTTTGCCTCCTGCAGCCTGAAGCCCGCGACCGGGACCGCCGTCTCCGGCAACAGCAACTCAACCCGCTACATCATCTTCCGGATGTGCGCCCAGACCGGGGACTACGCCAGTAGCACCAACAACTGCGCCAAGCCCGTGGCCAACAGCAGTTCGAGTGCGACCAAGAAGGGCGAGCTGAACTACTCCGACCCGCTTCGCTTCAGCGGAACGTCGGGCCCATATTACCGGATCATCGTTCGCGCAAAGGGCGCGAGAGACACGACGAGCTTCACCGAAACCATCGTTCACTTCTGAGCGAGACAACGCTCGCACGAGAACAACATGCACACCTTTTCAATCTGGCGGAATTCCTGCGAGGACCGCGGCATGATGCTGCGCCTGATCGGCGCGACTCTGCTCGCCGGCATCGTGCCGGCCGCGATGGCCGCGACGACCGATATCGCCGCGCAGCCCTTGGCAACGCTGCCCACGGTGCAGGCCAAGCCCAACTTGCTGTTCATCCTGGACAACTCCGGGAGTATGGGCAACGCCTACATGCCCGATGAAATGAACAGCAATGGGCGTTATGGATATTGGAGTTCTCAATGCAACGGCGTTGCATTCGACGAGACGCTCAGCTATGCCCCTCCGGTGAATGCGGACGGCACCTCGTTTCCCAACGCAACATTCACGAGTGCCTGGTCGGACGGCTATGCCCAGTCGGGTTCCGACAATCTCAACAACAACACCTACTACGTCTACAGCGGGACGCAGCCTGCGATGGGCTGGACCTACTCCAAGAGCGACGGCAACGTCGACTCCAGCACGACCTTCTACAAGGAATGCCAGAGCGGCCTCGGGAAGACGCCGGGCAGCAATGTTTTCACGCTGAAGACGATCACGACGAGCGACACGGCCGCGCTCAAGCAGAAATACGCCAACTGGTACGCGTACTACCGCACCCGTCGGCTCCTCATGCGCACGGCAGCGGGCAAGGCGCTGCAGGTGCTGGGTTCGGGCTATCGGGTCGGGTTCACCACCATCAGCAACACGGGCGTGACGAACAACGGGGGCTTCCAGGAAGTGCTCGACTTCGATGCCACGCAGAAGGCGACGTTTTACACCAAGCTCTACGCAGCTTCGGGCAGCGGAACGACCCCGCTGCGCGGTGCGCTGTCGAAGGCCGGGCGTTACTTTGCCAAGCAGGTCCCAGGTCAGACGACCGATCCCGTCCAGTATTCATGTCAACGCAACTACGCCTTGCTGTCGACGGACGGTTACTGGAACACAGGCAGCGAGAACAGTTCCTACGGCGCGTTCAAGCTCGACGGATCGACCGCTGTCGGCCAACAGGACGGCGCGGAAGACCGTCCTATGCGCGACGGCACCTATACGCAGAAAACTGCCGTGACACCGACGACCTCGGTGGAACTGCAGAACGTTGTGACGGTCAGCACGACGCCCACGCCTTGGACGCGCTACGTCTGGGGCGTCGCAAAGACGACGAGCACTTGCAGCGGCACCGCCAACCGCTACGCGGTCTCACGGATCACGCAGACCCGCACGGAGTCGGTCGAAAGCACCAAGACAGTCGTGAACAGGCTGACGACCACTTCCACGAGAACGGTGATCACCCGCGACGATGTGCTGATCAGTGACAGCACGAGCACTGGCAATACGACCACCCAGCAGGTCAGCTCGACCACGGCACAAACAGGCGACACGTATTCGGGTTGGGTCACGAGCGCCACGAGCGCCGATTCGTGCTTGACGGCAACCAATCTCAACAACTTCGGGCTGACCGCTGGCAGCACTTACTACACGAACAGCAACACGGTCAACGCCTCCGCCACGAAGACGACCGACAACACCTACGCAGGTACGTCGGGCAGGGCAGGCACAGTGGCCGTGGTCGGACCCACGACGACTTCGCAGGGAACGACAGTCACCACGGGCGACACGACCACGACGGTGGTCAACGCGACAGGCGTGGCCGACACGCTCGCCGACGTGGCCGAGTACTACTACAACACGGACCTTCGAACCAGCGCGCTGGGCAACTGCAGATCCGGTTCGAGCGGCGAGGACACCTGTTCCAACAATCTGAAGGGTGCCGGACGGGATTCTGCGACCTGGCAACACATGACGACCTTCACGATCGGCCTGGGTGTGAACGGCACGCTGGCCTACGATCGCAACTACCTGGCGCAGGCGACCGGGGACTACATCAATCTCGTCAAGGGCATCGTGTCGTGGCCAACGCCGGAGGTCAGCTCGAATGGCGGCGATGCGCGAAACATCGATGACCTCTGGCACGCGGCCGTCAACGGCCGGGGTCAGTACTACTCCGCGCTCAACGCCGCCGCGCTCGCTGAAGCCATCACGGGCGTGGTGAATACCATCCAGGAAGTCCATGGCTCCGCGTCTTCGGCATCGACCAGTGCGCTCGAACTGGTGGCCGGCGACAACAACCAGGTCTACAAGGCCAGCTACACGACCAAGTCGTGGACCGGCGACCTCGAGGCCTATACCCTGAACGGCACGGATGCAACCATCGGCACAACGCCGCTCTGGTCGGCGCAGGCTTTGCTCGATGCAGCCGCACCGACATCCCGGAAGATCTACTACAAGCAGCCGTCCACCACGACGTTGCGCGCGTTCAACTGGACCAACCTCAACACCGACGGATACGGCGCGAGATTCAGCAATCTCTGCACGCAGGCCGTGGTGGCCTCGCAATGCGCGTCACTGTCCACCGCCGACAAGAACGCCGCCAATACGGGTGAGAAGCTTGTCGACTATCTTCGCGGCGTCCGCACATTCGAAGCGGCGAGTACGACGAACAGCACCACCGCTGCGCTGTATCGCAAGCGGACCCATGTGCTGGGAGACATCATCAACGGCGCGCCGGTCTATGTTGGCAAGCCTCCGTTCAGTTATGCCGATGCAGGTTATGCGGCGTTCGTGACTTCGAAGGCAACTCGCAAGCCGGTGGTTTACGTGGCAGCCAACGACGGCATGCTTCACGCATTTTCGGCAGGCTCTTCGGACGGTGGAACGGAGCTGTGGTCTTACGTGCCGAGCCATGTCATTCCGAATCTCTACAAGCTGGCCGATGCGTCGTACGAGTCCAAGCACCAGTACTACGTCGACGGCGCACCGGTCATGGCAGACATCAAGGTGGGCTCGACCTGGAAGACCATCCTCGTGGGCGGCCTGAACTCCGGTGGCAACGGCTACTACGCGCTCGACATCACCGATCCCGAGAATCCGCTCGCGCTCTGGGAGTTCACCAATGCCAACATGGGCCTGACCTACGGCAACCCGGTCGTTACCAAGCAGGCGGATGGCACATGGGTCGTGGCGTTCACGTCCGGCTACAACAATACCGGCGGCGACGGCCTGGGTCACCTGTATGTGGTGAATGCCAGCACTGGCGCGCTGATCCACGACCTGCCGACCACGGCAGGCAGCGCGGCTTCGCCGAGCGGCTTGTCGAAGATCAACGCGTGGATCGACGTGACCTCCGACAACACCACCAAGCGCTTCTATGGCGGAGACTTGCAAGGCAACCTCTGGCGGTTCGACATCGACAACCTGGTGCTCCCGCATCAAAGCGCAATGCTGCTGGCCAAGTTCCAGGTCGATGCCAGCACGCTGCAGCCGATCACGACGAAGCCTGAAACTGCCGAAGTCGATGGAAAGCCAATCATCGTGGTAGCGACAGGCCGCTACCTGGGCGCCTCCGACGTCGAGGACACCACGCAGCAGACGATCTACGCGGTGAAGGACAACCTCACCGACGCGGGCTGGGGAGATGTGCGGGCCGATACGACCAACATGGTCAGGCAGACCCTGACGGCCACTGGAACCACGGCGACGATCACCAACAACCCGGTCAATTGGTCGAACAAGGGCGGATGGTGGGTCGACTTGCCGCACTCGCGAGAGCGCGTATCGACCAACATGGGCCTGCAGTTCAGCACTTTGGCAATCGTGAGTGCCATCCCGAGTGGAGATGCATGCGCGTCCGGCGGATCGTCCTGGCGCTACTACCTCAACGTCACCAACGGAGGCGTTCTAACGACGACGGCGGTTGGTACGCAGTGGAGCAGCGATGCGCTGGTGGTCGGCCTAGGCTGGGTGAAGCTCAGCAATGGCAATGTGCGCGTCCTGATTCAGGACAGCACGGGCAAGGTGACGCCGGATACGCCGCCGACGACGAGCTCGTCGGGAGCCGGGAGTGTTCGTCGGACGTCTTGGCGGGAGTTGACGGATTAGGTGTTGAGCCCTGAGCGAGACGGGCCAAACAGTAATTCGATCAAGCTTTTGATGCGCTCACCAACTGACTTCAGTTTGATCGAACCAATGATCGTTGTCGCTACGTTCGAGTGCTTCGGCTGTCGGGCCTCTGCCGGTGTCCCAGGACAACATGGTTCGAGCAAATGTTTCGGAAGTCTCAATGCCCAATTGGCGTACCTGCGCCGCATGGAGATGGTTCATGACATCATTGAACGTGGGGCCAGCGCATCAGATGCGGCGGCTTCGCAAGGTGTCAGCGCAGTCACCGCTCGGAAATGGCTGGCCTACTACTTGTCGATGGTGCGGCAGGCCTGCTGGACAAATCCTCCCAGAGAAGTCACCTCACGCTATCGCCTCATGTAGCGCTGACCATTGTTGAGTTGCGCCGCAGACTGTTCCTGCAGGCACGAATCGCCGCCTCTTACATGAGCGTGTTCAAGGCGACTGTCAGCCGCGAGCTGCGGCGTGCCGGGCTGTCGCGTTTGAGTGACCTGCGCCCAGACGAGCCCGTGCAACGCTAGGAGCGCGAGGGCCCCGGCAAGCTGCTGCACGTCGACCTCAAGAAGCTTGGACGCTTTGACAAGGTTGGCCACCGCTTCACCGGCGACCGCGCCCCGCGTGCGCGCAGCGTCGGCCGGGACGTTGTCTTCGTGGCCGTGGACGACCAGCCGTCTGGCCTTCACGCAGGTATCCCGACTAGACCAAGTTTTCAGTGCCGACGCGTTCCTACGGGCTGTCGTGGGCTACTTCGCGAGCATGCGTGGACCAATCCAAAGGGTACCGACCGAGACCAAGAACGGCATGTCATTCCGTTCGGAGCTATTCGGAGCTGTTCGCCGAAGCGTGTCTTGAACTGGGCATTGGCCAGAAGTTCACGGGGGGCATATCGCTTACAGCCCAACGGCAAGGCCGAGCGCTTCATCCAGTCGGCCCACGCGAGTGCGCCTACGGACGTGCCTACGCGAACTCAAACCAGCGTCGGGAGGCCTTGCTCGTGTGGAATCACTTCTGCAACTGGCATCGGCCGCACCGCGGCATCAACCTCGCAGTGCCTGTCTCGTGTCTCTCGATGTCTTGAAAGAACCTCTTGACACTTCACACCGTAGAGCGCTCAAAACGTGGCCGTTTAGTCCTGTGGTCGCATCGGTCGTAATTTCTGCAGCTGACCCGAATGTGGGATATACGGATACAAACCTTCGTATTGTTCATTGCCATGTCGCGCCATGACAGCCTCGTGCTCCAGAGATAGCTGCCAAGATTAACAAGAGTTGTTGGAAGGCCGATCTCAGTGGCCGCATCCCTGTGCAGCATCACATAAGCACTTGGAACCTTTGCATCGCATGAAACTCGACCCGGCGATGAAAGCGCAGGTGAGTTTCGATGATCCGCCTCTGCTACAAGCAAATGGATTTTGGCGTGTTCGACAAGATCCTGACCGTTTGGCAAAGCGAGCGGACTGACAAGTCGAAAGACAAAAAAGCCGCCCGGAGGCGGCTTGCTTAGCGAGAGCTAATTAGCGGCATTCAGCAGGGGCGTACTTGGCGGGCAGCGTGCCCGTAGCGGCGGAACCCAGGCCGCGGGTGCCGGCGGTCGTTGCCGTAATGCTGCCGCAAGCCCAGTCGATAGCGCCAGCCTTGTCAGCCAAAGCAGCCTTCTGCACATTCGGCGAGAAAATGAGCGTCGTGTTCTTCACTTCGGCGGGGAAGCCAGCACTGTCGTTGTTCTTCAGCGTGACCGTGATTTGGCCTTCGGAGCCGTCATCCTTGCTGATGGCAATGCTCTCGATGTACTTGGTCGACTTTTCGCCAGCGTCCTTACCATTGAACGTATCCGCTGCAGCCTTCACGCCTGCCAGTCCGTCCGTTTGGAAAGCTTCGCTGACGAGCGACTTTGCGGACGTCGCATTGATCACAGCTTCCGAGACCTTTGCGCGGACCGTGTAGTCTTGATACGCTGGCAGAGCCACCGCAGCCAAGATACCGATGATCGCCACAACGATCATCAGTTCGATAAGGGTAAAGCCGGCCTGTGCGCGGCGGGCGAGAGTACGACGGTTCATTGAACTAACTCCAGGTTGGTTGGTTGTTACGCCCGGGAACCTGCCCGGAGCGGATTACCTTCCGCAGCATCCGTGCCAACCTGTTTTCAATCGCTTACATCCCAAGACTAGTGATTTTGTTCACACTCCGGTTACAGCAAGTGACACTTTGCGCTCTTCGATGAGACAAACAGTGACAAGTTTGTCAGTACCTTCGTTTCTGACAGCTCAAAACGTCAGTACGCCATCAGCCTTCAGCCAGCGGATGTCGCGCTGCGCCAGCCCGGCGACCTGGTGCGCAGCCAGCACCTCGATCTGGCTCATGATCTCCTCGGTCTCCGCCGGCTTCGTGTGCGTGATGTAGATCGGAAACTGCTTCCCCACATCGATATGCGCCAGCTCATCGGCCAGCGCTGCCGGCGACAGATGCAGGCTGCGTTCGGCCAGCGCCTGTTCCCTGCTGCTGAAGGCGGTCTCGATCACGAGCATGGCAACGTCCAGCGAGTTCACTCGCTCCCAGAACGGCGCGTTGCGTTCGGTGTCTCCGCTGAACACCCAGTGAGCGCCCCCTTCGGCGCGGCGCACGGCGAATCCGCACGCGGGCACGGTGTGGACCGCGGGCAGCACCTCGATGCGCTTGGGCTCGCGGGTTCCCAATGCAAGCACCTGCCCGACGGCGATGTCGTGAAAGCTGACGAACGGCGCGTCCAGGCTCGGGATGCTTTCGAAATCCGGCCAGATCACGTTGTTGAACACGTGCGCCCGCAGCGCCTCGATGGTGGCGCGCAGCGCGTGCACGCGCAGCGGCCTCGTGCGCCGGCTGCCGACGGCGTCGAGCATGAGAGGGAGCGCGGCGATGTGGTCGAGGTGGCTGTGCGTGAGCACGACGTCGTCGATGCCGGCCATTTCGTCGAGTGTGAGGTCGCCGACGCCGGTGCCGGCGTCGACGAGAAGGTCGGTGTCGACCAGGAAGGAGGTGGTGCGGCAGTCTTTGGCGATGGCGCCCGAGCAACCCAGCACACGAACCTGCATTGTGAGAGACCCCTTGAATGTGTCTGTCGTCATTTGGTTTCGAACCGGGTCGCGCCGTCCCAGTTCGGGTCTTGCGGTCGCAACGCCATCGAGGCTAAACGCTGCGCGTAGAGCTGGTAAAGGACTTTTTCGGCATCGGCGGCGAGCAGCGGAGCGAGCAGGCTGCGCCCCTCGGCCCAATCCTGGCGGCGGTAGGCGGCCAGCACTTCGGCCCACTGCCCGAGCAGTTGCCGGGCCTGCTCGGCTGCCTCGGGCGTGCGGGCGTCGAGCGGAGTGAACACGGCCACCGCCTGGGCCTTGCCCTTGACGCGCACGCTGTCCAGCTCCTGCCAGATGTGGTCCGGCGCCAGTTCGCGGGTGCTGGCGCTGGCCACGATTTCCACCCCGTAGTGTCCGCTCAACCCCTCCAGGCGCGAAGCGAGGTTGACCGCGTCGCCGACCACGGTATAGCTGCGGCGCGCGGTCGAACCCATGTCGCCCACGCTCATCACGCCGCTGTTGATGCCGATGCCCACGCTGATCTCGGGCTGGCCGGCGGCACGATGGACGCGGTTGATGTCGTGCACGGCATCGGCCATGTCGAGTGCCGCCCGAACGGCCAGGCTCGCATGGTCGGCCGTGTCGATGGGCGCGCCCCAGAAGGCCATCACGCAATCGCCCATGTACTTGTCGACGGTGCCGCGGTGCGCGCTGATGACGTCGGTGAGCCGGCTGAACACGGTGTTGAGAAAGGCCTGCAGCTCGGCTGGCGACATCTGCTCCGACAGGCGGGTGAAGTCGCGCATGTCGCAGAACACCACGGTCATGGGCTTGCTCTCGGCGCGCATGCTGTAGCGGTCGGGCTGCACCAGCATTTCGTCGACCAGCTGCGGTGGCACGTAGGTGCCGAAGAGCCGCACCAGCCCCCGCCGGGCGCGGGACTCGACGAGATATCCCCAGCTCATGTTGAGCGCGAAGGCGGCCGCGGCCATCGCCAGCGCCGAGGCCAGCGGCAGGACGAGTCCATGGGCCGCGTAGAGCCAGACATCGAGCCCGGTCAGCGCGGCGATCGTCGCCGCGGTCAGGAGCACGGCGCGCAGCGCCGGCAGCAGCGACAGCCCGAATGCGAGCAGCAATCCGCTCGCCAGCACGGTGACGACTTCGTAGCCGGGGGCGTAGTCCGGCGCGCTGAGCAGCCGGCGATCGAGCAGTGCCGACACGACGTTGGCATGCACTTCGACGCCGGGGAACGCCGCCTCGACCGGCGTGGCGCGCAGGTCCTGCAGTCCGGGCGCGGTGGCGCCGACGAACACGATCTTGTCCTTGAGCTCGGCCGCAGCCAGCCGTCCCTCGAGCACATCGGCGGCAGGCAGGTAGCGAAACGATCCGCCGCTGGCGCCGCCGAGACCGCGGTACGGCACCGGCATGCTCGAGGTCTGGTCGACCGGGATGCGCAGCGACCCGATTCGCAGCGATTCCAGCAGCGGCGGTTCGCTGCCCGGCGCGAATGCCGGGTGCACCGCAGGCCCGCCATTGGCCAGCCGATAGACCGCGAGGCCCAGCGACTCGTAGTAGCCGCGCTGCGCCTGGTCGCCGTCGTAGCGCGCCAGCAGCGGCACGCTGCGGATCACGCCGTCGCTGTTGGTGCTGACCAGCGTGTTGAGGAAGCCGGCGACCGGCGCAGCCTGGGCCAGCGACGGCAGGCTGGCGCCGAAGCCGCTCCATGTGGTGGCGTAGGCGCCTCGGATGGGGAAGGCTTCTTCCGGCACCAGCGGCGCGGGCGGCAACCGGCCCTTGGCGGTCGAAGCATCCGAGTGAGTGAAGTAGTAGCCCAGCGCCACCGGCCGGCCCTTCAAGGCGTCGGCGAAGGTGGCGTCGTGATCGAGCACCGGCGCGAGGCGCTCGATTTCCGAAGCCAGGCCGGGCATGCCCTGCAGCGGCCCTTTGGCGATCTGGCGCAGCCGCTCGAGGCCCGAACTCCGGTCCGGCTCGAGGAACATCACGTCGAAGCCGACCACGGCCGCCTGCTGGCGGGTCAGCAGTTCGGTGGTGAGGGCGGCGATCTTGTCGCGTGCCCAGGGCCATTGCCCCTGCCGCGCCAGGCTGGCGTCGTCGACGTCGACGATCACCACGCGGGGATCGGGCGTGCGCGGCATGGTGGCACGCAGCCGGACATCGTAGATCAGGCGGTCAAGGCGTTCGATCGCGCCCAGCGGCCAGAGCCCCGTCGCGTGCGCCAGCGCCAGCAGCACCGGCAGAAATGTGATGGCAATGCGCGGCCAGTGGCGCCGGAGCCCGCTCACGGCGTCCCGTCCAGGCGGGCTGGGCCGCGGCAAGCCAAGGGAAAAGACTCAGATGCGGACGAACTGCATGCGGGTGTCGCCGCCGAGTTCGAGAACGTCGCGTTCCTGCAACGCCACCGCCTCGGTGCCGAGCTGCAGGCCGTTGAGCAGGACGTTGCCTTCGACGCCTGCCGCCACGTAGCCCTGGCGCCGCCGCGTGACCACGGCCACCGCCACGCCGGGCTTGCCGATGGTGGTGACGACCTTCTGCAGGGCGACGTCCTGGCCTTCGTTGATGCCGCTGAGCACGCGCAGCACCGGAATGCCGAGTTCGACCAGTGCGCCCGACTCGGTGGGCGCGGAAGACAGCGGCATGCCGGGACCACCGCCGTCGCCGTTCGGGAATTCGGGCGTCGTCGAACGCACCGAGCCGGGGCCGACCGCCAGGTTGCTTCGCGCGCGGAAATGGATGCGGCAGCCGCCGACCTCGATGACATCGTTGTCCTTGAGCGCCTGCTTCTGGATGGCGAGCGCGTTGACGTAGGTGCCGTTGGTGCTGTTGAGGTCTTCAATTTCGACTTCGCCGCCACTCATGTGCAGCACGGCATGCTCGCCGCTGACCGCCAGGTTGTCGATCACGATGTCGTTGTAGGCACGCCGGCCGAGGGTCGTGCGTTCCTTGGCGAGCGCCACTTGCCCGATGACCACGCCATCGACCGAAATGATCATCTTCGGCATTGCCGACTCTCCGAGTGCAAAGCTTGAACGAAAGCGAACGGTGCGGCCCCTTGCCGCCCGGATGTGCTATCTGGCCGCGCGGGATGTCTCCTCGACGCCGGCTCTAGCCAGAACAACCGAAATATTGTCACGGCCGCCATTGTCGTTTGCAATTGCAACCAAAAGTGAAGCTTTTTTCTGAAGCTCGGCATCGTGTTCTAGAAGCGTGAAAAGCTGCTCGTCGGAAATCATCTCGCTCAAACCGTCGGAGCAGAGCATATAGAGATCGCCGGCCCTCGCGCTGTGCTCGTGCATCTCCAGCATGACCTGGGGCTCGACGCCGACGGCGCGGGTCACGAGGTTGCGGGTGGGCGAGTTTGCAGCTTCCTCGGGCGTGATGGCGCCCGCGTCGAGCTGCTGCTGGCGCAACGAGTGGTCGCGCGTGAGCAGCTCCAGCTTGTTGTTGCGCAGCCGGTAGCAGCGTGAATCGCCGATGTGGCCGACCACCACGCGCTGCTGCCGGAATGCCGCCAGCACCAGGGTGGTTCCCATCCCCTGCAGCTCCGGGTTGGTGGTGCTGGCATGCAGGATGGAACCGTTGGCCTCGTCGGTGGCGGCCTGCAGGGCACGCCGGACCACACGGGACGGCGCCTGCATGCCCGCCTGGGCGAACCACCGGCCGAAGCTGGCATGCAGCAGCGACACGGCCATGGCGCTCGCCACCTCGCCACCCTTGTAGCCGCCCATGCCGTCCGCCAGCAGGGCCAGGCCGAGCGAGGGGTCGACGTGGACGGCGTCTTCGTTGTGAGAACGCAACCGTCCGACATCGGTCAGGGCGGCGAACTCCCAGCTCAGGGGGGGACGGGTTGAGAACAGGGAGACGCCGACACTCGCCATGGTTTGCTTGCGCCGACTTCTCTGCGGTTTACTGTGCAGCGGCGTGCGCGCGCCGTTGCATCAAGCGGCCGACGGCCACGACGAACAAGGCACCGGCGGCAGCAGCCGCGTAATGCAACCAGGGGTTGGCCGCAAGGATGCCGCGCATCGCCACGTCGCTCACGATCGTTTCTCCGCCGACCCAGCCGATCAGCGCGGCGCCCAGCATGACGATGATCGGGAAGCGTTCCATGAGCTTGATCATGAGGGTGCTGCCGAAAATGACCAAGGGAATACTGATGGCGAGGCCCAGGATCAGCAACACCATGCTGCCTTGCGCGGCAGCCGCGACAGCGATCACGTTGTCCAGGCTCATCACGAGGTCGGCCAGCAGGATCGTGCGCACCGCGACGAGCATGCTGCCGTATTCCTTCGATTCGCCGTCGCCGTCGTCGTCTTCGCTCAGCAGCTGGGTGCCGATCCACAGCAGCAGCAGGCCGCCGACGATCTGCAGGTACGGCAGCGCCAGCAGCTTGGCAGCCACCACCGTGAGCACGATGCGCAGCACCACGGCTGCGCCCGAGCCGAACAGCACGGCCTTTTTCTGCTGGGCAGGCGGCAGCGACCGCGCCGCCATGGCGATCACCACGGCGTTGTCGCCCGACAGGATGATGTTGATCCAGACGATCTTGATCAGACCGATCCAGAAGTCTGTGCTTTGAAGAAGTTCCATGTCTCTGATCCCACTGTGTTTTATTGAAAAAAGCGCCCGCAATCCAGTGCGGGCGCTTTTTTATTTCTGCGTGGTCCTCTCATGACCCGGCTCTGTGGCCGGTGTCGCGGAGCCGCCTCTTACAACTGTGCCTTGAGCAGCTTGGCCAGTTCCGAGAAGTTGCGCGTCACGGTGAAGCCGCACTCTTCCATGATGGCGAGCTTGGCATCGGCCGTGTCGGCGCCGCCCGAGATCAGCGCGCCGGCGTGGCCCATGCGCTTGCCGGGAGGGGCGGTGACACCGGCGATGAAGCCGACGACCGGCTTCTTCATGTGTTCCTTGCACCAGCGGGCAGCGTCAGCTTCGTCCGGGCCGCCGATTTCGCCGATCATGATGACCGCGTCGGTGTCCGGATCGTCGTTGAAGGCCTTCATCACGTCGATGTGCTTCAGGCCGTTGATCGGGTCGCCGCCAATGCCGACTGCCGACGATTGGCCCAGGCCGATTTCGGTCAGTTGAGCCACGGCTTCGTACGTCAGCGTGCCCGAGCGCGAGACCACGCCGATGCGGCCCTTGCGGTGGATGTGGCCGGGCATGATGCCGATCTTGATTTCGTCGGGCGTGATCAGGCCGGGGCAGTTCGGGCCCAGCAGCAGCGTCTTCTTGCCGCCGGCCGCTTCCTTGGCCTTCATCTTGTTGCGCACTTCGAGCATGTCGCGGACCGGGATGCCTTCGGTGATGCAGATCGCCAGGTCCAGGTCGGCTTCGACGGCTTCCCAGATGGCGGCCGCGGCGCCTGCCGGCGGCACGTAGATCACCGACACGGTCGCGCCGGTCTGCGTGGCGGCTTCCTTGACCGAACCGAAGATCGGGATGTTGAAGATCGACTCGCCCGCCTTCTTCGGGTTCACGCCGGCCACGAAGGCGTTCTTGCCGTTCGCGTATTCCTGGCACTTTTCCGTGTGGAACTGGCCGGTCTTGCCGGTGATGCCTTGCGTGATGACTTTGGTGTCTTTGTTGATGTAGATCGACATGACTTGTTCCTTAGGCCTTCTTGACTGCTGCCACGACCTTCTGGGCCGCTTCCGCCATGGTGTCGGCGCTGATGATCGGCAGGCCCGAATCGGCCAGCAGCTTCTTGCCTTCGACTTCGTTGGTGCCCTTCATGCGCACCACCAGCGGCACTTGCAGGTTCACGGCCTTGCAGGCTGCGATCACACCGGTGGCGATGGTGTCGCACTTCATGATGCCGCCGAAGATGTTCACGAGGATGGCTTCCACGTTCTTGTTCTTGAGCATGATCTTGAAGGCTTCGGTGACCTTCTCGGGGGTGGCGCCGCCGCCCACGTCCAGGAAGTTGGCCGGCTCGCCGCCGAACAGCTTGATGGTGTCCATGGTGGCCATGGCCAGGCCGGCACCGTTCACCAGGCAGCCGATGTTGCCGTCCAGCGAGATGTAGGCGAGGTCGAACTTGGAAGCTTCGACTTCGGCCGCGTCTTCTTCGTCGAGGTCGCGCAGGGCCACGATCTCGGGGTGGCGGAACAGCGCGTTGCTGTCGAAGTTGAACTTGGCGTCCAGCGCCATGACGTTGCCCTTGCTGTCACGGTTGAGCGGGTTGATCTCGACCAGCGAGGCGTCCGTCTCCATGTAGCAGGTGTAGAGCTTCTTCAGGATGTCGACGGTCTGGGCGGTCGAATCGGCCGGCATGCCGATGCCGTCGGCGATCTGCTTGGCCTGTTCGTCGGTCAGGCCCTTTTCGGGGTCTGCGAACACCGTGATGATCTTCTCGGGCGAGGAGTGGGCCACTTCCTCGATGTCCATGCCGCCTTCGCTCGAGGCGATGAAGGCCACCTTCTGGGTGGCGCGGTCGGTCACGGCCGAAACGTAGTATTCCTTGTTGATGTCGGCGCCGTCTTCGATGTAGAGGCGGCGAACCTTCTGGCCTTCCGGGCCGGTCTGGTGCGTCTTGAGCTGCATGCCGAGGATCTCGCCGGCGAGCTTCTTGACGTCCTCGATGGACTTGGCGACCTTGACGCCACCGCCCTTGCCGCGGCCACCCGCGTGGATCTGGGCCTTGACGACCCACACCGGGCCTCCAAGTTTCTGGGCGGCTTCCACCGCCTCCTGGACCGTGTAGGCCGGGATGCCGCGCGGCACCGGCACGCCGAACTTGGCAAGGATTTCCTTGCCTTGGTACTCGTGAATCTTCATGAGGGATGTCTCTCGGAAGGAGGAGGTTGAGAACGGGAGATCTGGGCTGAGAGTGTTTCTGCTCTGTTGCTCGCGGGCGACGGCAGCCTGACGGCTGGGGGCGGCGAACAACCGCGGACTGTATCATGGTGCGCCGCACCAATACTGGACGTAGGGTTGCGGTCAATACGTACTTTCTTCTAGACCCCGCTCCGGGGTTCCATCGAGCACCACCACCATGGCCAAGGTTTTCATCGACGGCGAGGCCGGTACCACCGGCCTGCAGATTCGCGAGCGGCTCCAGACGATGCCGCAGATCGAACTCGTGAGCATCGCGCCCGAGCTGCGAAAGGACGTCAACGCCAAGCGCGACCTGATGGCCGGCGTCGACCTCGTGGTGCTCTGCCTGCACGACGACGCGGCGCGCGAATCGGTGGCGCTGATCGACCAGCTGCCCGGCGCCAAGCCCAAGATCATCGACGCCTCGACGGCGCACCGCATCGCCCCGGGCTGGGTGTTCGGCTTCCCCGAACTGGTGGAAGGCCACTGGCAGGCGGTGGCCAAGGCCGACCGCGTGGGCAATCCCGGCTGCTATGCCAGCGGCGCCATTGCCATGGTGCGCCCGCTGGTGGACGCGGGCATCCTGCCCGCCGACTTCCCGATCTCGCTGCCTTCCGTAAGCGGCTACTCGGGCGGCGGCCGGACCATGATCGAGGCCTATGAAAAGGGCGAGGCGCCCCTGTTCGAGACCTACGCGCTGGGCCTGAAGCACAAGCACATTCCCGAAATCATGACGTACACCGGCCTCACCCGCCGTCCGGTCTTCATTCCGTCGGTGGGCAATTTCAAGCAGGGCATGCTGGTGCAGCTGCCGCTGCATCTCGACCTGCTGCCCGGCAAGCCGAAGGCCGGCGACCTGCAGGACGCCCTGGCCGCGCACTACGCGAAGAGCAACACGCCCGAGCAGTTCGTGAAGGTGCTGCCGCCGACCGAGGACGGCAAGCTCGAGGCGCTGGCGCTCAACGACACCAACAACCTCGAGATCCGCGTGTTCCCGAACGAGGACCACCACCACGCCGTGGTCATCGCCCGCCTGGACAACCTCGGCAAGGGCGCCAGCGGCGCCGCGGTGCAGAACCTGAAGCTGATGCTGGCGCTCTGAGCGCCGCTGCATTCAGCTTCTTCGGTTTTTCTTCAGTTCACCAGCCAGAGCCCGACACCCAGCAGCGCCGCATGCGCGCCCAGCGCGATGTACAGCGGCGTGCGCGAGGGCTCGGCCATTTCCTGCATCGTCTCGTTGATGCGGCGCGTGAGCAGCGCGCGCAGCGCCGGGTCCTGCACCGGACCTTCGCCCGGCGCCACCATCGGTTCGCCGTGCGCGGCGCGGCTTTCCTGCCACTCGGCCATCATGTCGCTCAGCGGCAGGCGGTTGAGCACGAAAGCCACCACCGCGCGCACCGCCCTGCCCTCGCCCAGCACCGGCGCCAGCTGCTTCGTCAGCGCGTCGACCGAAAGCCAGTCCGCCGCACGGTGCAGCGTGCCATGTGCACGCGGCATCGCCTCGATGCGCCCGGCGATTGCGCCACTCAGCCGCTGCGCGACCGCCTCGCCGCGCGCCGCCACCAGGTGCTGCATGGCGCGGGCACGCCCCTGCGCCACGCCGAGCATCACGTAGACCACGACGAACATCAGCAGCAGCAAGGCCACCAGCACCGACGGCGTGGTGATCAGCGCAATGATCGCGCCCGCCCCGCCGGCGCGTGCCGCGACATTGCCCGGACCGTTCAGCTGGCTCAGATAGAAGAAGAAAACGCCGCCGCCGAGGATCACGCCCAGCAGGCCGCCCTTGATGACGGAGCCCGCGAAGGCCAGGCCGGCCTTGGCGCCGGTACGAACGAGCGATGGCTGCCCTGCAGCGTTGGCGGGATCAGACGGCATGAAGAACTCCTCCGGTTTTTTGATCGGCGGATCATGCCATCCGCACCACCGGATGCGCCCTACTCGTTGTCGTTGTAGCCGCTCGCGCCCATCAGCGCCGACAGTCGCGCGGCGATGTTGCCGACGATGCCGCGCACCTGCACCACGTCGGGCGCCGACTTCTGGTCGATGCGCTCGATGTACGGCACGTTGATCGACGCGATCACGTGGTCGGCCGCGCCCATCACCGGAAAGGCGATGTTGGTGATGCCGCGCGTCTGCTTGCTCGGCATGGCCGAGTAGCCGCGCTCGCGCACCTCCTGCAGCAGCGCGAACAGCTCGCCCGGGTCCATGTCGAGCTCGCCTTCGACGTTGCTGTGGGCACGCAGCATGCGCGCGCGGTCGATCTCGTCGCGGAACGCCAGCAGCACATGGCCCGACGAGGTGTCGGTCAGCCCCATCACCACGCCCACCTTGAGCCCGAACGACCAGCGCTCCGGGCTCTCGACCTGCGCGATGACCACCACGCGCCCGCCCTGGTACATGGTCAGGTGGCACGACTGGCGCGCCCGGTTGGCCAGCTCGCGCAGCAGCGGCAGCGCGGCGCTCACCAGGCTCTTCAGCGGCTGCTGGCGGTGCGCCAGCTCGAACATGCGCAAGGTGAGCGTGTAGCGGTCGTTCTCGTCGACCTGCACGTAGCCGCGGCGCTGCAGGGTCACGGCCATGCGGAAGATCTCGCTGACCTTGCGGCCGACCTTCTGCGCCAGCTCGTTGAGCGTGTACCCGCTGGCGCTGTCGGCCAGCGCCTCGAGGATGTCCAGCCCCTTCTCGAGCGCCGGCGCGGCATAGCGCAGCGCGCCCTCGCCGTCCGGCGCGGCGTCGGCCCCGGCCTCGCTGCGGTCCTGCTGTTCTTCCGGCGCTGGTGCTTGCTTCATTGTTCGCTGCTCAGTTCGACCATCCACCGTCGATCATATGGATCGCGCCGGTGGTGAAGGCCGACTCGTCGGACGCCAGGTACACCACCAGCGCCGCGATCTCCTCCGGCTTGCCGACGCGGCCGAGCGGCTGGCGCGCCACGAAGGCGGCGCGCACGGTGGCCTCGTCGGCACCGGCCTGCTCGGCCTGCGCCGCGATGCGGTCGCGCAGCGAGGGCGACTCGACCGTGCCGGGGCAGATGGCGTTGCAGCGCACGCCCTGCTGGATGAAGTCTGCCGCCACCGCCTTGGTCAGCCCGATGACGGCCGCCTTCGACGCGCCGTAGACGAATCGGTTGGGCACGCCCTTCACGCTCGACGCGGCCGAGGCCATGTTGATGATCGAGCCGCCGCGCTCCAGCATGTCGGGCAGGAAGGCGCGGATGGTGCGGTACATCGACTTCACGTTGAGGTCCATGCTGAAGTCCCAGTCGGCTTCTTCGCACGCCAGGATGTTGCCGCTGTGGACGAAGCCGGCGCAGTTGAAGAGCACGTCGAGCCGGCCCGCGGTCTGCGCAAAGGACTTCAGTGCTGCGCTGTCGCGCACGTCGAGCGCGGCCGGCTTGAGCCCCGCAAGGCCTTCTTCGCGGGCCAGCGCCGCCAGTTCGGCCAGCGCAGCCTCGTCCACGTCGGTCGCCCACACCGTGGCGCCTTCGCGCTCCAGCGCCAGAGCGCTGGCCCGGCCGATGCCCTTGCCGGCAGCGGTGACGAGGATGTTCTTTCCTTGAACGCGGGAAGTCATTTGAGCGGAGTCCTTCTGGGGGTGTTGGCTGAATGTTGATTCGCACAAGTGAAATATTAATTTCACTGATGAAAACAAATATACGCGACCGCCGATCGCGCAATGATCCTCAAAAACCCGTGCACGCGCCTCTCTCGATTGGTGAATACCCTCGAATTCGCGCAAACCCCAGCTTTCGTTTCGACCTCAAAAGCTAACCTTTGCGGCGAAAACTAGTTTCATCTAAGAAAACAAGGTTCACGATGCCACACGACTCCGCGCTCATCGGCCGCCTGCAAGCCTGCTACACCGGCATCCTTCACGACGTGATGCGCGCCGCAGGCATGCGCGACTTCACCCTGCCGCCCACGCTGCGCCCGCTGATCGCCGGCCGGAAGCTCTGCGGTCCGGCCTTCACGGTGAACGGGCGCGTCGACCCCACGGCCGATCCGCACGAGACGCTGATGGCGTGGACCGGCTTTCTGTCGCGCGCCAAGCCGGGCCACATCGCGGTGATCCAGCCCAACGACTCCACCGTGTCGCACATGGGCGAGCTGTCGGCCGAGACGCTGGGCCGCAAAGGCGTGCTGGGCGTGATCGCCGACGGCGGCGTGCGCGACGCCGAGTTCATCCTGCAGCAGGGCTTCCAGGTGTGGCACCGCTACTTCACGCCGCGCGATATCGTGGGCTACTGGCTGCCCGAGGCGATGGACGTGCCGGTGCGCATCGGCGAGGTCACGGTGAACCCCGGCGACCTGCTGCTGGCCGACACCGACGGCGTGATCTGCCTGCCGCTGGCGCAGGCCGACGCCGTCATCACCGAAGCCGAGCACATGATGGGCCGCGAGAACCTCGTGCGCACCGCCATCCTCGCGGGCACCGACCCGCAGGAGGCTTATCTGAAATACCGCAAGTTCTGAGCGCCGGATGCCGACCGCCTCTCCCGCACCGGCCATCGACGCCCGGCTGGTGCTGCTCTCCCCCTCGGACAACTGCCTGATCGCCTGCACCCACCTCGCCGCCGGCACCGCGGTGCAGCTCGAGGGCGGCCCCGTCGCACTGGCAAAGGACATCGGCCTGGGCCACAAGATCGCGCGCCATGCCATCGCGGCCGGAACCAAGGTGCTGAAGTACGACGCCGTCATCGGCAGCCTGCGCACGCCGGTCGAGGCCGGCGCGCACATCCACACGCACAACCTCGACAGCGACTACACGCCGACCTACACGCTGGACGAAGGCAGGACCTTCGTCGGCCACGGCTGAGGCGCCCTCCCCGCATGAACGCTCCCAACCTCCAGATCCAGGGCTTCCCGCGTGCCGATGGCCGCAAGGGCATCCGCAACGTCGTGGTCGTGGCCTACCTGGTCGAGTGCGCGCACCACGTGGCGCGCGAGATCACGCTGAACTTCCGCCAGCAGGACGGCGAGAGCGAGGTGCACCTCGTCGGCTTCCCCGGCTGCTATCCCAACGCGTACGCCGAACGCATGATGGAAGCGATCGCCACGCACCCCAACGTGGGCGCGGCGCTGCTAATTTCGCTGGGCTGCGAAAGCATGAACAAGCGCAAGCTCGAGGAGGCGGTGGCCGCCTCGGGCCGGCCGGTGCACACGCTCACCATCCAGCAGAAGGGCGGCACGCGCAGCACCATCCGCGAAGGCACGGAGTGGGTGCAGTGGGCGCTGGCCGAACTCGCGCAGCAGCAGCGCGTGCCGATGGCGCTGAACGAACTCGTGGTCGGCACCATCTGCGGCGGCTCCGACGGCACCAGCGGCATCACCGCCAACCCGGCCGTGGGCCGCGCCTTCGACCTGCTGATCGCGCAGGACGCGCGCTGCATCTTCGAGGAAACCGGCGAACTCATCGGCTGCGAGTTCCACATGAAGCGGCGCGCCGCCACGCCCGAACTGGGCGAGGCCATCGTCGAGTGCGTGAACAAGGCCGCGCGCTACTACAGCACCATGGGCCACGGCAGCTTCGCGCCGGGCAATGCCGACGGCGGGCTCTCCACCATCGAGGAGAAGTCGCTCGGCGCGTACGCCAAGAGCGGCGCCTCGCCCATCAACGGCATCGTGAAGCCCGGCGACGTGCCGCCGCAGGGCGGCCTCTACCTGCTGGACGTGGTGCCCGACGGCGAGCCGCGCTTCGGCTTCCCGAACATCAGCGACAACGCGGAGATCGTGGAGCTCATCGCCTGCGGCGCGCACGTGATCCTGTTCACCACGGGGCGCGGCTCGGTGGTGGGCTCGGCCGTGTCGCCGGTCATCAAGGTCTGCGCCAATCCCGACACCTACCGCCAGCTCGGCGAAGACATGGACGTCGATGCCGGCCGCATCCTCGAAGGGCGCGGCACGCTGCAGGAGGTGGGCCAGGAGATCTTCGACGCGGTGCGCGAGGTGGCCAACGGCACGGCCAGCAAGTCGGAGGCGCTGGGCCATCGCGAATTCATCCTGACCTACAAGGCCTTCGAACCGCTCGGCCCTTCGTGCCTGCCGCTCGCGCGCGCCGCATAGCGGCGCCCTCCCCGCCTTTTCCCGTCCTGCCTCTTCCCGTCCCGCCTCTTCCCGTCCTGCTTTTTCTCGTCCCGACTTTTCCTGGACTCCCGGAGCCCATTCCTTGAACTACCAGTTCGATTTCGCGCCCGTGCTCGAACAGTGGCCGCTGCTGCTCGAAGGCGCGTGGACCACCGTGCAGCTTTCCTTCATCGCGACCGTGCTGGGCTTCGCGCTCGGCACGGTCTGCGCGCTGGGCCGCAACAGCCGCCACGGCTGGCTGCGCAACCTCACGGGCGGCTATGTGGAAGCGATCCGCAACACGCCGCTGCTGATCCAGAGCTACTTTCTCATCTTCGGCCTGTCGAGCGCGGGCGTGACCATGCCGATCATGGTGGGCGCGGTGCTCGCGCTGGTGGTGAACATCGGCGCGTACAGCTGCGAGATCATCCGCGCGGGCATCGAGTCGATCCACAAGGGCCAGCTCGAGGCGGCGCAATGCCTGGGCCTGTCCAAGGTGCAGGTGTTCTGGCACGTGATCCTGCGGCCCGCAGTGGAGCGCGTGTACCCGGCGCTCGCCAGCCAGTTCGTGCTGCTGATGCTGGCCTCCAGCATCATGTCGTCGATCGGTGCCGAAGAGCTCTTCGGCGTGGCCAACCGCATCCAGTCGGACACCTTCCGCAACTTCGAGATCTTCATCGTGCTGTGGGTGGTGTACCTGGTGCTGTCGTACGCCATGCGCCTGGGCTTCTGGCTGCTGGGCATGCTCATCTTCCCGCGCCGGCGCAAGCTGGGCACGCCGTTGTGACGAGGATGTCGACATGAGCTTCATGCCGGCCGAACACCTCGGCTTTCTCCTGATGGGCGCGTGGGGCACTGTGCAGCTGTCGGCGCTCGCGTTCGTGGGCGGCGGGCTCATCGGCCTGGCGGTGGCGCTGGCGCGCGTGTCGCCGGTGAAGGCTGTGCGCATGGCGGCCGCGGGCTACATCCAGGTCATCCAGGGCACGCCGCTGTTGGTGCTGATGGGCGTGTGCTTCTTCGGACCGAACATCGTGGGCATCGGCTCGGTGCCCGCGCTGGCGGCGGCGGCGCTGGCCATCACCATCTATGCGAGCGCCTTCCTCGGCGAGATCTGGCGTGGCTGCATCCAGGCCGTGCCGCGCAGCCAGTGGGAGGCGGCCGAATGCCTGGCGCTCACGCGCTGGGAGCGCATGCGCCGCGTGGTGCTGCCGCAGGCGCTGCGCATCGCGACGCCGCCCACCGTGGGCTTCCTGGTGCAGATCATCAAGAACACGTCGATCGCCTCGCTGGTGGTGGGCTACGCGGAGCTTTCCTACAACGCCAAGGTGCTGAACAACTCGACCTTCCAGCCCTTCCTGTATTTCGGGTGCGCGGTGGTGCTGTATTTCGTTCTCTGTTATCCGCTGTCGCGATGGAGTCGCGCCCTTGAAAGGAAGCTCAATGCAGCCCGTGGTTGAACTCAACGACGTCCACAAGCACTTCGGCAAGCTGCATGTGCTCAAGGGCGTGTCGTTCTCCGTCACGCGCGGGCAGGTGGTGGCCATCATCGGCCAGAGCGGATCGGGCAAGAGCACGGCGCTGCGCTGCATCGACCGGCTGGAGACCATTGACAGCGGCACGATCAGCTGCTGCGGCCACGCGGTGCACGACGCCGCGCTGAACCTGCGCGACCTGCGCAAGGACGTGGGCATCGTGTTCCAGAGCTACAACCTGTTCCCGCACCTCACGGTGAAGCAGAACATCACGCTCGCGCCGCAGTCGGTGAAGAAGATGAGCGCGGCCGAGGCCGGCGCCATCGCCATGGAAGTGCTCGAGCGCGTGGGCCTGGCCGAGAAGGCGGGCGCCTATCCCGAACAGCTCTCGGGCGGCCAGCAGCAGCGCGTGGCCATCGCACGCTCGCTCGCGATGAAGCCGCAGCTGATGCTGTTCGACGAAGTGACCTCCGCGCTCGACCCGCAGCTCACCGGCGAGGTGCTCAAGGTGATGGAGAAGCTCGCGGCCGAGGGGATGACCATGATCCTCGTGACGCACGAGATGGCCTTCGCGCGCGGCGTGGCCGACAAGGTCATCTACATGCACCAGGGGCTGGTGTGGGAGGAGGGCGACGCCAGCATCCTCAGCGATCCGCAGACGCCCGAGCTGCGCCAGTTCATCGGCACCGGGCTTTGATTTTTCTTCCTCAGACAACTCCAGGAGACTTTCGATGACTTCCCTCTTTTCGCTCAAGCGCCGCGGCGCATTGCTCTCGGCCCTTGCACTGGCACTGCCGCTGGGATTCGCCGGCGCGGCGCACGCCGACCAGCTCGACACCATCACCGCCGCCAAGAAGATTCGCGTGGCCATCGATCTCGCCGTGCCGCCCTACGGCCTGAAGGACGAGAAGCTCAACGCCACCGGCTCGGACGTGGAGACTGCGCGCCTGCTGGCGAAAAGCCTGGGCCTCGAACTGGAGATCGTCCCGACCACCGGCGCCAACCGCATCCCGTTCCTGCAGACCGACAAGGCCGACATCGTCATCTCCAGCATGTCGGTCACGCCGGAGCGCGAGAAGGTCGTCGACTTCTCGGTGCCCTACGCCGCCATCCTGGCCGTGGTGGGCGCGCCCAAGGGCATGGCCATCGCGGGCCCCGCCGATCTCGCGGGCAAGAAGGTGATCGCCACGCGCGGCACCACCAACGACCAGGAGCTGACCAAGATCCTGCCCGCCGGCGCGCAGGTGGTGCGCTTCGACGACGACGCCACTTCCATCACCGCGATCGTGAGCGGCCAGGCCGACATCTTCGCGACCGCGCCGCCGCTGCTGAAGACCATCAACGAGAAGAACCCCGCCAAGCAGATGGAGCCGAAGTTCACCATGAAGGTCAACTTCCTGGCCATCGGCCTGCGCAAGAACGAACCGCGCCTGAAGGCCAGGCTCGACGAGTTCGTGAAGGCGCAGCTCAAGAGCGGCGAGCTCAACACCATCTACAAGAAGTTCCACGGCGCCGACCTGCCCGCGGACGTGACGCGCAACGGCGCCTGACGTGCCGGCCTCCCGGCGTTTCACCGCGCTTCGCGCCGCATGATCCGCCACCTCCCGCCGGGAGGCCGCACGGTCCGCCTCGGCGCGGCCCGGCGGCAGCCTCGTCGGCTCTCCCAGCAATAAGGTATTTCATGGCAAAGATCGACCAGGTCGAGATCGCGCAGATCGACATCGCGCCCAAGGTCAGGCGCACCGACGCCATCCAGTCGTTCGTGACGCAGGAGACCGTGATGGTCACCGTGCGCTGCGACGACGGCTCGGCGGGCACGGGCTACACGTACACCATCGGCACGGGCGGCTCGTCCATCGTGGCGCTGCTGCACGACCATCTGGCGCCGCGCCTGATCGGGCGCGACCCGCAGCAGTACGAAGCCATCTGGCGCGACCTGTTCTTCCATACGCACGCGACCGCGGTGGGCGCCATCACCAGCCTGGCGCTCGCGGCCATCGACACCGCGCTGTGGGACCGCAACGCACGCGCGGCGGGCCTGCCGCTGTGGCGCCTGGCCGGCGGCGCGCAGGCGCGCGTGCCCGTCTACACGACCGAAGGCGGCTGGCTGCACCTCGAGCCCGCGCAGCTGGTGGAGCAGACGCTGGCCGCGAAGGCTGAAGGCTTCCTCGGCGCGAAGATCAAGGTCGGCAAGCCGCATGTGGCGCAGGACATCGCGCGCCTCGCAGCCGTGCGCGAAGCCGTGGGCGCGGACTTCGAGTTGATGGTGGACGCCAACCAGAGCTTCACCGTGGCCGAAGCCATCCGCCGCGCGCGCCAGTACGCGCCGCTCGACCTCGCCTGGTTCGAGGAGCCGATGCCGGCCGAGCACGTGCGCGGGCATGCGCAGCTGCTGGCGAGCACCAGCGTGCCGATCGCGGTGGGCGAGTCGATGTACCACCCGTCGCAGTTCGCCGAATACATCCAGCAGGGCGCCTGCTCGATCATGCAGGCCGACGTGGCGCGCGTGGGCGGCATCACGCCGTGGCTCAAGATTGCGCACCTGGCCGAGGCGCACAACATCGCGATGTGCCCGCACTTCCTGATGGAGCTGCACGTGAGCCTGTGCGCGGCGGTGCCGAATGCGCGCTGGGTGGAATACATCCCGCAGCTCGACGACCTCACGACCAGCAGGCTGCGCATCGAAGACGGCCATGCGGTGGCGCCCGAGACGCCCGGGTTGGGCATCGAATGGGACGCCGACCAGCTGAAGGCGCGGCGCAAGTTCGCGCCGATCGCGGTGCGCGGCTGATTCTCTGCGCCGGGCTCGACCGGCCGTTCAGGCCTCGAGCAGGTCGCGCAACGCCTTCAGGTCGCGCGCGATCCACTCGGCGTCGCGTGCGAAGGCCGCGTCGTCCATGTGCGGCTGGCGCAGCAGCGTGAACTGCAGCTCGCAGGCGTCCGGCGCCACGCCGATCACGCGGAACGGCATGTAGATCTCGGCAACGCCTTCGGGCGCAACCCAGTGGTCGAGCACGCCGAACTCGTTGGGCGGCGCGAAGCGCATGCGGGCGTCGCCGCTCTCGGGCGTGCGCGCGATCCACTGGTCGCCCTGCTGCACCAGCGCGCTCTTCGAGAGGCCGCTGGCCCAGTCGGGCAGCCGCGCCGGATCGGCAGCCAGTGCATACGCGCGGCGCCAGTCGCAAGCCACGCGCTGCGTGACGACGCGCGACTGCGCGGAAGGGTTGTCATTCGTCGGTTTCATCGAAGTCGCTCCTGAGCACCTTGGAAACGACGGCGCCGGAGAAGCCGCGCGCCATCAGGAATCGCATCTGCTTCGCCCGCTCCTTCGCGTCGGCGGGCGGGGCGTCGAAGCGGCGGCGCCACAGCGCCGTGGCGCGTTCGACCTCGGTCTCCTGCAGGCCGGCCACCGCCTCGGCGATGGCCTCGGGCGCGATGCCCTTGGCCTGCAGTTCCTGCTTCACCCGCAACGCGCCCGATCGCGCCGCGCGCTGGTTGAGCACCGAGGCCACCACGCGCGGCTCGCTGATGAAATCCTTCGCCGCCAGTTCGTCGAGCGCCTTCGCCAGCGTGCCGGGCTCTTCTTCATGCTTCGCGAGCTTGCGTTCCAGCTCCACGCGCGAATGCTCGCGCTGGCTGAGCAGGCGCAGGGCGCGGCCTTTGAGTGACGGGGCGTTGAATGCCATGCGGGAAACGCTCGCGCGGCCCCGAAGCGCCGCGCCTGGGGCTTACTCGCCCTTGTCCGCCTTCTCGGCCTTGTCCGCCTTGGCAGCCTTCTGCGGCTTCTCGGGCGTGCTGTCCGCATCGGCGGCCAGCAGCGGAATGCCCAGCGACTCGCGCACCTTGTTCTCGATCTCGCGCGACAGCTCGGGGTTCTCGCGCAGGAACTCGCGGGCGTTGTCGCGGCCCTGGCCGATCTTCTCGCCGTTGTAGGCGTACCAGGCGCCCGACTTGTCGACGATCTTGGCGTTCACGCCCATGTCGATGATCTCGCCCTCGCGGCTGATGCCTTCGCCGAACAGGATGTCGAACTCGGCCGTCTTGAACGGAGGCGAGACCTTGTTCTTCACCACCTTCACCTTGGTCTCGTTGCCGATGGCCTCGTCGCCCTTCTTGATGGTGCCGATGCGTCGGATGTCCAGGCGCACCGAGGCGTAGAACTTCAGCGCATTGCCGCCGGTGGTGGTTTCGGGCGAGCCGAACATCACGCCGATCTTCATGCGGATCTGGTTGATGAAGATGACCATGCAATTGGTCTTCTTGATCGTGGCGGTGAGCTTGCGCAGCGCCTGGCTCATCAGGCGGGCCTGCAGGCCGGGCAGCGAGTCGCCCATTTCGCCTTCGATTTCGGCCTTGGGCGTGAGCGCGGCGACCGAGTCGACCACGATCAGGTCGACGGCACCGGAGCGCACCAGCGAGTCGACGATTTCGAGCGCCTGCTCGCCGGTGTCGGGCTGGCTGATCAGCAGGTCCGACAGGTTCACGCCGAGCTTCTGGGCGTACTGCACGTCGAGTGCGTGTTCGGCGTCGACGAAGGCGCAGGTGCCGGCCTGTTTCTGCATGGCGGCGATCACCTGCAGCGTGAGCGTGGTCTTGCCCGACGATTCGGGGCCGTAGATCTCGATGACGCGGCCGCGCGGCAGACCGCCGACGCCCAGGGCGATATCGAGGCCCAGCGAGCCGGTGGAGACCACCTGGATGTCCTCGAGCGCCTCGCCTTCGCCGAGCCGCATGATGGTGCCCTTGCCGAACTGCTTTTCGATCTGGGCCAGCGCGGCCTGGAGCGCCTTGGCCTTTTCACTGTTGGCGACCGAGATGCTTGCGCCCTTGACGACTGCGTCCATGTGGAAATCTCCTTGAAAATCAACGGTTTGTGTCTGGTTTCAATCCATCTGCTTTTAACCACAGGCTGGATGCTTGAACAGTAGTGTAGGGGCTGATGAGTTGGCATAAACCCATTTTTTGGTCAGTTTGCTTTACCATCTGGCGCCATGGCCGAAGCCGCTTTCCCCACCGATCCCGACGCCTGGCGCCAGACACACCTGGGCCGGCTGCTGGGCCATGCGATGCGCCGTTTCGACGAGCGCGTGCTGGAGCTGATGGCACACGACGTCGATGTGCCCCTGGCCCTGTCGAACCTCGCCGCGCGTGCGCAGGTGAGCGCAGCACACATCCACATCACCCGGCATCTCGCGCGCGAGGGATCGCGTCTCACCGAAATGGCCGAGCGCGCCGGCATGACCAAGCAGGCCATGGGCGCGCTGGTCGACCAGTGCGAGGCCTGGGGGCTGGTCACGCGCGGGCCCGATCCGCTCGACGCGCGCGCGCGGCGCGTGCTCTTCACGGCCGACGGGCTGGCCTGGCTCGATGCCTTCCGCGGCGCGGTGACGCAGGCCGAAAGCGAGTTCAGGAGCAGCGTCGGAAACGACATCGCCACCGTGGTAACCATCGGACTCGAGGCCTACACGGCGGGCTAGACTCGCCGCAGAGACAAATGTGAACGGCGCCGGCGCGGCGCCCGATACCCGACACAGGCCGGAGGTGGCGCATATGCGGATTCTGATTGCCGAAGACGACCAGGTGCTGGCCGATGCCCTGCTGCGCAGCCTGCGCACCTCGGGTGCGGCGGTCGACCATGTGGCCAACGGCTCGCAGGCCGACACCGCGCTCATGACCCACGACGAGTTCGACCTGCTGATCCTCGACCTCGGGCTGCCGAGCCTGCACGGCATCGAGATCTTGAAGCGCCTGCGTGCGCGCGGCTCGCAGCTGCCGGTGCTGGTGCTCACCGCGGCCGACAGCGTGGAGGAACGCGTGAAGGGCCTGGACCACGGCGCCGACGACTACATGGCCAAGCCGTTCAGCCTGCAGGAGCTGGAGGCGCGCGTGCGTGCCCTCACGCGGCGGGGCATGGGCACCACCAGCAACGCCATCCGCCACGGACCCCTGGTCTACGACCAGGCGGGCCGCGTGGCCACCATCGACGGAAAGATGATCGAGCTGTCGGCGCGTGAACTCGGCCTGCTCGAGGTGCTGCTGCAGCGCGCCGGCCGGCTGGTGAGCAAGGACCAGCTCGTCGACCGGCTCTGCGAATGGGGCGAGGAGGTGAGCCTCAATGCCATCGAGGTGTACATCCACCGACTGCGCAAGAAGATCGAGAAAGGCCCGGTGCGCATCGCGACGGTGCGCGGGCTGGGCTACTGCCTGGAGAAGATCCAGGGCTGAGCCCGCGCAACGCCGCTTTCGCTTACGGCTGCTTCTGCAGACTCGCCGTCAACGTGGCGCCGTTGTCCGTCTTCACGAGGAAGAAGACGCGCCGGAAATAGCCGTTGCCTTCGTAGGCACCCGCGGGCACCAGGACGATGGCGGCCGGCCCCCGGTAAGGGCGGTTCGTACTGAGCTTGCAGGCATTCTTGCCATCGATGCCGGCGTCGACCGCATTCAGTGCGAAGCCGTACATGTTCTTGGACGTGCCCGGCTGCGCCTGCGCGAGGACGCCCGAGATGCTGCAGTCGCCCACCTGCACGCCCGCGGTCTTGCCGGTGAACGCTCCCGTGGCATCCACCTCGATCGAGAGCCCGACGCCGTAGTTGCTGTCCGGGTTGGCCCACTTGCCCGTCACGCTGTCCTGCGACACCGCCAGTGCATTCTCGACAGCGTACTTCTGGGGACCGAATGCCGAGGGCGCGCGCTGGTCCCAGCTGTAGGTTCCGTTCATCACTTTCTTCGGCGTGAAAGTGCCCGAGCCCGTCACCGGCGAGGCATCGATGAAGTAGTAGGCCGTGTCGGGATTGAAGGACCAGTCCAGCCCGGTGACGGTGAGCGATCCCCACATCGTGCCGATGTGATCCTTGCTGGCGATGGAACCGTCGGCGCCGATGAGCGTGATGTCGAGCAGCGAAGCGTAGATGCCTTCGCTGTCGTTGCCTGCGGCGGCGGTGGAGCCGGCCTGCGGTGCGTCCAGCGACGGCAGCGGCTCGCTGCCCGGCATCGGATCGCGGTTCGGCTCGGGTGCCGGCGCGGGGGCTGGCGCCGGCGCAGAGGCCGGGGCGGCCGCGGGCAACACAGGCAGCATCGGCAAGCCGCCTGCATCGCTGCCACCGCCTCCGCCCCCGCAGCCCGCGAGCCCTGCGGCGCACGCGGACGCGACAATCCACGACGGCCGCACGCGGCCGTTCGACTTGTTCTTCATGAATCTCTCCCTGAGGTTTTCGAATTGCAGAAACTGCGCGCGAAGACTAAGGGCGGGCGCCGGCCCGCCAGCCTGCCGCCGCACCAGTAAGTCACGGCCGGCGGAGTTTTTTCGCTACCCGTGCGAGGAGGAACGATGCACAGCCGAGGAGAAGATCGCGGCGCGTCCGATGCCTCGTCGAGCCGGGCCGCCCTGGTACTTCTGCATTGCGGAAACTTCGCACCGAAGCTACAACCGATCGCACTCCCGATGGCACGCCGCCCCCGGAAGACCGGCATCCACCGTTCACGCGCACCCGCGTTCCTTCGTCCCTGCAGGAAGCCCACTTGAAGCTCTTTCAGCGCGCCCAGCGTTCCCTCTTCGGCGAAATCCTCGACTGGATGCTCATACCGCTGCTGCTGCTGGTGCCCGTGAGCATCGGCGTCACGTCGCTGGTGGCGCAGGGCATCGCCAATGCGCCGTTCGACCGCGCGCTCGAGCACAACGTGAAGGCGCTCGGCGAACTGGTGACGGTGAGGGAAGGGCGCACCGAATTCGTGCTGTCGCAGCCCGCGCGCGAGATCCTTCGGGCCGACGATGCCGGCCATGTGTACTACCAGGTGGTCGACGGCCACGGCACGGTGCTGAGCGGCGAGCGCGAGCTGCCGCATCCCAACGTCGAGGAACCGCTGCCGCCGACGCAGGTCTTCCTGCACAACAGCGAGCTGCACGACCAGGAGGTGCGCGTGGCCTCGCTGTGGATTCCCAGCGGCGCGGAAGACGTGCCGCCCACGCTGCTGCAGCTGGCCGAGACGCGCGAGAAGCAGACGGTGCTGGCCGGGGAGATCATCAAGGGCGTGCTGCTGCCTCAGTTCGCGATCCTGCCGCTGGCGGTGCTGCTCATCTGGCTGGCGCTGGTGCGCGGCATCAAGCCGCTCTCGGTGGTGGAGGCGCGCATCCGCGAACGGCGTCCGGGCGACCTGAGCCCGCTCGACGAATCGCTGGTGCCGCTCGAGGTGGTGCCGCTGGTGTCGTCGGTGAACGAGCTGCTCGACAAGCTCAACGACTCCATCGGTACCCAGAAGCGCTTCCTGGCCGACGCGGCGCACCAGCTGAAGACACCGCTGGCGGGGCTGCGCATGCAGGCCGACCTCGCGCAGCGCGAGGGCGCCAACGCCGACGAGCTGAAGCAGTCGCTCAAGCAGATCGGCCGGGCCAGCAAGCGCGCCACGCACACGGTGAACCAGCTGCTGTCGCTGGCGCGTGCCGAGGGCAACAGCGCCAACGCGCACCACCAGCCCTGCGACCTGGCGCGGCTCACCATCGAGGTGGTGCGCGAGGCCGTGCCGCGCGCGATCGAGAAACGCATCGACCTGGGCTACGACGGCGCGGAGGCGGGCGCGCCCGGCGTGGTGTTCGACGGCAACCCGACGCTGCTGAAGGAGCTGGTGCGCAACCTGGTCGACAACGCGATCAACTACACGCCCTCGACGCCGGAGCGTCCCGGCCTGATCACCGTGCGGGTGCTGGCCGACCCGTTCGGCCATGTGCTGCTGCTGCAGGTGGAGGACAACGGCCCCGGCATCGCCGAGGCCGACCGCGACCTGGTGTTCGAGCCGTTCTACCGCGTGCTCGGCAACGAGGCCGACGGCTCGGGCCTGGGACTGCCGATCGTGCTGGAGATTGCCAACCAGCACCGCGCGCGGGTGAAGCTGGAGGACGCGCACCCCGGCAGGCATCCGCCGGGTGCGCTGTTCACGGTGCGCTTCGAGGGCGAGACGCCAGGTTGATCCGTCAGACCCCAGAGGAGGCCGCGCAGGGAGGTCAGGGCGCCGGCGCGCCGGCCTTCGCTTCCTTGCGGATCTGCAGCCACTCGGGGTGGATCTGCCGCGACAGGCGCTGCGGCTCGCGTTCGTTGATGCCGGCGGGCGCCATCCCGAAGCCGACCAGGTCGCCGCGCGCCCACAGGAAATAGCCTGCGTTGGCCAGCAAGAGGACGATGAGCAGCAGGCGCAGCTTCATCGGGTTCAGAACGCCATGCCGCGAGGGCGCACGCTCACTTCGTCGCTCGAGATGAGCTGCAGCCCGGCGTCGGTGCGCACCTGCAGCTCGCCGCCCCAGGCCACGCCTTCGCACAGGCCGGCGGTGCCGTCGCTGAGCGCCACCTCGCGCCCGCGCAGCACGTCGCGTGCCGCGAAGCGTTCGGCGAACGGCGCGAAACCGCGGGCCTCGAAATCGAGCACCGTGCGCACCAGCGGCGCGGCCAGTTCGGCCAGCACCTCTGGCGCGCGCGCATCGGGGCGCCACTGCCGCATCCATGCCGGCGGCGTGCGCATGCCGTCGCCTTCGCGCGCACCGATGTTCAGGCCGATGCCGATCACGAGGTAGCGCGGCGCAGCGGCGCCGGCCGTGGCTGCGGCGGAAGAGGGCAGCGCCGTCTCGATCAGGATGCCGGCCAGCTTGGCATCGTTCACCCACACGTCGTTGGGCCACTTGAGTCCGACCTTGTGCGCGCCAGACGGGTCGAGGCTTTCCGCCACGGCCACGCCCACGGCCAGCGACAGGCCCGACCAGTCGGCGGGCGCCAGCGGCATGCCGAGCGAGAACACGAGCGAGGCCGACGCCTCCTGCTGCGGTGCGCTCTGCCAGGGCCGGCCGAGTCGGCCGCGGCCGGCGGTCTGGCGCTCGGCCACCAGCAGCACGGGCTCGGCGCGGCCGGCGCGCGCGCGGCGCATGAGTTCGGTGTTGGTGGAATCGATCTCCGCCACCGCCTCGACCGCGAAGCCGGGCAGCAGCGGGGCGACCGACGCGGCGATCCGGTCTTCGAACCAGGCGGCCGTGGTGCTCGTCATGCTCAGTCCCTGGCGGACTTGTCCTTCACGGCGGATTTCTTCTCCGCCTTCTTCTTTTCAGACTTCTTTTCCGCCTTCTTACCAGCCTTCTTTTCGGCCTTCTTTTCGGCCTTCTTTTCGGCCTTCTTTTCGGCCTTCTTTTCGGCCTTGGCGGCTTCCTTCTTTTCAGCCTTCTTCTTCTCGGCCTTTCTGGCCTTCTTCTTTTTCTTCTTTTCGTCCTCTTCGTCCTTGGGCGTCAGCAGTGTGCCGCGGCACTCTTGCGAGCCGCACCAGCAAGGAAATTCGGAGAGGAGCTTCGGCGTGTACGGCTCGTCGATGATCAGGCCGTAGTCGTAGTTGAGCTCTTCGCCTGCAGCGATGTTGCGCAATGCCTTGATATAAACGCGCCCATCGACTTCGTCGGCTTCGCAGTTCGGCTCGCACGAGTGATTGATCCAGCGCGCATCGTTGCCCTTGACGTTGCCGTCGATCACACGGCCGTCATCGATGTGGAAGTAGAAGGTGTGGTTGGGCTGGGACGGGTCGTGCGGATGGCGGCGCAGCGCCTCCTTCCAGCTGATGACCTCGCCCTTGTATTCGATCAGCGTCTCGCCTTCGGCCAGGTCCTGAACGGCGAACACGCCGTTGCCGTGGACATCGGAGCGCCGCATCTGGATGCGGCGGCTGCTGGGCCGCCCCGAGGCAAGCCGCGCCTCTCCCTCGGGGGGATGGGTGGCGGCCGGATCGCGGCCCGCGGAAAGTGGGGATTTGGAAGGCATCGCCGAAGTCTGTTAGGTTGAATATGCACACATGCGCGTGTGCGCGTGCGCACACGCGGGAAGCCGCACAGTATAGAGAGCCCTTAGATGACAAAGACGTTGGTAATCGCAGAAAAGCCGTCGGTGGCACAGGACATCGTCCGTGCCCTCACGCCGGTGGCCGGCAAATTCGACAAGCACGACGAGCATTTCGAGAACGACAGCTACGTCGTGACCAGCGCCGTCGGTCACCTGGTCGAGATCCAGGCGCCCGAGGAGTTCGACGTCAAGCGCGGCAAGTGGAGCTTCGCCAACCTGCCCGTGATCCCGCCGCACTTCGACCTGAAGCCGGTCGACAAGACCAAGACCCGCCTGAACGCGGTGGTCAAGCAGGCCAAGCGCAAGGACGTGACGCAGCTCATCAACGCCTGCGACGCGGGCCGCGAGGGCGAGCTGATCTTCCGGCTGATCGAGCAGTACGCCGGCGGCAAGTCGGGGCTGAACAAGCCGGTCAAGCGGCTGTGGCTGCAGTCGATGACGCCGCAGGCCATCCGCGACGGCTTCGACGCGCTGCGCACCGAGAAGCAGATGCAGGGCCTGGCCGACGCCGCGCGTTCGCGGTCCGAGGCCGACTGGCTGGTGGGCATCAACGGCACGCGCGCCATGACGGCGTTCAATTCGCGCGACGGCGGCTTCTTCCTGACGACCGTGGGCCGCGTGCAGACGCCCACGCTGTCGGTGGTGGTGGAGCGCGAGGAACAGATTCGCAAGTTCGTCTCGCGCGAGTACTGGGAAATCCACGGCAGCTTCGCGGCCGAGGCCGGCAACTACCCGGGCAAGTGGTTCAACCCCGACTGGAAAAAGGCGAACGCGCCGCTACTGGCCAACGGCGAGCCCGACCCGGAGCAGCGCGCCGACCGCGTATGGAACGAGCAGGAAGCGCGCGCCATCGCCGATGCTTCGCGCGGCAAGCCCGCCACCGTCACCGAAGAAAGCAAGCCCACCACGCAGGCCTCGCCCGCGCTGTTCGACCTGACCTCGCTGCAGCGCGAGGCCAACGGCCGCTTCGGCTTCAGCGCAAAGACCACGCTGGCGCTGGCGCAGAGCCTGTACGAACGCCACAAGGCGCTGACCTACCCGCGTACCGATTCGCGCGCGCTGCCGGAGGACTACCTGCCCGTGGTCAAGCAGACCATGGACATGCTGGCCCACAGCGGCATGAAGCACCTGGCCCCGTTCGCCAAGCAGGCGGTCGACGGCAATTACGTGAAGCCCAACAAGCGCATCTTCGACAACGCCAAGGTGTCGGATCACTTTGCGATCATCCCGACCCTGCAGGCGCCCAGCGGCCTGAGCGAGGCCGAGCAGAAGCTCTACGACTTCGTGGTGCGGCGCTTCCTGTCGGTGTTCTTCCCGAGCGCCGAATACCAGGTGACCACGCGCATCAGCACGGTGGAGCAGGGCGGAAAGAAATACCCGTTCCGCACCGACGGCAAGGTGCTGGTCAAGCCGGGCTGGCTCGCCATCTACGGCAAGGAAGCGCAGGACGACGAGAAGGAAGACGACAAGGACGGCAAGCGCCTCGTGCCGGTGAAGCCGGGCGAGGTCGTGAAGACCGAGTCGGCCGACATCAAGGGCCTGAAGACGCGCCCGCCGGCACGCTACTCCGAAGCCACGCTGCTCGGCGCCATGGAAGGCGCGGGCAAGAACATCGACGACGACGAGCTGCGCGAGGCCATGCAGGAAAAGGGCCTGGGCACGCCAGCCACGCGCGCGGCCACCATCGAAGGGCTGATCGCCGAGAAGTACATGCTGCGCGAAGGCCGCGAGCTCATTCCCACCGCCAAGGCCTTCCAGCTGATGACGCTGCTGCGTGGCCTGGGCGTGGAGGAACTCTCCAAGGCCGAGCTCACCGGCGAGTGGGAATACAAGCTCGCGCAGATGGAAAAGGGCTCGCTCAGCCGCGACGCCTTCATGCGCGAGATCGCGGCCATGACGGAGCACATCGTCAAGAAGGCCAAGGAGTACGACCGCGACACCGTGCCGGGCGACTACTCGACGCTGCAGACGCCGTGCCCCAATTGCGGCGGCATCGTGCGCGAGAACTACCGCCGCTACGCCTGCACCGGCAAGAGCGGCACGGGTGAGGACGCCTGCGGCTTCTCGTTCGGCAAGTCGCCGGCCGGGCGCACCTTCGAGGTGGCCGAGGCCGAGGCGCTGCTGCGCGACAAGCACATCGGCCCGCTGGAGGGCTTCCGCTCCAAGGCCGGCTGGCCCTTCACTTCCGAGATCGTCATCAAGTTCGACGAGGAGGCGAAGAACTGGAAGCTGGAGTTCGACTTCGGCGACGACAAGAACGCCGACACCGGCGAGATCGTCGACTTCAGCGAGCAGGACACCGTGGGCCCATGCCCGATCTGCGGCGCGCCGGTGTTCGAGCACGGCAGCAACTACGTGTGCGAGAAGTCGGTGCCGACCAACGCCCAGCCCACGCCGAGCTGCACATTCAAGACCGGCAAGATCATCCTGCAGCAGCCGGTGGAGCGCGCGCAGATGGAAAAGCTGCTCGCCACCGGCAAGACCGACCTGCTCGACAAGTTCGTGAGCATGCGCACGCGCCGCGCCTTCAAGGCCTTCCTCACATGGAACGCCGAGGAAGGCAAGGTGACCTTCGAGTTCGCGCCGCGCGAGGGCGGCAGCAAGTTCCCCCCGCGCAAGACCTTCGGCAAGGCCGCGCCGGCCGGCAAGACCGCGGCGGCCAAGAAGGTGGCTGCGAAGAAGACGCCCGCCGCCAAGAAGGCACCGGCTGCGAAGAAGGCCGCCGCGCCGCGCAAGCCGGGCGCCGGACTGAAGCCCAGCGACTCGCTGGCCGCGGTGATCGGCGCCGAACCGGTGGCGCGCACCGAGGTCATCAAGAAGCTGTGGGACTACATCAAGGCCAACGGCCTGCAGGACGCGACCAACAAGCGCGCGATCAATGCCGACGCCAAGCTCAAGCCGGTGTTCGGCAAGGACCAGGTGACGATGTTCGAACTGGCGGGCATCGTGGGCAAGCACCTCTCGGCGCCCTGAACATGCAGCGCAGGCACTTTCATGCGGGCGTCGCGATCGCACTGCTGGGCGCCGCCGGCCTGGCGCAGGCGGCGGCGTGGCCCGACAAGCCCGTGAAGCTGGTCGTGCCCTTTCCGCCGGGGCAGGCCACCGACATCTTCGCCCGCGCCGTGGCCGAGCAGCTCGGCAAGCGGCTGGGCCAGCCGGTGATCATCGACAACAAGGCCGGTGCCGGCAGCAACATCGGCACCGAGTTCGTAGTGCGCGCGCAGCCCGACGGCTACACGCTGGTGGTGGCCGGCAGCGCGATGGCGGTGAACCAGACGCTCTATGCCAAGCCGGGCTTCGACCCGCGCAAGGACCTCGCGGGCATCTCGCTGATCGCCAAGGTGCCGCTGGTGTTCCTGGCCACGCCCGAGAGCGGTATCCGCACGCTGGCCGACCTCACCGCGCGCGCCAAGGCCGAGCCCGGCCGGCTGAGCTATGCGAGTGCCGGCATCGGCGGCACGCAGCACCTGTCGGGCGAGATGTACAAGGCGGCGGCGCATGTGTTCATCACGCACATTCCGTACCGCGGCAGCGGCCCGGCGCAGTCGGATTTCCTGGGCAACCAGGTGCCGCTGATGATCGACTCGGTGACGGCCGCGCTGCCGCACATCAAGTCGGGCAAGGCGGTGCCGCTGGCCGTGACCTCGGCCACGCGCTCGTCGCAACTGCCCGACGTGCCCACGGTGCGCGAGAGCGGCGTGGCCGGCACGAAGAACTTCGAGGCCGTGGGCTGGCTCGGCCTGATGGCGCCGCGCGGCACGCCGCCCGAGATCGTCGAGCGCCTGAACCACGAGGTGACCGACATCCTGAAGAGCGAGCAGATGGCGCGCTTCATCCGCGAGCGCGGCTCCGAGCCCGCACCGACCACGGCGGCCGAGTTCGACCGCTTCGTGGCGAGCGAGATCGGGGTGTGGGGTGCGGCGGTGAAGGCATCGGGCGCCAAGCCCGAGTAACGAAGCCTCAGGCCGAGGCCTGCACCGGCACCGCCGGCGCTTCCGCCGCGCGGTCGACCTCCGCGAGCAGCCAGCTGCGGAAATGATCGAGCGTGGCCAGTTGGCCGCGCCCTTCGGGATAGCAGAACCAGTAGCCCTCGTTGCCGCGGTAGCCGCCGCCGGGCAGGGGCTCGTCCACCAGCCCCGAGGCGATCTCGTCCTGCACCAGGCAGCGCGGGACCAGCGCCACGCCCATGCCGACCATCACCGCGCGGATCATGGTCTGGAACTGGTCGAACTGCGGACCCGCCAGCGGATCGAGCCCGCGCACGCCGTGCGCCTCGCGCCACTGCACCCATGACTGCGGCACCGTCACATGGCGCAGCAGCGTGCAGCGGGCCACGTCCTGCGGCGTGCGGATGGCCACCTCGGCCTGGCCCGCGCGAGGCGCGATCAGCGCCACGTCCTGCCCCGCGAGGTAGTGCGAACGGGCGCCGGGCCAGTGGCCGTCGCCGAACAGGATGGCGCAGTCGAGCTCGGGCCGCTCGAAGTCGTAGCCGTGCACGAAGGGCACGAAATGCAGGGTGACCTGCGGGTGCAGCCGCTGGAAGTCGGGCAGCCGCGGAATCAGCCATTTGGCGCCGAAGGTCGGCAGCGTCGACAGGTGCAATGCGCCGCCGCCGTCGCCGCTGGTGATGAGTTCCAGCGTCGCGGCCTCCAGCTGCGCGAGCAGGGCGCGCACCGCCTTCTCGTAGCGCTCGCCGGCCGGCGTGAGCGCCAGGCGCTTGCGGCTGCGCTCGAACAGCGGCGCACCGATCCAGCGCTCGAGCTCCTGCACCTGCTTGCTGACCGCGCCCTGCGTGAGGTGCAGCGCCTCGGCCGCACGCGAGACGCCGCCGAAGCGCACCACGGTGGAAAAGGCACGCAACAGGTTCAGGGGAGGGTTGAGACGGCGCAGCGACATGGCGGGATGCCCATTAAAACATTCCAGATCAGAATGTTAGCTGGTCTATCCTTTGCTTCCAGTGAAGGAGCAAATCGCCTTTTCACCCTCAATGCACACTGGAATACACCCCATGCAACGTCGTCACTTCATCTCCACGCTGGCCGCTGCTTCTATCCTTCCTGGAATATCCTTCGCGCAGGGCAAGCCGATCCGTCTGGTCGTCCCGTTCCCGCCTGGCGGCGCCACCGACATCACCGCGCGCGTGCTCGGCGAGCCGGTCGCCAAGATCCTGCAGCAGCCCGTGGTCATCGACAACCGCGCCGGCGCCGGCGGCTCCATCGGCATGGCCGAACTGGCCCGCGCCACGCCGGACGGCCTGACCTTCGGCATCGCCACGCTGTCCACGCACGGCGTGAACCCGGCCGTGTACCAGAAGCTGCCCTACGACCCGATCAAGGGCTTCGCGCCGGTCACCGAGATCGTCAAGGCGCCGGGCGTGATCGTCATCAACCCGTCGAAGCTGCCCGTGGCCAATTTCGCCGAGCTGGTGAAGTACCTCAAGGCCAACCCCGGCAAGGTGTCGTATGCGACGCCGGGCAACGGCACCATCGGCCACATGTGGGGCGAGCTGTTCAAGAGCAGCACCGGAACCTCGATGGTGCACATCCCCTACCGCGGTGCGGGCCCGGCCATCAACGACGTGCTGGCGGGCGAAGTGCCGGTGTACTTCGACCAGGTGGCCTCGTCGCTGCCGCACGTGAAGGCGGGCAAGCTGAAGGCGCTGGCGGTGTCTTGGGGCGGCCGCCTCGACGTGCTGCCCGACGTGCCGACCTACGCCGAGCTCGGCTACCCGGCCAACAACGACCCGTCGTGGTTCGGCATGGTGGCGCCCGCGGGCACGCCGGCCGAACTGGTGCTGCGCATGCAGCAGGCGGTGGCCACGGCACTGAAGGACGCCTCGGTGCGCGAGCGCCTGTCGCTGCAGGGCCTCTACGCCTCGGGCACCACGCCGGCGCAGTTCACCAAGCAGATCGCCAGCGAGATCGAGAAGATGAAGAAGGTGGCCGAATTCGCACGCGTGCGACTGGACTGAGCCCGGCCTGCCTATGCATCCAGTACTGAAACTGATCCAGACCCGCGCCCAGGTGACAAGCGTCGCCGGGCAGACGCCGCTCGTGCTCGACTCCCCGCACAGCGGCACCGTGTACCCGGAGGACTTCGGCACGGTGCGCGAGCTCGCGACGCTGCGCCGCGCCGAGGACACGCACGTCGAGAAGCTCTACGCCTTCGCGCCCGACCTGGGCGCGGCCTGGGTCGAGGCGCATTTCCCGCGCAGCTACCTCGACGCCAACCGCGACACCACCGAGATCGACACCACGATGCTCGACGGCGAGTGGACCGACCCCGTCTCCACCGACCCGCGCGTGCTGTCGAAGGTGCGCCTGGGCAAGGGCCTGATCTGGAAGCTCACCGACGAAGGCCTGCCGATCTACGACCGGCAGTTGCCGGTGGAAGAGGTTCGCCAGCGCATCGACAGCTGCTGGCGCCCGTACCACGCCGCCGTGGCGCAGGCGGTGGACGAGGCGCACGCGCGCCACGGCTACAGCATCCACATCAACTGCCATTCGATGCCGGCCATCGCGGCCAGCCACGCCACCGACTTTCCCGGCCTGGCGCATGCCGACTTCGTGATCGGCGACCGCGACGGCAGCACCGCCGACCCGGCGCTGTCGCAGAAGATCTGCGCGCACCTGCGCGCCTTCGGCTACAGCGTCGACTACAACCACCCGTACAAGGGCGTGGAGCTGGTGCGCCGCCACGGCAAGCCGGCCGTGAACCGGCACAGCATCCAGGTGGAGATCAACCGCAAGCTCTACATGGACGAGGCTACGCTGGCGCTCGACGAGGCCGGCGCGGCGCGGCTGCAGGGCCACCTGCGCTCGATGGTCGAGATGCTGCTGGCCACCGATCCGCGCTGATCAGGCCGTGGCGGGCGCGAAGTCGGTCGACACCGACAGCGCCTCCCACGCCTTGATCTCCTCCTGCAGCGCGCCGAGCTTCTCGCGCACCACTTTCATCGCGTCGGGACCGAGCAGCAGGTGCGCGGGCGGGTTGGCCGTTTCGGTGATGCGGATCATGGCGCGCGCGGCCTTCACCGGGTCGCCCGCCTGCTTGCCGCTGCGCGCCAGGCGTGCCGCGCGCACCGGGCCCATCACCGGCGCGTAGTCGGCGATGTCCTGCGGCGCACGCACCATCGAGCGGCCCGCCCAGTCGGTGCGGAAGCCGCCGGGCTCCACCGCCGTCACGTGAATGCCGAAGCTCGCCACCTCCTTGCCCAGCGTCTCGCTGATGCCCTCGAGCGCGAACTTGCTGCCGTGGTAATAGCCCAGCCCCGGAAAGGTCACGATGCCGCCCATCGAGGTGATGTTGAGGATGTGGCCGCGGCGGCGCGCGCGCATGAACGGCAGCACCGCCTTGCCCACGGCCACGGCGCCGAACACGTTCACCTCGAACTGCCGGCGAAGCTGGTCGAGCGTCGATTCCTCGACCGTGCCTTCGTGGCCGTAGCCGGCGTTGTTGACCAGCACGTCGATGGCGCCGACCGATGCCTCGACCTCGGCCACCACGCGCGGCACCTCGGCGTCGTGCGTCACGTCGAGCAGGCGGCCGAAGGAGCGGCCGGGCTGCAGCGCATCGAATTCCGCACGCGCGGCCTCGCTGCGCAGCGTGCCCACCACGCGATGGCCGGCGGCCAGCGCCTCCTGCGCGAGCGCGCGGCCGAAGCCGCTGCTGACGCCGGTGATGAACCAGGTCCTTGGCGAAGAAGAAGAAGAAGAAAAGGTCGGGGAGGCGGTCATGCGATGTCCTTGGAAAGGGATGGAAGCAGCGATGACCCGACTGTGCGCGCGCCGCATGGCTTTGATAATCCGCCCAATCGACGAAGCACCTTGAAGCTTTTCTTCAAGATCAACCGGAACCCGCCATGCGCCAGGACCAGCTCGACGGACTCGTCACTTTCATGGCCGTGGCCGAGACCCGCGGCTTCTCGGCCGCCGCGGTGCGCCTGGGCGTCTCGCCCTCTGCCGTGAGCCAGGCGGTGCGGCTGCTCGAGAAGCGCGTGGGCGTGCCGCTGTTCAACCGCACCACACGCAGCGTGAACCTCACCGAAGCCGGCGCCCGCTTCCTCGAACGCATCCGCCCAGCGGTGCAGGAACTGGCCTCGGCTTCCGACGAGCTCAGCGACAGCGCCGAACGCCCCTCGGGCCTGCTGCGGCTCACGGTGCCGCGAGCGGCCTATCTCTTCGTGCTGCAGCCGGTGCTCGCGGACTTCCTGCGCACGTACCCGCAGATCGACGTGGAGGTGTCGATCGACAGCGCGCTGGTCGACATCGTGGGCCGGGGCTTCGACGCCGGCATCCGCTTCGGCGGCATGGTCGAGCGCGACATGGTGGCGGTGACGGTGGGCGCGCCGCTGGCCAACAGCATCGTCGCCGCGCCGCGCTACCTGGCCGCGCGCGGCACGCCGGTCCATCCGCGCGAACTGCTGGCGCACGACTGCATCGGCTTCCGCTTCGAGAGCTCGGGCCAGCTGGAGCGCTGGGCGTTCGAGAAGGACGGCCAGGCCATCACGCTGGCCGTGAGCGGGCGCCTGGTGATGAACGACGTGGCGGTGATGCTCGATGCGGCGGTGGACGGCATCGGCATCGCCAACCTCATCAGCAGCTACACCGAGCGCCACATCGCCGACGGCCGGCTGGTACAGCTGCTGGCCGACTGGTCCACGCCACTGCCCGACCTGACGCTGTACTACCCCGACCGCCGCCGCGTACCGCCCAAGCTGCGCGCCCTCATCGGCCACCTGCGCGCAACAACCCTGGCGACGACGGGCGTGTTGTTACAGGACCGGCACGGCAGCGGCCTATAGTGGGCCGTCAACGATCGTCATCAACCACCCATGGAGTTTCAAGTGAAGCCAATCATTGCCGCGGTGTTCGCCATTGCACTGGGCGCGCTGGTGTCGGGCTGCGCGGGCACGGGGTCGGCCGGCAGCGGCGCCAATGCATCGGGCGCGACCGGCGGCAGCGGCGTCACGGTGTTCGGCACCATCGACGCCAGCGTCAGCGGCGCGACGAACAAGTCGTCGCGCTGAGCGCCCGCCGGCGTTGCGCGGTCAGGCCGAGCCGGCCAGGTAGCCGTGCAGCGCGCCGCGCAGCTGCCGCGACAGCGCCTGCAGGTCGGGCCGGCCGCCGGTGCCGATGTGCGTGTGTGCCACCAGGCCGTAGATGATGGTCTGGCACACGCGGGCCACTTCCTTCTTCTGGCAACCGGCCGCCACGTCGTTCGCGGCCTCGAGCACGCCCACCCACTCGCCCACGAACCGGTCGTACATCTTGCGGTAGGCCTCGGGGCTGGAGAGGTGACGCTCCAGCAGGTAGTGCGCGCCCCAGGCCAGCGGCTGCGCGCGGTGGGCGTCGAGCTGCGCGTCGATCACCGCATCGACGATCTCGCGCAGCGGCCGGCCGGCATGCGCCTCGACGGCCGCGCGCACGTCCATCAGCAGCGCCTTGGAGCGCAGGTGCAGGCAGACGCGCGCCAAGTCTTCCTTGTTCTCGAAGTACTCGTAGAAGCTGCCGAGCCCCGTGCCGGCGACCGCCACGATCTCGCGGATCGTGATGGCGGCAAAGCCCTTCTCGACCAGAAGCCGAACAAAAGCCTCCTGCAGCGCCTGCGAGGTGTGGCGCGCACGGGACTGGCGCGGCTTTCTCCTCGGGGCGGCGGCCGCTGCGCGCGCGGCGGTCATGCGCGCCGAACCCGAACACCGGGCGGGAGGGTTGTTCCTAGAATTTCGAGTCCCATCGAACGGATTCTGCAATGGCACCCGACGAAGCGATCTCCGACGAACCGCGCGACTCCGCCGTCTTCACCCGGCTGGGCACCGATGCGTGGCAGGCCAGCGAACTGTCGCGCGGCCCCTGGGACCCGCGCGCCCAGCACGGCGGCGCGCCCTGCGCGCTGCTCGCGCACATCGCCGAACAGGCGGCGCCGGGCCCGGGCTGGCAGCTGGCGCGGCTCACGGTCGAGCTGGTGAAGCCGGTGCCGGTGGCATCGCTGACCACGCGCACGCAGGTGCAGTCGTCGCGCGCCACGGTGCGCGTGGGCGTCGACCTGCTGGCGGGCGAGGTGGTGGTGGCGCGCGCGCATGCGCTGCTGCTGGCGAAGAATGCGCTGGCGCTGCCGGTCGGCCTGCCGGGCTGGCCGCAGTCGCCGCTGCGGCCGCTGCCGCAGGACTGCAGCGAGCGCGTGCGGATTCCGGGGCTGCCCGAAGGCGTGTCGTTCTACGGCAGCGCCGTGGAATCGCGCGTGGCCGAAGGCGACTCGACGCAGCCCGGCCCGTGCGGCGCATGGTTCCGCCTCGCGGTGCCGCTGGTGCGCGGCACCGCCAACTCGCCCGCCATGCGCGCCGCGGCGGCGGCCGACTTCGGCAACGGCCTGAGCTGGGTGCTGCCGGCCGAACGCTTCCTGTTCACCAACGCCGACATGAGCCTCAACCTGTTCCGCGCGCCCGAGGGCGAGTGGATCGGCCTGCGCTCGGCGACCGAGGCGCACAGCGACGGCGCGGGCCTGGCGGCGTCCCATCTCTACGACGAGCGCGGACCCATCGGCCTCGCCACCCAGACGCTGGTGCTGCGCGAACGCGCCTGAACGCCCTTCACCGACAAGGAGACATCGCCATGACCACCACCACCGGTATCCATCCCGACAACCAGGTTCCCGAACTGAAGGACTACAACGTCTACACCAGCGACCCCGTGCTGCGCGGCGCGGTGGCCGGCGGCGGTGCCGGATGGCGCGACGACGAGCTGGTGCGCCAGGGTGCCGAGTACGGCGCCGAGGCCACGCTGCGCGCCGCGGAGAACGCCAACCGCCACGAACCCGAACTGCACACGCATTCGCGCACCGGCGAGCGCATCGACCAGGTCGAGTTCCACCCGGCCTGGCACACCATGATGGCCATCGCCCGGCGCAACGGCATCGCCAACCTGCCGTTCTTCGACGAACGCCCGTCGGCCTGGGTGGGCTACGGTGCGTCGCTGTACATGCACAGCCAGATCGAGTCGGGCTCGACCTGCCCGACCACCATGACCAAGGCCTGCATTCCGGTGATGCGGCGCAACGCCGCGCTGTACGCCGTGCTGCGCGACAAGCTCGCCTCGAACGAACATGACGCGCGCGACATCCCGCTGGAGCGCAAGACCTCCATCGCCGTCGGCATGGGCATGACCGAGAAGCAGGGCGGCAGCGACGTGCGCAGCAACACCACGCGCGCCGTGCCCGCAGGCAGCGGGCCGTGGGGCGAGGAGTTCCTGATCACCGGCCACAAGTGGTTCTTCTCGGCGCCGATGTGCGACGGCCACCTGGTGCTGGCCAGGACCGGCGAACACGGCCTCTCGTGCTTCTTCGTGCCGCGCTGGCGGCCCGACGGCAGCAGGAACCCGATCCACATCCAGCGCCTGAAGGACAAGGTGGGCAACCGTTCCAACGCCAGCAGCGAGGTGGAGTTCAAGGAAGCCTGGGGCGTGCTGGTGGGCGACGAGGGACGCGGCATCCCGACCATCATCGAGATGGCGACCGTGACCCGACTCGATTGCGCGCTGTCCAGCGCCGGCTTCATGCGCCAGGCGTTCGCGCAAGCGCTGCACTACACGCGCAACCGCCACGCCTTCGGCAAGGCGCTGGTCGACCAGCCGGTGATGACCGAACTGCTGGCCGACATGGCGCTCGAGTCGCAGGGTGCCACGCTGCTGGCCATGGGGCTGGCCTCGCGCTTCGGCTCCGCCGCGCCGATCGACACGGCCTGGCGCCGCCTTCTCACGCCCGCGGCCAAGTTCTGGAACTGCAAGCGCGCGGTGTCGCTCACCGGCGAGGCGATGGAAGCGTTCGGCGGCAACGGCTACGTCGAGGACGCGCCCATGGGCCGCCTGTTCCGCGAGGCGCCGGTCAACTCGATCTGGGAGGGCTCGGGCAACGTGATGTGCCTGGACGTGCTGCGCGCCGTCGCGCGCAACCCCGACGACGTGCACCTCGTGCTCGACCAGTTGGGCGCCATTGCCGCCGGCGAGCCGCGCCTGCAGGCCGAACTGCAGGCGGTGCGCGGGATGGTGCAACTGCCGCCGCAGGACCTGGAGCGCCAGGCGCGCCGCTTCACGCAGCGGCTGGTGCTGGCCGCGCAGGCGTGCCTGATGCTCGAGCACGCGAGCGCGGAAGCGTCGGCCGCGTTCGTGTCGAGCCGCTTCGACCCCGACTGGGGCGCGGTGACGGGCATCGGCGCGGGCACCGACGACCCCGGCGCGCTGGTGCGCGCGGCCTGGCACTGAAGAAAGGGAAAGACCGGCGCTCAGCGCCGCAGCAGCGCCTGGCGCAGCAGCCGCGCCGCGCGGTTGCGGATGCGCCCCGGCATGCCGCGCATGGAGTTGCTGGTGCGCGGCGCCACCTTGGCCGTGGCGCAGGCCCACAGGAAGTCGTGCAGGATGGGCGTGTCGTCCACCGTCTCGGTGCTGCCGTACTTGTGGAACTCGGGGTGCCACTGCGTCGCGGCGATGTAGCTGCGGCCACGATCGGGCCGGCGGCGGATGGCCTCGGGAACGCGGTCGGGCAGGCTCCACGCCTCGATGTCGAAACCGGGCGCGATGTCCTTCACGCCCTGGTGGTGAATGCTGTTGACGCGCGCGCTCTGCAGGTCGGGATAGAGCTTCGACAAGCGCGTGCCCTGCACGATCTCGATCTGGTGGAAGTTCTGGTCGTAGGTGACCGGGTCGCGGTGCTTCAGCGTCTCGGGGTGTCCGTGCTGCTCCTCGATGTCCTGGTACAGCGTGCCGCCGAAGGCCACGTTGATGAGCTGCAGCCCGCGGCACACACCGAAGATGGGCTTGCCGGCCTGCTCGAAGGCTTCGACCAGCGCGAGGTCGTAGAGGTCGCGGATGCGGTCGCCGATCCATGCGTCCTTCAGGGGCACCTCGCCGTAGCTGCCGGGCCAGACGTCCGCGCCGCCGTGCATCACCACGCCGTCGAGCCACTCGGCGTAGTGCGACAGCTTGGTGTCGCCGCGCGCGGTGTCGCCGGTGGGGCAGGGCACCATCACGACCATGGCGCCGGCAGACATGAGCCAGTGCGCGATCGACTGCTCGACGTACTGCAGCGTCTTGTTGGAGAAGAGCGAGCGTGCCGGGTCGGCATGCGAGAAGCAGGCCGAGAGGCCGATCTTGAGCCGGGCGGAAACAGGTTGTGTCATCGCAGGACCCTCGCCGGCGCGAACCGGGCGGGAGGTTCCGAAGGGTGTGCCGAAGGAGCGGAAATGAAAGTCCATTGTGGCTCGTTGGCCTCTCGCACGGGGTCGGACGACACGCCAAGTATGCTTTCAACGCCTCCAAAACCGAGAAGGAAGACAAGCCGATGAAAACGATCAAGGGCCCGGCCATTTTTCTGGCCCAGTTCGCCGGAGACGCCGCCCCTTTCAACACGCTCGACGGCATCGCCGGATGGGCCGCCGCGCTGGGCTACAAGGGGGTGCAGATACCGAGCTGGGACGCGCGCCTGTTCGACCTGAAGAAGGCGGCCGAGAGCAAGGCCTACTGCGAAGAGGTGAAGGGCACGCTCGCGCGGCACGGCCTGGAGATCACCGAGCTGTCGACCCATCTGCAGGGACAGCTGGTGGCGGTGCATCCGGCGTATGACGCGGGCTTCGACGGCTTCGCGGCGCCCGAGGTGCGCGGCAATCCGGCGACGCGCCAGCAATGGGCGGTGCAGCAGCTGCACTTCGCGGCGAAGGCCTCGGCCAATCTCGGCCTCACCGCGCACGCGACCTTCTCGGGCGCGCTGGCATGGCCCTACCTGTATTCGTGGCCGCCGCGCCCGCCGGGCCTCATCGAGGAAGCCTTCGACGAACTGGCGCGCCGCTGGCGCCCGATCCTCGACGCCTTCGATGCCGCGGGCGTGGACGTGGGCTACGAGATCCACCCCGGCGAAGACCTGCACGACGGCGTGAGCTACGAGATGTTCCTCGAGCGCGTCGGCAACCATCCGCGCGCCTGCCTGCTGTACGACCCGAGCCATTTCATGCTGCAGCAGCTCGACTACCTGGCGTACATCGACCACTACCACGAGCGCATCAAGATCTTTCACGTGAAGGATGCCGAGTTCAACCCGACCGGCAAGCAAGGCGTGTACGGCGGCTTCCAGAGCTGGATCAACCGTGCCGGGCGCTTCCGTTCGCTGGGCGACGGGCAGGTCGACTTCAAGGGCATCTTCTCGAAGATGGCGCAGTACGACTTTCCGGGCTGGGCAGTGCTCGAATGGGAGTGCTGCATCAAGCATCCGGAAGACGGCGCACGCGAAGGCGCGAAGTTCATCGCCGACCACATCATCCGCGTGGCCGACCGCGCCTTCGACGACTTCGCCGCAGGTGGCGTGGACGTGGCTGCGAACAAGCGGATGCTCGGGATCGGCTGAACCTCAGCGGTGCAACGGGCAGCCGTTGCGCTCGCTGCGGAAGTTCGAAGAGGCCGCGTAGGCAACCTTTCGCGCGCGCATCACATTGCCCAGCGGGCGATGGGCAGCCAGCGCGTGCCACGGATTGAAAGCCATGCCGTCGTCGATCTCGCGCGCCAGGTCGTCGCTCCAGCCGTCCTGCGCGTCGGCGGTGATGCGTGCCACCGCGACGAAGGGGCTCAGCGCCTGCGGCCACTCCACCGAGGCGTCTTCCACCGGCATGCGCTCCAGGTCGACGCACAGTTGCGCGCGCAGCTCCCACACCGCCGGATGGTCGCGCATGAAAGCGGCGACCGCTTCGCGCGTGCCGTCGGGCTTGCCTGCGAGGTCGAGCGGCATGTGCTCTAGCACCAGCAACGCCGGCGACACCGGCGCAAGTTGCAGCTTGGCAATGTAGGCGCCGTGCCTCAGCGGCACCTGCGTGAAGAAGGTGGCGCCGAGCGGGTGCGTTTCCGCATGGCCGCCGAGCGCGATCAGCGTGCTGCTTTGCGTGCCGAAGGTCTCGACGGTTTTCTCCAGCCCCTGCAGCACGGTGGAAAGCACGCGCTTGGCGTTGGGCGCCTTGTCCGTGGTGCTGGCGAGCAGCTTCAGGCTGCGCAGGAAACCCTTGGCGTCGGGCGCGGAGAACACCGGGGCGTCGACGAAAAGAAAATCCTGCGTGGTGCCGCCCTCGGCACCGTCCACCCGCGGACCCTCGACGCCGAGTACCTTCAGCGCCATGCCGCGCGGCAACGAGACGCGGTCGTCGAGCACCTCGGCGGGCGGCGTCGACAGGCGCATCACCACCGGGTAGCGGCGGGGCGCTGCGAAGAGCCCCTGCGCCAGCGGCTCGGGCAAGCCGTCGAGCACGCGCAGCTCGCCGCGCAGCAGGCCGTGGCTCTTGGCGTGCACGGCGCGCATCGCATGGCCGGTGTGGTCGGCCATGGTGGTCGCCATGTCGATCAGCGCGGCGACGAGTTCGGTCTGCGTCTGCGCCTCGTCGTCGCGAAAGGTCTCGACCGCGGGGTCGTAACGTACGGGCGTGGCCTGGCGTGCAAGTGTGTTCATGCCGCGATTGAGCGCAGATGCGTTGGCCGAGGCTGTAGGAGCGCGGCGATAAAGCTTGCGCTCGAACGCCTGAGCGAGTTCGAGGCGGTCCGGGCGCTTGCGCATGCCAGGCAGCGCCCCGTTATCGCTATCTTTTTAGTAGCAAATAACGCCTGATCGCAGGCCGTTCGAAGCCTTTTTCGCGAAACCGTTGTAATTAAGACAAGCAGCCGTCATGCCCTGCAAGCTATAATGTCGGGTTCGTTTCGATACCACGACGAAGAATTTCGTCAATACCGCCGGCTGACCTGCACCGTCCCTTGGATTCTTCAGGCCTCTCATTCCCAAGCCGGCTTTCACAGTGTGTTGGAGCGCCAGACCGGGCGCCCATGATTGCCACCACTGCCTTCGTTCCTGTTGAAGCGAATCGCGCGTCCGTCGCGCCGTTCCGGCCGGCCCACGCCCGTTTTCAATTATTTTTCAGGCACTTCGCGCTTTGCATCTGCGCGCTGTGCCAAGGCTTCATGGACATCATTCAACACAGTATCGCGGCGGGCAAGTACCTTGTTTCCCCGCTCATTCGACGCCAGGAAGACGGCGACTTCGCCGCTTCCGTCTCGATCCGCTCAGGCCGCGGCAGCGGCATGCACGACCGCGTGATGCGATTCACACCGCGTTTCACCAGTCATGCCGCCGCCGTGCGCTACGCCGTCGACCAGGGCCTGGGCTGGGTGCGCGAGCGCGCGCCGCAGGTCTCGAGGCCGGCCCCTCTCGCGCTTGCGTGCGCGGACTGAAACAATCACGCCCAGATCCATCTCCAATACACATCGAACGATTCAGAGGTAACCACACATGCCCAAGGAAGAACTGATCGAAATGAACGGCGCAGTGACCGAAGTCCTGCCCGACTCGCGCTACCGCGTCACGCTCGACAACGGCCATCAGCTGATCGCCTACAGCGGCGGCAAGATGCGCAAGCACCACATCCGCATCCTGGCCGGCGACAAGGTGTCGCTCGAGCTCTCGCCCTACGACCTGACCAAGGGCCGTATCACCTTCCGTCACCTGGAACGTCGCGGCCCGCCGCCGACCGGCGGCAACAACACCCCCCGCCGCTGATCCGCGACTGACGAAAGGCCTTGCGGCGCTCTGCAGAGGGCGCTGGCAAGGCTTTTGTTTTTCATGGGCCACGGCTGCTGAACGAATGACCACACCCACTCCCACAGCCGGCGGCGCCCCAGCCGGCAACGGCTTTGCCACGCTGGCGCTTTCGCCCCAGATGCTGGCCAACCTCACCCAGCTCGGCTACACGCAGATGACGGCGATCCAGGCCGCAGCGCTGCCGCCGGCGCTGCTCGGCAAGGACCTGATCGCCCAGGCCAAGACCGGCAGCGGCAAGACCGCCGCCTTCGCGCTGGCGCTGCTCGCCAACCTGAACCCGCGCCGCTTCGCCGTGCAGGCGATGGTGCTGTGCCCCACGCGCGAACTGGCCGACCAGGTCACCACGGAAATCCGCCGCCTGGCGCGGGCCGAGGAAAACATCAAGGTGGTCACGCTCTGCGGCGGCGTCGCGCTGCGCGGGCAGGTGGCCAGCCTGGAGCACGGCGCGCACATCGTGGTGGGCACGCCGGGCCGCATCATGGACCACCTCGAGCGCGAGAACCTCGACCTCGCGGCGCTCAACACGCTGGTGCTCGACGAAGCCGACCGCATGCTGGACATGGGCTTCTTCGACGACATCGTGAAGGTGGCGCGCCAGTGCCCTTCGGCCCGCCAGACGCTGCTGTTCTCGGCCACGTATCCCGAAGGCATCGCGAAGCTCGCGCAGCAGTTCATGAAGACGCCCGAGCAGATCGTGGTGCAGGCGCAGCACGAGGGCAGCAAGATCCGCCAGCGCTGGTACCAGGTGAAGGACAGCGAGCGGCTGCACACCGTGAGCCTGCTGCTCGACCATTTCCGCCCGGTCAGCACGCTGGCCTTCTGCAACACCAAGCAGCAGTGCCGCGACCTCGTCGAGGTGCTGCAGGCACAGGGCTTCAGCGCGCTGGCGCTGTTCGGCGAACTGGAGCAGCGCGAGCGCGACCAGGTGCTGGTGCAGTTCGCCAACCGCAGCTGCTCGGTGCTGGTGGCCACCGACGTGGCCGCGCGCGGCCTGGACATCGCGCAGCTCGAGGCCGTGATCAACGTCGACGTGACGCCCGACGCAGAAGTGCACATCCACCGCGTGGGCCGCACCGGTCGCGTGGGCCAGCAGGGCGGCTCGGAAGGCCTGGCGCTGAACCTGGCCAGCATGAACGAGATGGGCTTCGTCGGGAAGATCGAGCAGCTGCAGGGCCGCGAGTCGGAATGGCACGCGCTGGCCGAGCTCACGCCCGGCAAGGGCGCGCCGCTGCAGCCGCCGATGGCCACGCTGCAGATCGTGGGCGGCCGCAAGGAAAAGATCCGCGCCGGCGACGTGCTGGGCGCGCTCACCGGCGACTGCGGCTATGCCAAGGAGCAGGTCGGCAAGATCAACGTCAACGAGTTCTCGACATACGTGGCGGTGGACCGCGCCATTGCCGACGAAGCCGCGCGCAAGCTGTCGAGCGGGCGCGTGAAGGGCAAGTCGGTCAAGGTGCGGCTGATCTAGACTCGCCCCCAGGCTTCGCGCACTTCGTGTCGCTTCGCCAACCCCTCACCGGGGGCGGGCCGGCCGCTTCGGGCGGCCGTGCGCGGCGGCCCTCACGAAGATGCGGCACCTTTGGGAACCGGTTGCGGTGTGGTCAAGGCAGCGGCGTCCGCATGCGCCGACGTCGGCGCCACCGGCGCATCGAGCGCCGGGGCCGTCGCTGCCGGGATCTCCTGCCGCGCCAGCTTCTCGGCCAGCCGGAACGCCACCACCACCGCCAGCAGGCCGAAGATCGACGAGCCCACGGCCTGGCCGATCAGCACGCCGCTGGCGCCGTGGTGCGAGCCCCACCATGCGAACGGGATGGTGCCCATCGTGGCGCGCCCCCAGTTGAAGCCGGTCGACAGCAGCGGATGCCCGAGGTTGTTGAACGATGCGTTCGCCACGAACAGTCCGCCAGCGAAGAAGAAGCTCGGCGCCAGCCAGCTGCAGAACAGCGAGATCAGTTCGGCCGCCAGCCCGTCCGCGGAGAATGCGCGGATCAGCACCCCCTGGCTCAACGCCAGCACCAGCCACGCCACCGCGACCGACGCCACCATGAACAGCAGGCTGTCGCGCAGCGCCTGCTGCACGCGCCGGTACTGGCCTGCGCCCAGGTTCTGCGCCAGGATCGGACCGACCGCACCGCTGAGCGCGTAGACCAGGCCGAAGGCCACCGGCGTCAGACGGTCGATGGTGGCCGCGCCCGCCACCGCGGAGGGCCCGAACTGCGCCACCGAATGCGTGACGAAGGCCGCGCCCACCGGCGTGGCCAGGTTGGTCAGCACCGCCGGGCCCGCGACGGTGCCGAGCGCGCGGGCATCGCCGGCCAGTCGCGACGCGTCGAACGGCCCGAGCATGCGGTGCTTCACCATCACGCCGTGCAGCCCGATGCCCGCGAGCACCAGCCGCGAGACCACCGCGCTGATGGCCGCGCCGTCGAGCCCCAGCCCGAAGCCGAAGATCAGGATCGGGTCGAGCACCGCCGTCACGAAGGCGGCGGCGAGGGTCACGGTCATGGAGCGGCGCGCGTCGCCGATCGAGCGCAGGAGTGCCGAGGTCGCCATGCCGATGCCCAGCAGCGGCAGCGTGTGCACCGTGACCGAGAGATAGCGCTGCGCGAGCCGCGCGGTCTCACCGTGCGCGCCGAGCGCCTGCAGCGCCGGGTGCAGGAAGAAGAACGTGCCCGTGCCCACGACCACCGACAGCACCGTCATCAGCACGAGGCTCGACGTGCCGATGCGCCGCGCGTCGGCCGTGCGGCCCGCGCCCACGGTGCGCGACACCACCGCAGCGATGCCGATGGTCAGCCCGATGCACAGCGAGGCATGGAAGAAGCCCACCACGCCCGCGAACCCGACCGCCGCGGCGGTCTCCTTCTCACCGAGCAGCGAGATGTAGAACAGGTTGATCAGGTCGACCGCGAACACCGCGATCAGGCCGACGGCGCCCGTGCCCGCCATGACGCAGACATGACGCAGCAGCGAGCCCGAAACGAATCGCGGGCGCTCGACACCGCCCGCTGTTTCGGTTATTGGCATGTGAAATCCTTGAATGTGGCCTAATTGCGGGTCCGAACATTACTTTTACCCGAGCTTTTCATGCCCAAGACATTCCGTACCGAAGCCGAACGCGTTGCCACCCCGAAGCCGACGCCCCTGCCCGGCTACACCGTGCCTCGCTCCGGTGGCGGCCAGAAGGTCAGCCTCGAACGCGGCACCGCAACGCGCAGCAAGAAGAACCCCGGCAAGCGCGCCAAGAAGGGCGGCTGATCCGGCCCCCGGCTTTTCGGAGCCACGACGAACGCGCCCCAGGGCGCGTTTTGTCATTGGAGACTGCCCTGAAAGTGCTGCGATGTCCGACGACAACCAGATCCTGATCCCGCCCTCGTTCTTCGCCATCTACACCGACGCGCGCCAGCGGCTGAGCGAACCGATCGACGTGGTGCGCGCGCGCTACGAGATCTGCGAAGACCTGGCGAACCACCTCGTGGGCCATGCCCAGATCCAGCACCACACCGAGGTGCCGGTCGAAGAAGAGATCCTGCGGCGCATCCACGCCGGGCTGAGCGCGGCCGAATCGGGCGTGTCGGCGGGCGAGGCGACGTGGATCGTGCAGCGGCTGGCCGAGCTGCTCGGCTGGGGCGGGCCGCAGCAGCACGAACACGCCGGCGACTGAGCCGCGATTCCGGGCGCGCCCAACGCCCAGCACCGAACGCTCAACGCCCCGCGAAGCGCTCCATCAGGAAGTCGACGAAGACCCGCGTCTTCGCCGCCAAGTGGCGCGACGGATAGACCGCATACACCGGCGTGCGGTCCGCCTCCCAGTCTTCCAGCACCGCCTCCAGCCGGCCGTCGGCCAGCTCGCCCTGGACATAGATGCGCGGGATCAGGCTCAGCCCAAAGCCCGCGAGCAGCGCGTCGCGCACCGCGATGCTCGAGCTGACCTTGTAGCGCCCGTCGACCGGTATCGCCACGCTGCGTCCGGCCCGCGTGAAGGTCCACCTGTTCGCATGGCCCGAGAGCGTGAACTGCACGCATTCGTGCGTCCGCAGGTCTTCCGGCTGCACGGGCCGGCCGCCCGCGGCGAAATAGCCGGGCGCGCCGCACAGCACATGGGTCAGGGTCATGAGCTCGCGCGCGACGAGGCTCGAGTCCTCGAGCCGGTCGCTGCCGCGGATGGCAAGGTCGTAGCCCTCGCCGATCAGGTCGGTGCGGCTGTCCTGCAGGTCCAGCTCGAGCCGCAGGTTCGGATAGCGCGCCATGAAATGGCCGGCGACAAGAGCGTGAGCGCGAAGGTCAGCGGCGCGCTCACGCGCAGCACGCCGCCGGGGCTGCTGCCCATGGGCGCGAGCGCGGCGTCGGCCTCGCCCAGGTCGTCGAGGATGCGCGACAGGCGCTCGAAGTAGGCGGCGCCCGCTTCCGTCAGGCTCATCTGCCGCGTGGTCCGGTTGATGAGCCGCACCTTCAGGTGCGCCTCCAGTTCCGCGATGTTCTTGCTGACGGCGGCGGCCGAGAGCCCCATCTGCCGCGCGGCGCCGGCGAAGCTGCCGACGGCGGCGGTGGTGCGGAAGACCCTGAGGGCGGTGAAATGGTCCATGGACGTGCGGCGCACCGCCATTGGCGACTGCTGGTAAATGATCAATTCATTATTCGAACATTCACAACCACTGGTCAATTGCCTAGATTCTGACCATGACCCGCCGAACCACCGACGTCCTGCTCACCGCGACCGCGCCCACGGTCTGGGGCAGCACCTACATCGTCACCACCGAGCTGCTGCCCGCCAACTACCCGCTGACGGTGGCGCTGCTGCGCGCGCTGCCCGCGGGCCTGCTGCTGCTCCTGGTCGTGCGGCAGCTGCCCGCTCGCGCATGGTGGGGGCGCATCTTCCTGCTGGGCGGGCTGAACTTCTCGGTGCTGTGGGCCATGCTCTTCCTCGCGGCCTATCGCCTGCCGGGCGGCGTGGCGGCCACCATCACCTCGGTGCAGCCGCTGCTGGTGGTGTTCCTGGCGGGCGCGTTTCTCGGCGCGCGGGTGCGCGCGCTGTCCGTGGTGGCGGCGGCGATCGGCATCGGCGGCGTGGCGCTGCTGGTGCTCACGCCGGACGCGGCGCTCGACGCCCCTGGCGTTGCCGCGGCCGTGGCCGCCGCCGTGTCGATGGCGTTCGGCACCGTGCTGAGCCGCCGCTGGCAGCCGCCGGTGTCGGCACTCGCCTTCACCGCCTGGCAACTCACCGCGGGCGGCCTGCTGCTGCTGCCGTTTGCGCTGCTGCTGGAACCGCCGCTGCCCGCGCTCACGCTACACAACTGGATCGGCTTCGGCTGGCTCGGCCTGGTCGGCGCCGCGCTGACCTACATCGTGTGGTTCCGCGGCGTGGGCCGGCTGGAGCCGTCCGCGATCGCGCCGATGGCCTTCCTGAGCCCGGTGACGGCAGTGATCCTGGGCTGGGCGCTGCTGGGGCAGGCGCTGTCGGCATGGCAGGTGACGGGCATCGCCATCGTCCTTGCCAGCATCTGGCTGAGCCAGCTTGCGCAGCGCGGCGCGGCCCCTTTGGCGCGGCCGGCAGCGGTGGCGCGTCAGGCCGGCTGAGCCGCAGGCGAGGTGGCGCGCCGGAGCAGGCTCAGGTAGCCGGGCTGCACTTCCATCCGCGCCGTCGCGCCCCGGCGTTGCAGCAGCCGGTGCGCCTTCGGCAGCGCCCAGCAGGGCAGGCCGGTGAACATGTGGTGCTCGCAGTGGTAGTTGACCCAGTAGGGCGCCACCAGCAGGCGTTCGAGCCAGCCGGCGTGCGTGGTGCGGGCCTGTCGCATCGGATCGGCCTCGTTCTGCGCCACCAGCGCATGCTCGGCGATGTTGCGCACGCGGCTCACCAGCGGCAGCCAGGTGGCCATGGGCAGCAGCCACATCAGGAGCCACGCCCACCCATGGCCCGCGAGGGCGAAGGCAGCGAAGCCGAGGCCGTTGGCAACGAGGAAGCGCCTGTCCTTCGCCAGCTCGCGGCCGAACACTTTCAGCGCCGATTCACCCGGCGCACGCTTGCGGATGCCCTCGGCGACGTGACCGAAGCGCTGCTTGTAGAAGGTCTGTCCGCTCAGGTCGCGCACCACCTTGCGCCACATCGACGCCCGCGTGATGGGAAAGGGCGCCGACAGCACCAGGTCGGGGTCTTCGGTCTGCTGCACGAAGCGGTGGTGCTGCAGGTGGTACGGCCGGTAGTCGCGCAGCGTCGACGAGCACAGCCAGTGGCCCACCCAGTCGTTGACCTTGCGGTTGCGGTGCAGGCCCGCATGCGCCGCGTCGTGCATGAGGATGAACAACCCCAGCTGCCGCGCGCCGACGATCGGCACCATCAGCGGCACGGTCCACGGCCACGCGATGCCCACCAGCATCGCCGCGCCGATGGTGCCCCAGCAGTGCGCCACCAGCCAGAGCCCCCTCCACGAGGAGCGGGCGGTGAGCGATTGCCACTCTTGCGTGCTGAAGAAGTCCTGGGGTTGGGCGCGGGGTGCGACGGCCATGCGGTCCAGTATGCGCCGGCGCACCGGCCGGAACACGCGGAATTGCCCGGGGTGCGGGGTGCAGCCATGGGCAGAATCGCGCAGCCCCGGCCCCCTCGCCCGGGAAGGACCTCGCCATGCCCCTCGTGACCATCCGCCTCGCGCGCCGCGATCCCCCTGCCTCGAAGGAACAGAAGGCCGCGCTCATCGCCGGCGCCACGAAGCTGATGCAGGACGTGCTGGGCAAGCGGCCGGAAGACGTGACCGTGCTGATCGACGAGATCGACCCCGACAACTGGGGCCAGGGCGGCGAAAGCGCGACGGTGCTGAGGCAGCGCCGGCGCGAGGCCGGCGGCTAGGGCGCACTACTTGTCGATGATCTTGCGCGCGAAGACTTCGAGGTAGTCCATCAGCCGCTCGGCGCCCGCGATGGCCGCGGCCTCGTCGCCGGTGGCGATGCCCTGCGCCAGCTCGAGGTGTGCGTTGGCGCCCTCGACGATCTCGCCCTCGTGCTGATACGCGTACCAGAAGCGCCGGCACTGCACGATCGGCGGGATCACGGCGCGCACCGCCGAGTCGTTATGGCTGGCCTGGTGGTTGACGAGGTCGAGCGCGTGGTCGGCGCGCATGTAGTCGGTGAGATCGCCGCGGCCCGCCGCCTCGACCATCGCCTGCGCGCAGCGGACGATGTCGGTGCGTTGCTGCACCGTGGCGCGGCGCGCCGAGCAGGCGGCAATGAGCCGCTCGAGCACGCGCCGGGTCTGGATCACGTCGAGGTGGTCGGCCAAGTCGATCGCCGACACCAGCAGGCCGCGGCGCGGCTGCTGCACGATGAGGCCGATGGACACCATGCGCATCAGCGCCTCGCGCACCGGCGTGCGGCCCAACCCGGTACGGTCGGCCAGCTCGGCCTCGACGATCTGCCCGCCGGGCTGCAGCTGCAGGGTCGACAGCAGCGCCTCGATGGCGTCGTAGGCCACGTCGGCGGCGCGGCGCTTGGGGCGAGGGCGGGAGTCGGTCTTCGGGGCGGCCATGGTCTCGGGTTGCGGGTACGGATGCGGATTCGGCGTCGTCATTGTCGGGCGTCGCCGTCGCCGGCAAGGCCCGCGAGTGTCGCGATGCGGACCGGCGACAGCGGCGGGCGCGGCACGGGCGGCGTCCAGCCGAACAGGAACTGCGCCGCATCGCCGCACACGCGGCCCTGGCAGGCGCCCATGCCGCAGCGGCGGTGCAGCTTGGCGTCGGTCCAGCCGCTGCAGGCCGACAGCGCGGACAACGGCACGTCCTCGCAGCGGCACACGAGCGTGTCGGGCCGCGCCATCGACCGGAGATCGGGCGCCAGCGCGAAGCTGCGGTGCAGTTGCGCGGCAAAGGCGTCCCAGCGGGCGCGCTCGCCTTCATGCGCCCTGGCTGCGCGCTCGTTGCCGACCGCCGCGTGGCCGGCGATGGTGCCTTGTGCGAGCGCGCGTTCGCTGCCGCCGAAGCCGGTGCATTCGCCGGCGGCGTAGATGCCGGGCACGCTGGTGGCCTGCAGGGCATCGACCGACAGGGCCTGCCCACCGGGCGCACGACGGAGCGCGCAACCGAGCAGCTGGCCGAGCTGCGTGTTGGGCGTGAGGCCGAAGCCGCAGGCGACGCGATCGCATGCGATCCCGACCTCGCGACCGCGTTGCAGCAGCCGCACCGATTCGACCTGCGTGGTGCCCTGCGCCGAGACGACGCGCGCCGAGGTGCGGTACTGCGCGTCGGCCAGCGCAAGGGCCTGGGCCGCCTTGCCGGGCCAGCGCACGAGGCTGGCGCCGAAGGCCGCGACCGACGCGAAGGACGCCTGCTCCGCGATGCGCAGCACCTTCGCGCCCGCGGCGCGCGCAGTGGCCGCGGCGGCCAGCAGCAGCGGCCCGCTGCCGGCAATGACGACGCGCTCCCCAGCGACCGGCAAGCCCGCCTTGACCAGCGCCTGCAGCCCGCCCGCACCCGTCACGCCGGGCAGCGTCCAGCCGGGAAAGGGCAGCAGCAGCTCGCGCGCGCCGGTGCAGGGAATGAGCCTGTTCCACCGCATGCGCGTGGCCTCGCCGGCGTCCTCGAGCAACAGTTCGCCGGATGCCGGTGCGGCGACCACGCGCGTGCCGCTGCGCATTCGGATGTTGGCGTGGCGCCCGAGCGCATCGCGCCATCGGCGTGCCGCCGGCGGCAACGCGGCACCGGGGCCGTCGCGCCAGATCTGTCCGCCCGGCGCGGGGTTGTCATCGATGACGACGACCGACGCGCCGCTGGGCGCGGCCGCCACCGCGGCGGCCATGCCGGCCGGGCCCGCGCCGACGATCAGCACGTCGCAATGGTCGTCCTGCACGGCGCGGTTCATTCCGCCGTCTCCACGCGCATGCCTTCGGCGCACGCGGTCTGGCACGCCAGGCGCCGCCGGCCGTCGACGAGCACGCGGCATTCCTGGCACACGCCCATGCCGCAGAACGGCGCGCGCGGCTGGCCGGTGACCGACGTGCGCGCCACGCCCATGCCGCCGGCCACGCGCAGCGCCGCCGCCACCGAGCTGCCGGCTTTCACGCGCACGAGATGGCCGTCGACATGCAGCAGGGTGTGGCCGCTCACGCCATCTCCTTCAAGGCCGCAAGGCCGTGAAACCGCGCGGCGCATAGGGCGTCGCGTCGAAACCGGGCGCGCCGCCGGTCATCAGCGCCGCCAGCAGGTGCGCGCTGCCGGGCGCAGTGGTCACGCCCAGGCCCTCGTGGCCCACGGCAAGCCACAACCGTTCGCGCCACGGGTGCTTGCCGAGCAGCGGCAGCCCGTCGGGCGAGGCCGCGCGCATGCCGGTCCACGCGCGCACCGCGTTGAGGCCGGCGAGCCCCGGCAGGTAGTCGAGCGTGCGCCGCAGCATGCGCGCCAGCATCGGCGCCTCGACCGCCGGATCGGTCGTGTCGAACTGGCGCGACGAGCCCACCAGCAGCTGCCCCGTGGGACGCGGCTGCACGTTGAAGGCGACCGAGTCGCCGTCGCTGTGGTGCGCGCTGGTGACGTAGCCGAGCTCGACGAGCTGGTGATGCACCGTGCCCGGATAGCGGTCGGTGATGAGCAGGTGTCCCTTCTTCGGGCGGATCGGCAGCTCGGGGCACAGCGTGGTCGCCTGGATGCCGTTGGCCAGCAGCACCTGCGGCGCGCTGCGGCGGCCGCCGTCCGACAGGCGCAACGTGCCGTCGTCCTCGATGGCCGCGACGGTCGCCTGCTCGACGCGGACCGATGCGGCGCCCTGCGCCAGCAGCCAGCGCGCCGCGTTCGGCGCATAGAGGATGCCGTCGCCCGGCACCTCGAGCGCGCCCGCGAGGCCCTTGCGCAGCGCGGGTTCGGCGGTCGCCAGCTCGCCGGCATCCAGCAGGCGGCTGTCGATGCCGTGCGCGTGCAGCCGCTGCTGCTTGCGCTCGGCCTCGGCCATCTCTTCGTCGTTGGCCGCGATCCACAGCGTGCCGCATGGGCTGTACGCACAGTCGTCGCTCATGCGTGGCGCCAGCGCGCGCCATTGCGCGACCGAACGGCGGCTGAGTTCGAGCTCTGCCGGGTTGTCGTCCATCACCACGAGGTGGCCCATGCCCGCGCCGGTGGCGCCGCCGATGCGCGCGTCGAGCACCAGCACGCGGGCGCCCGCCTGCGCGAGCGCCTGTGCGCAGGCCGCGCCGACGATGCCTGCGCCGATGACGATCACATCCGCGTCCATGTCCATGTCGCGCGATGTCAGAGGCGGATGCCCCAGCCGAACGGGTCGTCGTCGTCGATGAGCAGCGTTGCTTCCGCGCTGATGTGCGCGCGGCCGCGCAAGGTGGGAACGACCTGGCCGCCGTCCATCTCGTAGCGGGCCTCGAAGCGGCTGCCGATCACGCTGGCCTGCGTCCATACGGCCCCGGGCGCGAGCTTGCCGTCGGCCGCGAGGCAGGCGATCTTGGCGCTGGTGCCGGTACCGCAGGGCGAGCGGTCGTAGGCGTTGCCGGGGCACAGCACGAAGTTGCGGCTGTCGGCGCCCTCGTCGTCGTCCGCGAACAGTTCGACGTGGTCGATCTCCGCGCCGTCGGCGCCCGTGATGCCCTGTGCCGCAAGCGCCTTTCGCAGCTCGGCGGTGTAGCCGGTGAGCGCGGCGAGGTTGTCGCTGGCCACGCGCTGGCCGTGTTCGCTCACCAGGAAGAACCAGTTGCCGCCCCAGGCCACGTCGCCGCGCACGACGCCATGGCCGGGCAGCTCGACCGCCACCCGGTGCAGGTGCCGGTAGGCCGGCACGTTGCGCACGCTCACCGTGCCGTCTTCATGCAGCGTGGTCGTCACGGTGCCCACGGGCGTCTCGATGCGGTGCTCGCCCACGCCGATGCGCCCCATGTGTGCGAGGCTCGCGACCAGCCCGATGGTGCCGTGCCCGCACATGCCGAGGTAGCCGGTGTTGTTGAAGAAGACCACGCCCGCCGCCGCATCGGGCGATACCGGCGCGCACAGCAGCGCGCCCACCACCACGTCGCTGCCGCGCGGCTCGAGCACCGTGGCGGCGCGCCACTTGTCGTGCCGGTCGGCCAGCAGCGCGCGGCGCTCGGCCATGGTGCCGCCGCCCAGGTCGGGGAAGCCCCCGATCACGAGGCGCGTGGGCTCGCCGCCCGTGTGGGAGTCGATGACCTGGATGCGTTGCATGGGGTGTGGCTCAGTAGCTCGCGATGGGCACGGGCGCTTCGTTCTTGAAGGTGAACACGGTGATGGGCGCCTGCTTCATGTTGCCCTTGTCGTCGTAGGCATAGGTGGCGGCCACGCCCTTGTAGGTGTCCTTGTAGAGCTGCGCGCCCACCTTGTCGGGGTCGATGGAATTGGCCTTCTTCATCGACTCGCCGATGAACATCACCTGGTCGTAGTACGAGGCGGCATAGGCGTCGGGGTCGGCGTTGAAGCGCTTCTTGAACTTCTCCTTGAAGGCCGGGCCGGTCTGCGCCTTCTCGAGCATGGAGCCGCCCTGCGCGCAGAACACCAGGTCGTTGACTGCGTCGCCGCCGATCTTGCCGGTCGCCGGGCTGCACACGGTGTCGCCGCCCAGCAGCTTGCCGGACACGGCCAGCTGCTTCATCTGGCGCGCCATGGGCGCGGCCTGCGGCGCGTAGCCGCCGAAGAAGATGGCGTCGGGCGCCTTGGCCTTCATGTTGGTCAGGATGGCGGTGAAGTCCACGGCCTTGTCGGTGGTGAACTCCTGGCCGACCACGGTGAGGCCCTGCTTCTTGGCCTCCTTGGTGAACTCCTCGGCGAGGCCCTGTCCGAAGGCGGTGCGGTCGTCGATGACGCCGACCTTCTTCACCTTCAGTTCCTTGGCCGCGTACACGGCCATGCTGGAGCCGATCTGGTTGTCGCTCGCGATGATGCGGTAGAGGTTCTTGTAGCCGCCCTGCGTCACCTTCGGGTTGGTGCCGACGGTGGAGACCAGGGTGCCGCCGTCGCTGTAGACGCGCGAGGCCGGAATGGCCACGCCCGAGCAGTACGGGCCCATCACGAACTTGATGCCGTCGTCGACGAACTTCTGCGCCACGCTCACGCCGGTCTTGGCGTCGCACTGGTCGTCTTCCGACACCAGCTCGAACTTGAGCGTCTTGCCGCCGACGCTGAGCTTCTTCGCATTGAGTTCCTCGATGGCGAGGCGCACGCCGTTTTCATTGTCCTTGCCGGCGAAGGCATTGGGTCCCGACAGCGGACCGCTGTGACCGATCTTCACCACCTGCTCCTGCGCCTGTGCCTGGCCCGAGACGGCGAGGGCGGCGAGGGCGGTGGCGCCGAGAAACGAAACCATGCTTGCTCTTGTCTTCATGCTTCTTCCTAGGTTGGGACAATGAAAAAGTGCGCGGATGGGCGCGGCGGCTACATGACCGACCGGTACTGCGCGGGCCGCGTGGCCAGCGCCTTCTTCACGATGGCTTCGATGGCCTCTCGCTCCGCGCCGACGAGCGGCAGGCGCGGGCGGCGCATGTGCTCCGTGCCCACGCCGACCAGCACGTCGATGAGCTTGAGGTTCTGCACCAGCTTGGTCGACACGTCCAGGTGCAGCATCGGCGTCATCCACTGGTAGAGCTTGAGCGCCTCGGCGAACCTGCCGGCCTTCATCAGGTCGTACAGCGCCACCGTCTCGCGCGGGAACGCGCAGCCCACGCCGGCCAGAAGGCCGTCGCAGCCCAGCGCGAGGCCTTCGTAGGCCAGGTCGTCCACGCCCAGGAACAGCTGGTAGCGGTCGCCCACGGTGTTGCGCAGGTCGGTGATGCGGCGGATGTCGTCGGTGCTTTCCTTGATGGCGGCGATCCACTCGCAATCGGCCAGCTCCACCATGTGTTGCGGCTTCAGGTCGACGCGGTAGGCCACCGGGTTGTTGTAGACCATGATGGGTTTCTGCGCCGCGTTGGCGATGGTGCGCACGTTGAGCATGGCCTCGCGCGCGTCGGCCACGTAGATCACCGAGGGCATCACCATGAAGCCGGCCACGCCGAGCTTGTTGGCCCCGTCCACGTAGCGCAGCGCTTCCCGCGTGCTGGTTTCCGACACGTTGGCGAGCACCGGGATGCGGCCGTCGGCGGCGTCCAGCGCGATCTTCGCGACCTGCAGCTTCTCTTCGAGCGTGAGCGTGCTGGCTTCGCCCAGCGAACCGCAGGTGACGAGGCCGTGGATGCCGTTGCGGATCTGGAAGTCGATGTGCCGGGCCGTGCCCTCGGCATCGATGCTTTCATCGGCGTTGAACTTGGTGGTAACGGCGGGAAAGATGCCTTGCCAGCGGGGATTGCTCACGTGATCGCTCCTTGTGGATATGCGGGGTGAAAACGCCGCAATTTAAATATATTAAGAACATATCCGCAAGATATCCGTGGGGCAAGCGCTCTTCCGCGCCGGGAGCTTGTGTGATAGCAGCGGCCTGCGCTGGGGCAGGCCGTAGACGGGCGCGCTACTTGCGGCCGTCGGCCGGGCGCAGCACGCCGCGCCGGAGCGTGACCGGCTTGCCGATGGGCGGCGCCGACTTGGTCTCGACGGTGCGCACCGTGCCGTTGTCCATGCGCACCGCCACCTCGTAGACCGTGACCGTGCGCACGTGCTTCTCGATCTCATTGCCGGCGAAGCCGCCGCCCACCGCGCCCAGCACCGTGGTTGCGGCCCGGCCGTTGCCGTGCCCGAACTGATTGCCGACGAGGCCGCCTACCACGCCGCCGGCCACGGCGCCCACGCCCGAGGTGCTCTGCAGGCGCTTCTGGACGGGGCGAACCGATTCGACCCGCCCGCAGACCGCACAGGGCGGCGCAGCGGGTGCTGCCTCCACCACCGGCGCGTTCACGCCTGCCGCCGGTCCTGGCGGCACGGGCTGGGCGGGCAGCGGTGCGGGTGCGGGGGCAGGCATGGGCGCGGCAGCCATGGCTTGCGGCGCGGGCCCCGCGCCCGTGGGTGGCGCGGCGGGCGCCGCCGGCATGGCCTCGGGCTTGAAATCGTCGGGTGCGGCGGGTGCAACGGGCAAGGCAGCGGCCACCGCCGGCGGTGGCGTGCTCGCGTTCGTGCCGGGGGCCTGGCGGCTGATGAGCACGCCACCGAGCGCCACGACGGCCACGGCCAGTGCGCCGATCACGGCCCACAGGGCCTTCGGCGACTTGCTCACAGGCGGGTTGGATGGCAAAGACGAGTCCATGAGAAATCCCGGTTGTGTCCGAGGCGAAACCCCTCGGAACCCACCGGGAAGCATGAGCGCGGAGGGCGCGTTGTCAATTGACCGGCGTCCTACATGGCGCGTCGCACCGCGTCGGCTGTTCAGGCCCGATCACGCCGACGGAGCGCCCGGGCGGGCCGGGCGCCCGACTGCCGTCAATCGATCTTCGCGCCCGACGCCTTCACCACCACGCCCATCGCGTCCCAGTCCGAGCGCAGCAGTTTCAGGAACTCCTCCGCGCTCTGGCTGCGCGGCTCCACGCCCAGGCGCTTGAAGCGTTCCTGGATCGCCGGATCGGCCAGCACCTTGTTGGCCGCGGCGTTGATGCGATCGACCTCCGCCTTCGGCGTGCCGGCCGGCGCGAGCAGGCCGATCCACGAATCGAAGGCATAGCCCGGCAGGCCGCTTTCGGCCACGGTCGGCAGCTTGGGCAGGAAGGGGCTGCGCGACTGGCCGGTGGAGGCCAGCAGCTTCATGCGCGCGTCGTCCTGGAAGCCGATCACGCCGATGCTCGACGAGATCACCGCCTGCACCCGGCCTGCGAGCACCTCGTTGACGGCCTCGCCGGTCGACTTGGTAGGGATGTGCGTCATCTGCAGCCCGGCCTTGGCCAGGAACGAGGCCATCGCGAGGTGCGTGGCGCTGCCGTTGCCGGCCGATGCGTAGTTGTACTTGCCGGGGTTGGCCTTGACCTCCTTGATGAAGTCGGCCGTGGTCGACACGCCCATGCCGCTGGCCACCGCCAGCACGTAGCCCGCATTGCCGACGTTGGCCACGCCGACGAAGTCCTTCAACGGGTCGTAGCTCAGCTTGCTGTACAGGAAGCCCGCGATGTTGTGGCTCGCGGCCGCCAGCACCAGCGTGTTGCCGTCGGCCGGCGCGCGCGCCACGAGGGCCGCGCCCACCGTGCCGCCCGCACCCGCGCGGTTCTCGACGATGGCGCTGGCGTTGAGGGCCGCGCCGAGTTCGTTGTTGAACGCGCGCGCCACGGTGTCCTGCACCGCGCCGGTGCCGAAGGGCACGACGATGTGAATCACGCGCTGCTGCGCATGCACCGGGGCCATGGCGCACAGCGCCGCGGCGGCGGCCGCCAGGGCGGCGATGGAACGTCGGGTGAACGGGGTCGAAGGCATCTGGGTGGCCGCTTTCATCGTCAACAGGGAATGGATTTCAGGTGCCCGACGGCAGCCAGCGCTGCACCAGCTTCACGAAGTAGCTGGCACCGATCGGGATGATCTCGTCGTTGAAGTCGAACGAGGTGTTGTGGATGACGCAAGGGCCGGGCCCGTGGCCATCGAGCCGGTGGTCGCCGTCGCCATTGCCCAGGAAGGCGTAGCAGCCGGGCCGCGCGAGCAGCATGTGGGCGAAGTCTTCGGCGCCCATCACGGCGGGGAAGTCGAAGGTGACCATGTCGTCGCCCACCACCTCGCGCATCACACCGGCGGCGAAGCGCGCCTCCGCTGCATGGTTCACGGTCGGCGGTGAGGAACGGTTGAAGAACACCTCGGCGGTGCAGCCGTGCGCCGCCGCCACGCCCGCGGCCACTTCGCGCAGGCGGGCCTCGATCTTGTCGATGGCCTCGATCGAGAAGGTGCGGATGGTGCCGCCCACCGTGGCCACGTCGGGAATGACGTTGGGCGCGTCGGAGCCCTGCAGCTGCGTGACCGCGAGCAGCGCACGCTCGGTGCTCGGGATGGTGCGCGCCACGATGGTCTGCAGCTGCTGCGCCAGCGTGACCACCGCCGCCACCGGGTCGATGCCCGTGTGCGGCATCGATGCGTGCGTGCCGCGCCCGCGCACGGTGATCCTGTAGGTGTTGCTCGAGGCCATCAGCGCGCCTTCGTTGAGCGCGAAGCGGCCCACGTCGCCGACCGGGAAGTTGTGCAGCCCGAAGACGGCGTCGCACGGGAAGCGCTCGAACAGGCCCTCGTCGATCATCTTCTTCGCGCCGGCCTTGCCCATCTCCTCGGCCGGCTGGAAGATGAAGTGCACCGTGCCGTCGAAGTAGTCCGGGCCCTGTTGCGACAGGTGCCAGGCGGCGGCCAGCAGCATGGTGGTGTGGCCGTCGTGGCCGCAGGCGTGCATGCGGCCGGGGTTCGTCGACTTGTGGGCGAACTCGTTGGCCTCGTGCAGCGGCAGCGCGTCCATGTCGGCGCGCAGGCCGATGGTGCGGCTGCCGGTGCCCTTGCGCAGCACGCCGACCAGGCCGGTGCCCGCGATGCCGCGGTGCACCTCGATGCCCCATTCGGCCAGCAGCGTCGCGACCTTCTCGGAGGTGCGGTGTTCTTCGAAGCCCAGTTCGGGGTGGGCGTGGATGTCGCGGCGGATCTCGACGAAGCGCGCGGCATTGGCAAGGAAGGAGTCGGCGATGTTCATGGCGGGCGGGTGCTGGCTGCAGGGTCGTTCGAATGGGAAGCGAACGATTCTGGCGCAGCCGCCCGCCGCATGCACACCGGGATTGCGCGACCTACCCGAGCCGGCCTTCCTGCCTCAGCTTCGCGCCGATGCGCCGGATCTCGGCCTCGCCCTGGTCCAGCGCGGCCCGGCTGGTGTGCACCGAGTAGTGGCCCATCACCAGCTCGTGCGGGTGCGGGACGGCCGAGCCGAGCACGAAGCGCGTGTCGCCCTGGGCCACGAGGTTGATCGCCTCGCCGGATTCCTCGAACACCGCGAGTTCGCCCGCGCCGACCGGGCCGCCGCTGTCGTCGCCCGCCTCGAGCGCGCCCGCGCTGACCGCCAGCCACCCCACGGTGTGCCCCGCGGGCGGCATGTAGCGCCAGCGCTCGCCATCCTTCAGTTCGACGGCGAGGTAGTTCATCGGCGCCGGTGCGGCGATGGCGCTCTGCGCCGCGCCGTGGCGCCCGAGCAGCACGCGCGCCGGTCCGTCCTGCGGCACCTGGGAGGGCGCGAGGTACATGCTCTGCGCCGGCGCGTTCTCTTCCGAAGCGGGCAGCGCGACCCACAGCTGGAAGCCGCTCACGCGCTGCACGCCGGGTGCGGGGGCGCCGGTGTGCCACACGCCGTTGCCCGCGCGCATCCATTCGACGCCGCCGCCGCGCAGCGTGCCGCGCTCGCCGGTGGTGTCGTCATAGAGCGTGTCGCCTTCCATCAGGTAGGTGAGCGTCGCGATGCCCGAGTGCGGATGCAACCCGAAGCCCTTGTGGCCGCCCGTGGTGTCGAAGCCGAACAGGTCGAGGAACACGAACGGCTTCAGGTATTCGCCCAGGTCGCCGGGGCTCACGAGCCGCGTGATGCCGCCGTGCCGCGAACCGCGCGTGCGGTGGACGATGGCGCGGGCCTGCGTTGCGACAGCGGCGGTCATGCCGCCTCCCTGGCGGTCTTCAGCGCCCGGGTCCACCAGGCCATGTCGTCGAGCATGGCGGTGGCCGCCTGCGCGAGGTGCGGGAAGTCTTCGAAGCGCTTGCCCTGCTGCCAGATGCCCAGGAACTCCACCATGCCGATGTGCACCGCGTGGCGCACCGGCGCCATCTGCATCTCGACGGCCACCAGCCGCAGCTGCTCGATGGCGCGCGCAGCGCCCACGCCGCCGTAGCCGACGAAGCCGACCGGCTTGCGCACGAACTCCTTGTAGGCCCAGTCGATCGCGTTCTTCAGCACCGCGCTCGGGCCGTGGTTGTACTCGGGCGTGACGACGATCAGCCCGTCGAAGGTGGCCAGCTTCGCCCGCCAGCGCTGCGCGGCCTCGTTCTTCACCGGGCCCCAGGCCGGCGCGCCGGCTTCGTCGAAGAAGGGCAGCGGATGGTCGCGCAGGTCGACCAGCTCGAAGGCCAGGTCGGTGCGCTGGCTGGCAATGTCGGTGATCCACTGCGCGGGCTTCTCGCCGAAGCGGCCTTCGCGGGTCGAGCCGAGGATGATGCCGATGCGGGGTTGTGGGGTCATGTGTGCTCCTGGGAAATGGACAGTTGAGGAATGGGAAGAAGGTTAGGCATGCACCCATTGATCGACTAGACGGTAGAGTCGGATTGCACTCGTCCAGAATTCGAAGGAATCAGACCGCCATGCTCGATCTCAACGACGTCGCCGTATTCGTGCAGGTGGTGCGCTGCGGCAGCTTTGCCGAGGCCGGCCGCCGGCTCGGCGTGCCGCCCAACACGCTGAGCCGGCGCATCCAGCAGCTCGAGGCCCAGCTGGGCACCCGGCTGATGCAGCGCTCCACCCGCAAGCTCACGCTGACCGGCGCGGGCCAGGACTTCCACGACCGCTGCGCCGGCGCGGTCGACGGGCTGGTGGCGGCGGGCCAGGCCCTGGTGGCGGGCGGCCAAGCGCCGAGCGGGCTGGTGCGCGTGGCGGCGCCGGCGGACTTCTTCGATTTCTTTCCCATGGAATGGGTGTCGGACTTCCTGGCCGAACACCCGCTGGTGAAGCTGGACTTCGTGCTCAGCGACGCACCCGCCGACCTGATCGCCGAGCAGATCGACGTGGCCTTCCGCGGCGGCCCGCTGCGCGATTCGGGCTACATCGGACGGCGCATGGCCACCCGCAGCGGCGGGCTGCTGGCGAGCCCCGCCTACCTCGCGCGCCGCGGCGCACCTGCCACGCTGCAGGAACTCGCGGCCCACGATTGCGTGACGCCGCCGCACCCCGGCGGACGCACCACATGGCGGCTCACCGGACCCGACGGCGTCGAGGAAGAAGTGCAGGTCGGCGGCCGCTTCACCGGCAACACCGCGCAGGCGCTGCGCAAGGCGGCGCTGGCCGGGCTGGGCATCGTGCAGCTGCCGCCGCCGATCGCAACGCGCGACGAGCAGGAAGGCTTGCTGGTGCGGGTGCTGCCGCAGTACCGCTACACCGGACGCGGGCTGAGCGTGGTGTACCCGAGCCGCAAGCACCTGCCGCTGGCGGTGTCGGCCTTCATCGAGCTCGTGGTCGGCAAGCTGGGCCAGATGGGCCTGTTGCTCGGTGCGCCGGACACGGGGAAAGCCTGACCGGCAGCGTTTTCCGGTTTCCACTGAGAATGCGACCCCATGAAAATCGAAAAAGACACCGTCGTCACCATCAAGTACAAGGTCTCCGATGCCCAGGGCAAGCTCATCGAGGCGAGCCCCGAGCCGATGGCCTACCTGCATGGCGGGTACGAGAACACGCTGCCCAAGATCGAGGAAGCGCTCGACGGCAAGGAAAAGGGCTACCAGACCGTGGTGAGCCTCTCGCCCGAGGACGCCTTCGGCCAGCGCGACGAGACGCTGGTGCGCAGCATTCCCAAGACCGACTTCCCGCCGGGCGTGAAGGTGGGAGGCCAGCTGCAGGGCCGGCTCGACGACGGGCGCGAACATGTCTTCACCGTGATGAAGATCAAGGGCCCCGTGGTGCTGCTCGACGGCAACCACCCGTGGGCCGGCAAGGCGCTGAAGTTCAGCCTGCAGGTGACCGACGTGCGCGCCGCGCTGCCGGTGGAGATCGAGCACCGGCATGTGCATGGGGCGCACGGGCACCATCACTGAGGCAGACTGTGGCGATGGACTTCGCCACACTCCCCAGCCTTTCAAGCTTCCTGAGCATTGCGGCTCCTTCGCTGATCTGCATGGCCTTCGTTTGGGTCATCTGGCGAACGGAGTCGCTCCATGTGCTGATGCACCGGCTGTGGCAACTGGTTCATGGCAAGCAGGAAATCACCGATCCGGAAGTTCGCGCTTTCATCGATGAGCAGACCAGCCTGATTTCGTTTCGCCTGTTCGCCGGCGTAAAGGTCAACAGCCTGGCGCAGGCCAGACAGCTCATTCAATGGGCAAAACGCAACGGCGTGCAAATGAGGGCGCTAAGCATGTGCGGCGAACTCTTCGATGTGGAGCTTCGCCAGATCAGGCAGCACAAACTGCCGTCGCGCACACTCCAGGGCCTGAGGCTTGCCGGTGTCGCGATCGGAATGCTGCTCTTCATTGCCAGCACGACGGCTCTCTTTCGCGATCAGGCGTTCCTCACGCTCAAGGCGACGCAGCGGACATTCGCCGCCACCGCGACACAGGCCAAGGCACTTCGATCCATCCTTCCGTTCGGGCCCGAGCCGTTGCGCATCGATGACTGCTCGCAGCCGGCAGCCCTCAACGCGGAACGAACATCCTTCAGCGAGAACGAGGTGGGTATTCTTTGCGGCGTCCTCAAGGACAAAGACACCGCGGCCTTCATCAAGGATTCGCTGAAAGAACAGCGCTGGACCTGCGTGCTTCTGATCGGCTTCGCGATCTGGCTCTGCTGGATTTCCTTCCTTGCCTGGGCTACGGGATACGTGGCGAAGCACCTGGCCGCCCGCAGGCTGGATCCGTCGCTGCCAGACTCTCAGCTGGCGCTGGACTTCGGCAACTAGCCGCGCTTCTTCCAGAACCGCGGCGCGTCCTCGATCTTTCCCAGGGCCTTCCGGCACGCCTTCGCTCCCGCCGGATGCCGCGCGGCGAACCATCCCACCGCGAACCAGGCCCGCGCGTCGCGCTCGGCGGCGTCGCGGTACAGCGCCATCGCCACGGCTTCGTCGTTGAAATCGCCGAGCGCGTCCTGTGCGGGGCGCAGCGCCTTCAGGTAGCGCTCGGCGGCGTCCTTGCCGTTGTCGCCGTCTCCATCGAACAGCGGCGCCACGAACTCCGCGAGATAGCGCAGGCGCTTGAGCCGCTTGCGCACGCGGTGCCGGCTTTCGGTGTCGAGCGACTCGAAGCGCTCGCCGTCGCGCACGGCCTGCCTGTGCAGCCGCTGCAGGCGCTTGCGCAGCAGGCGGCGCGCATCGTCCGCATCGACGGGCCCGCCCGCATCATCGGTCTTGCCGTCCGCGTCGCCTGTCACGTCTGCCGCGTCTGTCGCGGGTAGCGCAGTGAAGCCGATCAGCGACACGAGCACGTCCTGGAACGCCGGTGCCCGCACCACGTCGCCGGGCGACGGGGTGTTGTTGCCCGCCGCATCGCCCGCCAGCGGATCGAACTCCGGCCCGCCGGCCTCGCGCAGCCGGGGTTGTGCCAGCTTCACCACCTGCTCGCGGTCGCGCAGTTCGCCCAGCGCGCGGAAGGCGTCGACCAGCGGCGGCTCCCAGTCGGCAGGCAGGAAATGCGCCGACGACGCATCGAGCGGTGCGAGTTCCCGCAGCGCGGTGCGCAGCCGTCGGATGCCGATGCGCAGCTGGTGGACCTGCTCCTCGTCGGTGCTGCCGGCGGCGATCTCGCTCGCGTTGGGCAGCATCTGCGCCAGGCACGCCGCCACCACGGCCTGCTGGACGGCGCGGCCGTCGGGGTGCTGCGTGGCGAAGCGCGGCGGCTCGGCCTTCACCGCCTCGGCGGTTTCCTGCGCCGCCAGCAGCCGCGCGCCGCGCTCGGCCTTGGAGACGGTGCTGAACCACAGCCCGTGCTGCTGCGACCAGCGCCGCGCGAGCGACACCAGGCCCTGCACGTCGCCGCGCTTCAGCTCGAGCTCGAGTTCGCACACGGGCGATTCGCGCTGCTCGGGCGTGCCCGCGTGTGCGACGACCTTGCCCACGTCCAGCGCCATCTCGACCACCGCCGCGCCGGGCCCGGTGACGCGCACGTCGCGCGTGAGCCGCACGATGTCGGTCGATTGCCGCTCGACCAGGGAAGCGCCGCCGCCCTCGGCCAGCAGCCTCGCAAGCCGGTCGCCCACCGGCGTGCCCTGGTGGCGCAGCGGATCGATCTGCGGTGCCGCGCCGGCCCGGGCGGCCGTGCCGAGGTCGACGTTGTGCTCGAGCCGGTGCAGCGCGTTGTCGCCCGTGGCCTTCACGGTCTGCACCCAGCGCGCCCCTTCCTTGCGCAGCCGCAGCACCATTCCGTCGGCGGCCAGTCGCAGGTCGGCGGTATCGAAGTAGCGGGCCTGCAGGCGGGTGCGCTCGACGGTGCCGCGCTTCAGGGCGGCCTCGACGGCTTTCAGTCGCTCGGACGGGATGCAGAACTTGAATTCGATTTCCATAGCCGCCCATGATGCGCCCCCGGTGGCGGCCACTGCCTCGGAAACCCTTGTGGACGCCGTCCAGTTTGTTTGGTATCTTTTGTGGACGGCGTACACAAGACGCCGGCAAACCCCTCTTCCAGACCTTCTTCATCCACACACAGGACGACACCATGGCCACCAAGCAGATCTTCGTGAACCTCCCCGTCAAGGACCTCGACAAGACCAAGGCTTTCTTCGCCGCGCTGGGCTACACGTTCAACCCGCAGTTCACCGACGCCAACGCCGCCTGCATGGTGGTGCAGAAGGACAGCATCCACGTCATGCTGCTGGTGGAGGACTTCTTCAAGACCTTCACCACCAAGGCCATCGCCGACACCGGCAAGAGCACCGAGGTGCTGCTGTGCCTCTCGTGCGAGAGCCGCGCCGAGGTCGACGACCTCGTGGCCAAGGCCAGGGCCGCCGGCGGCACCACGCCGACCGAGCCGAAGGACTACGGCTTCATGTACGGGCACGGCTTCCAGGACATCGACGGCCACCTGTGGGAGCTGGTCTACATGGACCCGAACGCCGAGATGCCGAAGCAGTAGCAGCGGCCGCGCCCGGAAAGCACGGAGGAAAGAACGATGCCCATCGTTCCATACGCGCTCTTCACTGTTGCAGGCAAGGCATCTACCGGACGGCGGCGGCGCCCCGATATTCCAGGCACCGGCAAGGCAACATCGGCCCTGCCCACCGCGCAAAGGAATACCGACATGTCCGAAGAAGACAACAAGAGCCTCAGCCCCATCGTGCAGATCGCGCCCCTCGGCTTTCCGTGGCAGACGATCGACCCGTTCCTGTTCTGCGTCTACCACGACGACGCCTACCCGCAGGGCAACGGCCGGATGGGCCCGGCCGCCTCGCTGGCCGGCCGCCAGATCGGCCAGGACTTCAGCCGCAAGGACGGCTGGAGCATGTACCACGGCGACGCCGTGCCGGGCTTTCCCTCGCACCCGCACCGCGGCTTCGAGACGGTGACCATCGTGCGCAAGGGCCTGGTGGATCATTCCGACTCGCTGGGCGCCACCGCGCGCTTCGGCGGCGGCGACGTGCAGTGGCTCACGGCCGGCAAGGGCATCGTGCATTCGGAGATGTTCCCGCTGCTCGATGCCGCTGCGCCCAACCCGCTGGAGCTGTTCCAGATCTGGCTGAACCTGCCCGCCCGGAGCAAGATGGCCGAGCCGCACTTCACCATGTTCTGGTCGGACGCGATCCCGCGCTTCGCATCGGACGACGCGAAGGGCGGGCGCACCGAGGTCGCCGTGATCGCCGGCCGCCTGGGCGATGCCGCGGCCGGAACGCAGCCGATCCAGCCGCTGGCGCCGCCGCCCGACTCGTGGGCCGCGCAGGCCGACGCCGACGTGGCCATCTGGACGCTGAAGATGGCGCCCGGCGCGCAGTGGACGCTGCCCGCCGCCGCGGGCGAGGGCACGCGCCGCATGCTGTACTTCTTCAAGGGCGCGGCGGCGAACGTCGCGGGTCGGCGCGTACAGGGCCCGGTGGCCATCGAGCTGCGTGCGGACATGGCCGTGGAACTGGCCAACGGCCCCGACGACACCGCCGAATTCCTCGTGCTGCAGGGCCGCCCGATCGCCGAGCCGGTGGTGCAGTACGGCCCGTTCGTGATGAACACGCAGGCCGAGATCAGCCAGACCATGGCGGACTACCGCCGCACGCAGTTCGGCGGCTGGCCCTTCGGCGATACGGCGCCGGTGCACGGCATGCAGGCGGCGCGCTTCGCCAGGCACCCGGGCGGGCGCGAAGAGCTGCCCGCACCGCCGGCGGCTGCGGTCAAAGGCTCTTGAGTGCCTCCGCGCCCGGCGCGGTCATGCTGGGCACGAACTCCATGATGTCGGTGCGCGCGGCACCGTTCAGCACGAACGGGTCGCGCGCCAGCACCGCCTGCAGTCCGTCGCGGTCGCCCGAGCGCGCCAGGATCACGCCGCCCTTGCGCGGCACCTGCCGGCCCGATGCCAGGAACAGGCCGCTTTCGTAGTGCTTCTTGAGCCAGGCGATGTGCGCGTCCATCAGCACGTCGAGTTCGTCGAGCGGCCGGATGTAGGTCAGTGTGACGATGAACATGGTGGTGACGCAGAGTCGTGGAACCGCCATCGTATGGGCTCGGCCCAGTGTGCGGAGCGCCAAGGTGTGCGCACCGGTAACCGCCTAGTCGATCGACACGCCGCCGTCCTTCACCAGCTTCGCGAACCTGGCGGTCTCCTCCCGGATCTGCCGCGCCATCTCCTCCTGCGTGCCGCCCAGCGGCTCGGCGCCGACCGCCTGCATGCGCTGCGCGAAATCGGGCGAGTGGATGATCTTCACCATCTCGGCGTTCAGCCGCGCCACGATGTCCTTCGGCACGCCCGCCGGCGCGAGCACGCCGAACCAGGTGCCGATGTCGAAGCCCTTGAGGCCGGCTTCCTCCAGCGTCGGCACGTCGGGCAGCACGGAGGAGCGGCGGGCCGTGGTCACGGCCAGCGCACGCAGCTTGCCGCCCTTGATGTGCTGCAGCACGGGCGTGATGGTGTCGAAGGACATCGCCACCTGCCCGCCCAGCAGGTCGGTGGTGAGCGGCCCGCTGCCCTTGTAGGGCACGTGCAGCAGCCGGGTGCCGGTGAGCGACTGGAACTGCGTGCCGATCAGGTGCTGCGCGGTGCCGTTGCCGTTGGAGCCGTAGGCCAGCCTGTCGGGCGCGGTCTTCGCCAGCGCCACCAGTTCGGCAACGTTCTTCGCCGGAGTGTTCGCCGCGTTGATCACCAGCACGTTGGGCACCAGCGCCACCATGGTGACGGGCGCCAGGTCCTTCTGGAAGTCGTACGGCAGCTTCTTGTAGACGCTGGTGGCGATGGTGTGGTGCACCGCGCCCATCAGCAGCGTGTAGCCGTCGGGCCTGGCCTTGGCCACGTAGTCGGCGCCGAGCGTGGCGCCGGCACCGGGCTTGCTCTCGACCACCACCGGCTGGCCCAGCGACTGCGAGAGCTTGTCGGCCAGCGCGCGGGCCAGCACGTCGGTGGTGCCTCCGGCGGGGAACGGCACGACGAGGCTGATCGGCCGAGCCGGCCAACCGGCCGCGGTCTGCTGCGCGCAGGCCAGGGCGGTGGCGCCCAGGCCCAATGCCAGCGTGGCGGCGGCCAGCACGGTGCGCCGGCGGCGCATGTTCAGGAAAGCAGCGTTCATGGTTTGTCTCCGGCTCGTTGTCGTGGTGCGCGCATCGAGGCGCGCGGATACCGTGGAAATCGCTGTGGCGCTCGCGGCGGCAGGTGACGCCGAAAGCGCGCTCGAAGTGCTGGTACCGAATGCGTCAGGCCGCGAGCCGCACGGGCTCGCCGGCAATGTGCGCGCACACGGCGCGCGTCACCTGCGCGGTGGTGGCGTTGCCGCCCAGGTCGCGCGTGTGCAGCGACGGATCGGCCGTGACATGCTCCACCGCCTGCATCACGCGACGCGCGGCCTCGCTCTCGCCCAGGTGCTCCAGCAGCATCACGACCGACCAGAACGTGCCGACCGGGTTGGCCAGTCCCTTGCCCATGATGTCGAAGGCCGAACCGTGGATCGGCTCGAACATCGACGGGTAGCGGCGCTCGGGGTCGATGTTGCCGGTGGGCGCGATGCCGAGGCTGCCCGCCAGTGCGGCCGCCAGGTCGCTGAGGATGTCGGCGTGCAGGTTGGTCGCCACGATGGTGTCCAGCGTGGCCGGGCGGTTGACCATGCGCGCGGTGCAGGCGTCGACCAGTTCCTTGTCCCACGTCACATCGGGGAACTCCTTCGAGATCTGCAGCGCGATCTCGTCCCACATCACCATCGCATGGCGCTGCGCGTTGCTCTTGGTCACCACGGTGAGCAGCTTGCGTGGCCGCGAGCCGGCCAGCCTGAAGGCGAAGCGCATGATGCGCTCCACACCCGCGCGGGTCATCATGCTCACGTCGGTGGCCGCCTCGATGGGGTGGCCCTGGTGCACGCGGCCGCCGACGCCGGCGTATTCGCCCTCGGAGTTCTCGCGCACGATCACCCAGTCGAGCTGGCCCGGCGCGCAGCGCTTGAGCGGCCCGTCGATGCCCGGCAGGATGCGCGTGGGCCGCACGTTGGCGTACTGGTCGAAGCCCTGGCAGATCTTCAGGCGCAGGCCCCACAGCGTGATGTGGTCGGGAATGTGCGGGTCGCCGGCGGAGCCGAAAAGAATCGCGTCCTTCTTGCGCAATGCGTCCAGGCCGTCGGCCGGCATCATCTCGCCGTGTGCGCGAAACCAGTCGCCGCCCCAGCCGAAGTCCTCGAAGGTGAAATGAAGGGCGCCTGCGGAAGCCGCGGCCAGCGCCTCCATCACCTGGCGCCCCGCGGGAATCACTTCCTTGCCGATGCCGTCGCCCGGAATGGTGGCAATGCTGTAGCTGCTCATCGATGTTCCTCTTGAATGTGGGGTGCGATGGGCCACTGTAGGATCCGATGCAACGACAGATTCATGCCCCAGGTGAATCCATCCTTAACTTCGATTCAACAGTGAGGTGGCCATGGTTTCACCCGTCCAGCCCGCCGACCTCGGCTTCTTCTCCACGCTCGCGGCCTGCGGCAGCCTGAGCGCCGCGGCGCGCGAGCTCGGCATCAGCACGCCCGCGGTGAGCAAGCGGCTCGCGCAGATGGAAGCGCGCCTGGGCGTCACGCTCGTGAACCGAACCACCCGGCGCATGAGCCTCACGCCCGAGGGCGAGCTCTACGTGGCCAGCGCGCGGCGCATCCTCGGCGAGATCGACGACATGGCGCAATTGCTGGGCGGCGCCAGGGGCGAGGCGCAAGGCCTGCTGCGCGTCAACGCCACGCTCGGCTTCGGGCGCAGCCACGTCGCGCCGGTGATCTCCAGGTTCGTGCGAAAGCACCCGCAGGTGGAAGTGCAGCTTCAGCTGTCGGTGAATCCGCCGCCGCTGACCGACGACGCCTTCGACGTGTGCATCCGCTTCGGCGCGCCGCCCGAGGCGCGCGTGATCGCACGGCGCATCGCGTCGAACCGGCGCCTGCTGTGCGCGTCGCCCGCCTACCTCGCGCGTGCTGGCCAGCCCAGGGTGCCCAACGACCTTGCACGCCACCGCTGCATCGGCATCCGGCAGGGTGACGAGGCCTACGGCGTGTGGCGCCTGAGCAGCGGCCGTGGCGCGGCGCAGCGCACCGAGGCCGTGAAGACGCGCGGCGCACTGAGCACCAACGACGGGGAGATCGCGGTCAACTGGGCACTCGACGGCCACGGCATCCTGATGCGCGCCGAGTGGGACATCGCGCGCTACCTGCGCAGCGGCCGGCTGGTCCAGGTGCTCGCCAGCTACCGCACCCCCGACGCCGACATCTATGCCGTGTACCCGCAGCGCCACCAGCTGTCGGCGCGCGTGCGCGCGTTCGTCGACTTCATCGCCGACGCGCTCGGCAAGGAGGAGGTCGCGCCGTCTGCGCCGCTCAGCCGCCGTTGAGCACCGAGGCCACCAGCCACACGTTGGCCGCGCCGATCACGCCGAACAGCAGCCACGCGAGCGACTTGAGCACCGGCCCGTTGGCGAAGTCGCCCATCATGTCGCGCCGGCTGGTGAAGCGGATGAGCGGCCACATCGCAAAGGGCAGCTGGAAGCTCAGCACCACCTGGCTGAGCACCAGCATCTTGCCCACGCCGCCGTCGCCGAACCACCACACGCCGAACCAGGCCGGACCCAGCGCCAGCAGGCGCGTGATCAGGCGGCGCTGCCAGCACGGGATCTTCAGGTCGAGAAAGCCTTCCATGATGATCTGTCCCGCGATGGTGCCGGTGAAGGTCGAGCTCTGCCCCGAGGCCAGCAGCGCGATGCCGAACAGCGTGGCCGCGAGCGCGCTGCCGACGACGGGCTCCAGCAGCCGGTAGGCGTCGTCGATCTCTGCCACTTCGCGGTGGCCCGTGGCGTGGAAGGCGCTGGCCGCCAGCACCATGATGGCGGCGTTGACCAGCAGCGCGAGCGACAGCGACACCACCGCGTCGAGCGTGCAGAAGCGCACCGCCTCGCGGCGCGCCGCGTCGGTGTCGGCCACCAGGCGCGTCTGCACGATGGACGAATGCAGGTACAGGTTATGCGGCATCACCGTGGCGCCGACGATGCCGATGGCCAGGTACAGCGCGCCGGGCTGGTGCAGCCGCTCCAGGCTCGGGCCGAAGCCCATCGCCACGCCGAACCAGTTGGGCGGCGCCATCGCCAACTCGACGATGAAGCAACCCGCGATGGTGCCCACCAGCCCCAGCACGATCGCCTCGACGCGGCGAAAGCCCGCACCCTGCAGGCCCAGCACCAGCAGCGTGTCGAACGCCGTGATCGCGATGCCCACCGGGATCGACACGCCGAACAGCAGGTGCAAAGCGAGCGCGCTGCCCAGCACCTCGGCCAGGTCGCAGGCCACGATAGCCAGCTCGGCGCCGAGCCACAGCAGGCGGTTCACCAGCGGCGGGTAGTGCTGCCGGCAGGCGCGCGCCAGGTCCTTCTGCGTGACCAGGCCCAGGCGCACGCACAGCGTCTGCAGCAGCATCGCCGCGAGGCTCGCGAGCAGCACCACGAACAGCAGCCCGTAGCCGAAGCGCGAGCCCGCCTCGATGTCGGTCGCCCAGTTGCCCGGGTCCATGTAGCCCACCGACACCAGCAGGCCGGGACCGGCATAGCGCATCAGCTTTTTGAGGAAGGGCAGGTCCTGCGGGACCGTCACGCTGCCCTTGACCTCGGAGGGACAGAAAGGCGCGGTGGCCGTGCGAGGGAGCGGGAAGAACATGCGGGCGATGATAGGGTGGGGCAACGGGTCTCGCGCGGGACCCATACGAAGGTATCGGATCTTCTAGAGTCGGCGGTCGTTCCCCCGTCAACCATCCCAACCACGGAGCATTTCAATGATTCATGTCGTCGCCGTCATCACCGCCAAGCCCGGCCAGCGCGCCAGACTGCTCGAGGCCTTCGCCGGGAACCGCGCGGCCGTGCTCGCCGAAGCGGGCTGCGTCGAGTACGGCGCCACCGTCGACGCGCAGGGCATCCCCGCGTCGAAGGCCAGCTTCGGCCCCGACACCTTCGTCGTGATCGAGAAATGGGAAACGCTGGCGCACCTGCAGGCGCACGCGGTCGCACCGCACATGAAGGCTCACGGCGAGCGGACCAAGGAACTGGTCGAGAGCAAGCTGATCCACGTGCTCGAACCGGTCTGAGGTTCGCCCTCGTCCCTCCGCGCACCTTCGGGTTCCGCGGCTTCATGGATTCGCGCGCCGCGCGATGCGTGCTACCGTCGCGCCGGGAGCACGCGCCACCGATGCACCATGCATGCATCCGGGGCCTCGTGGAGAGAGGGACTGAAGACATGGCGACCTTTCGCTCGCAAGGCCGGCCCTTGCGTTTGCGCCAGCTCCTGCGCACGGGCTGGCGCTCGCACTCGAAACGGCACCCGCACCGGCGCTCGGGCTGGCGCCTTCGCCCGCTGGCCGTGTGCGGTGCGCTGGCAGCCGCCCTCCTGGCCACCGGCTGCGCACCGTTGCTGGCACCGCCCTATGCGGCCGACTACGAAGCGCTCGACCGGCTCGAGGCGGCGCGTCCCGGCATGGTGGCCCTCGCCAGGGCTCAGCCCACCGCTCCTGAAGAGCCCGTCAACACCGTGCAGTTGCGCCGTGCGAAATTGCTGTCGCCGAGCGGCAGCTTCGCGCAGTACCTGCAGGACGCGCTCATGCGCGACCTGAGCGAGATTTCCGCCTACGACCCCAAGGCGCCCACGCGCGTTGCGGCGCGCATCCTCGTGAACGACATCGACCTCGGCGTGATCAACGGCACCGGCCGCATGGACGTCGAGATCACCGTCACGCGCGACGACGCGCAACGCCTGCGCAAGACCTACCGCGCCGAGACCGCTTTCGACTCGAGCTACGCCAGCATCGTCGCCGTGCCGGCCGGCCAGGCCGCGTACCCGCGCCTCGTGCGCGCGTTGCTGCGCAAGGTGTATGCCGATCCGCAGTTCGTGGCCGCCATCGGCCGTTGACCCGACAGGCAGGAGGCGCTTCGATGCAGTTCATTCTTCCGATGACCGCGGCGGCGGTTCGACGTGGCGCCGCCATGGCCTTCGCAACCGCGCTGCTTGCGGGCTGCGTGCACCCGATCACCATGATCACCGAGACCGCGCCGCCGCGCTCGCAGGCGCACCTCGTGCCGAAGAAGGTCGCCTATGTGATGACCGACGCCGACCGCGACCTCGAGGTCGTCACGCCCGGCGGCAGCGGCGACCGCGTGAGCTACTTTCCATACCGCGACCTGGAGAAGTCCATCCGCGATGCACTGCGCGCGGTGTACCGCGACGTGGTCGTGCTTCGCACGGCGGGCGACGCGAAGGCGAACGAGACGGCGGGCGTGTCGCTGGTCTTCGCGCCGCGCATCAGGACCGAGTCGAGTTCGTCGTCCTGGATCAGCTGGCCACCGACCTCGTTCACCGCCGAAGTCTCGTGTGTGGTGACCGACGCTGCCGGCGCGCAGGTCACGCGCGTGCGCGCGGCAGGCCACGGCACGGCGGAGTTCGGCGAGTTCAAGGGCGACTTCGGGCTGGCGGCGAGAAGGGCCGCGACACGGCTGACGTCGCAGCTGAGCAGCGAGATCCGCAGGGACGAGAAGCTGCGGTGAGGGCGTGATGCTCTCTGCAGTGCCCAAGAAAAAACGCGCCCTCGGGCGCGTTCTTCATTGAAGCTTGGAAGCCTCGCTTACTTCGAAACGACCTTCACCATTTCGAGGCACTTGTTCGAGTAGCCCCATTCGTTGTCGTACCAGCTCACGAGCTTGACGAAGGTGCCGTCGAGTGCAATGCCGGCTTCGGCGTCGAAGATGGAGGTGCGCGGGTCGCCGCGGAAGTCGGTGGCCACCACCTTGTCTTCGGTGTAGCCCAGCACGCCCTTCAGCGCGCCTTCGCTCTGCGACTTCATCTCGGCGCAGATTTCCTTGTACGTGGCTTCCTTCACCAGCTCGACCGTCAGGTCGACCACCGAGACGTCGGAGGTCGGCACGCGGAAGCTCATGCCGGTGAGCTTCTTGTTGAGCTCGGGGATCACCACGCCCACGGCCTTGGCTGCGCCGGTGCTCGAGGGGATGATGTTTTCCAGGATGCCGCGGCCGCCGCGCCAGTCCTTGTTGCTCGGGCCGTCCACGGTCTTCTGCGTGGCGGTGGCGGCGTGCACGGTGGTCATCAGGCCGCGCTTGATGCCCCACTTGTCGTTCAGCACCTTGGCCAGCGGGGCCAGGCAGTTGGTGGTGCAGCTGGCGTTGCTGATGATGGCTTCGCCGGCGTACTTCTTGTCGTTCACGCCGTAGACGAACATGGGGGTGTCGTCCTTCGACGGTGCCGACAGGATCACCTTCTTGGCGCCCGCGTCGATGTGCTTCTGCGCGGTTTCCTTGGTGAGGAACAGGCCGGTCGACTCGAGCACGATGTCGGCGCCGACCTCGTTCCACTTCAGCTGCGACGGGTCGCGTTCCTGCGTCAGGCGGATCTTCTTGCCGTTCACGACCAGCGTGTTGCCTTCGACCGTGACTTCACCCTTGAAGCGGCCGTGCACCGAGTCGTACTGGAGCATGTACGCCAGGTAGTCGGGCTCGAGCAGGTCGTTGATGGCAACGATCTCGATCTCGTTCTTGAAGTTCTGCACCGCTGCACGCAGCACGTTGCGACCGATGCGGCCGAAGCCGTTGATACCGAGTTTGATAGCCATCTGACTTGCTCCTAAGGTTGAAAAACTTGTGATCGGACCGGACGAAGGACGCGCGGCGCTCAGTCGCGCAGGGCCGCTTCGACCGTGGCAGCGACGTTCTCGGCCGTGAATCCGAAGTGCTTGAACAGCACCGGCGCGGGGGCCGATTCGCCGTACGTGTCGATGCCGACGACGGCGGCGCAGCCGTACTTCCACCAGCCGCCGGTGCAGCCCATTTCCACGGCGATGCGCGGCAGCTTCTTCGGCAGCACGGACTTCTTGTAGGCAAGGTCCTGGCGGTCGAAGGTGGTGGTCGAGGGCATCGACACCACGCGCACGGCGATCTTCTTCTCGGCCAGCAGCTTCTGCGCGGCCAGCGCGAGCTGCACTTCCGAGCCGGTGGCGATGATGACGGCGGCGGTCTTCTTGCTCTTGAGGCCGACCACTTCGGGCTCGGCCAGCACGTAGGCGCCGCGGCTGATGTCGCCGAGCTCGCTCTTCGGTGCGTAGGCGATGTTCTGGCGGCTGAGCAGCAGCGCGGTCGGGCGCGACTGGTTCTGCAGCGCCACGGCCCATGCCACGGCGGTCTCGGCCGTGTCGCCCGGACGCCAGACGTCCAGGTTAGGGATGAGGCGCAGCGAGGCGGCGTGCTCGATCGACTGGTGCGTGGGGCCGTCTTCGCCCAGGCCGATGGAGTCGTGCGTGAACACGTGGATCACGCGGCGCTTCATGAGCGCGGCCATGCGGATGGCGTTGCGGCTGTAGTCGCTGAAGGTGAGGAAGGTGCCGCCGTAGGGGATGTAGCCGCCATGCAGCGCCACGCCGTTCATGATGGCCGCCATGCCGAACTCGCGCACGCCGTAGTTGATGTGGCGGCCGATGGTGCCGCGCGGTGCTTCGGCGGGCGTCTCGGGCTTGGCTTCGTCCTCGGCACCCTGCTTGGCCTCGACGGCCGGCACGTTCATGACCACGGCCCCGGTCTTCGGATCGAAGCGCAGGGCGGGGGTGCTCTTGGTGTTGGTGAGGTTCGAGCCGGTCAGGTCGGCGCTGCCGCCGAGCATTTCGGGCAGCGCGGCGGTGAAGGCCTCGAGCGCGAGCTGGCTGGCCTTGCGGCTGGCCACGGTCTCGGCCTTGGTGTGGGCGGCGACCACGGTGTCGAACGCGACCTGGTGGAAGTCCTTGGGCAGCTCGCCCTTCATGCGGCGCGTGAAGTCGGCGGCCAGTTCGGGGTAGGCCAGCGCGTAGGCGGCGAACTTCGCGTTCCACTCGGCTTCGATGTTGGCGCCGGCTTCCTTGTGGTCCCAGTCGGAATACACCTCGGCCGGGATCTCGAAGGGCGGGAAGTGCCAGTCGATGGCGTCGCGCGTGAGCTTGATTTCTTCGGCGCCCAGGGCCTCGCCGTGTGCCTTGGCGGTGCCCGCGCGGTTCGGGCTGCCCTTGCCGATGACGGTCTTGCAGTTGATGAGCGTGGGCTTGTCGGTCGACTGCTTGGCCTTGGCGATGGCCGCGGACACCGCGGCGGCGTCGTTGCCGTCGATCGGGCCGATCACGTGCCAGCCATAGGCGTGGAAACGCTCGGCCACGTTGTCGATGTACCAGGGCTTGACCTGTCCGTCGATGCTGATGCCGTTGTCGTCGTACAGGGCGATGAGCTTGTTCAGGTGCCAGGCGCCGGCCAGCGCGCAGGCTTCGTGGCTGATCCCTTCCATCATGCAGCCGTCGCCCAGGAAGGCGTAGGTGTGATGGTCGACGATGGCGTGGTCCTTGCGGTTGAACTCGGCCGACAGCAGCTTCTCGGCCAGCGCGAAGCCCACGGCATTGGTGATGCCCTGGCCCAGCGGGCCGGTGGTGGTTTCGACGCCGGGGGTCACGTCGACTTCGGGGTGGCCGGCGGTCTTGCTGTGCAGCTGGCGGAAGTTCTTGAGTTCGCCGATGGGCAGGTCGTAGCCGGTGAGGTGCAGCACCGAGTACAGGAGCATCGAGGCGTGGCCGTTCGAGAGCACGAAGCGGTCGCGGTCGAACCAGTGCGGGTTCGCGGGGTTGTAGCGCAGGTGTTCGCCCCAGAGCGCGACGGCCATGTCGGCCATGCCCATCGGTGCACCCGGATGGCCGGAATTCGCTTGTTGGACGGCATCCATTGCCAGCGCGCGGATCGCGTTGGCCATCAGGGCTTGGTTTGCCATGGGCATGAGGCTTTCGGGGGAAAAGGGTGGGTGGGATAGGGGGGAACCCGCGATTTTACCGGGCGAGCCCCAACCCCGGCCGATACAGGCCGAACACCCCGCCGATGTTCTCTTGTACGGCGCCCGCGCTGCTAGAGTTGCGACCCATGCACGGGCTGCACCTCACCGCCGACCTCCACGACTGCCAATGCGGCCTTCAATGGCTCACCGACCGCGAGGCGCTGGGCGCGGTCTGCCTGAAGGCGGTGGGCGCCGCCGGCCTGCAGGCGGTGGGCAAGCTGGTGCACGGGTTTCCCGCCACGCCGGCCGGACCGGGCGGCGTCACCGCCACGGTGCTGCTGGCCGAATCGCACCTGTGCATCCACACCTGGCCCGAGCAGCGCGGCGTGACGCTCGACGTGTACGTCTGCAACTTCGGCGGCGACCACTCGGCCAAGGCACAAGCGCTGATGGAATGCCTGGTGTCGCTGTTCCAGCCGCGGCACAGCGAACGCAACGAGCTGCAGCGCGGCCGAGTTGCAGCGTGAGCGCGGTGACCTCGATCCGCGCGATGATCCTGGCCGCCGGCCGCGGCGAGCGCATGCGGCCGCTGACCGACACCACCCCCAAGCCCCTGCTCGAAGTCCACGGCAAGCCCCTGATGCAATGGCCGATGGAGGCGATGGCCGCCGGCGGTTTCACCGGGCTGGTGGTCAACACCGACTGGCTGGGCGCGCAGATTTCAGGCCGTTTCGGCCCGACGCCCTTGATGGACGACGGTGTCGCGCTATCGATTTCATACTCCGACGAAGGCCGCGACTTCGGCGGCGCACTCGAAACGGCTGGCGGCATCGTGCGTGCGCTGCCGCTGCTGGGCGAGGTGTTCTGGGTAGCGGCCGGCGACGTGTTCGCGCCCGGATTCCGCTTCACGCAGGCTGCGGTCGATCGCTTCCTCGCCAGCGGCAAGCTGGCCCACCTGTGGCTGGTGCCGAACCCCGCGCACAACCCCAAGGGCGATTTCGGGCTCTCGCCCGAGGGCCTGGCGCTCGACGCCGCCGACGAGAAGTTCACCTTCTCCACCATCGGGCTGTACCGCGCCGCGCTGTTCGCAGCGCCGTACGCCGACATCCCGGCCGGCAACCCCGGCGGCGTGAAGGCCGCGCTGGCGCCGATCCTGCGCGCCGCAATGAACAACCGGCAGGTGAGCGCCGAGCTCTACACCGGCCCCTGGACCGACGTGGGCACCCCGCAACGCCTGCAGCAACTCAACGCCGGCACGCCGCCGGCAGCGGCCGCATGATGCTGGCGCCCCTGCCCGAAGCGCTGCGACTGCTGCCTCTGCGCATCCACGGCCTGGCCCTGGAAGCGGCCGCGGAGCGCAACGACGGCACCCCCGAAGACCCCCTGACCGTGCCGCTCTACCAGAGCGACTTCAACCGCCTGAGCCTCGCACCGATGCGCCAGGGCTGGCATGTCGAGTACTTCGGCGAGACCTGGGGCGAGGCCTTCGACGAAACCCTCGCCTGCCTCAGTCGGCAGGACGTGGCCGACTGCATCACCTCGCTGTCGTTCAGCGGCATCGACAGCGGTGCGAACGGCACGCGCGAATGGATGTTCGCTCCGCTGCTCGACCGCCCCGTGACGTTTCCGCGCCTGCGCTCGCTGTTTGTCAAGCCGACACAGCCCGAGGACCACAACCAGTCGCTCGTGTGCACCAGCGACGGCATTCTCGAGGAGGGCGGCGAGATCGCCCGCTGGGTGCGCAAGACGCCGCACCTGAGCGAGCTGACGGCGCCGAACCCGCCGGACGCCGGCTTCTTCGACGTGCCGCTGCCGCAGCTTTCGAGCCTGCGCATCGGTGCGCACTTCGACACCCAGCGCTTCATCGGCAACCTCGCCTCGGCACAAAACCTGCCGGGACTGAAGCTGCTGGATTTCTCGGAATCCACCGAGCAGCAGATGGTGTGGCCGGCCGAGCGGGCCCCGGGCAGCATCACGGCCTTCGAGGACTACGCGGCGCTGCTCGAGAGCCCCATGGGCGCGCAGCTGCGCGTGCTGAGGCTGCGCAACACCTGCCTGGACCTGGCGCAGCTGCAGCAGCTGCAAGGCCTGCGGCCGGCGCTTCAATTCATGGTCATCCAGTCAACGATCGGCGGCTACGTCAGCCACTTCGCGCAGGATGTGTTCCCATGGCGGCACCTGGTACCCGCGGACCCCGGACTTGCACCGTATCGAAAGTGAAATCCCATGCCCATTGACACCACGATCCACGCAGAGCGCCGCGCGCGCCTGGCCTCGCAACTCGGCAAGGACGGCATCGCCATCGTGCCGACCGCACCCGAGCGCCAGCGCAACCGCGACAGCGACTTCCTGTTCCGCCACGACAGCTACTTCTACTACCTGACCGGCTTCACCGAGCCCAACGCCTGGCTGGTACTGGCGGGCGACGGCCGTGCCACGCTGTTCTGCGCGCCGAAGGACCTCGAGCGCGAGATCTGGGACGGCTACCGCCTCGGTCCCGACGCGGCACCGGCCGAACTCGGCCTGGACGAAGCCTTCTCCGTCAACGACCTCGACGCGAAGCTGCCCAAGCTGCTGGAGAACCGCTCGACCGTGTGGTTTCCGTTTGCCACTCACAAGGGGCTCGAGACACGCATCGACGGCTGGCTGCAATCGGTACGCGCGCGCGTGCGCTACGGCGCGCTGTGCCCCGAGGAACAGCGCGACCTGTGCGGCCCGCTCGACGAGATGCGCCTGGTGAAGGACGCGCACGAGCAGGACATCATGCGGCGCGCCGCGCAGATCAGCGCGCGCGCCCACATCCGCGCGATGCAGCTGTCCGCGCGCATGCTGCGCGAAGGCAAGGACGTGCGCGAGTACCACCTCGACGCCGAGCTGCTGCACGAATTCCGCCTGGGCGGCTCGCAGTACCCGGCCTACGGCTCCATCGTCGCGGCCGGCGCCAATGCCTGCGTGCTGCACTACCGCGCCGACGCCGCGCCGGTGCGCAAGGGCGAGCTGGTGCTGATCGACGCGGGCTGCGAGCTCGACGGCTACGCCAGCGACATCACGCGCACCTTCCCGGCCGACGGCAAGTTCAGCGGCCCGCAGCGCGCGCTGTACGACCTGGTGCTGGAGAGCCAGTACGCCTCGGCCGCGGCCACCAAGGCCGGCAACCGCTTCAACGACCCGCACGACGCCGCCGTGCGCGTGCTCGCGCAGGGCATGCTCGACCTGGGCCTGCTCGACGCCGGCAAGGTCGGCAGCGTCGACGACGTGATCGACTCGCGCGCCTACTTCCAGTTCTACATGCACCGCACCGGCCACTGGCTCGGCATGGACGTGCACGACTGCGGCAGCTACGTCGAGCCCACGCAGGTCGGCGAAGTGAGCGAGCGCAAGGACCCGCTCTCGAACGAAGTCATCAAGAACCGCCCGAGCCGCATCCTGCGCCCCGGCATGGTGCTCACGCTGGAGCCCGGCATCTACGTGCGCCCCGCAGACGGCGTGCCGGAGCAGTTCCACAACATCGGCATACGCATCGAGGACGACGCGATCGTCACCGCCACCGGCTGCGAGCTCATCTCGCGCGGCGTGCCGGTGAAGGCGGACGAGATCGAGGCACTGATGCGGGCCTGACCGCACGCTGCGACACCGGCGGCGGCGCGTGCCGCGCCTGCAGGAAGTCGATGAACACCCGCAGCTTGCGCGGCATCTGCGCGCGGCTCGGGTGGTACAGGTAGAAGCCCGGAAAGGTCGGCCACCAGGGCTCCAGCAGCGGCACCAGCCGGCCGCTCTCGAAATCGTCGCGCACCGCGCCCTCGAAGGCCGAGGCGATGCCCGCGCCCGCGCGCGCCGCCGCCAGCAGCACCTCGCTGTCGTTGCTCACGAGCGGGCCCTGCAGTGCGATGTCGAGCACGCGGCCGTCCTGCGCGTATTCCCAGCGATAGAGGCCGCCGGTGGTCAGGCGGTAGTTGAGGCAGCGGTGCGCGCGCAGGTCTTCCGGCACGCGCGGCAGCGTCCGGCCCTGGAGGTAGCGCGGCGCGGCGAAGGTGACCATGCGCAGCGGGCCGCCCACCGGCACGCCCACCACGTCCTGTGCCAGGCTCTCGCCGAGCCGGATGCCGGCATCGAAACCGCCTTCCACCAGGTCGACCATGCGGTTGTCGCAGACCACTTCGAGCGTGATGTCGGGCCACAGGTCGGCGAAGTCGCCCATGTGCGCAAAGAGCAGCAGTTCGGCGGCGATCCGCGAGACGTTCAGTCGCAGCAGCCCGGCGGGCTGGTCGCGCGCCTCGTCGATGCCTTCGACCGCCTGCGCCAGCGCATCGAGCGCCGGGCGCGCGCCGTCCAGCAGCTGCTGGCCCAGCTCGGTCACGCCGACGCGGCGCGTGGTGCGGTCGAGCAGCCGCACGCGCAGCTTGTGCTCGAGGGCACGCACCGTCTGCGAGAGCGCCGAGGGCGACACGCCCAGTTCCTCGGCCGCGCGGGTGAAGCTGGCGTGTTGCGCCACGCGGGCGAAGGCGGCAATGGCAGGAAGCAGTTCGGGCGACATGGCGGCCATTATGAAGACGGGCTTCACAAAGCATCCAGCCGACCGGGCTGTTTCCCAAGCAATGCGGCCACTACCTTCGAGGCCATGGCGATGCAGCCGCACCGCCACCCCTCTGAAAGGACATCACCATGAAGCTCGACAACTACCTCACCCTCGGCCGCTCGGGCCTGCGCGTCAGCCCGATGTCGCTGGGCACCATGACCTTCGGCAGCGACTGGGGCTGGGGAGCGGACGCCGGCGAATCGCGCCGCATGTTCGACCTGTACCTGGAACGCGGCGGCAACTTCATCGACACCGCCAACTTCTATACCAACGGCAGCGCCGAGACGCTGCTCGGCCGGTTCATCGCGGACCGGCGCGAGTCGGTGGTGCTGGCCACCAAATACACGCTGAACATGCAGCCCGGCAACCCTAACGCCGGCGGCAACCACCGGCGCAACATGGTGCGCTCGGTCGAGGCCAGCCTGAAGCGCCTGGGCACCGACTACATCGACCTGCTGTACCTGCACATCTGGGACAACCTCACGCCCATCGACGAGGTGATGCGCGGCTTCGACGACCTCGTGCGTTCCGGCAAGGTGCTCTACGCGGGCATCTCCGACACGCCGGCCTGGCAGGTCGCGCGCATGCAGACGCTGGCCGACCTGCGCGGCTGGACGCCGCTGGTGGCGCTGCAGATCGAACACAGCCTGATCGAGCGCACCGTGGAGCGCGAGCTGCTGCCGATGGCGCACGAGCTCGGCCTGGGCGTGATGGCGTGGTCGCCGCTGGGCAGCGGCGTGCTGTCGGGCAAGTACACGCGCGCCGACCTCGGCCATGCCAGGGACGCGGCCTCGGGCGTGACCGGAACCCGCAAGGACGTGGCGGCCGGCAACGGCGCGCTGAGCGAGCGTTCGCTGGACATCGCCGGCACCGTCGCGCAGGTGGCGAAGGAGCAGGGCCGCTCGTCCGCGCAGATCGCGCTGGCATGGCTGCTGCACCGCACCGCGCCGGTGGTGATGCCGATCATCGGTGCGCGCACCTTCGCGCAGTTCGAGGACAACCTGGGCGCGCTCGACGTGCAGCTCGACGCCGCGACACTGCAGCGGCTCGACACGGCCAGCGCCATCGCAAAGGGCTTTCCGCACGACTTCATGGCGCTGCCGATGACGCAGGGCGTGGTGTTTGGCGGCACCACCGCGCGCCGGCCGGCATGACGCGACGGAAGGTGCTGGTGGTCGGTGCGGGCGGAACACTCGGCCGTGCGGTGGTGGCCGCGCTGGCGGAGCGCCATGACGTGGTCGCGGTGTCGCGCAGCAGCGATCCGGGCGTGGACCTCGGCGTGCCGCAGCAGATCGACACGCTGTTCGACGCCGTGCCCGATGCCGATGCCGTGGTCTGCGCCGCGGCCGGCGTGCAGCTCGCGCCGTTCTGCACGCTGAACGACGCGGCGCTCGCCCAGGCGCTGCACGCCAAGCTGTTCGGGCAGATCGCGCTGCTGCGTCGCGCAGCCTCCTGCCTTCGGGACGGCGGCTCGGTCACGCTGACGGGCGGGCGCTTCGACGGCGTGCTGCCCGGCGGCAGCGCGGGCGCGCTCGCGAACGCAGGGCTCGAAGCCTTCGTGGCGCAGGCGGCACCCGAGCTGCCGCGCGGCCTGCGCGTGAACGTGGTCGCGCCCGGCTGGGTGCAGGAAACGCTCGACGGACTGGGGCTGCGCGGCCCGAAGGGCACGCCCGCGCGCGAGGTGGCGCGGCTCTACGTGGCGGCGGTGGAAGGCGCGATGAGCGGGCAGGCGCTGCGCGTCGCCGCGTGAAGCCGGATCAGGACATCAGCAGGTAGACCAGCCCGCCGCCCACCACGAAGGCCGCCGCTATCGACCCGATCCACGGAAAACGCCGCGGCGCCAGGCCCAGCAACGCGACCGTCGCCTGCGCCGCGGCCGTGAGCGCGCCCAGCCACAGCACCCAGCCGATCGAGCTGCCCGCGGCCTGCAGGCTCGCGCCGAGCGAGAGGCACAGCAGCACCGTGCCGCCCAGCTGCAGCCAGCGCCGCCAGGGGCCGGGCGTGTTGCCACGGCCGTAGACGTCCTCGCTGTGCCGTTCCATCGCCAGGCTCAGCGCGCAGAAGCCCGCGAGCGAGGCCGCGAACACGAGGGCGAGGAGCAGCGACGCCATCACGAACCCTGCTCCGAAGCGACGAGCACCTGCGGCGTCTGCGCAGCCTGCGCCGCCCGCCTGGCCGCCGACGTGCGGCGCTTGCGCTCCACGATCCACACCGCCGAGGCGAGCCCCAGACCAAGCGCCAGCGCGACGAGGTCGAAGCCCGCCACCGCGCTCGGTCCCGAACGCAGGCTCACGGTCAGCGGCGCGGGGCCGGTGAAGGCATTGAGCACCGGCAGCGACGCGAACAGCAGCGCGCCCAGTGCCAGCTGCGCCTGCCACATGCGCAGCGTGGGCCGCAGCAGGCCCAGCACGGCGGTGGCGCCCCAGGCGATGAAGAACCAGGTGATCTCCGCCTCGCCGCGGTCGGCCACGTCCAGCGGCAGCAGGCGGTTGGCCCAGAAGAACGACGCCATGGCCACCGGAAGGCCGGCGATCGCGCCGAGGTTCAACCCGTCGACCAGCCGCAGCCCGACGCTCACGCGCCCGCCCTGCTTGAGCGTCCTGGCGAACTTCTGGCGTTCCTTCACCGCCCACAGCAGCAGGCCGGTGGCCACCATCAGGCAGCCTGCGAGCCCCGAGAGGAACAGCAGCGCGCGCACCAGCGGATCGCCGAAGCGGCCGATGTGCAGGCCGTAGAGCACGCTGCGCGTTTCGGCGGCAGGCCGGGTGGCGTCGCCGAAGGTGCCGATCAATGCGCCGGTCACGCCGTTGAACTGCATCGTCGGCTGCTCGTAGGACAGCTGCGGACCGTCGGCGCGCCGCAGGGTGACCACCGCGTTGGCATCGTTCGGCGAATTGACGGCGATGCGGCCGACATCCGCGCCGTCCCAGTGCGCGGAAGCCTGCGCGAGCATCGGCGCGATGGGCGCCATCGGCGCCGCGCGGCCAGCGGCCTTGGACTGCTCGCGCGCACTGCCTGCGAAGGCCTCGGCGAAGAAGGCCTGCGTGCCGCCGCTGTCCTTGTAGGCGGCCTGCGGACCCCACGGCATGTACATGAACATCAGCGTGACGAGGCCGGTGTACGTGATCATCGCGTGATAGGGCAGCGCGAGCACCGCCGTCACGTTGTGCGCGTCGAGCCACGAGCGCTGGCCCTTCTTCGGGCGGAAGGTGAAGAAGTCCTTGAAGATGCGCTTGTGCGTGACGATGCCGCTGAAGATGGCCACCAGCATGAACATCGCGCAGAAGCCCACGATCCAGCGCGCCCACAGCGCGGGCATGTAGTGCAGGTCGAAGTGCAGGCGGTAGAAGAACTCGCCGCCGCGCGTCTCGCGCGCCGCGGCCGAAGCCTGGCCGGTGGACGGGTCGAGCATCGCGCGGCCGACGCGGTTGCGCCGGTCGACCGGCGGCGCGCCCTTGGGCGGCGGCGGCTTCGTCCAGAAGAGGCTGGCCGATGGTTCGCGCGCGGTGGGCAACGTGATGAACCAGCGCGGCGAATCGGCCGCATGCTGCTGCAGGTAGGCGTAGGTCGCCTCGGCCGACTGCACCGTCGGCACCCTGACCTGCGGGAGGCCGTGCAGCTCGGGCTTCATCCAGACGGTGATCTCGTCCCTGAAATAGGACGCGGTGCCCGCCATGAACACCATGAACAGCACCCAGCCGACCAGCAGGCCCGACCAGGTGTGCAGCCACGCCATCGACTGGCGGAACCCTTCCTTCATGCCGCGCCTCCGGTGGAACGCATCAGCAGGAACACCAGCAGGCCCATCGGCGCCGCGGCAATGGCGAGACCCGACCACGCGCGCAGCGCGGTGCGTGCGGCGAAGACCCACATCACGGCAACCGCGAAGACGAGGAAGGAGGCCAGCGTGCCGGTCATCGCGGCCTCGCTGCGCGACGTGCCGAAGAGCGGCGGCAGGCACAGCGCGAGCAGGGCGGCGGACAGCGCCGCCACCCCGTATCCGCCGGCGATGGCGGCCACCGCCCGCGAGGCCACGCCCAGGCGGTAGCGAACGCCGGCGCTCACGACGCCCGCCGGACGGCGCACGAGGTCGTTCGGAAATTCATGGAAAAGGAGAAGAAAGTCGCTTGAAGATGAGAATCATACTCATCTGACTCGCGCTCCCCAACCCGCCGACGGCCGCGCCCCGCCCGCCAGCCGGGGCATACCGGCCCGCGCCGACGGCTTACTTCGCCTGCAGCAACGCGCCCGCTTCCAGCAGCACCAGTTCGTTGTCGTCCGCCTTGTTCGGCTCGCGGCTGCTCGAGAAGGGCAGGTTGTTGTCGTTGCCGACGACGATGTGGGTGGCGTCCACCACGTCGACGTTCTCGATGGTGAAGAACGGGAACTTGAGCACCCCGTCGTTCAGCGGCTTGCGCGCGAGCTTGTCCGGGTCGGCGATGTTCAGCAGGTCGATGTAGCCGATCTTGCGCACCGGGCCGCCCACGTTGGCGTCGCTCAGCTCGACCTTGTAGACGCGCTTGAACTTCGCGATGTCGTGGAAGCAGTCGGTGCGCTTCTGGCCTTCGGGGCAGGCCTTGTCGCTCGTGCCTTCGCCGTTGTCGCGCTCGATGATCAGGCCCATGGCACTCGTGCCATCTCCTGCCTTGCTATCGATCACGTTGAAGTCGCCGATGGCGTTGCCGTTGGCCTCGAGCACGTACTTCCAGTGGCGGCCGGTCCACTTCTCCGAGGCCACGTCGAACTCCAGCACGCGCAGCGCTTCCTTGCCTTCGACGCGCTCGTAGTCCTTGGCTTCGGCGTTCCACACCGGGCCCTCGAGCAGCGCGTAAAGCTTGCTGCCGTCCTTCGACGAGGCCATGCCTTCAAAACCCTTGGAGCGCTTGACCTGGAAGTCGACCGCACCGCCGGGCGCGCCCGGCGTGGTCACGGCCGGGTGGTCGGGCGAACGCACGGCCTTGCCGTCGACCAGCGTGTCGAACACCGCGAGCACCTTGCCCTTGAGGTCGGCCTTGATCAGGAACGGGCCGAACTCCTCGCCGATCCACAGCGCGCCGCCTGCGAACTGGAAGCTCTCGGGGTCGAAATCGGAACCCGTCAGGTAGCGCTGCTTCGTGCCTTCGTGGACGATGCGGAACGGCACCTTCTTGTCGGGGTCGTGCAGGAACACGGTTTCCAGCCGGTTGAACCTGCCGCTCTTGAAGTCCACCTTGTAGTGGTTCAGGTAGAGCATGAAGTCGGGCGAGTTGGCCTTCGCGCCCGCGCCGTTGTCGGTGAGGATCCAGAACGAGCCGTCGTCCATCTTCTTGATGCCCGAGTGGCCCTGCAGCGGCTGTCCCTTGAAGGGCACCGACACGCCGGTGCCCCGTCCGCCCGACAGGCCTTCGACCGTGCCGATGGCCTCCACGCGCCTGGCGGTGGTGAACTTGCCGCTCACCTGCAGGTCGGCCGGCGCATCCTTCGGCGCGGCCACGAAGCTCTGCGCGGGCAGCACGGCGTGGCCGGCGAGCGTCGCGGGGAAAGCAGTCTGCGCCGACACGCTGCCGCATGCGAGTGCGGCGGCCAGGGCGATGAAGGAAAGGGGAGCAAGACGCGTCATGGGCAGGAGAGTTGCAAGTCGAAAACGCGTGACCATGCCGGGCGGGCATGACGACGCCATGACACCCTTCAGGGTGCGATGTCGACCGTGACCTCGCGCGATTCGGCGCGGCCCTGGTCGTCGACCGCGCGCAGCACGTAGCGCCGGCCCGACTCCGCGAGATCGGGCATCCACGTGATGCCTTCGCCCGGCGCAGCACGGCCGATGAGCGCGTCGTCAGCGAACCAGTAGACGGTCTGCGTGCCGGCGGCGGCCTCGGCGCGCAGCACCAGCGGCTCGGGCTTCTTCACGCGCAGCGTGTGGCGCACGCCGCGCAGCGGCGAGGTGATGAGCGGCGCGCCCTCGGGTGCGCCGCCTTCGTTCTCGCAGCCATCGGACGGCACGCTTGCGCGCGGCAAGCCGGCCTGGCGGAACAGGCGGCGCATGTCGCTGCCCCATTGCTCCACCACCTGCTGGCGAGCATTGGGCTGCGGACCGCACACCACCTTGCCGGTGGTCTCGTCGACCCACACCGCGCGGTGCAGGTTGCTGACCTGGATGGGCGACTTGCCCGCGATGAACCACGTCGTCGCGCGCACCGGGCACAGCGCGTCGGGCAGGCCGCCCGTGGCCGCGCACACCTCGACCTGGCGCAGGTCGGGCGGCTGGCGCGACACCACCTCGCCCGGGTCGAGCCGCTCGGCACGCAGCGCGTCGACCATGCGAAGGAACAGCGGCGCGGCCGCATCCACACCCACCAGCGCGGGGTTGCTGCTGCCGTCGAAGTTGCCCACCCACACCACCAGCACGTGGCGGCCGAACACGCCCGCCGTCCACGCATCGCGAAAGCCCCAGGAGGTGCCCGTCTTCCATGCGATGGCGGGCCGCGCAGGCAGCGCGGTGTCGGGGCGCGGCGTGTGGCGCAGCATGTCGAGCGTGATGAACGAGGCCTCCTCGCTCAGCAGGCGCAGCGGCTGCACCGGGCGCTCGTCGGGCGCGGGCTGCGTGTAGCGGATGGGTTGCGATATGCCGCCGTTGGCCAGCGTGGCGTACATGCCGGCCAGCTCCTCGGGCGTGACCTCGCCGCCGCCCAGCACCAGCGCCAGGCCGTAGTGCGATTCGCTCTGCAGCTTCTGCACGCCGGCCAGGCGCATGAAGTCGTAGAGGCCCGGCTTCGAGAGCTTCGCCGCCACGGCCACCGCGGGAATGTTGCGGCTGCGGATCAGCGCCTCCTGCGCCGGCAGCGGGCCGGCGAAGCGGTGGTCGAAGTTCTCGGGCGTGTAGGGGCCGAAGGAGGTGGGCGCGTCCTTGAGCATCGTGCGCGGATGCAGCAGGCCCTGGTCGAGCGCCAGCGCATAGATGAAGGGCTTGAGCGTGGAGCCCGGCGAGCGCTTGGCGAGCACGCCGTTGACCTGGCCCGAGATGGCGTCGTTGCGGAAGTCGGCCGAGCCGATCATGGCGCGCACCTGCATGGTCGATGCGTCGAGCAGCAGCGCGCTCGCGTTGGTCATGCCCACGTCGGCATGTGTGCGCAGGTACTGGCCCATGACCCGCTCGAGCGTGGACTGCATGCGCAGGTCGATGGTGGTTCGCACCTCCTGCACGCCGCGCTCCTGCGCGAGCAGCATGTCGGTGGCGTGCGGCGCAAGAAAGGGCAGGCTGCCGCGCGACTGCGCCGACAGCGCGAGCTGCGCGTCCGGCGCGTGCTGCTTCGCTGTCGGGTCGCGCTCGGCCCACAACGCCCACAGGCGTTCGCGAGCCGATTGCAGCTCGGCATTGCGGCCGCGCTCGGCGATGCGCTTGACGGGGTTCTGCGGAATCACCGCGAGCGTCAGCGCCTCGGGCAGGCTGAGCCTGGCCGCGTCCTTGCGGAAGTAGATGAGGCTCGCGGCCTGCACGCCTTCGATGTTGCCGCCATAGGGCGCGGTGTTGAGGTAGGCCTCGAGGATGTCGTGCTTGCTGAAGCGCGCCTCCAGCCACAGCGCCGCGAAGATCTGCGCGACCTTGCCGCCGGGCGTGCGGCTGTCGATGCCGTACACGCGGCGCGCGAGCTGCATCGTGAGCGTGGAGCCGCCCTGGCGGCGCTCGCCGCTGGCAATGCGCCATGCGCTGCGCACCAGCGCAGCGGGGTTCACGCCGGGGTGCGTGTGGAAGCGGCGGTCTTCGTACAGCAGCACCGCATCGACCAGCGTGGGCGAGATGCGCTCGAGCGGTACCCACAGGCGGTATTGGTCGTCGCCAGCGAGTGTGAGGCGCAGCAGCTCGCCGCCTTGCGCATAGACCGCGCGCGAGCTGCCGACGGTTTCGCTCAGTGCGGCGTGGGGCCAGAGGCGGAGCAGGGCGAGCAGCAGCGCGACGATCACGAAGGCGATGAGCGCCTTGCGCGTCCGGGATCTACTACCTCTCCCTCTCCCACTTGCGGGAGAGGGCTGGGGTGGGGGCAGCGGCGATGGATCGGGCAGCGTGTTCATACGAAGGCCGCACCCTCACCCTGGCCCTCGCCCGCACGCGGGAGAGGGGGCAACGCGCGCCGTTGTCGCGGTCAATTCGCCACCACCTGAAAGCGCGCACCCGCCGAACGCGAGAACACGCGGCGGTCGTACATCGCTTCGCCGTACGCCGCCGGCACCACGTAGTCGCCCACGTTGGTGGCGCGCGCCTTGTACGTCACCTCGAGCAGGTCCTTGCCGACGCCGCCGTAGAACACCACGCGATCCTCGCGGATGTCGGCGTACTGCACCTTCCACGAACCGCCGCCACCCAGGCGCTTCTTCCAGATGGGCGCGTCGGCATCGGCATCGTCGTCGTCGCCCACGGCGTTCAGCACCGGCTCCAGCCCGCCGGGCAGGACGTCGACCAGCGCCACGCCGTTGAGTTGCGCGCGCTCCAGGCTGCGCACGCGCACCCGCACCGTGACCTCCTCGCCGAGCTTCACCTTGGTAACCGGGTTGCCCTTGGCGTCGAACACCTCGTGGGAGATCTCCATGCCCTGGTTCACCGGCGTGGGAGACACGTTACGCTCGAAGCCCTGTTCGGCCCAGCTGTAGTAGAGGTTGAAGTCGCTGTCGTTCGACAGCTTGAGCTTCGCGGTGCCGGCCGGCACGGCGGCGCGCGCGATCGGGTTCACCGAGCCCAGCGCAAGTGCGGCGGCCTGGCCCTGTGCGTCGATGGCGCTCGCCGTGAGCTTGCCTTCGGCGTTCTGCCCGACGGCCTCGAAGTACGAATCGACCGCCAGCAGCATCGAGGCCGACGACAGGCTGTTGTACCAGCCGTCGCGCACCATCGCGGCCATGCCTTCCCACACCGCGGGCTTCAGCGTCTTCAGCCGCGCAGGAAAGTGGCGGCCCACCAGGTGCAGTGTCATGCTGTCGTGCACCAGCGGGTCGTAGTAGGCGCCCCACACGTTGCGGCGCTGCTTCTTCTCGGTGCGTGCGAGCAGGTCGCTCCACACCGGATCGAGCAGCTCGTTGGCCACCTGCTCCTGCTTCACGAGCTGGTAGCTCGCGGCGAGATAGACGGCACCGAGGTCGTCGTTCCAGCCTTGCGATTTCTTCGTGCGCCAGGCTTCTCGCAGGTTGGCGAGCGCGGCCGGCGCGACGATGCCCTGGCGCGTCAGCAGGTAGGCCGCCTGCGTGCGCTGGCGCCAGCCGTCGAGCGTGGTGTCGCCGCTGCCGAGCCAGCCCTGCAGGTAGGTGTCGGCCTTCTGCAGCAGGTCTTGGGGCACGGGCAGCTTGTGGTCCTTGGCCTCGACCAGCAGGTGCACCGCGTACAGCGTGGCGAAGGCATCGGTGCCCGCGCCGGGCCACAGCGAGAAGCCGCCGTCGGCCGTCTGCCGCGCGCGCAGCTGCACGAGGTAGCGCTCGAAGGTCTTGCGCGACTCGGGCAGCGGGCCCTGCTCGGCCGTGCGCCCGCGCGCCATTTCCCTCATCAGCTCGGGCCGGCCCGCGAGCAGCACCGCCGGGAAGGCCTGGCTGGTGATCTGCTCGGTACAGCCGTGCGGATAGGCCTCCAGGTACTGCATGAGCCCGGTGGCGAACGCCCACGGCGCGGCCGACACGGCCACATCGCTCTGGCGGAAGTTCGGGTACAGGTCGGCCTTGCTGGCCAGCTCTCCCGCGCGCTGGAAGCTGCCGGCCTGCACCAGCGTGACGAACGGCGACGCGGGCCGCACGCTCACTTCGGTGGAAAGGCGCGCGCTGAAGTTCTTGTGCGTCGAGGTGAAGACCAGCGCGGATGAACCGAGCACGGCTTCGGCGCCAGGCTTGGCGCTCACGTTGAACCGGGTACTGGCCTCGCCGCGCTCGTTGACCTTCAGCGTCTGCGTGGCCTCGCCCACCACCTCGAGCCCGCCGGATGCGGTGAGCGTGAGCGCGATCGGCGCCTCCTTGCCCGAGCCCACGATGTTGTTGGCCAGGCCCACGCCCACCTCCACGGTGTCGCCGGGCGCCATGGCCAGCGGCGCGTTCGGCAGTATCACCATGTCGCCGCGCACCACGGTGCGGGTGCTCTTGGCGGCGGTGGCCTCGTCGTTCACGGCCACGGCCATCACGCGCAGGCTGCCGTTGAAGCTCTCGGGCACGGTGTAGCTGAACTCGCGGCTGCCGTTCACGTCGACCAACCCCGACCAGTAGGCCACCGGCTTGTCGCGCTTGCGCTTGAACGGGTTCAGGTGCTTGCCGAGCTCGCCTTCGCCGTCACCGCCCGGCGCGGCCCCCTGCATGAGCTTCTTGAACTCCGGCAGGATCAGGTCGAGCGTCTGCAAGGTGCCCACCTCGAGCGCGCGCTTCTGGAAGAAGTGCTTCAGCGGGTCGGGCGTCTTGTAGCGCGCCACCTGCAGGATGCCTTCATCCACCGCGAACACCACGGCGCGCGTGGGCTTGTCGCTGGTGAGCTTCATCTTCACGGTCTGCCCCGGCTTCACCAGTTCGCTGCTGGTGAGCTGCAGGTTGGCGGTGCGCTGCGTGAGCGCGGTGGCGAACGGCACGACGCCGTAAGACAGCGGGCTCATGTAGACCTCGTCGGAGGCCGGGTCACGCACGAAGTGCACGTTGATGTAGCCCGTGCCTTCGAAGCCCTTGGGCAGGGTGATCTTCTGCACCGAGGCGGTCTTGTCGGTCTTGAACCACGCATGCGCGTAGACCTTGTCGCGCTCGATGGTGATGAGGCCCGCGCCGACGTACGGCGCGCGGATGCTCACCGCGATCTCCTGGCCCGGCTCGTAGTCCTTGCGGTCGAGCGTGAGCTGCAGCTCGGCGTTGCGGTCGAGCGAGCGCGACACGTTGGCGTTGCCCGCCACGCTGTATTCCACGCGGTTGAGCTCCACTCCCTGCCCGTTGCGCACCACGTAGGCGAAGTTGCCCGGCGCGCCGGTGTCCAGCGCCACGGTGTTGCCTGCCGCGGCGATGGCGAAGGGCTTCTCGTCGAGCACCACTTCCTTCCTGCGCGACTCGTAGCGGTACAGGCCGTTGTCCTGCTTCACCAGCACCGACAGCACCTTGCGCTCGACGCGTTCGATCTTCAGATCGGCCACGGCCGTCTTCTTCGCCTGCGGGTCGATGGCGATCACGGTGGCGTTGCGCGCGGCGCCCTTGCTCACGTAGCTGGTGTCGCCGTCGACCTTCACGCCCACGAGATAGGGCATGTCGCTCACCAGCGTCTGCGCCTCGGCCGACACGCTGCGCCCGCCCTCGGGCTCGAAGGCCTTGGCCAGCACATGCACCTGGTAGGTGGCCGCGTCGAAGCGCGACAGGCGCAGGTCGAACTCGGCCTTGCCCTCGGAACTCGTTTGCACGCTGCCCAGGTCGTCGACCTGTTTCTCGGCGGCGCGCTGCGGATCGAAGAAGGCGTAGTCGGTGAACGCGCGGAACACCGGGAAGCCGGGGCTCAGCGTGAGCGTGCCTTCGACCTTGCGGTCGGGCGCGGGCGTGCCGAACAGGTTCTGCACGTCGACGAGCGCCTTCAGGTCCTTGGGCTTGACCCAGCCTTCGGCGGCCTCGCTGCTGAGCTTGGCGATCACCTTGGTGCGGTCCGGCAGGAACTCCTGCACCTTCACCGTGGTGCTGCCGATCAGCAGGCCCTCGACCTCGGGCGCGCCGGGCGACGACTCGCGCGGCAGGTAGAGATTGACCGTGTAGTTGCCGGTGGGCGAGGTGTCCTGCGTGGTGTGGGCGATCTCCGCCGCGCCGCCGGGGCCGAGCTTGAGCTTCTCGCGGCGCACGCTGAGGCCGCGCGCGTCGAGGATCTCGGTCTCCAGCGGCAGGTCGCGCAGCGAGGTGCCCCAGTTGCCGGCCTTCACCATCATCGCGATGTGCATCGTGTCGCCGGGACGGTAGATGCCGCGATCGCTGAACACGTAGGCCGTCATCTGGTTCGGCACGCCGGCCGCGCGCAGGCCGCCGACGTCGAAGCGCGAGATGTCCAGCGTGCGGTCGTTGCGGTTGAAGGGCAGGAAGCTCAGGTCGCCGTCCTTGCGCACCACGAGCACAACCGGCGTCTTCTCGCGCTGGTAGCCGGCCAGGTTGGGCAGCTTGGCCGCACCGGTTGCATCGGTGGCCTGCGACGCGACGATCATGCCGTTGCGGCCCCACACCTCGACCAGCGCACCGGCCACGGGCTGGCCGGTAGCGATGCTCTGCACGAACACGTCGCGCGTGCCGTCGAGCGACTTCTTGGCCACGATGCCCAGGTCGGTGACCAGCACCAGGCGCTGGTCGACCTGCTGCTCGGGATTGGCGCCTTCGGCATTGCCGTCCGCGTTGTCCTCATCGCCGGACGACTGCTCCTGCTGCTCCTCTTCGGACTGGCCTTCCCCGGCATTGCCTTGCGGCTTCTTCTTCGCGCTGGGGTCGTAGCCCTGCACCTTCAGCAGGAACACGCCGCGGCGGTCGGCCACGTCGCTGCGCAGGTACTCGGCGAAGTCGACGGTTTCGTAATGCGCCTTGCCGGCGGGGATGCTGAGCGGAATCTCCTTCTGGAAGCGGTCGACCAGGTCGTCGGACGTGAGGCCGCCGTAGAACTGCGGATGCGCGAAGTCGCCGCTGGTCTGCGTCACCAGGTGCTGCAGCTGCTGCGGCAGCAGGCGGCCGATCTCCATCCGGATGCCGGGCAGGTCGCGCACGAGAACGGGCAGCTTGCGCTCGCCCGACAGCGCGAGCAGCGAGCCCTGGCTCATGATGGTGAGCTCGGGCGCAAAGGTTTTCAGCAGCATCACGTTCTGCCGCGCGGCACCGAGCTGGTAGCCGCCCGGCGTCTTCAGGCCCTTGGCGATGCGCACCAGCAGGTAGCGCCCGCCTTCGGCCTGGGGCATGCGGAAGCTCACCATGTCGCTCACCTCGCGCTCGCTGGCGATGGGCTGCAGGTTGATCTTCTTCGCGCGGCGCAGCACGGCGTCGGTCACCTTGGAGGGGTCGGCCGACCAGTCGAACTTCTCGTCGCTGTCGTCCTTGTTGCCCTTGGCTTCCTCCGTCGCGGGCAGCAGCCAGGCCTGCACCACGCGCGCCATTTCGCGCTCGTGCACCGGCATCGAGGCGGTGACGTGCACCACGTGCTCGGGCTCGCCGTTCTCGCCGGTGACGATGGTGGGCTCGACGCTCGCGATGTCGAGGCTGAACAGGCCGGGGATGTCGACCGCGCGCGAGGCGTCGGTGCGCTGCGCCGGGCCACCCTTCTGCGCGACGGCGCCGGCTGCAAGGCTCAGCACCACCGGCCGGGTCTTCTCGGGAATGGCCAGCGGCTCGGACTGCAGCGTGGCGTTGAGGCGCAGCTTGTCGTAGCTGACGGTGAACTTCTCGCTCGCGCACTTGCCCACGCTGAAGAACGAGGTGCTGCAGGCCTGGTCGTAGGTGAGCACCAGCCGCTTCTCGAACTCGGCCGTATTCACCGGATGCGAGAACCGCACCTGGAACAGGGCCCGGCGCACGTTGGCCTGAACCGGGTCCTGGTAGAACTCGGCCGCGGCGATCTGCGCAGTGAAGGCCGGCGAGGTGAACTCGTACTTTCGCTGCGCCATCTCGATGTGCGGCGCAAGTGCATTGCCCGAGAGTTGCACCTTGTACGGCTGGCCGACGGGCCAGTCTTGCGCGGGCAGGAACTCCAGGCGGTTCTGCTGGGTCCAGGTCCAGCGGCCCGCGATGGCCGGCTCGATGCTGACGCCGGCGGCTTCCTGCCCGATGCGCGCGATGGGCGCCACCGAGGCCGAGAAGTTGATGACGAAGGGGTTGGGGCCCTTGTCGAGTTCGATCTGCGTGCGCTGCGGCGGCTCGGTCTTCGCGGTGGCGACGACGGGCTCCACGCGATCGGGCGTGAGGCCGTGCCACCACTTCAGCAACTGCGGGCTGGCCATCCAGCCGGCCGCCGCGAGCAGCAGGAGCAGCAGCACCCAGACCAGCCGCTGCTGCAGCCACTGCAGGCCCAGCAACAGGAATGTACCGGCGATGCGCAACCAGCCAGGGGGTCGCCAGGAACCGATGAGCCCGCGGGCCACCGGACGCAGGAAGCCGAGCGCACGGCCCAGTCCGGTGAAGAGCACGTCACTGAGTGACGCGAGTTTTCGGTTGGCGACTTGAAGCATGGATGCTCCCCACTGTGTTTTTGTTGGCGTCCGCGAGTGTGCGGACCGTCTGTGAAGCGCTGGCGCTGCGTGTGAAGTCTTCGTGAAAACCGCACATCGGATCTGTCTGGCAGGCAGCTCTCAGGTGGCGTGCGCGGATGTCCTCCGTCGGCGCGAGCGCAGCCTTGGCCACGGCCATCTCAGATCTGCGGCTTGTTCACCATCAGGTAGAACACCACGACCATCGCAACGAACGCCGGGTACCCGAGCAGCTCCCAATACCGCTGGTAGCGCGCATAGAGCGGCGGCAGCGGCGCGGCGTCCCGGTGCGCCTGCGCAGCCATTGCGGCCATGCGGATCTGCAGCCACACCACCGGCAGCCAGCAGATGCCCGCGAACACGAACAGCGCGAGCGACACGGCGAGCCACGGCGTGGACATCGGCCAGCCCGCCATGTGCGCCAGCGCGAAGCCCGTGGCCGGCTGCAGGATGACGGTCGGCGTGGTGAACCACCAGTCGGCGCGCACCACCAGCCGGCTGACCACCGCCTGCGCGGGCACGCTGCCGCTGCGGTTGGCGAAGAACATGTAGAACGCCGACCCCAGCCCCGTGCCGACCATGAGCACGCTGGAGACGATGTGCAGCCACTTGAGGACGAGGTAGGTGTTCATGGCGCGGCGCGTCGGTAGAGGTGCCAGAGCAGGGCGGCGATGGGCAGGTTCTTGAGCAGCGGGCCGAGCGGGTGCAGCCACAGGCCCGGCTGCAGCACGGTGGCCACGAGCGTCATGACGGCCATCAGCGCGAGGGCCGCGGCGTAGCTGGTCCGGCCCGGCCAGCGCCACAGCGCGAGGCCGACGGCCAGGTCCGCCGCGGCGCCGCCGACGATCAGGCCCTGCACCAGCCACGGCGGCGACGCGATGCCCGCCGCGGCCAGCACCTCGCGGCTCTGCCCGTTCAGCTCGACGAGGCTGGCGACGGCGGTGAGCACCCAGACGGCGACCAGGCTCCAGCGCAGCAGGCGGTCGTCGCCGGTGCGCGTCATGCCGCGCCGCCCTCTTGCCGGTTGCGTTGCCACTCGACCACTTCGTGCGCGTTCGTGGCCAGGAACGCCTGCATGCGCGCGAACCGGCGCTGCGTCTGCCGCATGAAGATGCGCGCCACGACGGGCTCCATCAGCCAGCGCAACGCACGCGGCCCCGATTCGATCGTGTAGACATAGATGAGGACCGAACGGCCCGGTGCCGTGTCGCGGTGCCGCATGGACGCGGCCCAGCGGCTGAAGGGAAACGAGCGGCCGATCATGTGCGCGGCGGCCACGTGCGGCCGATCGAAGGTGACGAAGCGCGTGCGCATCGACAGGCCGCGCAGCAGGCCACCGCCGGTGTTCTCGGTTTCCGCGCCGACGTACGGGCAGGGCGCACCGCCCACCACGCGCGCGTTGCCGACCAGCGAGTCCCAGCGGGCGCGCCAGACGTGATGGTGGAAAGCGTCGAACACCACGTCCGACGGCGCGGGCATGTCGAACTCAAACCGGCGATGGGCCATGGCTCGGGTCTTCGACGGTCACATCGGTCACCATGCCCCAGCGCGCGAACTCGGGCGCGAACTCGTCCAGCGCGAGCAGGCCGGCGCAGGCGTGCGCACCGGCCGGCAGGGGCTCGCCGCGCGCGATGCGTCGCGCCAGCAGGATGGCGACCATGCAGGGAATCTCGGGGCCGTGGTTGTCGTCGGCCGCGATGTGCCAGGCACGGCGCGCCGGCCGGCCCTGCGCATCGGTGCCTTCCACGCGCACCACCATGCCGCCGAGCGCGCTGCCGAACGCATCGAACACGCCGCCCGCCGCGTGCAGCAGCGGCGCAAGCTTCTGCGGCGACGGCAGCAGGCCGACGCGGCGCAGCAGCGCGAGGAACGCGAAGGCGCGTTGCGTCAGCCCGACTTCGAGCGCGGCGCGGAACATGACCGACTGCACGCCGGCATGGCGCGCAGGAAACAGCTCGAGGTCGGGGATGTCGCATAGCGCGCCGCGACGCGGCTTCATGCGCGCGAACTCGACCTTGACCGGGTCGGCCCAGCCGGGCATCTCGACCCACCGGCCGGCTTGCCAGACGCGGATCGGCTCGCCGCAGTAGGCCAGCACGCCGGCCAGCGTGGCCACGCCGCGCGGCGCGCCCTGTGCCGGCGCGATGCAGATGTCGATGCTGCGGACGCCTTGCCAGCCGGCCGAAAGATGGTCGACCACCGCGGACGACAGCGCAGGCACGGTGCTGGCACCGCTCACCGCCGTGCGGCCGGCCGCGCGAAAGGCACCGTCGAGCGCCGCCGGAAAGTCGCACACGAAGCGCCGGCCGTCCGCCAGGTCGATGTAGTGCGCGCCGGCTGCCGCCACCGCTTCGGGCACGCGGTAGTCCTGGCGCTGGAAAGGGCCGGCCGTGTGGACCACCAATTCCGCACCGAGTTCGCGCAGGGTGCCGGCGAAGCCCGGCGCCTGCGCGTCGATGCGCACGCCACGCGCGTTGCCGCCGACCGACGCGGCGAATGCCTCCGCGCGCTGCGCATCGCGCCCCGCCACCAGCAGCTCGATGCCGGGGTCTGTGGCAAGGGCGCGGCAGATGCGTGCGCCGAAGTTGCCGTAGCCGCCGAGCACCAGCGTCTTCGTCATGCGGCTGCGGCGTCCGTTCCCGCCACGTGCCCGCGCGTGAAGGCCTCCTCGAAGATGGAGTAGCCCGACCAGTCGGCGTGCGCGAACGACAGGCGTCCCGCGACCACGCTGCCGCGGTGCGCGCCATCGGGTGCGGTGCGCTGCGGGCCGATCTGCGCGAGCAGGCCGGGATGCGGAATCGACATCGCATGCCCGTAGCGCGTGATGTCGATGCGCGTGGCCAGCGCGGGCAGGTCGGGGTGCGGCACCGACAGCTCGGCCAGCAGCTCGTCGCGCCAGCCGGTCCACGGACGCTCGAGCAGCAGCTTGCGGCCGTCGGCCGTGTCGTAGCCGCTCGGGCCCAGCGGGCGATACCAGCTGAGCACGGTGCCGCGCGGCGTCGGGTCGAGCGACTGGTGGCGCGCATCGACGTAGCCGAGGCCGCGCGTGCCGTAGATCACGTTGTCCCAGCTCGGCGCCGCGCCGGCGCGGTCGGCCAGCGGAGCGCGCAGGTGCACATTGGCAACCAGCCAGGGCGCGTAGCGCACCTGCGCGGCGGCGGTCTTCAGCACCTCTGGCGGGTTCTGCACCACGCGCGCGGCAATGAACACCGGCAGCGCGACGATGCAGCGATCGGCCAGCCAGCGCACCAGCGACTTCGTGGCCGCGTCCCATGCGTCGACCTCGACGCCGCCGCGCACCTCGGCGATGCGGGTGACGACCTGGCCGGTGTGCAGCCGCTCGCCGAGCGGCCTGGCGAGCTGCTTCGTGAGCCAGCCGTTGCCCTCGGGCCAGGTGAGGATGCCGTCGCGCTCCGGGCTGGCGTCGTTCACGCTGCCACTCGGGTCGCCGGGCGCGTGGAAGCCGTGACGGCTCGCGAAGTAATGGATGCCGGCCCAGGCCGACACCTGCGCGATGCCGGCGCCGTAGTCGTCGCGGCAGCAGTAGTCGAGATACCAGCGCAGCTGCGCGTCGGTGAAGCCTTCGCTGTCGAGCCAGCCGGCGAACGTGATCGCGTCGAGCGCCAGCAGCTCGGGCGTGACCGCAACCTTGAGCGTGGGAATCGCGAAGTGCGCCGCGTGCTGCAGCGCGTCGATGCGCTGCGCGAACTTGCGGTACTGCGCGAGCGTCGCTTCGCCCACGCCGTGCACCGGCAGCAGCCCGTCCTGCCATTCGCCGTGGAAGAACAGCCGCTCCTGAGGGCTGTGGCAAAGCGTGACCTCGTCGTATTCCCAGAGGCCCGCCACGCGGCGGCGCAGGCCGAGTTCTTCCAGCAGGTCCTGCACCTCGCGCGCATCGTCGCCGGGCACCGGCAGGTAGTGCGCGCCGAGCGGACACGCAATGCCGTTGACCATGCCGCCGCGCGCATTGCCGCCGGCCGTGTCCTCGAGTTCGAGCAGCGCGAAGTCGTCGACACCCGCTAGCCGCAGCGCCCGCGCAGCGCCCAGCCCCGCCACACCGCCCCCCGCGATGACCACGCGCGCGCGCTTCACCGTCGCAGGCGCCGCGCTCCGCAGCGCGCCGTCGCGCATCGCATGGCCGCGCGCCACATCGATCCCGGTGAAGCCGCCCTCGATGGGCGGCGGCGCCTCGCAACCCGCCAGCGCCAGCGCTCCTGCCGCACCCACCGTTCCCAGGAAACCGCGCCGCCTCATGTCGTCAGTTCCCCACCGCCCGCGCAGCGTAGCCTGTTCCAGAAACACCGAGGAACCGGCTCTGCCGGGCCTTAGGTGTTGCCCCCGGTAGGGGGAAGGAGAAGCGGACACGAAGTGCCGCGCATCCTGGGGGCGAGCCAGAAACACCGAGGAACCGGCTCTGCCGGGCCTCAGGTGTTGCCCCCGGTAGGGGGTAGGAGAAGCGACACGAAGTGCGCGAAGCCTGGGGGCGAGCCATCTTCAATGAGCCATGACCTTGCCCCACTCCTGTTCGTAAGTGGTGACAAGCGTCTGGTTCGACAGGCGGTTCACTTCCGTCGGCAGGCGCGCCATGTCGAGCGGGAAGTCGAACATCAGCGGCAACGTGGAAGGCGAGAGAAAGCGCAGGCCCGCCGGCAGCGCGTCGGGCATGCGGTATGGCCGGCGGCTCGCGATGATGTAGCCCCATTCGCCGAAGCTCGGCACATGCGCGTGGTACGGCGTGGCCGTGAGGCCGACCGACTCGATGGTGGTCGCCACGGTCCAGTAGCTCTTGCGCGCCACCAGCGGCGAGGTGGTCTGGATCACGGCATAGCCGCTGGCCGACAGGCGCTTCTCGAGCAGCGAATAGAAGCTGTTGGTGTAGAGCTTGCCGATGGCGAAATTGGTCGGGTCCGGAAAGTCGACCACGATCACGTCGAACATGTCGCCCGGCTGCTGCAGCCACTGGAACGCGTCGGTGTTGACGATCTTCACCTTCGGCGACGACAGCGAATGGCCGTTGAGCGCGGCCAGGGTCTCGTGGTCGGTGAAGAGCTTCGTCATGTTCGGGTCGAGCTCCACCAGCGTGACCGACTCGACCGACGGGTACTTGAGGATCTCGCGCACCGCCATGCCGTCGCCGCCGCCGAGCACGGCCACTTTCCTGGGCGCGCCCTGCGCGGCCATCACCGGGTGCACGAGCGCCTCGTGGTAGCGGTACTCGTCGCGCTCGGCGAACTGCAGGTTGCCGTTGAGGAACAGCCGGTGGCCGAGCAGCCCGCGCGTGACCACGATGCGCTGGTAGGGCGAGGTGGCGCTGAAGACGATGCGGTCCTGGTAGAACTTGTCTTCCGCCAGCGTCGTGATGTGGTCGGCCCACGCGAAGGCCGCGACCAGCGCGGCCAGCGCTAGGAAGCAGGCCATCGCGTGGGCGCCGACGCGGCGCAGTTCATGGCGGAACAGCCACAGCGCCCACACGGCCACGGCCGCGTTCATGAAGCCGAACAGCAGGCCGGTGCGGATCATGCCGAGCTGCGGCACCAGGATGAGCGGGAACGCCACCGACACCGCGAGCGCGCCGAGGTAGTCGAAGGTGAGCACCTGCGACACCAGGTTCTTGAGCACGATGTTGCGCTTCAGGATGCGCATCACCAGCGGGATCTCCAGGCCCACCAGCGTGCCCACGACCATCACCAGCCCGTACAGCAGCAGGCGGAAGGCGCTGGGCACATAGGCGTTGGCCAGGAACAGGATGGCCGGTAGCGCCCCGCCGATGAGCGCCACCAGCAGTTCGATGCGCAGGAAATGCGCGGGCAGCTGCCGCTCGAAGTAGCGCGAGAGCCACGAGCCCACGCCCATGGCGAACAGGTAGGTGCCGATGATGGTGCTGAACTGCAGCACCGAGTCGCCGAGCAGGTAGCTGCTGAGCGCGGCCGCGCTCAGTTCGTAGACCAGGCCGCAGGCGGCGACCACGAACACGCTGGCGAGCAGCGCGATCTCTACGGGTTGCGGCCCCTTGGGCGGCAACGCCGCGTTGCTTGAAATTTCCATGGGTCAGGCGGTCGCGAGCGGCGGGCGGATGGTCCCCGCCGGTCCGCCCCGGGGCGGACCGCGCCTCACCCCCCGGGGGTGGCGCGCGACACGAAGCGAAGCGAGGTGCAAGGCCGCAGGCTAGTGGATCGCGGCAGCCACGATGATGCTGATGCCCAGGCTCATCGCGGCAACCACCAGTCCCAGCGCCACGTTCTGCTTCTCGACGATCTCGCCCCACAGGTCGTACGGCGTGATCTTGTCGATGATCAGGAAGCAGAGCCAGAAGATGATCACGCCGATCAGCGCGTACACGAGCGATCCGAGGACCACGCCCGGTTTCAGCCATTCAAATCCCATGGGGACCTCCAGTCGTAGTAGTGAAAGACATCGCGAGAAAAGCGAGGTATGCGGCGGACATCTTCGCCGTCATTTGTGGCCGCCGCCACTCGAGTAACCGCCATACGAGCCGCCCGAGCTGCGCGATCCGCCGGACGAGCCGCCGCTGCAGGTGCTCAGGATGATCAGCAGGAAGATGATGACGATGACGATGATGATGATCGTGCCGCAGCCCAGCCCCGAGGCGGCGCTCACCGGCAGCGCATCGGCGCGCTTGAACATGTCCTTCTTGGCGTCGAGCTTGAAGGCGGTGGCCACGGCGCCGCTGTCGATCTTGGTGCCCGAAGACCAGGTCAGTTCGTTGGCCGAGCGCTCCATCGACAGCAGCGCGGGGCCGCTGGCGAAGTCGCGGTTGAACGTCTTCTGCCCGCGCTCGACCTGCCAGTAGAACTCGCCCGCCACGTAGGTGGTCTCGGCGTTGTAGGCGTACTGCTGCTGGTAGCGCTTGTTGAGGTACGTTGCGCTGCTGCCGTTCTCGGCCATCACCGGCGCGCCGGTGGTCGGCTTGACCATGCTCCAGCCGTCTTCGGCATCTACCAGGAAGCTGAACCCGCGCTTCTTGTTGTAGAGCAGGTATTCGTCCCAGCCGAACTGCTCGTCGTCGCCGGGCTCGCTGCCCATGCGGTGCTGGAAGCCGACCACCTGCCACTGCACGCCCTGCAGCTGGCCCATGGCGCCCAGCGCGATGAGCGGGCGCACCGGCTCGCTCTGAGTGGCGTGCCTGAGCTCGCCGCCGATGCCATGCGACAGGTCGATGATGCTGTTGCACGAGCGGCAGGTGATGCTCTTGCTGTCGGCCAGGTTGACGGTGATGGGCGAGCCGCAGTTCGGGCAGTTGAAGCCGCGGCCCTTCTCGTCCTTGGCGGACTCGTCGCGCAGGCCCGCGAGCTGCAGGTCTTCCAGCTGCACCGAGCGGCCGAGGTAGGCAGTGGGCGGATGCGTACCGTAGTCGAGGCTTAGCACCAGCCCCTTGTCGTTGCGCAGCTCGACCATCCCGAACGGCTTGCCGAGCTCGGGCAGGTGCGGCAGTTCGCCCTGCGCCGAGGTCAGCGACACCTGCTCGTTGGAGGTGACGGTGTAGCCCTGGCCAGCGAAGGCCGTGGTGGCGCCCACGCGCAGGTCGACCGACGGCGGCGCATCGCGCTGGATGTCGAACGGCAGCGCGAAAACGTAGGCGCCGTTGTCCTCGCTGAGCACGCCGGTGCGGTCGCCGTCGAGCGAGGCGATCCATTCGGTCCAGCGTCCGCCGGGATAGGTGTACTGCAGCCGGCCGATCAGCGTGAAGGGCTTGTCCTGGATGCGGCCGGTGGCGAACAGTTGCAGCGGGCTGAAGTCGTCGAACAGCTCGGCCATCTTGCCGGTGCGCGCGAGCGTGTCGCCCTGGCGCACGACCGTGCTCTGGCAGTAGGGGCAGACCGCGTGCGTCGATTGCGCCGAGCGGAATTCGACCGGCGCGCCGCAGCCGGGGCAGGGCGCGCGGTAGTAGCGTTGGTTGCCGGTTTCCTCAGCCATGGCGGCTCAGGAAATCGCTGGCTGCAACCACGGATGCAGCTTCGGGAAACACCACGGAACCGGCTTCGCCGGGCCGTAGGTGTTGCCCCCTGCAAGGGGGTAGGAGAAGCGACACGAAGTGCGCGAAGCCTGGGGGTTGGACCAGTGCCGGGGTTAGACCAGCTTCTTCAGCAGTTCGGCCTTCTTGGCGTCGAACTCTTCCTGCGTGAGGATGCCCTTGGTCTTGAGTTCGCCGAGCTTCTCGAGCGTGGTCATGACGTCGGTGGGGCTCACCACGGCCACGGCCGGCTGCTGCTGCGTCGCCGCGGCCTGCGCGGCCGCATTGGGGCTCAGGCCCTGGGCGAGGTTCTGCGCCAGCACCTGGCCGAGCGCCACGCCCGCGCCCAGGCCCATCGCGTCGCCTGCGATGCCGCCGCCGTTGGCCGCGCCCTCGGCGAACTTCGGGATCGCCTGCGCCGTCTGGTACTGCATGAACTTGCCCATGTCGTTGCCGACCATGCCCATGCCGATCTTCTGGTCGAGGATCTTCTGCAGCTCTTCGGGCAGCGAGACGTTCTGGACCGTGATGTTCTCGAGCTTGATGCCGATCTTCTCGAACTCGGGCACCAGTTGTGCGGCGAGCGCCTGCGCGAACTGGATCTGGTTGGCCGCCAGGTCGAGGAAGGGCACGCCGCTGGAAGCGATGGCGTTGCTGATGTTCTGCAGCACCAGGCCGCGCAGCTGGCCGTCGAGGTCGGCCACGCTGTAGATGTCGCGCGTGCCCGAGATCTCGGTGTGGAACGCCTTGGCGTCGCCGATGCGGAAGCTGTAGTTGCCGAAGGCCCGCAGGCGCACCGCGCCGAAGTCCTTGTCGCGGATCGTGATCGGCTGGGGCGTGCCCCACTTCTGGTCGACCTGCTGGCGGGTGCTGAAGAAGTAGACGTCGCTCTTGAAGGGGGACTCGAAGAGCTTGTCCCAGTTCTTCAGGTACGTGAGCACGGGCAGCGTCTGCGTCGTGAGCTTGTACATGCCGGGGCCGAACACGTCGGCCACCTTGCCTTCGTTGACGAAGACGGCCACCTGGGATTCGCGAACGGTGAGCGAGGCGCCGTTCTGGATTTCCATCTCCGCCATCGGGAAGCGCCAGGCCAGCGTGCCGTCGCCGGTCTCCGTCCACTGGATGATGTCGATGAACTGTTTCTTGATGAAATCCATCAGCGCCATGGTCGCTCCTCTTGAGGTTTTTCAGGTTTTGTCGGAACTGTGCATATTGCCACAGCGACTTGACGCTGCACCCGTGCTTTTGGTCATGGGAGGCCCGGCCATGCGGCGTAGGCCCATGCGCGGAGGCTTGCAGGGCGAGGTCTACAATCGGCGCCCCCAGAAGAAGCGCCACCAGGAGCTACGGCACATGTCCGATTCGACACCCTCGACCTCATCGACTCCCACGCCCGAAGACAAACGCGCTGAACTGCGCCGTGCCGCCCTCGAGTACCACGAGTTTCCCGTTCCCGGCAAGGTCGCCATCGCGGCGACCAAGCAGATGGTCAACCAGCGCGATCTGTCGCTGGCCTACTCGCCCGGCGTGGCCGCGCCCTGCGAGGAAATCGTCAAGGACCCGGCCAACGCCTTCAAGTACACGGCGCGCGGCAACCTCGTGGCGGTCATCAGCAACGGCACCGCCGTGCTGGGCCTGGGCGACATCGGCCCGTTGGCGTCCAAGCCGGTCATGGAAGGCAAGGGCGTCCTGTTCAAGAAGTTCGCCGGTGTCGACGTCTTCGACATCGAAATCGACGAGAAGGATCCGGTCAAGCTGGTGGAAGTGATTGCCGCGCTGGAGCCCACCTTCGGCGCCATCAACCTGGAAGACATCAAGGCGCCGGACTGCTTCTACGTGGAGCGCGAACTGCGCAAGCGCATGAAGATCCCGGTGTTCCACGACGACCAGCACGGCACGGCCATCACGGTGGCGGCCGCCATGCTCAATGGCCTGAAAGTGGCCGGCAAGAAGATCGAAGAGGTCAAGCTGGTGGCCTCGGGCGCGGGCGCCGCGGCGCTGGCCTGCCTGAATCTGCTTCTCAAGGTGGGCCTGAAGCGCGAGAACGTGTTCGTCACCGACCTGGCGGGCGTGGTCTACGAAGGCCGCACCGAGCTGATGGACGACGACAAGCGCCAGTTCATGCAGAAGACCGACGCGCGCACGCTCTCCGAGGTGATCGAGGGCGCCGACGTGTTCCTGGGCCTGTCGGCCGGCGGCGTGCTCAAGCCCGCCATGGTGGCCAAGATGGCCAAGCGCCCGGTGATCTTCGCGCTGGCGAACCCGAACCCCGAGATCGCCCCCGAGGACGCCCATGCGGTGCGCGACGACGTGATCATGGCCACCGGCCGCACCGACTACCCGAACCAGGTCAACAACGTCCTGTGCTTCCCGTACATCTTCCGCGGCGCGCTCGACTCGGGCGCGACCACGATCACCGACGAGATGGAAATCGCGGCGGTGCACGCCATTGCCGACCTGGCACAGGCGGAGCAGAGCGAGCGCGTGGCTGCAGCCTACGTCGGTGAAAAGCTGTCCTTCGGCCCCGAATACCTGATTCCAAAGCCCTTCGACCCGCGGCTGATGATGAAGATCGCGCCGGCGGTGGCCAAGGCGGCCGAGGAAAGCGGCGTGGCCACGCGTCCGATCAAGGACATGGACGCCTACCGCGACAAGCTGCAGAGCTTCGTGTACGCCTCGGGCACCACGATGAAGCCGATCTTCGAGACCGCGCGCCGCGCCGCCAAGAAGCGCGTGGCCTACTGCGAGGGCGAGGAAGAACGCGTGCTGCGCGCCGCGCAGATCGTGGTCGACGAAGGCATCGCCCGCCCGACGCTGATCGGCCGCCCGGCCATCATCGCCCAGCGCATCGAGAAGTTCGGCCTGCGCCTGAAGGAAGAGCTCGACTACGACATCGTCAACGTCGAGCAGGACCATCGCTACCGCGACTTCTGGCAGACCTACCACCGCATGACCGAGCGCAAGGGCATCACCACCCAGGTCGCGAAGATCGAGATGCGCCGACGCCTCACGCTGATCGGCGCGATGCTGCTGCACAAGGACGAGGTCGACGGCATGATCTGCGGCACCTGGGGCACCACGCTGATCCACCTGCACTACATCGACCAGGTGATCGGCAAGCGCCCCGGCGGCTGCGAGAGCACCCCGCAGGACGTGCCGGTGTATGCCTGCATGAACGGGCTGCTGCTTCCCGACCGCCAGGTATTCCTGGTCGACACGCACGTCAACTACGACCCCTCGCCCGAGGAACTGGCCGAGATCACGACCATGGCGGCCGAGGAGATGATGCGTTTCGGCCTGAAGCCGAAGGCCGCGCTGCTGTCTCACTCGAACTTCGGCACCAGCAACGAGCCCAGCGCCATCAAGATGCGCAAGACGCTCGACCTGCTGCGCGTGCAGGCGCCCTGGCTCGAGGTGGACGGCGAGATGCACGGCGACGTGGCGCTCGACAGCAAGCAGCGTGCGGTCGTCATGCCCCACAGCGCGCTGGCGGGCGACGCCAATCTGTTGGTTTTTCCGAACATCGACGCGGCCAACATTTCGTACAACCTGCTCAAGACGGCGGCGGGCGGCAACATCGCGATCGGCCCGGTTCTGCTCGGTGCGGCCAAACCTGTGCACATTCTCACGGCCAGCGCGACCGTTCGGCGCATCGTGAACATGACAGCTTTGACGGTGGCTGACGCAAACGCCGAACGATAGGCTGCTTGGCGAGAGTGGCCGCCAACTTAAAGCGCCATTCACCTCGCTGGCGACTGCTCAAACTTTGGGCAGTCGCTTGCTATTTTCTCCAGCGTGGTGCACACTCGCGGGCTTGAATTTGCGGGTTAACCCCGAGGTTGATCGCCGATTCGGAACCCCGCTCTTTTCTTGTGGTGCCCCATGGCGGCTTACGCCTCGATCACGTCCTCTGTCACAAAGTTTGCGCTTACCAGCCTGTTGCTGGCGGCGTTGACGACGGGGGCCGAGGCCCGCGGATGGTTCGGCGCAGGAAAAACGTCCGCCGAGGAAACGGTTGCACTGTCCAGCTTGCCGGTGCAGGGCCAGCAAACCTACCAGGCCATCCTCAATGGCGGCCCCTTCCGGTACGACAAGGACGGCTCGGTTTTCGGCAATCGCGAGCGCCTTCTGCCGCCGGCCCGGCGTGGTCACTATCGCGAGTACACGGTGACGACGCCCGGTGCGCGCAATCGTGGTGCACAACGGATCGTTTGCGGCGGTGAGCAACGCACCACGCCCGAGGCCTGCTGGTACACGGCAGACCATTACGCGAGTTTCAGACGGATTGCGCCATGAGCGATGAAAACGACCTGGGTGGCGCCTCGAAGCGCCCCGAAGAAATGATGATGACTATGGAAAGACCAGCGGAGATGACCTTATCCCTTCGTGCCGTACGCCCGAACATCGTGCAATCGATCCGCGCGTTCCGCGTGAACGACCTGCAGGACGCTGCCAACGCAGCCGGCCAGCACTTCCTGTATGCCAACCTCGGCAACGCCCAGACCAAGCAGGACGTGCTCGACCTGATTGCGCAGCAGTTCACGTTCCCGGCCCACTTCGGGAAGAACTTCGATGCGCTGTACGACTGCATGACGGATCCGCTGCATAAATCGGGCCCGCAACCTGGCTTCGTCATCGTCCTGGAACAGATCCCGGCCAACGCCAAGTTCGACAAGGAAGCACGCGAGCAACTGCTCGACATCTTCCGCGATGCCTCCGATTACTGGGGCGACCGCAAGGTCCCGTTCCGGTGCTTCTATTCTTTTCTGTAGCCCGTTCTGCATCCACCAGCCAAGCAGAACGGGCGAACGAGGCTCAGCCGAACGCTGAAACCCTCGACGGCATCGAAGTGAACAACGCCAACGCAGCAGCAGCCACCGCCAGCACCGAGCCGGCCGGCGAAAAGATGCCGACCGACAAACTGGTCGACGTGTCGCCGCTGGCACTGCGCATGAGCAGCCCGTTCAACGCGGGTTACTGGCTCGCCGCCGCGTAATCGACTCACCTCCAGGCTGCGCGCACTTCGTGTCGCTTCGCCAACCCCTTCCGGGGGTGGCGCCTGCCGAACAGCAAAGCCGGATCGGTGGCGCCCTGGAAAGAAAAAGCCCGCAGTCGCGGGCTTTTTTTCGTTCAACTGACCCGTCCTGACCTGGGTTGACACCTTTTCCTCTCAGAAAAGGCAAGTCAATGGAATCAGGCATCAAACGCACGCAGAGCGACTACACGCTGGCTTTTAAGCTGTCGGTGGTCGATCAGGTAGAAAAAGGCGAGCTCACGTACAAGCAGGCCCAGGAGCGCTACGGCATCCAGGGTCGCTCGACGGTGTTGGTGTGGCTGCGCAAGCATGGCCGCCAGAGCTGGGGTTCGGCATCATGTCGGCTTCCCATGCCAGTACCGATCAAGAATTCCGCATCGCCATCCGCTGCGCCGCTGACTCCTGAGCAGAGGATCAAGGCTCTCGAAGTCCAGCTTCGCGAGGCCAATGAGAAGGCTCAGTTGTTCGAGGCCGTGCTCGATGTCCTGAAGAAGGACTATGGGGTGCGTGTCGTAAAAAAGCCTTCGGGCAAGTCCTCTCGCAAAAGCTCGTCCCGGGGCTGAGCGTGTTGAGGGCTTGCCGCCATTGGGGCGTCAGCCGCCAGGCTTACTACCAACAACTGCAGCACCAGCAGCAATGCCGTGCCCGTTCTGACACAGTGATCGAGCTTGTGCGTTCCGTGCGCCTGCGCCAGCCGCGGCTGGGCGCGCGCAAGCTGCACCATCTTCTCAAGCAGCCGCTGCACCAGGCCAACGCGAGCCTGGGGCGCGATGCGTTGCTGGACGTGCTGCGCGAGGCCCACATGCTGGTTCAGCCCAGGCGGGCGTATCACAAGACCACCGACAGCCATCACCGGTTGCGCCGTCATCCCAACCTGCTCAAGCAGGGGCCGGATCAGGTGCGCCCCACCGGCAGCGAGCAGGTCTGGGTGGCTGACATCACCTACCTGCCGACCGATCAAGGATTCGTCTATCTCAGCCTGGTGACGGATGCGTGGTCGCGCAAGATCGTGGGCCATCACGTGCACGACAGCCTGCACACCGAGCAGGTCAGCCGGGCGCTGAAGGTGGCGCTCAAGGGCCGCAAGACTGGGCAAATGCTGGTGCATCACTCGGACAGGGGCATCCAGTACTGCTCGAACGACTATCAGGAAATCCACCGCCGCCACGGCATCGCCTGCTCGATGACGGACGGCTACGACTGCTATCAGAACGCGCTGGCCGAGCGCGTCAACGGGATCTTGAAGATGGAGTTCCTGCTGCACCGGCCTGCCGATCTGACCCAGGCCAGCCGGATGGTCCAGCAGGCCGTGCAGATCTACAACCAAGAGAGACCGCACCTGTCCCTAAAATTGAAAACGCCCGATGAGGTTCATCGGGCGTCCGTTGCCGGCTGGATCAAGCCGGCTGTGTGTCCTTCATAGGTGTCAACCTATGGCAGGACGGGTCAGGGAACGGCCTGGGCCAAGGCGACGTATTCGTCGACGGGCACTTCCTCGGCCCTCCGCTGGGTGTCGAAGTCACCTTCGAAGCCATGCTCCTGCAGCCATTTGCCCAGCGTGTGGCGCAGCAGCTTGCGCCGCTGGCTGAAGGCGACCTGCACGATCTCGCCGAGTCGCGCCGCGTCCACGGCAGGCGGCACGGCCAGCGGCACCATCCGAACGACGGCGCTGTCGACGCGCGGTGGCGGATCGAAGCTCTCGGGCGGCACGAACAGCACGTTTTGCATCTCGTAGCGCCACTGCAGCATCACGCTCAGCCGGCTGTAGTCCGACGTGGCGGGCCTGGCGACCATCCGGTCGATCACCTCTTTCTGCAGCATGAAGTGCTGGTCGGCCACGAGATGGGCGCAGTCGAGCAGATGAAAGAGGATGGGCGTGGAGATGTTGTACGGCAGGTTGCCGACCACACGCAGCGGCTTGCCGGGGAACCGGCTTGCCACCTGGGCGAAGTCGACCTTGAGCACATCCGATTCGATCACGTCGAGCTGCGGGTGATCGCGCAGGCGCTTGGCCAGGTCGCGGTCGAGCTCGATGACCGTGAGGCGGCCGAGCCGCTCCACGAGCGGCTGCGTGAGCGCCGCGAGGCCCGGACCGATTTCGATCATGGCGTCGCCGGGCTGAGGGGCAATCTCCCGCACGATCGCATCGATGATCCCGCCGTCGGACAGGAAATGCTGCCCGAATCGCTTCCTTGCGATGTGCTGAGCCATGCCGTCAAGCCACCGTCAACGAGGAACAGGGGAAGTTGCGCCAGGAACGCCGCGGAACCGGCCGTGCCGGGCCGCAGGCGTTGCCCCGCGCAAGGGGACCGCCGAAGCGACGCGAAGCGCGCGCAGCCTGGGGGTGTGCCATCAAGACTGCGGCGGCTCGCGGTATTCGACGTACGCGCGTGCGCGCACTTCCTGCATCCAGGTGCTGAAGGCTTCCTCGATGCGCTGTTCGCGCAGCGCGGCACGCGCGGCCTCGCGCTGCTCGGACTGGCTGAGCTTGGCGTCGCGGCGGCCGACCACCTGGATCAGGTGCACGCCGAAGCGCGACACGACCGGATCGCTGATCTGGCCCGGTGAGAGCCGGTCCATGGCTTCCTCGAACTCGGGCACGAACTGCCCGGGGCGCGACCAGCCAAGATCGCCGCCGGCCTTGGCGCTCGCGTCCTGCGAGTTGTCGCGGGCCAGGCCCGCGAAATCGGCCGTGCCGGCCTGCACGCGGCGCTTGAATTCGGCCAGCTGCGCGACGGCCTGCGCCGTGGTGCGCTTGGGATCGTTCAGCAGCAGGATGTGGCGCACCTGCGTCTGCGTGACGGTGGCATCGCCGGAGCCGACCTGCGCCTTCGCCAGCACCTTGAGCACATGGAAGCCGGCGCTGGAGCGCACCGGGCCGGCGATGCCGTTGACCGCCGTCGACTGCGTGGCCTCGACGAACAGCGACGGATAGCGGTCGGCGCTGCGCATGCCGATGGCGCCTCCGTTGGCACGGTCGGGCGAATCGGAGTTGTCCTGCACCAGCTTGGCAAAGTCTTCGCCGGCGCGTGCGCGCTGGGCCAGGCCCTGCGCCTTCTGCTGCGCGGTGGCGATCTGCGCGTCGGTCGCGTTCTCGGGCACGGCCACCAGGATCTGCGCCAGGTTGAGGTTCTCGAGCGCGACGTTCTTGACGGCCTGGTTGCGCTGGTCGCGCAGGTATTCGTCGGCTTCGGCGTCGCTCACCTTGACCTTCGATTCGACCTCGCGGTCGCGCAGGCGCGTCAGCAGCAGCTGGTCGCGCAGGTCGTTGCGGAAGTCCTGCTGCGAGATGCCCTCGGCGATCACGCGGCGGCGCAGTTCGGTGAGGCTGATCTCGTTCTGGCGTGCCACTGTCTGCTCGGCCTGGTCGATCGCCACGTCGTCGACCTTGATGCCGCTCTCCTTGGCGAGCTGCAGTTGCGCACGCTCGGTGATCAGGCGATCGAGCACGAGCCGCGTGAGTTCGTTGCGCGGCACGCGCTCCGCGTCGGGGTTCTCCTTCACCAGGCGTGCCACGCGGGTCAGTACCTCGGTGTTGGTGATCGGCTCGGAATTGACCAGCGCCACGATGAACTCGGCCGCGCGCTGCACCGGCGCCGCGGCGGGCGCCGGCGTGGCGGGGCGCGCCGCGGGCGGGCCCAGGCGCGGACCGGCCCGCATGATGTCCGTGATGCCGCTGCCAGGGCGGAAACCCTGCGCACCCGACGTTGCAGCCACTGCGGCAAGGCAGCCAAGGGTGATGATGGAACGGATGTGTTTCATGGCTCTAGGCTCTGTCGATCGACTCAGTCGTAATTGGTGAAGCGGCTAGGCGCCTCGCCCGGTTGGCGCAGGGGTTCATAGCGCTGGATGTTCTGCCGCAGGGCCTGCATCGGGCTCGAGCCGATGCTGGAGAACCCGACGAATTCGAGCTGGAACATGATGCGGGTGTTCGCAGTGACCTGGCCCGTGGTGATGCGCTGCAGCACCACACGCCCGATCCAGCAGCAGCCGTCGTACTCGAAGCCCAGCACGCCGTCGGTGAGCTTCTTGTCCTGCAGACTGTAGTTGAGGCGGCCGACCGCATACCAGCGGCCGCCGCCCTGACCCTTGCCCGGGCCGAGGTTCTTGCCCTTGTCGCCCCACAGGTCGTTGATGGGCCACTGCCAGCCCACGTCGATCGACTTGTTGCCGTCGGTCGCCGTCGGCGTCGTGGGCGCCTGGTAGCGGAAGGCCGCGCTCAGGTTGTGGTACGGCTCGGGGTTGTAGCGCGCGCTGATGGCCGAGCGTTCCGACTTGCGGGTGTCGGGGTTGTACTGCACGACCGTGTCCAGGCTCCACTTGGGCGTCCAGTTGATCTGGGCGCCCAGCAGCAGGTCGCTCGCGCGATCGGTGACCGGCGTGCCGCCCGGCAGCGTGACCTTCTGGTCGCTGAAGCGCAGGCGCTGCGCGATGCCGAAGCGCGCCGCCTCGACGCCGGTGGCAGGGTCGATCAGGCGCGAGGTCACGCCGAGCGTGAGCGCGTTGGTGTCGGAGACACGGTCGCCGCCCGAGAACGCGTTCTCGGTGTAGATGGTCGCGAAGCTGAAGTCGTTGGCGGCCGAGTCGTAGTTCGGCAGCATGCTCTGGTTGCGGTACGGCGTGTAGACGTAGTACGCGCGCGGCTCCAGGGTCTGGCGGAAGGCGCGGCCGAAGTAGTTGGCGTCGCGCTCGAAGATCAGGCCGCTGTCCAGGCTGAAGGTCGGCACCGTCCGGTTGCTGGACGTCGGGAAGAAATACAGCGAGTTCGGGTTGTACGGAATGCCGCCGACGTACTGGACCCCGTTGATCGTGAGCTTCGGAATGTCCGCCTGCGGCGTGTAGTAGTTGTACGACGCCGCGTTCACCATCAGCTTCGGGATCACGAACGAACTGGGCGTGATGAACGGCCGGCTGATCGAGGCGATGGCCGAGACGCGGTCGCCGTCGGGCTGCGACTGCTGAGCCACGTCGTAGCCGGGCTGCCCCGCCAGGATCGTGTTCACCCGGAAGCGCGTGTAGTCCAGGTTGAGCGCCACGTCGAAGCCGTGCCAGTCGTACTTGTTGTAGTTGGCGGTGATCTGCGGCATCCGGTCGTACGCAGGCACGATCGGCGACAGGTTGTACTGCAGGTTCTGGTACTTCAGCGTGCGGACGATGCCGCTCCAGTCGCCCTTGCTCCAGTTCAGCGAGGCGTCGTTGGGCAGCTGGCGCTGCGCGAGCGACGGCGTGCGCGTGAAGTCGCGCCAGTAGTCGTTGTCGCTCACGCGGTTGATGGCGATGTTGGCCGACAGCGAATCCAGCCCGAGCGCCTTGGCGTCGAAGTCCTGATGGTGGTTGAGCCAGAGGCCCCAGCGCTTGGTGCTGCCGGGCGACGTGGTCAGGTCCTTGGCCTGGATCTCGCCGTTGGCGAGCTGCTGCAACTGGCTGGCGCGCAGTTCGTTGTAACGCTGGCCCACGAGCCGGTCGCTGCCCATCAGGTCGAGGCGGACGGTGCCGCTGTATTCCTTCTCGAGGTAGCGGAACTCGTTGCTGAAATTGACGCCACGCTTGCTCATGAACGTGGGCGTGAACGTGGCGTCGCGGTTGGGCGCGATGTTCCAGTAGTACGGCTGCGAGATCTCGATGCCGTTGGTGTTGTCGATGCCGATGGTGGGCGGCAGCAGGCCGCTCTTGCGCTCGTTCGAGAGCGGGAAGCTCACGCTCGGGAACGGCGGCGTGGTGATGCCCATGAAGCTCAGGCGCGCATTCTTGGCCACGCCCTCGTTCTCTTCGGTGTCGGTGGTCAGCGTGGCCGCACTGAGCATCCACGCCGGCATCCAGCCGGGGAAGTCCTCGCGGCGGCAGGTGGTGTAGGTGGCTTCGCGCGCCACCGACACGTTGGCATCGACGAAGTCGATGCGCTTGGCCTCGCCGTGCGCCTCGTTCGCGAGGAACTGGTAGCGCACGTTGTTGAAGAAGCCCTCGAAGGTCTCGAGCTTGAGCTGCAGCTCGGGCCCTTCGTACACGTTGCCGGCCTGGTTGACGCGCACGTTGCCCGTGGCCTTGGCGCGGTCGTCCGGCTGGTAGTACTCGAGGCGGTCGGCGGTGATCGACACCGGGCCGCGCCGCAGCGTGGCATTGCCCTCGACCACGGTGTCGAGGTCTGGGCGGCCGGAGATGCGGTCGCCGGTGACCAGGCTGGGCATCTGGCCGCGCTCGGTGGGCGTCAGGGTTTCGGTCAGCAGCGGCGTGCGCTTCAGCGTGAGCGGGCCCTCAAGGTTGCCCGCCGTCTGGGCGGACGCACCGTGCGCGTGGATCAGCGCCAGGGAAAGCAGGGCGAGCGGCAGCGGCGGGCTGGAGCGCCGCCGGGCGGCGCGGCGAACGCGACGGCTCATCGGGCCACCCGCCCGGGCGTTCCGATGGAAGCCGGCGACTCCCCGGGGGAGAACGGCAGCGAGCGCACAAGGTGCCAAGCGTGAAGGCTTTGGATCGTAGGCATCGGTTCGGAACGAAGGATCGTCGGGGACGGCGCGGCAGGCCGGCAGGTTGCAGGGGCCGGCAGCGACCCGGCCCGGCCGGAAGCCGGCCACGAGGGTTGCCGCGCCAGGCGGATTTGTAGAATCGATTATCCATGACAGCACCCCCGCCCCCGCCTCTTTGGCCCCGAGCCCCGCCGACACCATTCTCTGGACTGATCCGCAGCGCGCCGAAGTCTTCCGGGCCTGGCTGGCCGGCATCGCACCCGCCCAGGGGCTGCTGCCCGACACCGTTCGACTCGCCTCGGCCGACGCGAGCTTCCGCCGCTACTTTCGCGTCGACACCACCGATCCCGCCGCCCCCACGCGCATCGTGATGGACGCGCCGCCCGACAAGGAAAACAGCGACCCCTTCGTGCAGGTGGCCCGGCTGATGACCGAGGCCGGCGTGCGGGCTCCCACGGTGCTCGACTGGGACCGCCCGAACGGCTTCCTGCTGCTCGACGACCTGGGCCGTCAGACCATGCTGGACGTGATCGATCCGGCCCGGCCCGAAGCCAGCCGCCCGCTCTACGACCGGGCGATCGAAGCGCTCGTGAAATGGCAGCAGGCCTCGAAGCCCGGCGTGCTGCCGCCGTACGACCGCGCGCTGCTCGAGCGCGAACTGGCACTGTTTCCCGAGTGGTACATCGGCCGCCACCGCGGCATCGCGGTCGAGGGCAAGTTGAAGGAGCGGCTCGAACGCAGCTTCAAGCTGATCGTCGAGAGCAACCTGGCATCGCCCAGCGTTTACGTGCACCGCGACTTCATGCCGCGCAACCTGATGGTCGGCAATAACGGCGCATCCGGCGAACTCGGCGTGCTCGACTTCCAGGACGCGGTGTACGGCCCCGTCACCTACGACATCGCCAGCCTGATGCGCGATGCCTTCCTGAGCTGGGACGAGGAGTTCGTGCTCGACATCACGATCCGCTACTGGACGGCGGCGCGCAAGGCCGGGCTGCCGGTCGACGAGGACTTCGGCGCGTTCTACCGCGCGGTCGAGTGGATGGGACTCCAGCGTCACCTGAAGGTGGCGGGCATCTTCGCGCGCCTCACGCTGCGCGACGGCAAGCCACGCTACCTGGCCGACACGCCGCGCTTCATCGCCTACATCCGCGCCACCGCCAGCCGCTACAACGAGCTCACGCCGCTGCTGCGCGTGATCGACGAGATCGAGGGCACCTCGGCCATCACGGGCTTTGCCTACGGCCGGGTCTGACGAAGCAACAACTGCCAGAACGTGCCTTCACGCTTGTCCTTCGTGCGTTTGGCGCTACCAATTCAATAGCATGCCGCGTTTTCACTGTTCCGTGCCGCTGAGCGCCGGCGCCAGCCTGGCGTTGCCGCCGGGCGCCGCGCGCCATGTGCAGGTGCTGCGCATGCAGCCCGGCGATGCGCTCACGCTGTTCGATGGCGCAGGCGGCGAATACACCGCCACCGTGGAGCGCATGGGCCGCAGCGACGTCGCGGTGACGGTCGGCGCCCACCTGCCGGTGGAGCGCGAGGCGCCGCGCGCGGTGCATCTCGCGGTCGGCATGCCGGCCAACGAGCGCATGGACTGGCTTGTCGAGAAGGCCACCGAACTCGGCGTGGCAAGCATCCAGCCGCTGGCCACCGCCCATGGCGTGCTGCGCCTGTCGGGCGAGCGTGCGGAGAAAAAACGCGCGCACTGGGAAGCCATCGCGGTGGCCGCCTGCGAGCAATGCGGGCGCAACCGGGTGCCGGTCATTCATCCGGTGCAGCCTTTCGCAACCTGGCTCGGCGCGCCGGCCCACGCCGGGCCGGGCGCGCTGCGCCTCGTGCTGAGCCTGGCCGAAGGCACGCGCGGGATCGCCGCCCTCGAAACCGCAACCGCCGGCGCCGGAGCGCTCGTGCTCAGCGGCCCCGAAGGCGGCCTGAGCGGCACGGAAGAGCAGCAGGCCATTGCCAGCGGCTTCGCGCCGGTCACCCTCGGCGCCCGCGTACTGCGCGCCGAAACCGCGGCACTGGCCGCGCTGGTGGCGCTCGCCGGCCTCTGAAATTCCGCCCGCGCTGCCGGCCAATGTTCGAGCAAGGCCCGGAAAGGCGGTGTTTTCCGCGACGCGCGCGCGGACAGCTTGGGAAACAATCGTTACTTCTTTAAGACAAAAGAAGGACTTTTCGCCCCATGTCTCGCTGGTCATCCGTGCGGCGCCTCGCCCTGATCGCCGCCGCCGCGCTGTGCACGGTCGAAGCCGCGCTGGCACAGAGTCCTCCTGTCGCGCCCACGCCCGCGCAGGTCGGCCCCGAGGTCGACAAGGTCTACACGCAATTGATGGCCTCGCCCGCCATCCAGAAGCTGCTGGATGCGGTCAAGGCCGACCACGAGCGCTCGGTCGAAGACCTGAAGATGCTCACCGAGATCGAGGCGCCGCCCTTCAAGGAACAGAAGCGCGCCGAGGCCTTCCTCGCCCGCATGAAGGCCCTGGGCCTCACCGACGCGAAGATCGACGCCGAAGGCAACGTGGTCGGCCTGCGCAAGGGCACCGGCAACGGACCGAAGCTGCTGATCTCGGCCCACCTCGACACCGTGTTCCCTGCCGGCACCGACGTGAAGGTGAAGGAACGCGACGGCAAGCTGTATGCGCCGGGCATCTCCGACGACACGCGCGGCCTGTCGGTGCTGCTGTCGTGGCTCAAGGTGCTCAACGACAACAAGGTGCAGACCGTGGGCGACCTGATGTTCGTGGGCAACGTGGGCGAGGAAGAACTGGGCAACCTGCGCGGCATGAAGGCGATCTTTCGAGACCATCCCGACATCGACGGGATGGTCGGACTGGAGCCTTCGCCGCCGGGCGCGGTGCTGGTGCTGGGCACCGCGAGCCACCGCCACGAAGTCACGTTCCACGGTCCCGGCGGCCACAGCTTCGGCGCGTTCGGCCTGGTGCCCAGCGCGATCCACGGCATGGGCCGCGCCATTGCCAGGATCGCCGACGTGCGCACGCCGACCTTCCCCAAGACCACCTTCACCGTCGGCACCGTGGGCGGCGGCACCTCGGTGAACACCATCGCGCCGGACGCGCGCATGGCCATCGACATCCGCTCGGACGACATGGGGGCGCTGCTCGAGGCCGAGAAGAAGATCCTGGCCGCCATCGACGAAGCCGTGGCCGAGGAAAACAGGCGCTGGGGCGTGACCACGCTGAGCGCCAGCGTCAGGCTCATCGGCGACCGGCCCGGCGGCCGCACGCCGCCCGACTCGGTGATCGTCGAGGCCGCCACGCGTTCGAATGCGGCCTTCGGCCACAAGACGCTGCTGCGCGGCGGCAGCACCGACGCCAACGTGGCGATCGCGCTGGGCGTGCCGGCCATCGTCGTCGGCGGAGGCGGCAGGTCTTCGGGAGCCCACTCCCTGGCGGAGTCCATCGACGTGACAGACGCATGGAAGGGCGCGCAGAATTCGCTCGTGACGGTGCTCGGGCTGGTAGGAGTGCAGGGGGTCAGCCCCGCACTGCTTCCCAAACGCACGGTGCGTACCAAGTAATTTGTCACGTTGCCAGTTCGAAAGTGGCGGCGCCACTTGCAACTGGAGTTCGGCAGCATTTAACAATGTTGTCGGTTCTGTCACACACCAAGGAAATGGCCATGGGATTGCTCGATTCGGTACTCGGTCAGGTGCTGGGAGGCGCTGCCCAGCAACAGCAGCCGCAAGGCGGGGGCCTCGGAGGACTGGGCGATCTCGGCGGCCTGGCGGGCGCGCTGGGAGGCCTGCTTGCCAACAACGGCGGACAAGGCGGCCTGGGAGGGCTGGTCTCGAAGTTCGAGCAGGCAGGCATGGGCGATGTCATCGGCTCGTGGATCGGCAAGGGCGACAACCAGCCGGTCTCCGGCGACCAGCTGCAGAACGCGCTGGGCGTCGACACCATCGCCGCGATCGCCGCCAAGCTCGGCATCAATGCGCAGACGCTGCTGCCGATGCTCGCAACCATGCTGCCGGCGCTGATCGACCACCTCACGCCGCACGGCCAGGTGCCCGAGCAGGGCGTCGGCAACCATGACGACCTGCTGGGTTCGCTCAGCAGCCTGCTCCAGGGAAGCCTGGGAAATCAAGGCAGGCAGCCCTGAGCAACTGCAGCCTCGTTCGAGAACTTCAGGCGCCCGCGAGGGCGCTTTTTTTTGGGTCGTTTTCCTGCGCGCCGTGCCTTCGGGTGCATTGGCCGACAATGCCGCTCGCATCAAGTCGAGGGAGGATGGCATGGCGGTCGGTCGCAAATCGAAGGCACAGGCGGGTGAAGCGAAGGACGGCCTGTCGGCGCAGCCCGACGGCAGCGTGCGCTGGACCAAGGGCATGCGCGAAGCACTCGCGCGGTTCAACGACCGCGCCTGCGGCCACTGCGGCGGCCTGCTGTCGACCGAGCGCAGCCTTTCGGACAGCCTCGACTTCTATCGCCGCCACCGCGCCGGCTTCTACCCGCCGCGTGCCGCGCGGCTGCGCATGCTCGAGATGCACGGCGCCGCGGCGGCCGAGCTGTTCTTCGAGCCGTCCCCGCACAAGGAGGCCGTGACCGACCTGCTGGCCATCCACGACGAAGCCGTGGTGCGCTTCTTCGTGTCGCAGGTCAAGCAGATCGACTGCAAGAACGCGCTCACCCGGCAGGCCGCGCGCTGGCCGCTGTTCGTGCTGCGCGAACTGCTCTCGGCCAACCCGGCGCGGCACCAGGCGGGCGCCGCGCTGGTCCTCGAGCTGCTTGCAGCGAACCCCGAGTGGCAGAACCCGCTCGAAGCCGCCTGCGACGACGCCCAGCGCAAGACGCTCGCGCGCCTGCAGGAAGACGATTCCGAAGGCGCAACGGAAGCCGCCCCCGAGGCCTGGCCCGCGCTGCTGCGACACCCGCCCTGGAACAACCGGCAGGCGCTGCCGGTCGTGCCCATGCTGGACCTGGCGCCGCAGCATGAACCGGCGGTCCTGCACTGGGCCGACCTGCGCCCGCCGCAATTCGTGCAGGCGACGCAGGACACGGCCGAATCGGCCGACTGGCTGGCGCAGGAGGTACGGATCGCGCGCGAACGCTCCGACGCGCTGATGACGGGATTCGCCCAGCGACAGCCCGCGGCGCCGGCCGAAGTGCGCGATGGCGATGCCCTGCGCAAGGCTCTGTGGATGCTCGGCGTGCACGCCGGATGCGTCGAGGCGGTCGCCTCCGGCCGCGACATCGGGCCCGACGATTTCGGTACGCCGCCGGCCGAAGCCTGGACCGTCTCCGAATACCTCTGGCAGCTGCCAGCGGCGCTGGCCGCCGGCGTGCTGATGCACGGTCCGACGATGCCGCTCTACGTGGGCGACGCCGCACGCATCCGCCCCATGCTGCGCCACTTCGGCACCGCCTTGCTGCCCGCGCTGCCGCGCTACCTCAAGCAGGGCTCGCGAGCGATGTTCGAGCTGGCCTCGGTCATCGAATGGGACCCGCTCGCCGGCTGGATCGCCAAGGGCTTCCACACCAACCGCTGGGTGCGCGCCGACGCGGCCGGCTGGCTGGCCCGCTACCCGGACACCGCCGCGCGCGGCCTGGTGCCGGCCGCACTGGGCGAGCCCGGCGCCGCGCACGAAGCCGCCCGCGCCGCCTGCGCTGGCTGCACGAGGAGGGCCACGCCGAGGCCGTGCGCAGGCAGGCTGCGGCCTACGGCCCGCAGGCGGCCGCGGCCGTGGCGCAGCTGCTGGCCATCGCGCCCGAGGAACTGCTGCCCGACACGCTGCCGGCGCTGCCCAGGACGCTCCCGCTGGCTGCGCTTCCGCGCCTCGTGCTCGATGGCACGGGCCACGCGCTGCCGCAGGCCTGCGTGCCCGACGTGCTGATGGCGATGATGCTCGGCCGCGCCGATGCCCCCTACCCGGGCCTGCCCGCCCTGCTGGACACGCTCGCCCCCGATTCGCTGGCACGCTTCGGCCGCGCGCTGCTCGCCTGGTGGATCGGCAACGGCCGCCCAAGCAAAGAGCGCTGGATGTTCGCGCTGCAGGGCCGCCTGGGCGACGACGAGACCGCACGCCAGCTCTACGGGCTGCTGCGCCAGTGGCGTGCCGCGCTCGACCGCGTACGCGCCTACGACGCAATGGCGATGCTCGGAGAGATCGGCAGCGACGCCGCGCTGATGCATCTGGCCGAACTCGCTCGCCAGACGCGCTACGACGACCTTCGCTCCCGCGCCGACCGCATGCTCGGCGAGGTCGCCGAGCAGCGCGGCCTGAGCCTCGACCAGCTGGCCGACCGCACCGTGCCCGACCTGGGCCTGGACGCGCGCGCCCGCCTCGTGCTCGACTTCGGCCCGCGCAGCTTCGAGGTGCGCATGGACGACCATTTCCAGCCCGTGGTGCACGACGCCCGGGGCAAGCCGCTCAAGGCGCTGCCCAAGCCCGGCGCCAACGACGAACCTGGCAAGGCCGCCACCGCGACCGCGCAGTTGCGCGACCTGCGCAAGCTGGCCAGGACCGTCGCAGCCACGCAGGTCAAGCGGCTCGAAGCCGCCATGTGCGCGCAGCGCCGCTGGAGCGTCGATGAGTTCATGCCCTTCTTCGCGAACCACCCGGTGCTGCGGGTGTTCAGCCGTCCGCTCGTGTGGGGGGTGTTCGGCGCATCCAGGCGGCTCGAGGGCACCTTCCGCCTCACTGCCGAAGGCGAACTGGCCGACCTGCACGACGACCCGGTGAAGCTGCCCGGCACCGCACGCATCGGCCTGCCGCATCCGCTGGAACTGGTGGCGCTCGACCCGTCGCTGCCCGCAGCCTGGGCCGCGGTGCTGGCCGATTACGAAGTCATGCAGCCCTTCGAACAGCTGTCGCGCCAGACCTTCGCGCTTGACGATGCGCTGCGCACGCGCCGCGACCTGCCGCACTGGGCCGGCCGCCAGGTGTCGAATGCCGGCCTCATGGGCTTGGAAGCACGCGGCTGGGTGCGCGAAGTGGGCGAGGGCGGCATGGTCGACAGCTTCAACAAGGCGGTGCCGGGCGGGCGCCGCATCCGCGTGCAGCTGGACGAAGGGTGGTTCGTGCAGGACAGCCCCGACGGCAAGGCACTGCAGACCGTGACCTCGGTGGCGCTCGACGGCCCCGAGAAGTCCGTCGGCACGATGGGTGACCTCCCGCCCGTCGTCTTCAGCGAAGTCGAGCGGGATCTGCAGCGCGTGATCCGGGACGCCGCGTGAGCCGTACCTCAGGCCGCTCGCCCGCCGCCAGGTCCTGTTCCTGATCAACAACGTCACCTACATCGCCATCAACGGCCAGGGCATCGCGCCGCACGGATGGATGGATGGATGGATAGCGACGCTGCCGGTGAGGGGTGCGTGAAGAGCGGCGCGCTCGTCACCGAGCGGTGGCGCCCACCCGGCAGCGCTTCGGCCGGCGCGGATCGTTCCAGATCGGCCTCGCGGCGGCGCTGGTCTCGGCCCTGCCGTGCTGCCGTGCTGCCGTGCTGCCGTCGCTTCGTTCACCTCAGGCGCGCGGTAATCACCCAGGGTTGGCGGCAGCCGGACTTCGGCTCGCCGGCGGTGCGGCCGGACGCGACGCTGCTGTGGCTGGCGCGCAAGCGCGCCGTCAGGCCGGCGGAAAGCGCTGGTTGAGCCAGCGATGCAGGGCCGCGAAGACCGGCTCCGCTTCGAGCTCGTTGAAGATCTCGTGGTACAGCGTGTCGAAGCGATGCGCCTCGACCATGCCGCCGGGCGCGGCGGCTTCGGCAAACGCGCGGCTCGCGGCCGGCACCACGAGGCGGTCGTCGCCCGCGTAGAGCAGCAGGGTCGGCACAGGCCACATGGCGGCGTGCTGCTGCACCGTCGCGCCTTCGGTCGCGAGGAAGCGTGCGAGGCGGCTGCCGATGCGGTCGTGCGTGAGCGGATCGTCGCGGTAGGCCTGCACCACGGCCGGGTCGTGTGAGAGGTAGTTGTCGTCCAGCCCGTTGCCCACGCGCAGGTTGGGCGCGATGCGCGGCAGCACCGCGAGCAGCGCCTTCTGGAAACCGCTCAGGCCCGGGTCGAGCCCCGGCGAGGACAGCACCAGCCCGTCGACCGGCCGCACGCCGCGCGCCACGAGGCTCGCCGCGACCAGCCCGCCGAGGCTGTGCCCCAGCAGCACGAGCGGCAGGCCGGGGTTGGCGCGGCGGGCGTCGTCGACGACCAGCGCGAGATCGTCGACCAGCCGCATCTCGCTCGGCAGGCCGCCGCGGGCACCGCTCGATTCGCCGTGCCCGTGGTGGTCGTGCGCCCACACCGCAAAGCCCCATTCGTGCAGGCATTCGGCCAGCGCGTGGTAGCGGCCCGCATGCTCGCCGAGGCCGTGGACCACCACGATGACCGCCCGCGCCGGTCCCGGCGCGGGCAATTGGCGCAGCGCCAGCGTCTCGCCGTCCGGGGTGGACAGCGACACGCGCTGCGGCAGGGGCAGGGGTTCGCTCAAGCCGCGACGGGTTCCGAGGCTGCGGCGCGGTGCGCCACCGGCAGGGCGGCGATCACCTCGGCCACGGCGGCCGTCAGCTTCTTGGCGTAGGGCACGTGCAGGAACTCGTTGGGGCCGTGCGCGTTGCTCTTGGGGCCGAGCACGCCGCAGACCATCATCTGGGCCTTCGGGAAGCCGGCGCTCAGCATGTTCATCAGCGGAATGGTGCCGCCTTGGCCGATGTAGCCGCACGAGGCGCCGAAGTGCGCCTGCGAGGCCTTGTTGAGCGCGTCCTCGAACCACGGCGTGATGGTCGGCGCGTTCCAGCCGGTGGCGCCGCCGTTGCTCTCGAAGGTCACGCGGGCCTGGTAGGGCGCGTTGTCCTCCAGCAGCGCCTTGAGCGTCTGCACCGTCTCGGCCGCATCGACCAGCGGAGGCAGGCGCAGCGAGAGCTTGAACGCGGTGTACGGGCGCAGCACGTTGCCCGCGTCCTTCAGTGCCGGAAAGCCTTCGGCGCCGGTGACCGACAGGGTCGGCTTCCAGGTGCGGTTGAGCAGCGCCTCCACCGGATCGGTGGTGGTGGGCAGCGCGAACATGGTCGAGCCGCCGCAGTCGTAGTGCGCCCACGGGAAGCGCTTGTAGACCTCTTCGCCGAGGATCGCGGCGGTGGCCTTGGCCTGCGCCAGCCGGTCGGCGGGCACCTCGCAGTGGAAGCTCGCCGGCAGCAGGCGGCCGGTGGCGCTGTCTTCGAGACGGTCGAGCACCTGCCGCATGATGCGGAAGCTCGAGGGAACGAGGCCCGAGGCGTCGCCCGAGTGGATGCCTTCGGTCAGCACCTCGACCTTGAGCGTGCCGCTGGCCATGCCGCGCAGCGAGGTGGTGAGCCACAGCTGGTCGTAGTTGCCGGCGCCGGAGTCGAGGCAGATCACCAGCTCGACGTTGCCCAGGCGCGGACGCAGCGCGTCGACGTAGGGCAGCAGGTCGTAGGAGCCGCTTTCCTCGCAGGTCTCGATCAGGCCAACGATGCGCGGATGCGCCACGCCCTGGGCCTTGAGCGCCTGCAAGGCGGCCACGCTGGCGTACACCGCGTAGCCGTCGTCGGCGCCGCCGCGGCCGTACAGCAGGCCGTTCTCGTACTTGGGCGTCCAGGGGCCGAGGTCGTTGCGCCAGCCGGTGAACTCGGGCTGCTTGTCGAGGTGGCCGTACATCAGCACGGTCTCGCCCATGTCGGTGCCGGTGGCCGGCACTTCGAAGAACAGCACCGGCGTGCGGCCTTCGAGGCGCACGATCTCGAGCTTCAGGCCTTCGACCTTCTGCGCCTCGACCCACGCCGCGGCATTGCGCAGCACGGTTTCCAGGTAGCCGTTGGCCGACCATTCCTTGTCGAAGCCGGGCGACTTGGCGGGAATGGCGATGTAGTCGGTGAGTTGCCTGACGATGTCGCCGTCCCATCGGGCGGTGACGTCGGAGAGGGCGCGCGCGGCGTCGAGCGTGCCGGCGGGCATTTCGCGGTGCAGGGGTGCGTTCATCGGTGGGTTCTCCGCGGGTGGACGAAAGAGCGCATTTTGCGCCTTGGGGCGACCGCGCGTAGAGTGCGGGCGATCTCAACCCGGAGGGTCACGTGAGCAAGGCGAACATCTTGGCAGGCATCGGCGGCTGGACCTACGAGCCCTGGCGCGACAACTTCTATCCGAAGGGCCTCGCGCACGCGAAGGAACTCAACTACGCGAGCCGCAAGGTCAGCGCCATCGAGATCAACGGCACCTACTACAGCACCTTCAAGCCCGAGACCTTCCGCAAGTGGCACGACGACACGCCGGCCGATTTCGTGTTCTCGCTCAAGGCCTCGCGCTTCGCCACCAACCGCAAGCTGCTGTCCGGCGCGGGCGATTCGATCCAGCGCTTCATCGACAGCGGCGTGGCCGAACTCGGCGACAAGCTCGGGCCGATCGTGTGGCAGTTCATGCCGACCAAGCAGTTCGATGCGGAAGACTTCGAGGCCTTCCTGCAGCTGCTGCCGAAGAAGGAAGGCAGCCGCGCGCTGCGCCACGTGATGGACGTGCGGCACGAGAGCTTCATCGTGCCCGCCTACAAGGCGCTCGCGAAGAAGTACAAGGTGTCGACGGTGTTCACCGACGCCGACAAGTTTCCGTCGTTCGAGGAGCCCGAAGGCGACGTTGCCTATGCGCGGCTCATGATGGCCGACGCCAAGCTCAAGACCGGCTACGGACCGAAGGCGCTGGACACCTGGGCCGAGCGCGCGCGGGGCTGGGCCGGATCGCCGAAGAAGCGCGACGTGTTCGTCTTCTTCATCAACGGCGCCAAAGAAAAAGCACCGGCCGCGGCCGGTGCCTTGCTGGAGCGCCTGGGATGGACCGCGCCTGCTGCGTGAAAGAACCTGCAAACGCGCCATCCCCCTGAGGGATGGCGCTCACGAAGCGAAGCGCGGTGAAAAAGCCGGAAGCCGATCTTCAGGCCGCGGCCTGGAGCGATGGCTTGGTGCCGTGGCTGATCTCGCCGGAAAGCTGGCCGCCTTCCTCGATGACGATCTTGCCGTAGCGGATCTTGCCGGTGACCTTGCCGGTCGAATGGATCACGAGCTTTTCGCGCACGGTGAGGCTGCCGTCGAACACGCCGCGGATCTCGGCGATGTCGATTTCTGCCGAACCCTTGAACTCGCCCTGTTCGGCGATCTGCATCAGGCGCGAGTCCATGGTGGCCTCGACGAGGCCCTCGACCACGAGCGTGTCGCAATCGGTGATCTCGACGCCCTTGAGCTTGATGTTCGGGCCGACGGTGAGCTTGCTGCCGCCTTCCTTCGCGGCAGGTGCCGCGGCTGCGGGATTCAGGCCGCCCTGCTGTGCGGTCAGCGACGACGGATTGACGGGGGTGCCGGAGAGGTTGGTGCCTGCACCGACCAGCGGTGCGGGGCGGGAATTCAACGAATCGTTGTCTCGATCACGCTTGCCGAAGAAGGGGGACTGTGTAGCCAAAGGGGAGCTCCTCAAGAAAGGGACTATCGTAAGAACGCGCTCATGGCCTGCAGCACTTCATTGCGCAATAAGCGTAACCGAATAAGTCGCGCGGACACATGACAATGGCGCCTCCACAGCTTCCACTCCGCGTCGATGACGATTTCCTCGAGCAGCCAAGGTAACCATTCCTCTGACAACGCCACCGGCGATGCACGCTTCGGCAAGCCCGAGCACGGCTGGCGGCGCACGCTGTTCTCGGTGATCTTCGAGTCGGAATCGAAGCTGGGCCGGCTGTTCGACCTGATCCTCATCGCAGTCATCATCACCAGCGTGGTGGTGGTCATTCTCGACAGCGTGCAGGCCATCCACCAGCGATGGGGCCATGTGTTCGGCGTGCTCGAATGGGTGTTCACTGCGCTCTTCACGCTGGAGTACGTCGGCCGGCTTGCATGCGTGCGGCGCCCTGCGCGCTATGCGACCAGCTTCTACGGCGTGATCGACCTGCTCGCGCTGCTGCCGACCTTCCTGATGGCGTTTACGCCGGGGCTCGCTTACCTGATCGACGTGCGCATCCTTCGTCTGCTGCGCGTGTTCCGCATCTTCAAACTATCGCGCTACTCGCTGGAGTACCGCGCGCTGGTCTCGGCGGTGCACGCGAGCCGCCGCAAGATCACGGTGTTCGTCGGCTTCGTGATGCTGGTGGTGCTCGTGATGGGCACGCTGATGTACGTCGTCGAAGGGCCGCAGCACGGCTTCACCAGCATTCCGGTGGCCATCTACTGGGCCATATCGACGATGGCCACGGTCGGCTTCGGCGACCTCGTGCCCAAGACCGACCTGGGCCGTGCGATCGCCTCGGTGATGATGCTGCTGGGCTGGGGCGTGCTGGCAGTGCCCACAGGCATCGTGACCGCCGAGATGGCGCGGCGCGGGCCCGACGACGAGGCCATTCCGATCCCTGCGCGCGGCATCCTAGGCCTGACGCCGCCCCAGCCGGCGGTGCCCGCGAAGCGCATCACGCCTGCGGCCAGGCGACGCGCCCTTGCGCAGCATCGCCGAGGCGCACGATGAAGGCATCGGCCTGCGGCTCCGGCAGCGAGAAGGCGAAGGCCACCTCGTCGCCGTGCGTCACGCTGTCGAGCGTTGCGCCCACAGCGGCGAGTTCGCGCCGCACCAGGCCTTCGAGCGCGTAGGGCACCGAGCACTGCAGGCTGCGCTGCCGCACCAGCGGCACGAGCGCGGCGCCGAGCAGCGCCTGCGCCACCGCGTCGGTATAGGCCCGAACGAGGCCGCCCGCACCGAGCTTCACACCGCCGAAATAGCGCACCACGGTTGCGAGCGCGCCCTCGACCTGCTGGTGGCGCAGCACCTCGAGCATCGGCCGGCCGGCCGTGCCGCCGGGTTCGCCGTCGTCGTTCGCCGCCGACTGCCCGCCGGCCATCAGCGCCCAGCACACGTGCGCCGCAGCCGGATGCGCCGCGCGCAGCGAGGCCACCACGGCCAGTGCGGCCGCGCGGTCGGCCACCGGCTGCACGCAGCCGATGAAGCGGCTCTTCTTGATGAGCAGCTCGCTGTGGACCGGTGCGGCGAGCGTGAAGCTCATCGGAGGGCGCGAAGGCGGATCAGCCGCCGCGCTCGAACTTGAAGACCGCCGTGCCGGCGCGCGCGTTGGGCAGCCAGCGCACGTCGCGCCCGTCCTGTAGGCCGAAGGCATCGAGCACGCGCAGGTTGTTCTTGCCGGCCAGCACCTCGAAGTCCTTGAAGGTGCCCACGCGGATGTTGGGCGTGTCGTACCACTGGTAGGGCAGGCGGCGCGTCACCGGCATGCGCCCGCGCGCCACGCTCAGGCGGTTGGGCCAGTGCGCGAAGTTGGGGAACGCCACGATGCCGATGCGGCCCACGCGCGCGGTCTCGCGCAGCATCACCTCGGCGTTGCGCAGGTGCTGCAGCGTGTCGATCTGCAGCACCACGTCGAACGAGGCGTCGTCGAACATCGCGAGGCCTTCGTCGAGGTTGAGCTGGATCACATCGACGCCGCGGCGGATGCACTGCAGCACATTGCCGTCGGCGATCTCGACGCCGTAGCCGGTGCAGCCGCGCTCGCGCTGCAGCAGGTCGAGCATGGCGCCGTCGCCGCAGCCGAGGTCGAGCACGCGCGAACCCTTCGGCACGAGTTCGGCGATGAGCCGTTGATGTTCGAGGTCGCTCATGCTGCAGTCCCCCCGAGGCTTGCCGCTTCGCGCGTTGCGCCAACTCCCTTCGGGGAGCCCGCGCCCCGGGGCGGCCCGGCGGTGCTCGTTTCCTGGGCGACGCGATCGAAGTACGAGCGCACCACGCCCATGTAGCGCACATCGTCGAGCAGGAAGGCGTCATGGCCGTGCGGCGCGTCGATCTCGGCGTAGCTCACGTTGCGACCGTTGTCGAGCAGCGCCTTCACCAGTTCGCGGCTGCGCGCGGGCGAGAAGCGCCAGTCGGTCTTGAAGCTCACCAGCAGGAACTTGGCCCTGGCGGTCGCAAACGCGGTGCTGAGCTTGCCGCCGTGGCTGCGCGCGGGGTCGAAGTAGTCGAGCGCGCGCGTGATCAGCAGGTAGGTGTTGGCGTCGAAGTACTCGCTGAACTTGTCGCCCTGGTAGCGCAGGTAACTCTCGATCTGGAACTCGACGTCCTGCGTCGAATAGCGGTAGTCGAGCGCGGTGGCCTCGCCGCTGTTCTCGCCTTCGACGGCGCTGCGCAGGATGCGCCCGAACTTGGTGTTCATCACGTCGTCGCTCAGGTACGTGATGTGGCCGATCATCCGGGCGATGCGCAGGCCGCGCTTGGGCACCACGCCGTGTTCGTAGAAGTGGCCGCCGTGGAAGTCGGGGTCGGTCACGATGGCGCGACGCGCGACCTCGTTGAATGCGATGTTCTCGGCCGTGAGGTTGGGTGCGCTGGCAACCACCACCGCGTGGCGCACGCGCGATGGGTACTGCAGCGTCCACGACAGCGCCTGCATGCCGCCGAGGCTGCCGCCCATGACGGCCGCGAGGGTCTCGATGCCGAGCGCGTCGAGCAGTGCGGCCTGCGCATCGACCCAGTCCTCGACGGTGACCACCGGGAAGTCGGCGCCGTAGACCCGGCCGGTCGCGGGGTTGACGTGCATCGGGCCGGTCGAGCCGAAGCAGGAGCCGAGGTTGTTGACGCCGATCACGAAGAAGCGGTCGGTGTCGACGGGCTTGCCCGGCCCCACCATGTTGTCCCACCAGCCCTCGGAACGCGCCTGGCCCTTGTAGACACCAGCGACGTGGTGCGAGGCATTGAGCGCATGGCACACCAGCACCGCATTGCTGCGTTCGGCATTCAGGGTGCCGTAGGTTTCGTAGGCGAGCGTGTAGTCGCTGATCGATGCGCCGCTGCGCAGGGCCAACGGGCCCGCGAACTGCATCGACTGCGAGGTGACGACCAAAGGTGGTGACGACGACATGAATGAAAAAACCCGGCCTCGCCAAAAACGAGCCGGGTCTGCCGCGCCTGTCTTTAGCTGAATTTATAAAGCGCCCGCAAGCTGTAGCAAATCGGCGCGGGGCGAAGTATATCCCCGAGGCTGCACGGCTGCGTGCGGCTTCGCGAACCGCCTTGGGAAGGCGGTTCGCCGTGTTTCCCGGAAGGGCGGGTATCTGCGGGCTATCGGCTGCTGCCGGGCTACCAGCCGACGATCATGATGATGCCGAGCACCAGGAAGATCGCAGCCGAGATGCCGTGCACGAGCTTGATCGGCACGCGCCGCACGATCTTCTCGCCCAGCCACACCACGGGCGCATTGGCGAGCATCATGCCCAGCGTGGTGCCGGCGACCACCCAGAAGTAGTCGTGCGTGAATCGCGCCGCGAGCATGACCGTGGCGATCTGCGTCTTGTCGCCCATCTCCGCGAGGAAGAAGGCGATCACCGTGGTGCCGAAGACGCCGAACTTCGATACGCCGGGGGCGTCGTCGTCATCGAGCTTGTCGGGGATCAGCATCCACGCGGCCATGGCGATGAACGAGCCGCCCAGGATCCAGCGCAGGACCTCGGGGCCGAGCCAGCGCGTGATGTAGTTGCCGACCGCCCCCGCCAGCGCGTGGTTGATGATGGTGGCGGCAAAGATGCCGAGGACGATCGGCCAGGGCTTCCTGAAACGGGCTGCGAGCAGGAGGGCCAGGAGTTGGGTCTTGTCGCCCATTTCGGCGAGCGCAACTACGCCGGTTGCAACGAGAAAAGCTTCCATGATGAACGTGGGGTTCCTTTGGCCGAAGGACGCAATTGACCGTGCAACACCCTTCGGCCATTTATTTCCGAAGTTGCACGGTCAAAGGTCTCGCCAGGTATTCACTGCACGCGCCATGTCCCGTGTGGGGCAGGACAAGTCTGTTGACGCGGGCCCTTCTCGCAGATCGGAAGGCGGCTACTCCCCAATGACGGGGCGGATTCTACACACGGCACCGGGAGGCACCCTCCAAATTCGTAAGCGTGCGCTAGCTTTCACGACTTTCGGAATGTGCTACCTCAAGACGCAATTTCCCGCTTGCATTTTCGATATTTCCCCCATAATGCACGAGCCTCCCTCTGCATTTTGGTCGGGGGGGCAGTTCGGTGATCGGTCAGTTTCGCGCGACTCGACGGCTCTCGTTTGAGTGATGCTTTCGGGACTCCATCGCTTTTCTTGATGTGTTTATAGGAGTCCCTTGATGGGCAACAAACTGTACGTCGGCAACCTGCCTTACTCGGTGCGCGACGGAGATCTCGAACAGGCCTTCGGGCAGTTCGGCGCAGTGACCAGCGCCAAGGTCATGATGGAACGTGACACCGGCCGCTCGAAGGGCTTCGGCTTCGTCGAGATGGGCAGTGACGCGGAAGCACAGGCCGCCATCAACGGCATGAACGGCCAGCCCCTGGGCGGCCGCAGCGTCGTCGTCAACGAAGCACGTCCCATGGAAGCGCGCCCGCCCCGCAGTGGCGGCGGCGGCTATGGTGGTGGTGGCGGCGGTTACGGCGGCGGTGGTGGCGGTGGCTACGGCGGCGGTGGTGGCGGCTACGGTGGTGGCGGCGGTGGCCGTTCCGGCGGTGGTGGCGGCTACGGCGGCGGTGGCCGCAGTGGCGGCGGCGGTGGTGGCGATGGCGGCTTCCGCAGCCCCTACGGCGCCGGCCCCCGTGGCGGCGGCGGTGGCCGCAGCGGCGGTGGTGGCGGCTACGGCGGCGGCAACAGCGGCTACTGATTCCTGCGCTTCACGCATCAAAGACAAGGGCTCCCTCGGGAGCCTTTTTTCATGGGCGCTGCACGGCCGGGCTGGCCAGGCTTTCTCAGGCTTCCCCGCTGCGCTTCTTGCGTTCGCGTCCCTGCACCGCACGGTCGAGCACCGCGTTGGGCAGCATGCGCATGATCTTGGCGACCACGCCCATCTGCCACGGGATCACGCGGTAGCTGCTGCCGGCCTCGATGACGCGCAGCGCCTGCGCGGCGAAGTCCTCGGCCTTCATGAGGAAGGGCATTCCGTAGCGGTTGCCCTGCGTGAGCGGCGTGTCGATATAGCCCGGGCAGAGCGTGACCACTTTCACCCCGGTGTTGAACAGTTCGCCGCGCAGGCTCTCGCAGTACGCGACCACGCCGGCCTTGCTGGCGCAATATGCGCCGTGCCCCGGCAGCCCGCGGATCGACGCCACGCTGCCGATCCCCACAAGGCGCCCGCTGCCGCGCTGCACCATGGCCCGCACGAAAGGATGGAAGGTGGCGGCCAGGCCGACGTTGTTGGTGGCAAAGGTCTGCGACAGCACGTCGAGGTCGGAACGCTCGGCGGTGTCGATGCCCACGCTGATGCCTGCGTTGGCGATGACCACGTCCGGCAGCCCCTGCTGTGCGATGCAGTCCTGGCCCGCGGCCACGATGCTGTCGGTCTGTGCCACGTCGGCGCTATAGACCCGATAGCGATCCGCGGCCAACTGGCGCGCGCTGGCCCAGGATTCGATCTCCGCCGTGCGACGCGCGACCAGCGCCAGCCGGTAGCCGGCGTCGTGGAAGCTTGCAGCCAGGGCCTGGCCGATGCCACTCGAGGCACCGGTGATGAAGACAAGCGGGGGCGTCGTGGTCATGCAGGCGGGGGGTTGTCTCGGCGCGCTCAGCGCTTTTTGGCGGCACTGGGCGCTGCGGAGGGAATCAGCACCCCGCGCACGCGGCCGTTGAGGTTGGCCACGCCGCTCAGGTTGTCGTAGTCCAGCGTGTCGCCGGTGAACTGGTCGGTGCCGCGGATGAGCGTGACCGGCTTGTTCGACGTGACGCGCTCGGTGTCGACATAGGCATGCAGGAAGTCGCCGCGGAACTCTAGCCTCGGTGTCGCCTTGCCGCTCGGGGTGACCGACGGGTCGCGGATGACGATGGCGTTGCCGAACAGCTGGATCTCGCTGCCGTCGGAGTTCGACAGCCCGCGGTCGGCGGTGGCGCGGGTCACGAGCCCCTCGGGCGACACCGAGCGCATGCGCACCTTGTCGACCTCCATGGTGTCGGTGTCCGGATAGTGCCGCCCCTCGGTGCCGTGCAGTTCGCTGCGCAGGTCGCCGTTGGGCAGGAAGTTCTTGATGACGAAGTCCCGCATGAAATAGTCGGGCTCGTGCGTGGGCGCGACCTTGGCCGCGGGCTCCATGAGCTTGGGTGCGTTGCGCACCAGCCAGTAGGTGCCGAGCGCCACGGCCGCCGTCAGGATGATGGGCAGGTAGATCGTGGTGCGGTCGAAGATGTCGCGCGCGAGTCCCCATGCGCGTTTCACGTTGCTCATGGATTCGGGCTCCGGTTCGGTCCCAGCGCCGCGTCGAGCATCGCGCGGTACTGGCCGCTGGCCGTGAGCAGCAGGTCGCAGAACTCGCGCGCCGCGCCTTCGCCGCCGCGCGCGGTCGTGACGTAACGCGCGATGTGGCGCACCTCCGCATGCGCGTTGGCAGGAGCGGCAGCGAAGCCGACGCGCGACAGCACCGGCAGGTCGGGCCAGTCGTCGCCGATGGCCGCGGCCTGCGCCCAGCCGAAGCCCAGCTGGTCGAGCATGGCCTGCGCAGCGGGCAGCTTGTCTTCGGTGCCGTAGCGCACGTGCTCGATGCCCAGCGCTTCCAGGCGCACGCGCAGCGGCTTGGAGTCGCGTCCGGTGATCACCGCCGGCACGATGCCCGCCTTGCGCAGCAGCTTCAGGCCGTAGCCGTCGAGGATGCTGAAGCGCTTGAGCGTTTCGCCATGCTCGGTGAAGTACACGCCGCCGTCGGTCAGCACGCCGTCGATGTCGAAGAAGACGATGCGCACGTCCTGTGCGGCGAGCAGGGTTTCGGCCTGGAACTCGAGGGGCATCAGATGACCTTCGCGCGCATCAGGTCGTTGGTGTTGATCGCGCCGACGATCAGTCCTTCGCCGTCGATCACGAACAGGCGGGTGATGCCGCATTGCTCCATCAGCTCGGCGGCTTCCACGGCCAACGCGTCCACGCGGATGGTGCGCGGGTTGCGGTGCATCACCTCGGCGGCTCTGGGCGTGCGCAGGTCGGCGCCGGCCTCGATCAGGCGGCGCAGGTCGCCGTCGGTGAAGATGCCCGCGGCACGGCCGTCGGCTCCCACCACTGCCGCAGCACCGAAGCCCTTGTTGCTCATGGCGCGCATCAGCTCGCCGATGTTGGCGTCGGGCGCCACGCGGGGCACGTCGTCGCCAGAGCGCATGACGTCGCTCACGTGCGTGAGCAGCTTGCGTCCGAGCGCGCCGCCCGGGTGCGAACGCGCGAAGTCCTCAGACCCGAAGCCGCGCGCATCGAGCAGCGCGACGGCCAGTGCGTCGCCCATCGCCATCTGGGCGGTGGTGCTGGCGGTGGGAGCGAGGTTGAGAGGGCAGGCTTCCTTGGAAACGCCGGCGTCGATCACGATGTCCGCATGGCGTGCGAGCGTGGACTCGGGGCGCCCGGTCATGGCGATCAGCGGAACGCCCTGGCGCTTGACGACCGGCAGGATGGCGGTGAGCTCGTCGACCTCGCCGCTGTTGGAGATGGCCAGCACCAGGTCGACCGACTTGATCATGCCGAGGTCGCCGTGGCTGGCCTCGGCCGGGTGCACGAACATCGCGGGCGTGCCGGTGGAGGCGAGGGTGGCGGCGATCTTGCGGCCGACGTGGCCGCTCTTGCCCATGCCCATCACGACCACGCGGCCGCGCACCTCGAGGATCCTGCGCACGGCATCGACGAAGCTCGGCCCGACGCGGGCCTTCAGGCCGATGACGGCTTCGGCTTCGACGTCGAAGGTGAGGCGTGCCCGAGCGAGGATGGCGTCGGGGTCGACCACGGGGGCCGGTGCGGGGCGGGAACTCATCGGCCGATTTTACGGGCCGGGCCACGCGAGGGCATCCCAAGTCCCGGGGAAGGCCGGGGCACGGACATTGCTCTAGCATGCGCGCCTATGTCGTCGTTCGATCTCACGCTCCTGTATCTGCTTGCCGCGGTGATCGGCGTCGTTGCCTGCCGTTCCCTGAAGCTGCCGCCGATGCTCGGCTACCTGTCGGCCGGCGTGCTCATCGGCCCGCATGCCTTCGCGCTCGCACAGAACACCGAGGGCATCCAGCACCTGGGCGAGTTCGGCGTGGTGTTCCTCATGTTCGTGATCGGGCTGGAGTTCAGCCTGCCCAAGCTGCGCGCGATGCGCAAGCACGTGTTCGGGCTCGGGCTGCTGCAGGTTCTCTTGACCATGACCATCGCCACCATCGGCGCGCTGGTCATCGCACGGTGGCTGCCGGCGTCGTGGCGGCTCGGCTGGCAGACCGCGCTGGCGCTGTCGGGCGCGCTCACCATGAGCAGCACCGCCATCGTGGTCAAGCTGATGGCCGAGCGCCTCGAACTCGAGAGCGAGCACGGCAAGCGCGTGATGGGCGTGCTGCTGTTCCAGGATCTGGCCGTGGTGCCGCTGCTGGTGCTGATCCCCGCGCTGGGCGCACCGCCCGAGGCGCTGGCCAAGGCGCTGGGCCTCGCGCTGCTGAAGGCGAGCTTCCTGATCGGCGTGCTGCTGTACGGCGGCCCGCGCGTGATGCGCTGGTGGCTCACGCTGGTGGCGCGGCGCCGCAGCGAGGAACTGTTCATTCTCAACGTGCTGCTGATCACACTGGGCCTGGCGTGGCTCACCGAGCTGGCCGGCCTGAGCCTGGCCCTCGGCGCGTTCATCGCGGGCATGCTGGTGTCGGAGACCGAATACAAGCACCAGGTCGAGACCGACATCCGCCCCTTCCACGACGTGCTGCTGGGCCTGTTCTTCATCACGGTGGGCATGTCGCTCGACTGGCACATCGTGGTCGAGCGCTGGGCGCTGGTGGGCGTGCTGCTGCTGGTGCCGCTGGCCTTCAAGCTCGCGCTGGTGACGGTGCTGGCGAAGGTGCTGGGCGCCACGTCGGGCGTGTCGCTGCGCACCGGCCTGTACCTGGCGCAGGCCGGCGAGTTCGGCTTCGTGCTGCTGACGCTGGCGCAGGAGCGCAGCCTGCTGCCGCCATGGCTGGCCAACCCGGTGCTGGCCTCGATGGTGCTGTCGATGCTGGCGACGCCGTTCATCATCATGTACAGCAACGCCATCGTGCGAAAGCTCGTGGCCAGCGACTGGCTGCAGCAGTCGCTGCAGATGACGACCATCGCGCGCAAGACCATCAACACCGCGCAGCACGTGATCATCTGCGGCTACGGGCGCTGCGGCCAGAACCTCGCGCGCATCCTCGAGCGCGAGGGCATCCCCTACATGGCGCTAGACCTCGACCCCGACCGCGTGCGCCAGGCCGCCGCGGCCGGCGACTCGGTGGTGTTCGGCGACGCGGCGCGGCTGCAGGCGCTGATGGCCGCCGGTCTGGCGCGCGCCAGCGCGGTGGTCGTCACCTACCTCGACGTGCCCGGCGCCATGAAGGTGCTGGCCAACACCCGCGCCCATGCGGCCCACGTGCCGGTGATCGTGCGCACGCAGGACGACCACGACCTCGAGAAGCTGCAGGCGGCCGGCGCGACCGAGGTGGTGCCCGAGGCCATCGAGGGTTCGCTGATGCTCGCCAGCCATGCGCTGGCGCTGGTCGGCGTGCCGATGCGCCGCGTGATCCGTGTGGTGCAGGACCAGCGCGACGCCCGCTACAACCTGCTGCGCGGCTACTTTCATGGCGCCGACGACGACAACGCCGACGAGATCGATCACGAGCGACTCAACAGCTTCACCCTGAATGCCGGCGCCCGTGCGATCGGCCAGACGTTGGAACGGATGGCCCTGCACACGCTGGGCGTGCGGGTGGCCAGCCTGCGCCGGCACGACGGCCAGCCGCGCACGCCGGCCGAAGACACGGTGCTCTCGGATGGCGACACGCTGGTTCTGTCCGGCAAGCCCGCCGCGCTGGCAAAGGCGGTCGAGAAGCTGCAGCGAGGCTGAGCGCGCGCGCGTCTTATGGCGCGACACGAAGCCGTGCGGCCGCGCCCGCGCGGGATCAGTTCACCAGGGTCGGGTTGCGCTTTTCTTCTTCGAGCCGTTGCTGGCGGCGCACCGCTTCGCATTGCGCGTGCGACCTGAACTCCGGCTTCAGGCATTGGGCGGCCATGCACTGCGCTTTGGCGATGAAGTTGCGGTCGCCGCACTGGCCCGCGGGTTCGGCCGGTGCAGCGGGAGCCGGCGGCGGCGGCGCAACCGCTGCCACGGGCGCGGCAGGCTCGGGTGCGCTGGGTGCAGGCGCGGCAGGCGTGGCCTGCTTGCGCGCCTTCGCAGCGGCGGGCTTGGCCACCGCTGCAGCGGGCGCAACCGGCGCCGGTTCCGCCGGCTGCGCGGATGCGGCAGATTGAGGCTCGGGCACGGCGGGCGCCGCATCGGCGGCCGGCGCGGACTCGGCGAAGGAAGGCGCGGTGGGCGCTGCCGGCGCCTGCGGCTGGACAACCGGGGCGACAGGCGCGACAGACGCAGTTTCGTCGGCCGCCGCGGTCGCCTTGCTGCGCGTGCCGTAGCCGTACCAGCCCGCGACGATCATCCCCACCGCGACCACCAGCAGGCCCACCCACAGCAGGATCACGCGCTTGCGAGGCGGCCGCGGCTCGACCGGCACGGCGCGGCGTGTACGGGTTCGCGTCTTCTTTCGCTCGGACTTTTCGGCGCGCATGTCGTCGCCCGTGGCCGGTGCGGCGCGGCGCGACGACGAGGGCGGCAGCTCGTCGTCGTCATGCACCATGAACACGGTCTGTTCGTCGTCCTCGTCGCGCGGCCCGCCGCCCAGCCGTCCGAAGAACGACGGCCGCGCGGGCGCACGGAACCGGCCGCGGGCTGGCGCGGGCGCCGGTGGCGGCCTGCCCGCATCGAACAGCGGGGCCGGAATGGTCGGCGCGCGCAACTGGGCCGGCGCGGTGGTGGCCCATTCGCGTTCGGGGCTCGGTGGCGGAGGAATCCGATCGGCCGTGGCGGACAGTGCGACGCCGCAATCCCGGCAGAAGTTGGCGGCATCGCGGTTTTCCGCGCTGCAGACCGGACAGATCAAGGCCATGGCTTACTGACTACTCTCGGGATCCAAGGGGAAAACGGTAGGCCGATGGCGTGCATGGCCGCATCTGCAGGGTCTGGAACTTCTGGCTGGGGAGGACAGCGCGGCCCGCTTCAGGTCACCGCGACGCGCTTGGAGCGGTGCGCCATGCGCTTGGCGATCACGCCGCCGAGGGCCAGCGAGATCTCGAGCGCCATGTTCGGCTGGCGGTTCGACATTTCCACGAAGCGCACCGAAGTGAGGCGCCAGACGCGTCCGGCACCGGTGACCACCACGTTGGCCGAATGCGGCAGGCGGGAGAAGAACGCGCCTTCGCCGACCACCGAGCCGGACGTGAGCACGGCGAGCTTCATCTGCTCCTTGCTGCTGACGCGGTGCACGCTGATCGCGCCGCTCTCGATGAAGAAGACCGAACGGTCGGGCGTGCCCTGCTCGATCAGCACGTCGCCGATGCTGGTGTCGATCGGCTGCAGGTAGCCGGCCAGGGTCTCCCATTGCTGCACGGTGAACGTCAACGCGAAAGCGTCGCTGCTCAGGTTCTCCGCGATGGCGCGGCTCAGGTTCTGGATGGACATGTTTTTCTCGACCCCCGCATGTGTGCCGAAGTATCCGCGAAGCCCGCAAGGTTCGGCTACAAATGTTTACGGATTTGCGCGCGGCTGTCGCTATTTCCCAATGCAGAAGCGCGAAAAGATGACGCCCAGCAGGTCGTCCGCGCCGAACTCGCCGGTGATTTCGTTCAGCGCGTTCTGCGCCAGCCGCAGCTCCTCCGCCAGCAGGTCGAGCAACTGGGCCTGCGCCGCGAGATGGCTGGCGGCCAGAGCGAGGTGGCCGTCGACCTGGGCCAGCGCCTGGACATGGCGCGCGCGGGCCAGGTACACGCCCTCGGGCACGGACTGCCAGCCGGCCATGGCCAGCAGTTCCTCGCGCAGCGCCTCGATGCCCAGCCCGGTCCTGGCGGACAGCGCAATGCCCGCGCCGGGGGCGGCATCGGGCGCTGCGTCCTGCTTGTTCCAGACATCGAGCACCGGCACGCTCGCCGGCAGCTTGCCCTGGAGGCCACGCAGGATCTCGGCATCGGCGGCAGCGTAGTCGGCCTGGCCGGCGCGCGTGAGGTCGTGCAGGAACAGCACGGCATCGGCGCTTTCGATCTGCCCCCAGGCACGCGCCACGCCGATCTGCTCGACCTCGTCGCTGCTCTCGCGCAGGCCGGCGGTGTCGGCCACGTGCAGCGGCACGCCGTGGATCTGGATGGTCTGCGAGACCACGTCGCGCGTGGTGCCCGCCACCGCGCTGACGATGGCGAGTTCCGCGCCGGCCAATGCATTGAGCAGCGAGCTCTTGCCCGCGTTGGGCTGCCCCGCGATCACCACCTTGATGCCTTCGCGCAGCAGCGCGCCCTGGCGCGCGCGCTGCTGCACGGCCGCCAGTTGCGACTGCAGCTTCGCCAATTGGCCGGCGGCGTCGGCCTTCTGCAGGAAATCGATTTCTTCCTCGGGAAAGTCGAGCGTGGCTTCGACCAGCATGCGCAGGTGGATCAGCGCGTCGCGCAGCGTGTGGATCTCGCGCGAGAACGCGCCCGACAGCGAGCGCCCGGCGCTGCGCGCGGCCGCTTCGGTGCTGGCGTCGATCAGGTCGGCGATCGCCTCGGCCTGCGCCAGGTCTATCTTGCCGTTGAGAAAGGCCCGCTGGCTGAATTCGCCGGGCTCGGCCACCCGCAGGCCCGGCAGGCGCGCCCGCCCGGTGACCGGGTCGGGCTCGGCCGCGGCCTCGAGGCAGCGCGCCAGCAACAGTTGCAGCACGACAGCGCCGCCATGGGCTTGCAGCTCGAGCACGTCCTCGCCGGTGAAGGAGTTCGGCGACGGGAAATGGATGGCCAGGCCGTGGTCGACCGGCTCGCCGTCGGCATCGCGAAAGGGCAGGTAGGTGGCCTCGCGCGGCTTGAGCACGCGGCCGCAGAGTGCGTCGATCAGCGGGGCCAGCCGGGCGCCCGACACGCGCACGATGCCGACGGCCCCACGTCCCGAGGCGGTGGCGATGGCGACGATGGGGTCGGAGGTGCGGGCAAGCATGGTGCGGATTCTTTCAGCAAAAAGGGCCGCTTTCGCGGCCCTTCTCAGGATGGCAGGGCAGCCTGGTGGCTGCGCTGTTCTGCCTTGTTACTTCGTGCCGAGCACGCCCAGGCGCTTGTTGATGAACCACTGCTGCGCGATCGACAGCACGTTGTTGGTGATCCAGTACAGCACCAGACCGGCCGGGAAGAAGATGAACATCACGCTGAACGCGAGCGGCATGATCCACATCAGCTTGGCCTGCATCGGGTCCGGCGGCGTCGGGTTGAGCCAGGTCTGGAACAGCGAGGTCGCCGTCATGACGATCGGCAGGATGTACCAGGGGTCCGGTGCCGACAGGTCGGTGATCCAGCCGATCCACGGCGCGTGGCGCATCTCGACGGACGACAGCAGCACCCAGTACAGCGCGATGAACACCGGGATCTGGATCACGATGGGGAAGCAGCCGCCCATCGGATTGACCTTCTCGGTCTTGTAGATCCGCATCATTTCCTGCTGCATCTCCTGCGGCTTGTCCTTCAGCCGCTCGCGCATCTCCATGATCTTCGGGTTGATGGCCTTCATCTTGGCCATGCTGGCGTAGGCCTTGGCGTTGAGCCAGTAGAAGGCCGCCTTCAGCAGCACCACGAGCGCCACGATCGACCAGCCCCAGTTGCCGATCAGGCCATGCAGCTGGTTCAGCAGCCAGTACAGCGGCTTGGAGATGATCGCGAAGATGCCGTAGTCCTTCACCAGGTCCAGGCCGGGGGCGATGGCTTCGAGCTTCTTTTCTTCCTCGGGGCCGGCGAACAGCGTGCTGTTCACGACCTGCGTCGCGCCGGGGGCGATCTTGGGCAGCGTGGCCACCATGGCAACGGTGAACAGGTTCTCGCCCAGGTCCTTCACGCGGAACTCGCGGCGCAGCTGGTCGCTGACCGGGTCGCCCTTGAGCAACCAGGCCGACACGAAGTAATGCTGCACCATGGCCACCCAGCCGTCGTTGGCCGGCGGTGGCGGTTCGATCTTGCCCTTGGCGATGTCCTTGAAGTCGAGCTTGTGGAACTTCTTCTCGTTGGTGTACGCGGCCGGTCCGGTGAAGGTGTTCGTGCCGAACATGGTGCCGGCGGCCACGGTGCCGTGGCGCAGCAGTTGCATGTAGAGCTGCGCCTCGCGCGGCTGGTCGCTGGTGTTGACCACTTCGTGGCGCACGCCGATGGCGTAGTCGCCGCGGTGGAACACATAGGTCTTGATGTACTTCAGGCCGCCGACGGGCGCGCTTTCGAAGCTCACCTCGAGCGTGTTCTGGCCGTCGGCCATCTCGCGCGGACCGGCCTTCGGCGTCATCGGCGTCAGGTGGTTGGGAAAGCGCTCACCAGTGTCGACCGTGTTCAGCAGGCCGGTCTGGGCGACGTAGCGGGTGGCGGGAGAGCCGTTCTCGAACAGCACCACGTGCTTGGTGCGGTCGGCTTCGTCGTACTTCAGCAGTTCGAGGTAGTTGACCGTGCCGCCTTCGCTGTCGATGGTCGCCTTGAACAGGTCGGTGGTCACGTTGACCTGCTCGCGCGGCGCGGCCGCTGCGGCTTGAGTGGGCACCGCACCCGCGCTGCCGCCTCCGGATGCGGTGGGCACGCCGTTGCTGGCGGCCGGCGCATTGGCGGGAGCCGCAGCCGTGGCGGCGGGTTTGCTCGACGGCAGGAAGGTCGGCTTGTTGCCGTTGAAGACCTGCCATTGGTCCCACAGCAGCACCAGCGAGAACCCAAAAATCACCCACAGTATCGTGCGGCGGATATCGTTCATGACGAAGACTTCTTGTCGGAGGAGAGAAGAGACGAAAACAGCGATCCTGACTTGTCAGTGCGACGCTGTGATTTCGGCGGAACCGGATCGTGCCCGCCATCGCACCAGGGCTGGCAGCGCGCGATGCGATGCAGCGTGAGGTAGCTGCCCTTGAGCGCACCGTGCACCTCGAGCGCCTCGATCGAATACACCGAGCAGGTCGGCGTGAAGCGGCACGACTGGCCGAGCCAGGGGCTCAGCAGCAGGCGGTAGCCCTTCACGAAGCCGATCAGCAGGCGTTTCATGGCGAGGATGAAGAGGAAGGCGCCGGGGAGGACGGGCGAGCAGGCCGCGCGGCACGCTCCAGCAACTGCTGGAGTTCGGCGCGCACCGCGCCCTTGAGCTTGTCCGAGGTGGCGCTCACGAATTCCTTGCGGTCGAACCCGGCGCGCAGACGCACCACGTGCGCAGCACGTGGCAAGGCGCCGCCCACGGCAGCGCTCACCGAGTAGATCTGGCGCTTGATGGCATTGCGCGTGACCGCGCGACGTGCCCAGCGCTTGGGCACCATGGCACCCAGCCAGACATCGTCGGACGCGAACAGCGGCTGTGCGCTCGATGCGAGATCGAGCGCACAGCGGTGCAATGCGAAATGAGCAGTGCGCGCCACGGTGGCACCTGCGAGGACGGCCTGAAATTGCGCGCGGGATTTGAGCCGCTGCATGGAAGCCGGGCCGTGCACGTCAAGGCCGGACGAACCGGAAGCGCTGGCTGCGGGCGCCTGCGCTGACGTGTCGGCTGCGGGCAACGGCAGGTGGGCTGCCGTCAGACGGCCAGGCGCTTGCGGCCCTTGGCGCGGCGTGCGTTGATGACGGCACGGCCGCCGCGGGTCTTCATGCGGACCAGGAAGCCGTGGGTACGGGCGCGGCGGACTTTGGATGCTTGGTAAGTGCGTTTCATGGTGATTTCCTAATTCCCTGTTCGCGCCGGCTCTTCGTGCGGAAAGCATGAGGAACCTGCGGGGCGCCGGGGGAGCGGTATTGGGTTGGACCCAGGGGTAACCCCTGAACTCCTACTCCGAGCGCCAATGAAGAACGCAAAGAGGTTTTCAGGGAAACCCGCAATTATCGCAAACATTGGCCGCCGGAACAATCTTCGACTGGATTTGCGGGCCTTTCGTCGCCATCGACAGCGTGTGGATAAGGTTTTGACAAGTTAGAATGCCCGGTGCCTTCCAGCAGAGAATATCCACAATACCTATACCAAGAAATGCCCGAAGGTCTCTTCACTTTTCCAAGCGTCCATGTCCACTGACGGCATCGGCGAAAGTCTCTGGCAAGCCTGCGTCGACCAGCTCGCGCAGGAGTTGTCCGAGCAGCAGTTCAACACCTGGATCAAGCCCCTGAACGCACAGGTCGCCGACGACCTGTCGCGCATGACCGTGTTCGTCGCCAACCGGTTCAAGCTCGATTGGATCCGGGCCCAGTACGCCGGCAAGATCGCCGCCATGGCGGAGAAGATGTACGGCCAGCCGGTCGCCATCGAGTTAGCGCTTGCTCCTCGCGAAGTGCCCGTGCGCACTGCGCCTGTGGCGGTCATGACCGAAACCGACGTGCCGCGCGACGTGGCCGGTCCGGGCGAGGAGCCCGCTGCCGCGGGCTTCAAGAACCGGCTGAATTCCGGTCTCACCTTCGACACCCTGGTCGAGGGCACGGCCAATCGCATGGCGCGCGCCGCGGCCATGCACGTGGCCGGCATGCCAGGCCATCTTTACAACCCGCTTTTCATCTACGGAGGCGTCGGCCTGGGCAAGACCCACCTGATGCATGCTGTGGGCAACCGGCTGCTGGCCGACAAGCCGGATTCCAAAGTTCTCTACATCCACGCCGAGCAGTTCGTGTCGGATGTGGTCAAGGCGTACCAGCGCAAGACTTTCGACGAGTTCAAGGAGCGCTATCACTCGCTCGATCTGTTGCTGATCGACGATGTGCAGTTCTTTGCCAACAAGGACCGGACGCAGGAAGAATTCTTCAACGCGTTCGAGGCCCTGCTGGCCAAGAAGTCGCACATCGTGATGACCAGCGACACCTACCCGAAGGGCCTGGCGGACATCCACGAGCGCCTGGTGTCGCGCTTCGACTCCGGCCTCACGGTCGCCATCGAGCCGCCCGAGCTCGAGATGCGCGTGGCCATCCTGATCAACAAGGCGCGCGCCGAATCGGCCGAGATGCCCGAGGAAGTGGCCTTCTTCGTTGCGAAGAACGTACGCTCCAACGTGCGCGAGCTCGAAGGCGCGCTGCGCAAGATCCTGGCGTACTCGCGCTTCAACCAGAAGGAGATCTCGATCGCCCTGGCGCGCGAGGCGCTGCGCGACCTGCTGTCGATCCAGAACCGCCAGATCTCGGTCGAGAATATCCAGAAGACGGTGGCCGACTACTACAAGATCAAGGTCGCCGACATGTACAGCAAGAAGCGCCCGGCCAGCATCGCGCGGCCGCGGCAGATCGCGATGTACCTGGCCAAGGAACTCACGCAGAAGAGCCTGCCGGAAATCGGCGAGCTGTTCGGCGGACGCGACCACACGACGGTACTGCACGCGGTGCGCAAGATTTCGGGCGAGCGCCAGCAGCTCACCGAACTCAACCAGCAGCTCCACGTGCTCGAACAAACGCTCAAGGGCTGAAGAAGAAGCCGGATGTCGTCGAGGGTGGCCGTCGCGACAGCGGAGAATGGCGCCCTTACAAGCTGATTCAAAGAGATAGAGAAGAGGAAGAAGACATGATCGTTTTGAAGGCAAACCAAGACAAAGTCCTCGCCGCGCTGCAGTCGGTGGCGGGCATCGTGGAGCGGCGTCACACCTTGCCTATCCTGGCGAACGTGCTGATTCGCAAGACCGGCGGCCAGCTGCAGCTGACCACCAGCGACCTCGAGATCCAGATCCGCACCACCGCCGAACTCGGCGGCGACGAAGGCAACTTCACCACCACCATCGGCGCGCGCAAGCTCATCGACATCCTGCGCACCATGCCGGCCGACCAGACCGTGAGCCTCGAGTCGAGCGCCAGCAAGCTGGTGCTCAAGGGCGGCAAGAGCCGCTTCACGCTGCAGTCGCTGCCCGCCGAAGACTTCCCGCTGGTGCAGGAAGCCGCCAACTTCGGGCCGGTGTTCAGCGTGCCGCAGAAGACGCTGAAGGACCTGCTCTCGCAGGTCTCGTTCGCGATGGCCGTGCACGACATCCGCTACTACCTCAACGGCATCCTGTTCGTGGCCGAAGGCAAGCAGCTGAGCCTGGTGGCCACCGACGGCCACCGCCTGGCGTTCTCGTCGGCCACGCTCGACGTCGAAGTGCCGCGCCAGGAAGTCATCCTGCCGCGCAAGACCGTGCTCGAGATGCAGCGCCTGCTGTCCGACGCCGAAGGCGCCATCGAGATGCAGTTCGCGAACAACCAGGCCAAGTTCAGCTTCGGCGGCATGGAGTTCGTCACCAAGCTGGTCGAGGGCAAGTTCCCCGACTACAACCGCGTCATTCCGAAGAACCACAAGAACACGGTCACGCTGGGCCGCGCGCCGCTGCTGGCCAGCCTGCAGCGCACCGCCATCCTGACCAGCGAGAAGTTCAAGGGCGTGCGACTGAACATCGAACCGGGGACGCTGCGCATCGCGTCGAACAACGCCGAGCAGGAAGAAGCCCAGGACGAACTCGACATCGACTACGGTGGCGACTCCATCGAGATCGGCTTCAACGTGACCTACCTGATCGACGCGCTCTCGAACATGGACCAAGACATGGTCAAGCTCGACCTGGCCGACTCCAACAGCTCGGCGCTGCTGACCATTCCCGAGAACGCATCCTTCAAGTACGTCGTCATGCCGATGCGGATCTGACGAGTCAGACAACACAGCGCCTTGCGCACACGACCCGCGGCCCTCCGCGGGTTTGCGCTTTCAAGAGGCGGTGAAACGAGTTCTTGAGAGCCCGAAAAATCACGCCGACGGCGTGAGAGACAGAGGAATATCCGAATGAGTGCTGAAGAAAACAAGCCTGAAGTCCCGCACACCGAGCCGGTCTACACCCCGGAGGTCCAGGTCGTGCCGCCCGAGGTCATCGCCGCCGCCGACACCAGCTACGGCGAAGGCTCGATCACGATCCTCGAAGGGCTTGAAGCCGTGCGCAAGCGCCCGGGGATGTACATCGGCGACACCTCCGACGGCACGGGCCTGCATCACCTGGTGTTCGAGGTCGTGGACAACTCCATCGACGAGGCGCTCGCGGGCCACTGCGACGACATCGTGGTGACCATCCACACCGACAACTCCATCAGCGTCACCGACAACGGCCGCGGCATTCCCACCGGCGTGAAGATGGACGACAAGCACGAGCCCAAGCGCTCGGCCGCGGAAATCGCGCTGACCGAACTGCACGCCGGCGGCAAGTTCAACCAGAACAGCTACAAGGTGTCGGGCGGCCTGCACGGCGTGGGCGTGTCCTGCGTGAACGCGCTGAGCGTCATGTTGCGCCTGGTGGTTCGCCGCGAAGGCAAGATCCACGAACTGCAGTTCAGCCGCGGCTTCGTCCAGGACCGCCTGCTCGAGACGGTGCAGGGCGTCGAGGTGTCGCCCATGAAGATCATCGGCGACACCGACAAGCGCGGCACCGAGGTGCACTTCCTGCCGGACACCGAGATCTTCAAGGAGAACTCGGACTTCCACTACGAGATCCTCAGCAAGCGCCTGCGCGAACTGAGCTTCCTGAACAACGGCGTGCGCATCCGCCTGAAGGACGAGCGCACCGGCAAGGAAGACGACTTCTCCGGTGCCGGCGGCGTGCGCGGCTTCGTGGAGTTCATCAACAAGGGCAAGACCGTCCTGCACCCGAACTCGTTCTACGCCGAAGGCGAACGCCCGGCCGACACCTACGGCGGCATTCCGGGAACGCACATCGGCGTCGAAGTGGCGATGCAGTGGAACAGCGGCTACAACGAGCAGGTGCTGTGCTTCACCAACAACATCCCGCAGCGTGACGGCGGCACCCACCTCACCGGGCTGCGCGCCGCGATGACGCGCGTCATCAACAAGTACATCGAAGAGAACGAACTGGCCAAGAAGGCCAAGGTCGAGGTCTCGGGCGACGACATGCGCGAAGGCCTGTGCTGCGTGCTGAGCGTGAAGGTGCCGGAGCCCAAGTTCTCGAGCCAGACCAAGGACAAGCTGGTCTCCAGCGAAGTGCGAGCGCCGGTGGAAGACATCGTCGGCCGCCTGCTGACCGACTACCTGCAGGAGCGCCCGAACGACGCCAAGATCATCTGCGGCAAGATCATCGAGGCGGCCCGCGCCCGCGAAGCGGCCCGCAAGGCCCGCGAGATGACGCGCCGCAAGGGCGTGCTCGACGGCATGGGCCTGCCCGGCAAGCTCGCCGACTGCCAGGAGAAGGACCCGGCACTGTGCGAGGTCTACCTGGTGGAGGGCGACTCCGCCGGCGGCTCCGCCAAGCAGGGCCGCGACCGGAAGTTCCAGGCCATCCTGCCGCTGCGCGGCAAGATCCTGAACGTCGAGAAGGCGCGCTACGAGAAGCTGCTGACCAGCAACGAAATCCTGACCATGATCACCGCCCTGGGCACCGGCATCGGCCGCGCCGGCGCGAGCACGGCGGGCGGCGGCGCGGACGACTTCAACGTCGCCAAGCTGCGCTACCACCGCATCATCATCATGACCGACGCCGACGTCGACGGCGCCCACATCCGCACGCTGCTGCTCACGTTCTTCTACCGCCAGATGCCCGAGCTGGTCGAGCGCGGCCACATCTACATCGCGCAGCCGCCGCTGTACAAGGTGAAGGTCGGCAAGGAAGAGCAATACCTGAAGGACGGTCCCGCGCTCGACGCCTTCCTGCTCAAGGTGGCGCTGAAGGATGCACGCATCGAGACCGGCGGCGCCGGCTCGACCACGCTCGCCGGCGACACCCTGGCCGAGCTGGCGCGCAAGCACCAGGTGGCCGAGGCCGTCATCGCGCGCCTGCGCAACTTCATGGACGCCGAGGCGCTGCGCGCCATCGCCGACGGCGTGGCGCTCGACCTCGACACCACCCCGGCCGCCGAGGCATCGGCCGTGGCGCTGCAGGCCAAGCTGCGCGAGCTCAACACGACCGGCGTGCCCGCCGAGGTGAGCAGCGAGTTCGACGCCCGCACCGACAAGCCGCTGCTGCGCATCAGCCGCCGCCATCACGGCAACATCAAGAGCAGCGTGCTCACGCAGGACTTCGTGCACGGCGCCGACTACGCGGCCCTGGCCGAAGCCGCCAACACCTTCCGCGGGCTGCTGAGCACCGAAGGCGCGCTGGTCAAGCGCGGCGAGGGCGAACGCGCCAAGGAAGAGAAGGTCGACGACTTCCGCCAGGCCATGAAGTGGCTGATCGGCGAAGCCGAACGCGCCACCTCGCGCCAGCGCTACAAGGGCCTGGGCGAGATGAACCCCGAACAGCTGTGGGAAACCACCATGGACCCGAACGTGCGGCGCCTGCTGCGCGTGCAGATCGACGACGCGATCGAAGCCGACCGCGTGTTCACGATGCTGATGGGCGACGAGGTGGAGCCGCGCCGCGAGTTCATCGAGCAGAACGCGCTGCGCGCGGCGAACATCGACGTGTAGTCCGTCCGCCGGCCGCTCGGTCCGCTTCCGCGAACCTTCGCATTCATTCGAAACGCCCGGCCCCGCCGGGCGTTTTGCCTTGTGCGTCCAAAGCGCCACCGCGCCTTCGGACCGTCAAGGCCGTGAGGCAGAATCTGCGCCAATTTCGTCTGCGCACAGGACCTCTCCCATTCCCTCCAGCTTCGCCTTCTTCGAACTGACCACCGTGTCCGGCGAGACCGTCGTCACGCCGCTGGCCTTCCCCGCGATGGCATGGCTCGGCAGCAGCGCGCAGGCGATGGCGCGGCGCATGGCGCAGGCGGTGCAGTCGCACCTGGTCGACAAGGGGCGCTATCTCGAGGCGGTGCAGATCAACGACCCGCCGGTCTTCGAGCGGCACGAGATCGACATCGACATTCCCGGCGGCAGCAACCCGTTGCTGCATCCGCCGCGCCGCGTCCGCCATGTCGCGTTTCTTTCCAGCGGCCCGGCCAACACACCCTGCATCGGTTGCGTTCCGGCGCTGGGCATCGTCACGCTCGCCGAGCCGGAGCGACTGCGCGAGGCGGTGATCGAGGCGGTCGTGCTCGAGCACCGGCGCACCGGGCGGCAGGCCGACGTGCGGCGGCAGGTGGCCGCGCAATGGTTCGAGCAGGTCGAGCTGACGCAGCTGCCGCTCGACGTGGTGTTCCACAGCGCCGAGACCTTGCGCCGGCTGAAGAACGAACGCGCCGAACCGCTGCTGCCCGCGGTGGCCAACGAGATGAGCGCGAGCGCGCGCACGGCCGTCGAGTTGGACGAGCCGCTGAAGGCCATGGCGCGCGCGGCGGAAGGGCGTTTCGCGCGCAGCGTGCTGGTCGTCGGCGCCGAAGGCAGCGGCAAGACGGCGCTGGTGCACCAGTACGCGCGCGAGCGCCGCGACCGCGCCGGTGGCACACCGTGGGAAACCAGCGCGGCGCGGCTCATCCAGGGCCTCACGCGCGACGGCAGCTGGCAGCACGCGCTGAGCGGGCTGTGCCGCGAGCTGGCCGAACGCAACGTCGCGCTCTACGTGGGCCACCTGTCGGAGCTGTTCGAGGTGGGCCAGTACGAGGGCAACAGCATCAGCCTCGGCGACGCGCTGCGCGAGCCGCTGGCGCGCGGGCAGCTGATGCTGCTGGCCGAGGCCACGCCCGCCGAGCTCTCGCTGATCGACCTGCGCAGTCCCGGCTTCTCGGCACTCTTCCAGGTGGTTCGCCTGCCCGAACTGCCCGAGGCGGAGCAGGAGCGCACGATGCTCGCCGCGGTGGCCGCGCTGGCCGCCGCGCACCGCGTGGCGGTGTCGCCCGAGGCGGTGTCCGAACTGATCGCGCTGCAGCGCCGTTTCTCGCCCTACTCGGGCTTTCCGGGCAAGGGCATCCGCTTCTTCGAGGAACTGATCCTGCACGCGCGAGGCCATCGCGGTGACCGCGGAGGGCAGGGCGCCGACATCGGCCGCGACGAAGCGCTGGCCGCCTTCTGCGCCGAGACCGGCATGCCGCGCCGCATGCTCGACGCGCGGCTGCCGCTGTCGCTCGAGGAGGTCGACGGTTTCTTCCGGCGCCGCCTGTTCGGCCAGCCCGATGCGCTCTCGGTGGTGACCAACCTGCTGGTCGCCACCAAGGCCGGCCTGGCGCGCAGCGGCAAGCCGATCGCGTCGATGCTGCTGATCGGGCCCACGGGCGTGGGCAAGACCGAGACGGCCAAGGCCCTGGCCGAGTTCATGTTCGGCGACGCGCGCCGCATGATCCGCATCGACATGAGCGAGTACGCCGACCCGGTGGCGGTGCTGCGCCTGCTCGGCGACCTGGGCGGCGACGAAGGCGTGCTGGTCGGCGCGGTGCGGCGCCAGCCGTTTTCGGTGGTGCTGTTCGACGAGCTCGAGAAGGCGCACCCGAGCTTCTTCGACCTGCTGCTGCAGGTGCTCGGCGAAGGCCGGCTGACCGGCGGCGACGGGCTCACAGCCAACTTCTGCGGCAGCTTCGTGGTGATGACCTCGAACCTCGGCGCCGAGGTGATGCAGCGCACGCCGATGGGCCTGGGCGCGCAGCGCGGCGATCCGCGCAGCCATTTCGAGCAGGCGGTGCAGCAGGCCTTCCGCCCCGAACTCTTCAACCGCATCGACCACATCGTGCCGTTCGCCGCGCTGTCGGCCGCCGAGCGTGCGCCGATCTTCGAGCGCGAGATGGCGTTGATGCGCCAGCGCGAAGGCCTGCTCGAGCGCAACGCCGAACTCGCGCTCGACGCCGGCGTGTCCGCGCACCTGGCCACGCTGCCCGGCGATGCGCGCTACGGGGCGCGCGACGTGCAGCGCGTGCTGCGCCGCGAACTGCTGCTGCCGCTGGCGCATGCGCTGTCGCCGCATGCCTACGTGACGCCGCTGTCGGTGAAGGTCTGTCCCGGCCCGGGCGGCGCGCGCGCATTCGAGGTGCGCACCGAGCTGCTGCAGCGTCCCGTCGACAACACGCCGCTGCTCGCCGCCGACGCACTGGCCGAGGCCCGCCGCCACTGGCAGCGCGTGACCGAAGGACCGCTCTACGTGACCCTGGTGAACCAGCTGTTCCGCCTCGACCACGAACGCCGACGCCACGAGAACCGGCGCCGCCGCGCACCGCACCTGCCGCACTGGGACGGCACCGAGCACGCCGCCCGCGCGCGCGAGCTCGCTGCCGTGCAACAGCAGGCGCAGGGCCTGTTCGCGGAGATCATCGAGCTGGAAGGCCAGGCGCTGCTGGCGCTGGTCGGCGAAGCCGACGCGCCGCCCGACCTGGCCGCGTGGCGCACGCGCTTCACCGGCTTCAAGCAGCGCGCCTTCCACGCGGTGCGGCCGGACAGCAGCGTCTGCACGGTCGGTCTCTACGCCTCGCCGGCGCTGGCCGCCACGCTGCATGCCGCGTGGACCGAGGCCGCCGCACTCGCCGGCTTCGAGGTGCGCTCGCAGGTGGTGCGGCTGGGCGACGAGCCCCAGAAGCCCTCCGCGCGCGCGGCCGAGTTGCAGCAGGCGGCGGCCGAGCGGAAACGCGAGGGCAAGCCGGACGACCGTCGAGAAGACGCGAAGCAGGACGCAAAGCACGACGCGAGGGAAGAAGAAGCACCGCCCAGCCAGTACCTCAAGTTTCCGTGGCCGCAGGCCTCGGGCCGCAAGAGCCTGGTCGTCGGTTTCGAGATCGAACTCAGGGGCCCGGCGGTGTTCGACTACTTCCGCGGCGAAAGCGGCATGTGGCGCATCTGGGAAGGCGACCGCAAGTCCGACGCCTGGGTTTCCGTGCTCAACAAGACGCTCGCGGCCTTCGCCACGCCCACCAACGTGCATCGCCAGCATTTCTTCGACAGCCGTCCCGTGCACCGGGTGCTGAAGCAGGGACTGCTGGGCGCGCCGCAGGCCGACTGGCATTCGGAATTTCCCGACGCACCCGCATGGAAGCGCGTGCTCGACAACCACTTCAACGCGCTCATGGACCGCATGCTGCTCGGGGAGGAGGACCAGTGAGCGGCCAGGGCAGCCTGCGCGTTCCGGTCTTCGTCACGCACCGCAAGGAGGCGGGCTTCCGCCTGCGCTGCCTGTTCCTGCCGGAGATCGAGGCGACGGCCGTGCGCTACGAGCTGGCGCTGAACAAGCTGCGCCAGGCGGTGGTGCGCCATTTCCAGGGCACGCGCAGTTCTCGCGACACGCTCGACGAGCGCCTGTGGCTGAGCTTTTCGCCGGAGCTGCGCTTCGAACTCGTGCCGCTGGGCTTCGACAGCGGCCGGCGCTGGGTCGAGGGCGCGTTCGCCGCCGCGCACTTCAGCGTGGCCGGCCGGCGCTACGCCTGCCTGCCGCAGCTCGACGCGCTGGTGGCCGACCTGGGCGAACCGCACCTCGACAAGTCGCAGCGCACCGAGCGGCTGGTGGCCGCCATCCAGGCGTGGTTCCGCGAGCAGCGCAAGGAACTGGGCGATGCCTTCGACCCGCAGCGCTACCTGGCCTCCCCGAACGACGAGCTCGGCGAGCTCGAGCTGTCGATGCGTATCGCGCAAGGGCACTTTCCGTTCGAGAGCGGCCACGACCGGCGCAGCGCGATGCGCGACGACGGCATCGGCGACGGCCCGAGCGAAATGGCGCGCGCCGCCGTCGACCTGAACGACCTGTACCCCGACGCGCTCGCACGGGCGATCCTGCGCGACGACGCGGTCGAGGAACTGCGGCGCGCCATCTACCGCGGCGAAGGCGCCGGTGGTGCGGAGGGGGGTGCCGGCGCGATCGTGCTGGTCGGCCCGCGCGGCGCCGGCAAGACGGCGCTGGTGCACGGCGCGCTGCGCCGCCAGATCGACATCGAGACCGGCCGCGACCGCCAGCGGATGCAGAAGATCTGGCACCTCGACCCGATGCGCGTGATCTCGGGCATGAGCATCATCGGCCAGTGGCAGCGCCGCATGGCCGTGCTGCTGCAGTACCTTCAGTTCCGCCTGCGCGACGATTTCCGCATCGCGCGGCCCGACCATCTCTACTGCGACAACCTGGTCGCGCTGATGGCGATCGGCAAGAGCTCGCAGAACACGCTCACGCTGGCCGACGTGCTGCGCCCGCTGCTCGAGAAGCGCGCCTTCACCATGATCGGCGAGGCCACGCCCGAGGCCTGGCAGAAGGTGCAGCAGCGCGACCGCCGCTTCGCCGACCTGTTCCGCGTGATCCGCGTGGAGGCGCCGCCGCGCGCCACCGCCATCCGCATCGTCAACTGGCGCCGCGCCGAACTCGAGCAGCAGCACGAGTGCCGCATCGAAGCGGGCGCGGTGGCCGAACTGCTGAAGATGGAGCGCCGCTTCGCCGCCGACGAAGTGCTGCCCGGCTCGGCGATCCGCGTGCTCGACCGGCTGGCCGTGCGGCATGCGCGCGGCGAGGTCGGCCGCGCCGAGGTGCTGGCCGCGTACACGGCCACCTACCACTTCCGCGAGAAGCTGTTCTCGCGCCAGGTGGGCCTGGCGCCGGCCGAGGCGGCGGCGCACTTCGCGGCGCGGCTCATCGGCCAGGGCGAGGCGCGTGCGCAGCTGGTCGACGTGGTGGCGCTGGTCAAGTCGGGCCTTGCCGCGCCGGGCAAGCCGCTGTCGTCGCTGCTGTTCATCGGCCCCACCGGCGTGGGCAAGAGCGAGGCCGCCAAGCTGCTGGCCGATTTCCTGTTCGCCGACGAAGGCGGGCTGGTGCGCTTCGACATGAACGAGTACGTCGACGGCGACGCCACGGGCCGGCTGATCGGCGACGTGCACCGGCCCGACGGCCAGCTCACCGCCGCCGTGCGCCAGCGGCGCGCCTGCGTGCTGCTGCTCGACGAGATCGAGAAGGCGCATCCCTCGGTGCACGACCTGCTGCTGCAGTTGCTCGGCGAGGGCCGGCTGACCGACGCGATGGGCCGCACCACCGACTTCTCGCAATGCGTGGTGGTGCTCACCTCGAACCTCGGCGCGAGCGCGGCCAGCCGCCACACCGGCTTCGTGCGGCAAGCGGGCGACGTGGCCCACACCTACCGCGAGGCGGTGGAGCGTTTCTTCCGGCCCGAATTCCTGAACCGCATCGACCAGGTGGTGGGCTTCACGCCGCTGGCGGCGGACGACATCGCAACCATCGCGCGGCTGCAGCTGGATCGCGTGCTGGCGCGCGACGGCTTCGTGCGGCGGCTCACCTTCCTGAACGTGTCGGCCGAGGCGCTCGATCATCTCGCGCGGCTCGGCCACGACGAGGCGCTGGGCGCGCGCGCGCTGAAGCGCGGCATCGAGCGCGCGCTCACGCAGCCGATCGCGCAGCGGCTGGCCGCGTCGCACAGCGGCCAGCCGATGCTGCTCGACGTGGCCTTCGACGGCGTGCCGGGCGAGGGCGCTCTTGCCACGCGCGCCACCGTGCTCGACTACGCGAAGCAGCGCACGGTGGCGTTGCCCGGCGACACGGGCTCCGCCGCCGACTACCAGCGGCTCGCGGCCGCGGCCGACGCCCTGCACGACCGGCTGCGCGGCCAGCTCGATGCCGGGCCGCCCGACGCCCAGGCGCTGGCGCTGCGCGCGCTGCAGGTGCGGCTCGATCCGTTGCGCGAAGTGCTGGCGCGGCGCAGCTGGGACCTGTCGGAACGCCGCGCCGCGCCGGTGCGCGCGGTGAGGCAACTGCCGCCTCGCGCGCGCGACTGGCGCTGCATGGGCCGCCCGATGACCGACATGCTGGCCGCGCAGCACGACATCCATGAGCTGTTCGAGCAGCTGCTGGCCGGCTCGCAGCCGCTGCGCGGCGCCGATGCCGAAGCCGTGCGCTGGCAGCTCGAGATCGACCAGCTCGCGCGCCGCGCGGACAGCCTGGCGCGGCACGGCATCGAACGCATCGGCGTGGAGATCGTGCCGCTGCAGACCGGCGCGGGCGAGGCGGCCGTGAAGACCGCATGGGCCGACTATGCCGCGCTGGTCGCGCAGCTCGACCTGCACGAACTGCCGTCGCCGCGCGACGGCGTGCGCTGCTTCGAAGGCATCGGCCTGCGCGACGCGTTCGGCGGCGAGTGCGGCATCCACCTCTGGTACGTGGGCGACGACCGGCCGCTGCCGCTGGCGGTGCGGCTGCTGCCGATGGAAGACCGGGCCGATGCTTCGCCGCCGCCCCTGCCCACCGAGATCGTGCGGCTGCGCCTGGAACCGGCGCGCGCCGGCGACCACCGCTGCCTGAGCGACCTGCGCTCCGGCCGCGTGCGCAAGTTCAGCGGCCCGCTCAGCGAGGACGACTGGCGCCTGCTGCTGTGGGACGCCCGCGCCGCGCAAGACTGAGACCCACGCATGGCGACGCTTTCCTATCCCCTCGTGTGCTGGCAACTCGACGACGACGCCGTCTGCGGCATCCTGCTCGGCACCGACTACCAGGTGATCGAGCGCAGCGCGCGCCGCGTGAAGGCGGCGCTCGCCGAAACCCTGCAGCGCGAACGCGAGCGCGACGGCTACGTTCCCGAGCCCGACATCGACGACGCGCGGCTCAAGCTGGTGCACGTGTCGGTGAGCCTCGCGCACCGCACCGAGCGCGGCAACTTCCCCGAGCCCCGCGCCACCGATTTCCACGTGGCTGCCGTGTTCGGCCAGAACGAGGAAGACGGCTACGCCAAGTGCTACCTGCCGTGGCTGGACCAGAGCTTCTACTACTACGACGACGCGCAGCTGCCGGTGCTGATCGAGCACTACACCCGCGAATGCCTCGACGGCCTGTCGCCCGAGACGGCGCAGCGCTATCTCATGCCCTCGGTGCCGTGGCTCGACCAGATCGACGTGCGGCGCGACGACCGCGCCACCGGCCGGCAGCAGGTGCCGCGCCACCTGCGCGAAACCTACGAGGCGCTTTCGGCGGTGGCCGACCGGCTCCCCGAGGTCGGCGCGCGGCGCGGCCTTCATGTCTTTCCCGAGGTGGCGTGGGAGCAGGGCGCGCTGGTCGACGAGATCGCCGCCCGGCTGGCGCGCGGCGGCAACCTCCTGCTGGTGGGCGAGCCCGGCGTGGGCAAGAGCGTGGCGATCCTGGAGGCGATCCGCAAGGCGCACCGGCTCACCGCCGGCCGCGATGCGCCGCCGACCTTCTGGCGCAGCCATGCCGAGCGCCTGATCGGCCGCGCCAAGTACCTCGGCGAATGGCAGGCGCTGTGCGACCGGACCGTCGAATGGCTCGACATGGCCGACGGCCTGCTGTGGGTCACCGACTTCGTCAACCTGCTGCAGGTCGGCGGGCAGAGCCCCGAAGAGTCCATGGCCGCGTACCTGCTGCCGGCGTTGCGCCGCGGCACGCTGCGGCTGGTGGGCGAGGCCAATCCGAGCGAGCTGGAAACCGCGCGCCAGCGGCTGCCCGGCTTCATCGACTGCTTCGAGACGCTGCAACTGCCCGAGATGGACAGCCTGCGCGCGCGCCGCGTGCTGGAGCTGTTCGCGGGGCACGCGCAGGGCGCGCTGTCGGTCGAGATCGAGCGCCCGGCGCTGGACACCGGCTACCGGCTGCTGCAGCGCTACGTGCGCTACGAACGCTTTCCGGGCAAGGCGGTGCGCTTCTTCGGCGACTGCGTGCGCGAGGCGATGGCGGCGCAGTCGGGCGTGGTGACCGAGACCGCGGTCATCGTGCACTTCGCGAAAAGCACGGGACTGCCCGAGACCTTCCTGCGCGACGACCAGCCGCTGGACGACGCGCAGGTGCACGGCTTCTTCGCGCAGAAGCTGTTCGGGCAGGACGAGGCCGTCGGCCACCTGAAGGACGTGGTCTACCTGTTCAAGGCCGGCCTGAACGACCCGGCCAAGCCGATCGCCACGCTGCTGTTCGCGGGGCCGACCGGCGTGGGCAAGACCGCCGCGGCGAAGGCGCTGGCGCAGTACTTCTTCGGGGCGGGCAGGAACGGGAACGGTGCCACCGGGGCGGCGGCCGATCCGCTGTTCCGCATCGACATGAGCGAGTTCCAGCACGCTTTCCAGGTCGCGCGGCTGATCGGCACCGGCGCACGCCCCGGCAAGCTGGTGGAACACGTGCGGCAGCAGCCGTTCTCGGTGGTGCTGCTCGACGAGATCGAGAAAGCCGACCCGTCGGTGTTCGACCTGCTGCTGACGGTGCTCGACGAGGGCCGGCTGCGCGACAGCCGCGGGCGCATGACGGACTTCCGCAGCACGGTGATCGTCATGACCACCAACCTCGGCGTGCGCCACGGCGCCTCACCGGGCTTCGGCCAGGACGCCGGCCACGCCGGCGGCGGCAGCACCATTCACGACATCCGGCAGTTCTTCCGGCCGGAGTTCTTCAACCGCATCGACCGCGTGGTGCCCTTTGCGCCGCTCACGCGCGAGGCGATCGAGGCGATCGCATTGCAGGAGCTGGATGCGATCGCCCGGCGCGAGGGGCTGGTGCGCCGCGGCGTGCGGCTGGCGTTCTCGCCCGCGCTCGTCGCTTTCGTGGCGGACAAGGGCTTCAGCCCGGCCTACGGCGCGCGGCCGCTGCAGCGCGCCGTCGAGCAGCTGGTGGTGGCCGCGGTGGCACGCGCGATGTTCGGCGAGGTGCCGGACGGCACGCTGCTCAAGGTCGACATCGCGGACGCGGCCGTGGTGGTGCGGCCCGTCTCCGGCTGAAGAGCCGCCGTTACAGGCTGGCCGCGACGTTCATGTCGCGCGGCAACCGCAGCTTGGTGGCCTGCGATCCTTCCGGGCACGGGCCGTCGGAGTAGGCGGCTTCGCCGCCCGGCGTGAAGCACTTGGTCACCTCGACGACCGCCGGTGCGGCCGCCCTGGCGTGCACCACGGCGGGCGGTGACAGCGTCTCGGCAGCAACGGCGGCGACCGCGGCTGCAGGCACCTGCATGGCGGGCGCGATCGGCTCGAAACGCGGCATGTCGGGCGCCACCGGCGTCTGGCGAGCGGCCGCCACGGCTTGGTCGAACTGCATCGCGGCGTGCGCCGCGCTTTCCCGCACTAGCCCCTGGAGCGTCACGTAGAACATGAACATCGCCAGCAGTGCGACCGCCAGGCACAGCGGCCAGTAGCGCCGGTCGGGTGTTGCCGCGGCGGCGCGCACGGCGCGGCTCCTCAGCGGCGCGGCCATGCCCAGCCTCCGGACTGCAATGCGCCTGCCAGCTTCGCAACGCCGCCGGTGCCGCTGGCCGCGCGCCCGATCAGCGCCCCGCCGGCCGCGCCCACGGCGATGCGCGCCAGGAACGACCGGCTGCGGCCCGCCGCGAGCAGCAGCAGGATGCCCGCGCCGAGCACCATGAGGTGCTCGCCGGGGTAGTCGGCGCGCGCAGCGTCGACTTTCTTGAATTCGTTGATCGTCGATTCGAGGGTCATGGCCAGGCTCCTTGATTGCGTTGGTTCATTCATAGTCCGCGCCGCCATGCACCTCTGTAGGCGCGCACCATGCCCGCCGCCGGAAAGCATCCCGAAAAAGCCGCAGACCACGGCGCATCAGGGTTTATGTGAAGGTTGTGAGGAAAAGTAGCCGGGACGCGCGTCACACGGACGTCATCAGCTATGAAAACAATAGCATTCAACGCCGCTCTGCAGATCGTTCCTCGTAAACGCTATATCTAGCCCGACTCTTGCTAAGCAAAATCCCCGACGGATTTCACGTCACGCAAGTTCGAGGACACCACAGCAATGAACCCTTCGCGTCTCCGGCGGCCATTGGCCGCGCTGGTTTTGAGCGGCACAGCAGCTTTCCTCGGGGCCTTCGGCTCGGCCCATGCGTTCTCGAACCCGCCCATCCAGGTGGCACAAGGCATCGAATACATGTGCGGCGGCGCCGCGCGCGACGAGGCCGCCTTCATGGAAATGGTCTCGCCCCGCTGGGCAGCCACCATCGCGCTCGGCGTGAGCGACGGGAAGGGCGCGCAGCAAGGCGGCTTCCCGGCGCAGGCAGCGGTGGAAATCCGCCAGCGGTACACCGGCCAGCTGGTGATGGACGTGCAGACCCGGTCGCCCTACATGCTCGCGCGCCTGAACCCCGGCGCCTATGACGTGAACGTGACGCTCGGCGGCCTCACGCTGACGCAGTCGCTGGTGGTGATCGCGGGCGTGCCGGCGCGCGCCTCGTTCGTGTGGCCGTCGAACTTCGACATGGCCTCGGTGACACCGCCGCTGGCGCAGACGCTGGCGCAGAGCTCGGCCACCGCGCGCTGAGCCTTCCCGGCCGCGGCGGGGCCGGTCAGCCTTTCCTAAGCCACGCGCCGCACAGTGGCAACGTGGCTCTTCGCCACGACGAACAGGAAAGGACCCAGACCATGACTCCCCGTTTTTCATCGCGCAGGCCGGATGCAGCGAGCATGCGGCCCCTGGCGGCCGCGCTGTTGTGCGGCGCCGTCCTGCTTGGCGCGTTCTCGTCGGCGCAGGCGGCGGTGAATCCGCCGATCTACATGTCGCACGGCATCGAGTACATGAGCGGCGGCATCGGCAGCGACGAGGCCCAGCTGATGGAGACGGTCTCGCCGCGCTGGCCCGCCACCCTCGAATTCGCGGTCAAGGACAGCAAGGGCGCCGACTTCGCGGCGAACGTGCACGTCACGGTGCGCGACGGCAGCGGCACCGCGCTGATCGACAACGTGACGTCGGGCGGCCCGTTCATGGTCGCCCGCCTCGACCCGGGCACCTACGAGGTGGAAGCGCGCCTGGGCAACCAGGTGCTCAAGCAGCCGCTGCACGTGCTGCAGGGCGCCCCGGCCAAGGCGACTTTCGTCTGGCCGGCAGGCACCGACATGGCCTCGGCCGGCACGCGCGCGGTGCAGTAACGACCGCGGGACTGCGAATGCCGGTGCAGCCGGGCACCGGCGTTGCACGCGCAAACGTTTGGCCGGCGTAAACTCGAGGTGCCTCCTTGAGCTGCAACGCCCGCTATCCGGGCGCGCTGCGCTATAGAAAAAATAGCGACGCCAACGCCTTGCCGTGCCTTGAATGCACGGCACGCGCCTTGCAGATGGCGTATCCCGGGCAGTGCCCGAACCCATTGCCCCGATGCCGATCCGTCCCTTGAGCGCCCTGACCGCGCTGTTGCACGTCTACATCGCGCTGCGCCTCGTGCCAGCGCTGGCCGTGCTCACGCCCGCCTGGCCGCTGGCGCTGGTTGCGCTGGCAGTGTCGGCGTTCACCATTCCGCTGCCGTTCCTCTCGCGCCGCGACGGCGCCTCGCCGGGCACCGCACTGAAATGGATCGGCCTGATCAGCATGGGCTGGTTTTCGTCGATGTTCGTGCTGACGCTGGTGCGCGATGCCGCCCTGGGCCTGACCTGGCTGGCCGGCGTCGCCGGTGGCGTGCAGGTGCAGTGGGCGGCACTGAAACCCTGGAGCGCGCTGGCGGTGCTTGCAATGGCCACCGCCACCTCGGCCATCGGCTTCCTGAATGCGCGCCGCACCGCCAGCGTGAAACGCGTCGAGGTGCCGATCCGCGGGCTGCCGCAGGCACTCGAGGGTTTCACGATCGCACAGCTCAGCGACATCCACGTCGGGCCGACCATCCGCAACACGTACATCCAGCGCATCGTCGACGCGGTCAACCGCCTGGGCGCGGACGCCATCGCGATCACCGGCGACCTCGTCGACGGCACCGTGGCCGAACTGCGCGAGCACATCGCGCCGCTGGCCGGGCTGCGCGCGCGGCATGGCACCTTCGTGGTCACCGGCAACCACGAGTACTACGCGGGCGCGCACGCCTGGATCGACGAGCTGCGCCGGCTCGGCCTGAAGGTGCTGCTCAACGAGCACGTGGTGCTGCAGACGCGCAACGTGCGCGGCGCGCAGACCGACGAGGAGCTGTTCGAGAGCGCGCTGGTGCTGGCGGGCGTGACCGACTTCACCGCGGGCCATTTCGACGCCGCCCACGCCAGCGATCCGCACCTGGCGCTGTACGACGCCCCGCCGCTGGTGCACACGCGCGTGCTGCTGGCGCACCAGCCGCGCAGCGCGCCGGTGGCGGCCGCTGCAGGCTACCAGCTGCAGCTGTCGGGCCACACGCACGGCGGCCAGTTCTTTCCGTGGAACCTGTTCGTGCCGATGCAGCAGCCTTTCACGGCGGGACTGCATCGCCTGCACGACATGTGGATCTACGTGAGCCGGGGCACGGGCTACTGGGGGCCGCCGAAGCGCTTCGGTGCGCCATCGGAAATCACGCTGCTGACGCTGGTTCCGGCGCGGGACTGACGCGCGTCCCGCTTTCCCGCTTTCCCGCTTTCCTGCTTCCCGCCGGAAGTTCAGGCGCCGCGGTCGGCCAGCCGGCGCGCGTTCGACGTGGCGGCCGCCCGGATCGGCTCGAGGCCGTCGTTCGCGATGCGCGCCGCGATGTCGGGCAACCGGCTCGCCGCATCCACGGTGCCCGCCGCCGACTGCACCAGGGCATCGCTGTGCGCGGCCGCCTGCGCGGGCGTCACGCTGCCGGCCAGGGAAAAGAACGCGCTGGTGCTCTGCAGCCATTGCTGCAGCACGCGGTTGGCCAGCGAGAGATGGCTGCTTTGCCACTGCCTGGCCATCGCCAGGCCGGATTCGCTGGCGGCGGCGAGCTTTTCCTGGCCCATCAGCTGGAATTCCGCGAGATCGTCGGCGCTGGGCGCAAGCCCGGCGCGGGCGATGCGCTCCGTGCGCATGCGGATCACCGAGCCAGAGGACAGCAGCATTTCCTGGGTCTTGAGGGCCAGCTCGAACCACTGCGCGAGTGGGCCGGCCTGGGCGAGGGTGGGGGCAGGGAACAGCATGTGAGGCAGTGGTTGTCGTGAACGAAGTCGGCCCACTATAGGCGCCTATGAGCGGGATTGCTGCGCTGCAACAACTCCGACCCTGCATTCCTGTTGAAGAAGTCCTACCGCCCGATGTGGAAATTACGTGCGTTGCCGATGCGTCACACCTCTGAAATTGATCATGTCTCCTGTTTCCACACCTTGCATTCAAAAACCACCTTATGACAAAAAGAATCAATGTGTCCAAGGTCCTGCGCGCCGCCGCCGTGACGGCCGGCCTGGTCGTGTTGGGCCAGGCCGCCTGCGCCTTCGAAGACAACGCCCGCGGCGTCTACTTCGATGCCGGCCACGCGGCGCATGGCGAAATGGGCAGCACCAACTCCGGCACTGTCGGCATGATCTTTCCCTGGTGGCCCGGCAAGCCGGTGCAGCAGGGAGCGCTCACAGGCTACTGGGACGTCTTCATCAGCAACTGGCACGCGCCCGCGCTCGGCGACGGTCCGCGCAACTACGCGCAGATCGGCGCGCTCTACACCTGGCGGTACCGCTTCGGCCAGGGCAGTTCGCCGTGGTACGCCGAAGGCGGCATCGGCGGCAGCGTGATGGACCACATCTACCAGACGCCCGACCGCAGCTTCAGCACCGCATTCCAGTTCACCGAAGTGCTGGGCATCGGCCGCAGCTTCGGCGACAACGGCGCGCACGAACTGTCGCTGCGGGTGCAGCATTTCTCGAACGCCGGCATCAAGAAGCCGAACCCGGGCGAGACTTTCCTGAAGGTCCGCTACACGTACAGGTTCTGAGCGTCAGCGCGCGGTCCGGGTGCGCAGCCGCCTGGCGCGCGCCTCGGTGAACAGGTAGCCGAGCGTGGCCACCACCAGCGGCAGCAGGTAATAGAGGCCTCGGTACGCCAGCAGCGCGCCGAGCAGCTGCGCCTCCGGCACCTCGTGACCGAGCAGCGCGACGAACACCGCCTCGAGCACGCCGAGCCCCGCCGGCACGTGCGTGATGACACCGGCCACGGCGGCCACCAGCAGCACGGCGAGCACGTGCACGTAGTCGACCCGGCCCTGCAGCAGGAACCAGATCACGCCGCCGATCAGCGACCAGTTGGCGCACGACATCGCCAGCTGCAGCATCGCCATCGACAGGCTGGGCGTGCTGAACGAATGCCCGCGCACGCGCCATGTGCGCCCGCTTGCCGAGGCGCACAGCACCACGTAGGCGAGCGCCGCGCACATCAGCACCGCGCCGAGCACGCGCAGGCCTTCGTTGCCGATCTTCCAGGTCGGCGGCAGTGCCAGCGGCCAGAAGCAGAAGGCCGCACCGGCCACCACCAGGTAGCCGAGCCAGTTGGTCAGCATGCTGAAGCCCAGCACGCGCGTGATGACCTGGTTGCCCAGCCCCAGCCGCGAATAGAGCCGGTAGCGGAACGCGACGCCGCCGACCAGCGAACCGAGGTTCAGGTTGAAGGCATAGCTGATGAAGGTCACGCCCATCACCGTGCCGGTGCCAAGGCGGTGCCGCGTGACGTGGCGCCCCAGAAGGTCGTAGGTGCTGTAGAGCGCAAAGCTGCAGGCCACCAGCACGCCGGCCGCCAGCAGGGTAGACGCGGGCAGCGCGACGATCGCGTCGAGCACTTCGTCCCAGTCGATGGTGCGCGCCTGGCGCACCAGCAGCCATGCGATGAGCGCGAAGAAGCCCCAGACCAGCCCGCGCTTCGCCCATGGCCACAAGGTGTGGCGGGCATGACGGGAGAGAACCGTCGCGCTCATGGCAGGTGGCTCAGGCGGCTTCCGTCTGGGTCGCGCCGCCGGTCGGGTTGCTCACGCCGGTGTCGCGCCGGTTCGCGAGCTCGGTCGCTTCGGCCGGCGTCAGGCGCGGCACGTGCTTCGGCAGCCGCCCGAGCAGCGCGGGATACCAGCGCATCGCGTGGAACACGAAGAAGCTGCGCACCAGGCGCCAGCCGCTCCATTCGCTCGCGAGATCGGCCGGCTCGACCTGCTTGCAGCTATGGCGCATCAGGTGGTCCATGCGCTCCCACAGCACCTGGTTGAAGGCAGCGTCGCGCACGACGACGTTGGCTTCGAGGTTGAGCGACAGGCTCAGCGGGTCGAGGTTGCTCGAGCCCACGGTGCTCCACTTGTCGTCCATCAGCGCGACCTTGCCGTGCAGCGGCCGCTCGCAGTACTCGTAGATTCGCACGCCCGCATGCAGCAGATGGTGGTAGAGCATGCTGGCGGCCGTCTTCACGATCGGCATGTCGGGCTCGCCCTGCAATATCAGCCGCACGTCCACGCCGCGGCGCGCCGCGCGGCGCAGTTCCTTGATGAGCCGGTAGCCCGGGAAGAAGTAGGCATTGGCGATCACGATGCGCTCCTTCGCCGAGCGGATCGCCGCGCGGTAGTGGCGCTCGATGTCGTTGGTGTGGCGGCGGTTGTCGCGCGTGACGAACAACGCCTCGACATCGCCTTCATGGCTCTGCGCCACGGGCGGCGTGAGCCGCAGCCGCCGCCGGAACCAGCCGGCGCCCTTGCCGCCGAGCGCGATCGCGCGCAGCACGAACTGGTGGATCTCGCCCACGATCGGCCCGCGCAGCTCCACTGCGTAGTCCTGCTTCGCCTTCGGACCGAAGTCGAGCAGGTGGTCGGCCGAGTAGTTGATGCCGCCGACGAACGCGCGCTCACCGTCGATCACCACGATCTTGCGGTGCATGCGGCGGAACACGTTGAGCCGTTGGCCCATGAAGCGCGCGCCGGGGTCGAACACGCGCACCTTCACGCCCACCGAAGTGAGGCTCTCGATGAACTGGCGCGACAGGTCGGGCGAGCCGAAGCCGTCGATCATCAGGTCGACCTTCACGCCGCGCTGCGCGGCCTCGCGCATGGCCTCGTGCAGCTGCAGGCCGACCTTGTCCTCGAACAGGATGAAGGTCTCGACGATAGCTTCGCGTTTCGCGTTGCGGATGGCGTCGAACACGCGCGGGAAGAACTGCTCGCCGTTCTCCAGCAGTTCGATGCGGTTCCCGCCGACCCAGTGGTTGTTGTTCATGAGGCTCGCTGCTCAGAGATCGATGTTGGCCACCAGCGGCGCATGGTCGGACAGGTGCGACCACGGGCGCCGCGGCAGCACCACCGGCGCATGCACGCCGGCATTGCGCACGTAGATGCGGTCGAGCGACAGCATCGGAAAGCGGGCCGGAAAGGTCCGGGCCGCGCGGCCGGTGGCGTGCACGAAGACCTCGCGCAGCGCGGCGCCTTTCTCGAGGATGTCGTGCGCGCGACCGCGCCAGTCGTTGAAGTCGCCCGCCACGATGAGCGGCGCGTCGGCCGGCACCTCGTCGCGCACGATGTGGCACAGCAGCTCCAGCTGCTGCTGGCGGTGCGCCTCGGCCAGGCCGAGGTGCGCGCAGATCGCGTGCACGTCGACCGTGCGCCCCGGCAGCCGCAGCACGCAATGCAGCAGGCCGCGCTTCTCCGGTCCGCTCACCGACACGTCGTGGTTGCGGAAATGCACGATCGGGAATTTCGACAGAACCGCGTTGCCGTGGTGGCCCTTCGGATACACCGCGTTGCGCCCGTAGGCGAACTGCGGCCACATGGTGTCGGCCAGGAATTCGTAGTGCGGCGCCTCGGGCCAGTTGTCGACGCGGCGCGAGTGGCGCGAATGGGTTCCCAGCACTTCCTGCAGGAACACCACGTCCGCGCCCACGGTGCGTACCGCGTCGCGAAGCTCCGGCAGAATGAACTTGCGGTTGAGCGCAGTGAAGCCCTTGTGGGTGTTCACCGTCATGACCTTCAATGAGGTCGTCTCGGGCAGTTCGGTTGCGGCAGGATTGGGCGAGGAAGACATCGTTGTGCGGGTTGTACGTTGCCGGGCAGCTGCCGACTGTAGGAACGCGCCACCTTCTTCCGCCGCCCTGCAGCCCCCTTCAGGCCGTGGCGGCGGACTCCTACAGGCAGGCCTGCCGCACCCCCACACGGCGGCGAAAAAGGGGCTCCTACGGTGGTTTCAGGGCTCGGACAAGACGGCCCACATTTCTTTCCCGTTCTTCCCATCCACCGATCACGAGATCACGAGACAAGCCACAAGGAGTACGAGTCATGAAGAAGCAAGCCACTTTCCACGCCGCCGTTCTTGCCGCATTGCTGGGCACGGCCGGCCTCGCCACCGCGCAGACCACCTCGGTTCCGGCACAGCCCGACCCCGCGGTCGGCGGCCAGGCCAGCACGATGACGCCCGCGGGTGTGGCCAATCCGACGCAGCGGCCCGACAACTCGATGCCCAACTCGCGCGAAGCCGTGAAGGCCGAGGCCCGCGCCCACAACCGCAGCAACGCCACCAACATGGTGCCCAAGGGCGAAGCCACGACCACCGTGAACCACCAGCCCAACGCGATGCCCCAACCCACGGGCGAGATGTCGCGCGCCGAAGTGAGCCAGACCGGCCGCAAGGTGAAGCCGCAGTTCGGCCAGAAGGGCGAACGTCCGGAAGTGGTGACGAACCCGACGGACAAGACCGGCACTCCGAAGTAACCGGTAGCCAGTGACCCGCTGCCCGCCGCATCGTCGCGCGGCGGGTCTCCAATGAAAAAACCCCCGCAGTGCTTTCGCGCTGCGGGGGCTTTTCACGGCTGCCCGGCCGGGCGGGCGGGATCAGCTCTTGGCGGGTGCGGCCGGCGCGCCGCGGTGGCCGTCGGGACCGCCGTGCTCGCCATGGCCACGGTGACCGCGCGGGCCGCCGAAGTGTGCCGTCTCGGTGTCGAAGGTCTTCTGCTGGTCAGGCGTCAGCGTGGCGTAGAAGGTCTTCGTGGCGTCGGCGCGCTTGGCGAACATGGCGCTGCGCTCGACCTGGCGGGCCTGCATGCGTTCCAGGCGCTGCGGCGTGGTCAGCTTGGCGAACTCGGCGCGGTCCATGCGGGGACGCGGGCCGGCGGGCGGCTGCGTCGCGCTGGTGAAGGTCGACCATGCGCCTTCCTGGCCGGCGTTCAGCTTGAGCTTGTCCTTCAGCGCGGCCATGCGCTTGGCGCGGTGTTCCTGCATGCGCTCCATGCGCTTGGCGGGGTCCATCCGCTTGTGCTGCGCCTTGGGCGCGGCGGCGTTGTCGGCCTGGGCCACCGCGGCGGTGGGAGCGGCTGCGGTAGGAGCGGCCGGCGCTTGAGCGAAAGCGCCCGAGGAGGCGAGGGCGGCCGAACCGAGCAGGCTGGCCCAGACGATGCGTTGGCGAAGAGAGATCATGAGAAGTGCTTCCTTTCGAAGACTGCCGCCGATGGGCAGCAGGTGAGACGAAGTGTGGAAGACCTCTGTAACGCGCCCGTTAGCCCGGCGTGAGCTTGCGTAAAGATTGATGAACCGCAAAAAGCCCGGCTGTGCGCAGCGCTACTTCGCCCGCGGCCGCTTGAGCCCGCGGTCGGGCGACTGCAGCTTGCCCGCGCGCAGTTCGCCCACGGCACGGGCCACCGCGCGCGCGACGTTGCGCACTTCCTCCTGCACGTCGGCGTCCTCGTCGAGGTCGTCGTGGCTCGTGGCATAGGGCTCGTAGTAGCCGATGTATCGGTCCAGCCGCGACTGCATGCCGGCGTCGACGAGACCCATCCAGTCGAGCCAGTCGCAGAGGTTGCGCCGCAGGCTCTCGATGCCGGCCACGTCGCCGTGCACCACCACGCCGTAGGCGCGGCCGTCGAGGTGCTTGGGATAGCCCCAGCCCTCGAGCTCGATCGCCTTGGCCTCCTCCGGCTTCTTGCCGTGCGTGCTGCTCGGATCGGGATTGCCGCCGTCCGCGCACACCAGCCGGTCGATCATCAGCTTCAGCGGGCTCGTGGCCTGGTACCAGTGGGTGGGCGTGAGCAGGATCACGCCGTGCGCGGCCACCCAGCGCTCGTAGATCTCGTTCATCCAGTCGCCGGTCTGGCGCAGCGAATGGTTGGGGTAGCAGCTGCAGGGCCAGTGGCACAGCGGCATCGCGGTGGACACGCAGCCCTTGCACGGATGGATCTGCCGCCCGTACTCCGATGTGACCAGGCTCAGGTCGAGCAGGTCGGTCTCGATGCCGCTGCCCTCGAGCACCTCGCGCGCGAGACCGGCCAGGCGCCAGGTCTTGGAGACTTCGCCCGGGCAGGTGCCGTCGTTGCGCGGCGAGCCGTTGACCAGCAGCACGCGCGATCGCGTCTGCGGATCGCCCCACGCTGCCTGCGCCGCATCGATGCGTGCCTTGGCTTCGAGCCAGTCGACCGACAGGTCGTAGTCGGGGTCGGCATAGCCGGGGCCGGCCTTCCGGGTGACCGGTGCCTTGCGGCCGTCCTGGTAGGCCTCCCACGCCACGACCTCGATGCGCGCGAGCGCCTCGGCCTCGGCCTTGAAGGCCGGGTCCTGGAACGGCTGCATGAAGCGTTCGTGGAACTCGGCGCGCTGCAGCGTGTCTGGCGCCTGTCCTTTTCGGATCGTGGAGGGCATGGCTGCAATCTAAGGCAGCCGATGCGGCCGCCCGCATGCGGGCCGGATGCCGTCTTGGGGTAGGCGGGCAACTACACCCACTCAGTGGGGGAAGTGGGCAACTGCACCCACTCCGTGGGGCAGGTGGGCAACTGCACCCACTCCGTGGGGCAGGTGGGCAACTGCACCCACTCCGTGAGGCAGGTGGGCAACTGCACCCACTCCGTGGGGCAGGTGGGCAACCGCCCCCGCTCAGCGCAGCTTGCCGTTCTGGAAGTCGTGCACCGCCTGCTTCACCTGCTCCTGCGTGTTCATCACGAAGGGGCCGTACTGCGCGATGGGCTCGTGCAGCGGCTTGCCGGCGATGAGCAGCGCACGCGCCGGGCTGTGGTTGGTCGCGCCCGCGCGCAGCACCACGCCGTCGCTGCCGGCCTCGTTGGCCAGGATGGCCATGCGGCGCGTCGGAATCTCGCTGCCCGCGATCCATACCGACTCGCGGAACACGTAGACCAGCACGTTGCGGTCGTCCGGCAGCGGCTGCGCGAACTCCGCCCCCGGCGGCAGCGTGATGTCGAGGTACAGCGGCTCGGTGTGCTCGCGCTGCACCGCACCCTCGATGCCGTGGCTCGCACCGGCGATCACGCGCACGTGGACGCCGTCGACGGTGGTGAATTCGGGGATCTCCCCGCTCTGGATGTCGCGATACCAGGGCTCGCGCATCTTGTCCTTCGCGGGCAGGTTGAGCCACAGCTGGAAGCCTTCCATCAGGCCTTCCTCCTGCTCGGGCAATTCGCTGTGCACGAGGCCGCGGCCCGCGGTCATCCACTGCACGCCGCCGTTCTGCAGCAGGCCCTCGTGGCCGGCGCTGTCGCGGTGGCGCATGCGCCCGGCGATCATGTAAGTGACGGTCTCGAAGCCGCGGTGCGGATGGTTGGGAAAACCGCCGATGTAGTCGCCCGGGTTGTCGCTGCCGAAGGCATCGAGCATCAGGTAGGGGTCGAGCCGCTTCTGCAGCGGCTGCTGCAGCACGCGGGTGAGCTTGACGCCGTCTCCGTCGCTGGTGGAGACACCGGCCACGATGTGGTCGATGCCGCGCGGCGTGGCGACGGGATCGGTGGGGTGGTTGGCGTGGTGGTTGGCGTGGGTCATGCGGCCATGGTGGCACCGATCCGGCCCTGGCGCCACCCATGCGCCCATCGCCACATGGTCAGCCGCCCGCCTGGAATTTCGCGCGCATGTGGTCGGGATACCACTGCGTGAAGCGGATGGCGCCCACGATGGCCACCACCGTCACGGCAATGCCCACCCACAACGGCAGCGTGGGCCAGCACCATCAGCGCGAAGGCCACGGCCCAGGCGGCGGTGATGACGTCGTTCACGCGCCGGAAGCCCGGCTGCGTCCATACTTCGGGCGGCGTGCGCTCCTTGGCGTACTGCAGCGTGAAAGGCTGCCGGACGGCCATGGTGAACAGCACCACCAGCAGCAGGCCCGCATCGACCCGCAGCCGCACGCCCAGCAGCGACCACTCGGTGTGCGTGGCCAGCGCATACAGCGCGAGTCCGCCGAACAGCAGCGCGGAGCCGATCTCGAGCACCTTGACCTTGCGCCCCGGCGTGAGTCCGTCGCGCGCCAGGATCACCACCGACACCAGCGCGGCGGCCAGCAGTGCGGGCACCACGCCGAGCAGGCGGTCGCCCAGCGCGAAGACGATGAAGGGCGCGAACGCCAGCAGCATGCTCATGGCCGGGCTCCCTGCAGGCTGCCAGCGCCGCCGTGAGCGAACCAGTTGCCGTGGAAGCCCACCGGCACGCGGTGCGGCAGCGAGGCGGTGCACACCGGGCCGGCGGCCAGTGCACGCGCGTCGAACACGACGAGGTCGCTGGTGTCTGTGGCGCCGCGCCACACGGTGGCCAGCAGCCAGCCGTCGCCTTCTTCCGCATCGGCCGAGCGCGGCACGAACACGCCCTCGGACACCACGTCGGGCGCGGGGAACAGGTACATGTCGCGGTGCGGCGTGGCGTGGTCGACGTGCACGAGCCCCGCGTACAGGCGCGGCGGCTCGCCCGGCTGCGCAATGCCGCGGCACACGTACCAGCCGTGGCGGTACGGCAGGCCCGCAAAACGCTCGTCGATGCGCGGGAACTCGCCCGGAATCTCCTCCAGCTGCGTCTGCATGAACTCGCGCGAGGGGTTCGACAGGTCGAACTGCCAACGCACCAGCCGGCTCGCGGCCGGCTTGTCGCTCACGGGCGAACCGTCGGGACGGGGAAAGAGCGGCGGCGTGGGGAACTGCACCACGTCGGCGAACAGGCTGCCGTCGGCTTCCCATGCGTTCATGACGTGGAACACGTAGCAGGCCGGGCCCGTCCACCAGACGATGTCGCGCGTGCTGCCGTCGCGCGGCATCAGGCCGACACGGGTGCCGAACTCGGGCTCCCACGCGTAGGGCGGCCGGCCGCTCTGCGCGCGTTCCATGCTGGCGGTGAGCGGCATGATGGGAAACATCACGTGCCGCTCGGTCACCATGAAGTCGTGGACCATGCTGGCGTAGGGCGCCTCGAAGCGCTCGAACCGCGTGACGCGGCCCTCGGGCGACATCACGCCGAAGCTCATGCCGTTCGACAGCGGCGCCGGCGTGCCGTAGCCGAAGAACAGCAGCTCGCCGGTCTTCGGATCGGTCTTGGGGTGCGCGGTGAAGGCGCCCTGCAGGCCACCCGTGAAGTCGTTGGGGCCGAGCGTGTCGAGCGCGGGCAGCGCCACTTCCACCGGCAGGTGCGCCTCCTCGAGCGCCAGCATGTGGCCGGCATGGCGGATGACGTTGGTGTTGGCCGAGCCGTCGTCGCGCTGCTGCCCGTCCGGGGGCGCTTCCTGGAAGCCGCCGGGCAGGTCCTTGCCTTTTGCGGCCGCCTGCCAGCGCTGGGTGCGCACCCAGCGGTTGCGATAGCGAATCTCGGCGCCGTTCTTGCCGTCGTCGATGCTGAACGCATGCAGCATGCCGTCGCCCGCGAACCAGTGTTCCTTCGGGTCGGGCATCACCGGGTTCGGGCCGTTGCGCACCAGCGTGCCGCGCAGGCCGTCGGGAATCGCGCCCTTCAGCGGCAGCGGGCCGACCTCGGTCTCGAAGTCGATCGGCGCCATGTTGGGAGGCGGGGCGTTGCGGGGAAGGGCATCGTTCATCGGGGCTCCTGAAAGGTCGGTGAAGGCGTCTCGGATCTGCTCTCGGATATCTTTCCACTGGAAATATCTTCAAGTCGGCAACCGAAGTCAAGGAATTTTTCCAGTGGTAAGATTTTTCGGCGCCTTTGTTTCGGCGCCTTCGCCTTCCGCCTGCTTCACGAATGACCACCGACGACACCCCGACCAAGCGCTACCACCACGGTTCGCTGCCCGAAGCCCTGCTCGCCGCCGCCGAGACCGTGCTGCTGCGCGACGGCATCCCGGGCCTGGGCCTGCGGGCCATTGCGCGCGAAGCGGGCGTGTCTCACACGGCGCCCAAGCACCATTTCGGCGATGCGACCGGGCTGGTGAGCGAACTGGCGGCGGTCGGCTACCGGCGCCTGAGCGACGCCATGCGGGACGCAGCGGCCGCGCGTGCCGACATGCGCGAGCGGCGCAACGCCATCGCCCATGCCTACGTGCACTTCGCCTACGACAACCCGGCCATGTTCGGCTTGATGTTCCGCGACGAGATCATCGACATGAAGCGCCCGGTGCTGAACACGGCCGCGCGCGAGGCGATGCGGGTGATGGCGGCGGTCATCGGCGCGAAGAATGAGCCGCCCGAAGCCGCCGCGGAGCCGACCCCCGTCTCGCTGAGCGCCGCCGAGGCCATGCGCATCACTGCCGCCTGGGGCTATGTGCACGGACTGGCGACACTGCTGATCGACCAGCGGCTGCGCGGCATCATCAACGTGACGCCTGAATTCGACGACCCGATCGAGCTCGTCGACAGGGCGCTGGACGACGTGCGCTTCGGCTTCGAGGCGGGCGAACCGCACGGCTGAGCCGGTCGCTGCCTTTTTCAGTGCGCGCCGGCCTTGCCCGGGACGGGCCCCGCTCAGTCAGGCCACTGTTGGCGCTGCCAGTAGCTGTAGGTCCATTGCGTCTCGAAGCCCGCACGGCGGTACAGCGCAAGCGCCGACGGGTTGTGCGCATCGACCTGCAGGAACACGCGCTCCACGCCGCGCGCCAGCGCCGCCTGGGCGAAGCCCGCCAGCACCCGTCCCGCGAGGCCGCGGCCTCGCTGCGCCTTGTCGGTGCGCATGCCGTGCACGCTGGCCCAGCCGTGGCCGAAGGCCATCGCGCCGGCCGCCACCGTGCGGCCGTCCTCGCGCACGCTGGCAAAGAGCGAGCCCTTGGCTCGCGACAGCATGCGCACGCGGTGCGCGCCGTCCACCGGATCGAAGCCCTCGCCGAGAAACAGCGCCGCCCAGGCATCGTCGGGCGCGCGGTCGATGTCGGCCAGCGGCGCATCCGACGTTGCCACCTCGCGCATCCGAAGGGCCGAGCCGGCCTGCACGCAGGTCGGGCTGTCGCCGACGTAGTGCCGGCGCGCCAGTTCCGCGCGCAGTTCCTCGAAGCAGGGCGCGTCGGCCAGGCGCAGGGCGGGCACGGCCTGCCGGCTGTCGTAGCGGTCTTCGATGCGGTCGAGCGTGGCCGGCTCGACCGCACTGCGGTGCAACGGCACGGCCGACTTCGCGCGCTTCACGGTGCCGCTGGAAAAAGGCAGGAGCCAGCCGTCGATTTCCTCGGTGACCTCGGGCGAGACCGCCGCGACGGTGGCGCGTTCGATGGCTTCAATGTCGGCGACGGTCAGCGTTGCGGTGTTCATGCGGTTCTCACGGTGTGGCCTCGGGTGCCGTGAACTTCGCCGCGGCCACGCCCTTGAGCAGCGCCTCGCGCTGGTTCCGGCTGATGCCGCGGATGCCCTCGGCCACCCACTTGATGCGGTCGGCGTCGATCTGGCCGTCGCGCCGCCATTGTTCGAGCACGGCCTGCGGCTTGTGCAGCATGGCCGCCATCCACACGGCCTGCGCCGGCTCCAGCGTGCGCGCGCTGCGCTTGAAGTAGCGGCGCGCCGCGGCCTCGGCGCCGCAGAGGTTGCCGCCCCACGGTGCGTTGTCCAGGTACAGCTGCAGGATGCGGGCCTTGCCCAGCGTCTGCTCCATCTCGACCGCGTAGAGCAGCTCGCGCAGCTTGCGTTCGGCGGTGCGGTCGCTGCCCGTCACCAGCAGCTTCGCCAGCTGCTGCGTGAGCGTGCTGCCGCCGCGCCGGATCTGGCCGGGCTTCTGGTTGTTGTCGATGGACGCGAGGATCTCGGTCAGGTCGTAGCCGTTGTGGGTGAAGAAGCGCTGGTCTTCCGCTGCGATGACGGCACGCGCCAGCCAGCTGTCGTTGCCCAGCTTCGCCGAGGGACCGCAGCTGGTGCGCGCATCGAGCATGGCCTCGGTGCCCAGGCCTTCCACGGTGAACTGGCTGATCGTGGGCAGCACCGAGAAGGTGGCCTCGGGCAGCGCGAGCTGGCCGCGCAGCGCCAGCGTGCCGCCGATGCGCGCGCGCTGCAGCTCGGGCAGCGAGGGCACCAGCACTGCGTACCAGCGGGCGATGGGCGCGTCCTGCACGCTGGCGTTGAGCTGCAGGCTCTTCGGTGCGAGCTTGCCGTCCCAATGGCCTTGCAGCGGCGTGGTGTCGGTGCTCGACGGCATGGCCTCGAAGGTGCCGTTGAGCGTGTTGCCGTCGCGCTTCACGGTGGCGACGAGGCGTTCGACCCTGATCGGCTGGGTGCCCAGCGCCGGCACGTCGACGCTGCATGGCGCGCACTGCATCTCGAGCAGCTCGCCGGCCGGCTTCCAGCCGAAGCGCATCGTGCCGAAGCGGGTGTCGAGCGAGCGCCCGTCCAGGTACGGCGCGAACCATGGCGATGTCGCCACGCGCACCGCCGTCGGCACCCCGATCTCGAAATTCAGCGGCCCCGCCTTCACCGAGGTGCTCCATTCGCCGGCGGCCGGCGCGAGCGCCAGCTTGACTATCAGAAAGATAGCTGCACACGCTGTAACGACAAGGGCCAGCAGGCCAAGGAGCACGAATCGCAGGGTCTTCTTCACAGGCACGTTTCTCAGATCGTCATATCGGTTTGGCCACTGTGACCGCTTGCCACGGGCCATGCGACTGGCCGCTGGCCGCCGCCCAGTACCAGGCTGAAGTGTCAGTGAAAGCGGTGCCCCGGGCATCGACGATCCGCTCGCAGACGCGGATTTTTTGCGCGCCGTGCCGTTGCGCAACAAAACAGCGCCACATCCGCTCCTGCGCATCGCGTTCGAGCCGCGCCTGTTCGATCCGGTAGCCGAGCGCGCGGTAGCAGTCCGCAGCCGGATGCAGCATGCGCGTGGGCTGCGCCACGGCGCGCATCACCAGGGTCTGCGTGCCGTCGGTCATGCGGCCGATGGCGCCCGGGAAGCGGTCGGCAAAACGCTGTTCGACGTCGCTCAGCGCCAGCGGACGCAGCGCAACGCCGTCCCATTCGCTCGGCCATTCCTGCGACGCGACCGCGGCAGCGGCCTCGGCCGGCCCGCGCACCGCCGCCGCGGCCGACCACAGCAGGCACAGCACCATCGCCAGCGCGAAAGCGGTCTTGTGGCCGATGCGGTTGATGAAGTGGTTGGCGAACCAGCGTTCAAAGAACGGTGTCGACATGGCGGGCTCCTTGGGTCGTGATCAGGCCCGGAATGGGCAGTTCGGCGGGTTCGGGCGCGGGGCGCGCGGGCACCATCAGGCGGGCGACAGCGCCGCACACCACGGCCAGCACCACCAGGCCCAGCGCGTTGTGCGCCCACGGCGCGAGCGGATGGCCGGCGCCCTCGAAGGCGATCAGCAGGCTGTTGCGCGCGATGTTGCCGGCCAGCACCAGCAAGCCGACCATCGGCAGGCGGCGCAGGAAGCCGCGGTCGGAACGGCCAGCCCACAGCGCCACCGCGCAGGCGGTGAAGTAGCCGAGCCAGACCATCTGCACGCCCGAGCAGGGTGCGTCCACGATCACCAGGCGGCCATCGATCATGAGCGTGGCGCCTTCGCGCGCCACCTCGAAGCCCGGCGCCAGCAGCCAGCGGCTGACTTCGGCCGTCACCACGCGCAGCGGATAGCCGGCGTAGAACTGCAGCGACGACAGCAGCGGCAGCGCGAGCACCGCAAGCCCCGCCACCGGCAGCGCCGCCACGCGCCTCGGCAGGAACGCCAGCAGGCCGCAAGCCAGCGCCAGCACGGCCACCAGCCCGGCCGCGAGCGGCGGCAGTGCCGGCACGCCACCGACCCCGGTGCGCAGCACCGTCGCGAGCACGGTGCCCGCGCCGGCCAGCGCGAGCCAGCCCAGGCGCGGCGAGGCGCGCAGTTCGCGACGCCGGTTCCAGGCCAGCGCCGCGAGCGCGACCAACGCCAGCAGGCCCATCGGATCGTCGGAGCCGTCGCGCATGCGCTGCAGCATCCAGGCCCAGGTGGGCACCAGCGCGGCGAACTGCAGTGCGAGCCAGCCGGCGGCGGGCGTGCGGTCGATGTGGATGCCCCAGTCCACGATGCGCGGATGACGGTGGGCGAGTGTTGCCAGAGACATTCGTTGTTCCTCTTGTGTTCTTGCCGGCTGCGCTTCATTCGGCCTGCCGCGGACGGCACGAAGTGCGGGCAGCCTGGGTGATCTCATGCCGTGAACCGGCGTGCGTCGTTGCGGCGCGCGCGGCGGCGCAGCATGGCCAGCATCGACAGCACCACGGCGATGGCGCCGAGCGATTCGGGTTCGGGCGTGCTCGGCACTTCGGTGCCCATCGTCGGCACGGCAAGCTCGCTCACGCCCTGCGGCAGGGGCAGCGGCTGGCTCACCTGCGCGCTGTCCTGCGGCGCCACGTTGCGCACCACCTTGTCGACGGCAATGAAGCTCGTGTATTGCGTGAGCAGGCTGTACTTCAGGCCGAGCTCGGTGATGCGGTCCTTGAAGGCGGTGCCGCCTTCCAGCGTTTCCTGGTCGCTCAGGCTCTGGATGCGGTGGCGCGCCCACAGCGTGCGCAGCGCGGCAGTGTCCTGCCGGGTGCGGCTGTCGATGCGCACTTCCTCGCGGTACGGGCCGCCGGCGCCCTGGCCTTCGATGATCACCCGGCCCCGGGGCTCGCCGCGCCACTTGCCGAACACGATCACCGGGCGTTCGCCCAGCACGTCGGGCAGCGCCTGCGGCTCGACGTCGTACACGTCGAGGCCGCCGAAGGTGGCCTTCACGCTGGTGAGCACCGGCGACTCGACCATGCGGCGGAAGCGTGCCGCCTGCTCGGGCGCCTGCACCGGGTCGGTGATGATGAAGGGTTCGCCCATGCCGGCGCGCGCAATGCCCTCCATCAGGCTGCGGTTGACGGAAGAGCCGATGCCGAAGGCGAACACGTTGGCTTTCGACAGGTTGTTGCGTACCAGCTCGAAGGCTTCTTTCTCCACCGTCACGTAGCCGTCGGTCACCACCACCACGGTGCGCGACACGTTCGCTTCCTTCGGTTCGGCGTACACGCGCCTGAGCGCCGGAATCAGCTCGGTGCTGCCGCTGCCGCTGTAGTTCTGGATGGTGGCGAGCGCCTGATCGATGTTGGCGCGGGTGGCGGGCACCGACTTCGGCGACAGCATCCTGCTGCTGCCCGAGAACAGCAGCACGTTGAAGGTGTCGCTCGGGCGCAGCCCGCCGATGAGGCGCTGCAGCACCGTCTTGGCGGTGTCGAGCGGAAAGCCGTGCATCGAGCCCGAGATGTCGACCACGAAGATGTAGTCGCGCGGCGAGATCGCGCTGGCGGCCACCGCCTTGGGCGGCTCCACCATCGCGAGGAAGAAGTTCTCGGCGTTTTCGCCCTGGCCCTTGTAGAGCATCAGCCCCGATTCGATCTTCTCGCCCGCGAGGCGGTAGTCGAGCACGAAGTCGCGGTTGTCGGCGGGCCGGCCGTCCGCCGCGAGCACGATGTCGGCGTGCTGGTCCTCGTCGCTCTTCTTCACGTCGATGGCGTGCGTGGCCGAGCGGATTTCCTTCAGGCCCATCGGCGTGTCGATGGTGGCCTTGAGCCTGAAGCCGGTGGCTGGCGCGCTGCCCGCGGGCAGCGTGGGCTGCGCCACCCACTGGGCGTTGGCGTTCTCCGACTGCGGCGAGTTGTAGCGCGGGCCGACCACGGTCGGGAACACGAACTGGTAGTTGCCCGACTGCGGCACCAGCAGCTCGGTGTAGCGCAGCTCCACCTTCACGTCGTCGCCGGGCAGGATGTTGGCGACGTTCATCTGGAACACGTTGGGCAGGTGCTGCTCGAGCAGCGCGGCGGTCTTGCCTTCCTTCTTGGCCGCGTCGTACTCGATCTGCGCCTGCTGCTTCTCGCGGATCTGCGCGGTGATGAGCCGGTCGGCCAGCCGCACGTTGAGGCCGCTCACCGCCGCCTTGGTCGAGCCGGGAAACACGTACTTCGCCTCGATGGCGCGCTGGCCTTCGTTGCGGTAGGTCTGCGTGACCGTCACGTCGGCGATCACGCCAGAAATCTTCACCGACACCTCGGTGCCTTTCAGCGGCAGGCGGTCGACCGAAGGGTCGTCGCTCTTCACGAAGAAGTACGGGCTCTCGGTCTTCAGGCGCGGGCCGGCGGCCGCTTCCTGCGCCTGCACCGGGCGCACGCCCATGGCGATGAAGCCTGCCGCGGCCAGGCTCACGGTGGCGAGCCAGAGCCAGCGGCCGGGACGTGGGGTGGTGTGGGCATTCATGGCGGTGTCCTTGTCCGTGCGAACTTGCACAGCCGCAACTTTCGCCAGCGCAGGAGAAGGAAATTGGAAGGCTCCTTGAAGCCGAAATGCGCGCGCCGCCGCTGTGTGAAGTCCGTGTGAAGTGGCGCGGCGTCCGCCCTTCACACGGTCTTCGGGTCGCACGGCGAGCATCGCGCCCATCGCCGAATACACAAGGAGAGAGAAAAATGCTTCAGTTGCTGAAAGCCCTGCAGAGCTCGATGCTGGTCAAGGTGGCCGGCCTGTTCGTCCTGCTGCTGCTGCTGTGCATTCCGCTGGCCGAGATCGACTCGATCAACCGCGCACGCGGCGAGAGCCAGCGCGAAGCCGCCCGCGAGCTCGCCGCCACCTACGCGGGCCGCCAGACCATGGTCGGCCCGCTGCTGCTGGTGCCGTACGTGGAACGCTGGATGGAGCCGCAGCGCAACGCTCAAGGCAAGGTGATCGGCCAGGAGGCACGCAGCAAGGAAATGGCCCATGTGGTGTTCCCCGACAAGCTGCACATCGAAGGCACGATGGCGCCGCAGGAGCGCTACCGCGGCATCTTCAGGATTCCGTTCTACACGCTGAATGCCACCCTCGGCGGCGGCTTTTCGGCCTTCGACCCGAAGGCGGTGTCGCACAGCGAAACCGACTCGAAGATCGAGTTCAAGACACCCTTCGTCGCCTTCAACGTGAGCGACCTGCGCGGCCTCGACGGCTCGCCCGCGATGGTGATGGGCGGCGAGGCGCTGCGCTTCAGGCAGCGCGTGCCGGGCCTGGCCGACGACGTCTGGTTCGCCGACGGCATCCATGCGCCGCTCACCGGCGCCGCCCTCGCGGCATGGCAGGCCGGCACGCCCATCCCCTTCGAGATGAAGCTCGGCCTGGTCGGGCAGGACACGCTGGCCATCGCGCCCATTGCCGAGGAAACCACCGCGCACCTGAGCTCGCCCTGGGCGCACCCGAGCTTCGGCGGCCGCTTTCTCGCCGCCGAGCGCAGCGTGACGCCGCAGGGCTTCGACGCACACTGGCGCGTTTCCTCGCTGGTGACCGCGGCGCGCGAACAGGTGCGCGCCGGCCTGCAGGGCCGCGCCGCACCCACCGACGCCAATGATGCCGACGTGGCCACCAGCCCGTCGCGCTATGCCGAATCGGCCAGTGCCGCACCGCGCCGCAGCCTGGGCGCGCTCCAGACCTTCGACGTATCGCTCGCGCAGCCGATCAACGTGTACTCGATGAGCACGCGCGCAGGGAAGTACGGCGCGCTGTTCATCGGCCTTGTGCTGATGGCGGCCTTCATGTTCGAGCTGTTCCGCAAGCTGCGCCTGCACCCGATCCAATACGGCCTGGTGGGCCTGTCGATCGCGCTGTTCTTCCTGCTCCTGCTCGCGCTGTCCGAGAAGTTCGCATTCTGGATGGCCTATGCGGGCGCGGCGAGCGCCAGCGTGTTGCTGCTGGCGGTCTACTTCAGCGCGGTGCTCGAAGGCTGGCGGCGCGGCCTGTCGTTCGGCGCGTTCGTGGCGCTGCTGTACGCCGCGCTCTACGGCCTGCTGGCTTCCGAGAGCAATGCGCTGCTGCTCGGCGCGCTGCTGATCTTCGGCATGCTGGCCGCGCTGATGCTGGTCACGCGCAAGGTCGACTGGTATGCGCTGTCGCGCCGCAACGAAGCTGCATCCGCTGATTCCGCTGCACCTGCGCTGCCAGCCAACGAAGCGCAGCCGGCATGAAGCTGTTGCGGGTCACCGGCGCGGCCCTGGGCTGGCTTGTCCTGGCCACGCTGTGGTTCTGGGCCTGGCACCTGAAGGACCCGCACCTGCGCTTCATGCGCGCGTGGGAGCTGCCGCTGCTGCTTGCCGCGCTGGCCGTGTGCATCGCCATCGCATGGCGATTCGCGCGCGGCCTGCTGCGGCCGGTGGCGCTCGGCCTCGCGTTCGCCGGCCTGCTCACCGCGCTGTGCAACGAGGCCGCCTCGCGCCAGCACCGCGCTGAAGTGCGTGCCGCATCGGGCACCACTGCACAGAGGCTGGGCGCGCATTTCATCGTCGGCTACGACGATGTCAACGACCTGCGAGAACTGGCCCGCAAGGGCCTGATCGGCGGCATCTTCGTGACCGGTCGCAACGTGCGCGGCCGTTCGGCCGACGACCTGCGCAACGAGATCCAGGGCCTGCAGGCGTTGCGCCGCAAGGCCGGCCTGCCGCCGCTGGTGGTCGCGACCGACCAGGAGGGCGGTGCGGTCTCGCGGCTGTCGCCGATCGTCGAGCGCCAGCCCGCGCTGGCCAGCCTGCTCGAGGCGGACGTTCCCGAAGACCAGCTCTCCGAGCGCGCCCGCGGCTACGGCGCGAAGAAGGGCAGGGCATTGGCCGATCTGGGTGTCACACTCAACTTCAGCCCGGTGGTCGACCTTCGCCCCGGCCGCGCACCGGGGCGCTGGGACTTCCACACGCGCATCGACGAACGCGCCATCTCCAGCGACCCTGCCATCACCACGCAGGTGGCGCTCGCTTACGCGCAAGGCCTCGAATCTGCTGGCGTCCGCGCCACGCTGAAGCACTTTCCCGGCCTTGCCGGCGTGACCGAGGACACCCACCATTTCGCGGCCGAACTGCGCACGCCGGTGGCCCGGCTGGCAGCCTTCGACTGGAAACCATTTCAAGAAGTGTCGAAACAATCTGACGCAGCGATCATGCTCGGGCATGTCATCCTTGCGGAACTCGACACGGAATACCCGGTCTCTTTCTCGCGCAGAATCGTGCAGCAGGTGATTCGAGGCGACTGGGGCTACCGAGGCCTGCTCGTCACCGACGACCTCACGATGGGCGCGGCCTACAACCGCGGTCTTTGCGATGCCACCGTCCGTGCGCTCGACGCCGGCGTGGACCTCCTGCTGATCGCCTTCGACCACGACAAGTATTTCGACGCCATGCACTGCGCGCTGCAGGCCGCGCAGCGCGGCGCGCTCGACCTTCCGATGCTGGAACGCCGCGGCGCGCAGCGGCTCCAATCCTTTCGCTAGCCAGTCCTTTCCATATGTTCAAACGCTCAAGCTCCAACCCTCCCGACGGCACCGACGGCACCGATGGTGAGATCGCCGCCGATCCGAACCGCCGCTGGAAGCGCATCGCGGGGTGGGGCGCCATCGTGGTGGGCTCCGGCGCCCTGGTGGCGATCGTCGCGGCCATCGTGGCCGTGGTCGCCATCTACCCGAAGCTGCCCGACGTGTCCGAGCTGGCCGACTACCGCCCCAAGTTGCCGCTGCGCGTGTACTCGAGCGAAGGCCAGATGATCGGCGAGTTCGGCGAGGAGCGGCGCACGCTCACGCCCTTCGCGAACATTCCCAAGGTGATGAAGGACGCGGTGCTTGCGGTGGAAGACGCCCGCTTCTACGACCACGGCGGCGTCGACTACAAGGGCTTCCTGCGCGCGGCCGTGGCCAGCCTGAAGGGCGGGCGCAAGCAGGGCGCTTCGACCATCACCATGCAGGTGGCGCGCAACGTGTACCTGAGCTCGGAGCGCACGCTGAGCCGCAAGTCGTACGAGATCCTCCTGGCGCTGCGGCTCGAGCAGCAGCTCACGAAGGACCAGATCCTCGAGATCTACCTGAACCAGATCTACCTCGGCAACCGCGCCTACGGTTTTGCCGCCGCCGCCGAGACCTACTTCGGCAAGCCGCTGCAGAACGTCACCATCGCCGAGGCCGCGATGCTGGCCGGCCTGCCCAAGGCCCCGGGCGCCAACAACCCCGTGGCCAACCCGCGCCGCGCGCGGGCGCGCCAGTTGTACGTGATCGATCGCATGCAGGAAACCGGCTTCATCACGGCCGAACAGGCAGCGGCGGCGAAGAAGGAGGAACTCCACCTGCGCGACAGCGCCGACCCGAGCCGCCTTCATGCCGAGTACGTGGCCGAGACGGTCCGCCAGATGATGTACGCGCAGTACGGCGACAGCATCTACACGAGCGGCATGAAGGTCTACACCTCGCTGGTGGCGGCCGACCAGGCGGCCGCCTACCGCTCGCTGCGCAAGGGCATCATGGACTACGAGCGCCGCCAGCCCTACCGCGGCCCCGAGAAGTTCGTCGACCTGCCGACCGAGCAGAAGGAAGTCGACGAAGCAGTGGACGACGCGCTGGCCGAGCATCCCGACAACGGCGACGTGGTCGCTGCGGTGGTGCTCGATGCGAGCCCCAAGGAAATCAGCGCAGTGCGCGCCAACGGCGAGACCATCCAGATCACCGGCGACGGCCTGAAGCCTGCGCAGTCGGGCCTGGCCGCCAAGGCGCCGCCGAACATCAAGATCCGCCGCGGCGCGGTGATCCGCGCCGCGCGCACGCCGAAGAACACCTGGGAGATCACGCAGCTGCCCGAGGTGGAAGGCGCGTTCATCGGCATGGACCCGCGCAGCGGCGCCATCAAGGCGCTGGTGGGCGGCTTCGACTTCGGCAAGAACAAGTTCAACCACGTCACGCAGGCCTGGCGCCAGCCGGGCTCGAGCTTCAAGCCCTTCATCTACTCGGCCGCGCTCGAGAAGGGCTTCTCGCCCTCCACCGTGGTGAACGACGCGCCGCTGCACTTCGACGCCGCGGAGAACGGCGGCCAGCCCTGGGAGCCGAAGAACTTCGAGGGCACCTACGAAGGCCCGATGCCGCTGCGCACCGCGCTCATGAAGTCGAAGAACCTGGTCACGCTGCGTGTGCTGCAGTCGATCGGCGCGCCCTATGCGCAGGACTGGGTCACGAAGTTCGGCTTCGACAAGGACAAGCAGCCCGCCAACCTGCCGATGGGCCTGGGCGCCGGTTCGGTCACGCCGATGCAGATGGCCGTGGGCTACTCGGTGTTCGCCAACGGCGGCTACCGCGTGAATCCGTACCTCGTCACGCGCGTGACCGACCTGCGCGACAAGGTCATCATGGAAACCGAGGCGCCGGTGCTCGACGAGACCCGCCGCGCCATTCCGCAGCGCAACGCCTTCATCATGGACTCGCTGCTGCAGAGCGTGGTGAAGAGCGGCACCGGCTTCAAGGCGCACCAGGCGCTCAAGCGCGACGACCTCTACGGCAAGACCGGCACCACCAACGATTCGTTCGACACCTGGTTCGCGGGCTTCCAGCCGACCATGGTCGGCATCGCGTGGATCGGCTACGACACGCCGCGCCAGCTCGGCGTGCGCGGCGAGACCGGCGGCAGCCTGAGCCTGCCGATCTGGGTCGGCTTCATGCAGACCGCGCTGCAGGGCGTGCCCGTGACGCAGCCGGCCGAGCCGCCGGGCGTGGTGAGCGTCGACGGCGAGTGGTACTTCGACGACTTCACGCCGGGCCACAACGTGGCGAGCCTGGGCCTGGAAAGCACCGAGGCGCCGCAGCCGGTCGAGGTGCTCACCGGTGCACCGCTCGGCCCGCCGCCGCAGCCCGAGGAGCGCAACAAGATCCTGGATTTCTTCCGCTAGATCCCGCCCGTCGAACAGAGGGCGAAGAAGGCGGGTCGCGGTGCCTACACTCGGTACTGCGACCCGCCTTCTCTTTTTTCTCCCCACGCATCCATGGAAATCCTCACCCTGGTGGCACTCGTTGCCGTCGGCTTCTACATCCTCAAGTCCAGGGAACAGCGCCTGCGCATCGCGCTGCTGGGCAGCCATCTCGGCCGCTACCAGATCGAGCGCCTCATGGAGAGCCTGACCTCCGGTTACCTGCGCTGCCTGGGCGAGGACGACGCCGAACGCCGCCAGCAGATCTGGCACCTGCTCGACGCCACCGAGGAGAAGATCTCCGCCCAGCTCGACAGCTTCGCCGCCGAGATGTCGCGCCTGCCCGAACCGCTCACGCGCATGAGCAGGCTGCCCGTGGCCATCCCGCTGATGAACGCCACCGTGCCCGCCACCACCTTCGACCTGCGCGAGGCCCTGCTGATCCATGCGCGCGGCATCGCTGGCGTGATGCGCAACGACGCCAACCGCACGCCGAAGTCGAAGGCCTTCACCATGTCGGCCGAGCTGTTCCTGCTGCAGCACACCTGCCACTGGTTCTGCCGCTCGAAGACCGTGGCGTCGGCGCGCATGCTCGCGCGGCACCAGACCTCGTACGCGCAATTGCTCGACGCGGTGAGTCCCGAAACTCGCAGCGCCTACGGTGCGCTGACCGGCGGCTGAGGCTTGCGGTCTTACGTTCAGTGATGTGACGCCGGCAGCAACGGCAACGTGAGCGTCGCCACCGCACCGCCGCGCGACGCGTTGCCCAGCTCGATGCGGCCGCGGTGCAGCGCCGCGATCTCCTTCACGAACGCCAGCCCGAGCCCCGTGCTCTTCTTCTGGCTGTGCGGCCTGGCGAGCGAATAGAACTTCTGGAAGACCTTCTCGGTCGCGTACTCGGGGATGCCGGGGCCGTGGTCGCGCACGCTCACGCGCGCGAGCTTCGACGTGGCTTCGAGCGTGAGCAGCACCTCGCTGTCGCGCGGCGAGAAGTCGATGGCGTTGTCCAGCAGGTTGCTGATGGCGCGGCGCAGCAGGAAAGGGTCGCCTTCGGCGCGCGCACCGTCGCGGATGTTCACCAGCAGCCGGATGTTGCGCTTGGCCGCGGCAGGCTGCGCGCTGAGCGCGATGTCCTCGATGAGCGGACCCAGCGCCACCGCATCGGTGCGGTCGAGCGTGCGCCGCGTCTCGAGCGCGGTGAGTTCCATCATGCGGTCGACGATTTCCTGGATGCGCTGCGTCTCGCGTTCGATGTTGACGAGGAAGCGTTCGCGCTCGGCCTGCGGCATCGACGGTTCCTGCAGCAGCTCGGCCGCGCCGCGGATCGCCGACAGCGGGCTCTTCACCTCGTGCGTGAAGGTCTGCACGTAGTCGGCGACGTAGTTGCGTCCGGTGAGCGCATCGCGCATCTCGCTGAAGCCGGTGCGCACGCCGTCGACCGCGCGCCGCGCCATGCGCGACAGGCTCAGGCTGCCCATGCGGTTCTGGGCGCGCACCCACGTCCAGTAGTCGCGGATCAGCCCGAAGGGCCGCACCAGCCAGATGGAGACGATCAGCGTGAGCAGCAGCAGCGCGAGCGCCGAACCCACGCCGACCCAGATGGTTCGCCCGCGCGCGTCTTCCACGAACTGGCCGAAGCTTTGTACCGGCTTGCCGACGCTGACCATGCCGACGATCTCGTTGTTCCAGCGGATCGGCGCGCCGACGTACATCACCGACGTGCGCGGATCGCCGTCGACGTCGCGCGAGGTGCGCGCGCCGTAGAGCCCGGCGAGCGTGCGGCTGACGTCGCTCCAGTTCGAGTAGTCGGCGCCGAGGTGCCTGCCGAGCGAATCGAACATCACGCGGCCGCTGCGATCGGTGACGTACACGCGCAGCTCGACGCGGCTCTTGTGCAGGTTGTAGATCTGCGCCGAGAACTCGCGCGCGTACACGGTGCGGAACAGCGGCTCGAGCCGTGCGGTGTTGATGGCGCCGGCGATCACGTCCTGCTCGACCAGGCTGGCCACGAGCTGGGAAGTCTCAACCAGCGATTCTTCCGCCGACTCGCGATAACGCGGGTCGATGTCGGAAACGACGCGGTACAGGAGGAAGGCGATGCCCGCCGTGTAGATCAGCAGGATGCCGATGAAGATCCGCGTCCGCCGGGTCACGGCTTTGCACTCCCCCAGGCTTGCCCACTTCGTGTGGCCTCCCGCCCCCTCGCCGGGGGCAATACCTGCGGCCCGGCAAAGCCGGTTCCGCGGTATTCCGCGAAAAGGCAGGCCTGGACCGACGTCATGCCTTCGAGGGCAGCTCTTCGTTCAGTGCGTAGCCGGTTCCGCGCAGCGTGCGGATCGGCTCGACGTCGGGCGCGATCGCCTTGAGCTTGGCGCGCAAGGTCTTGATGTGCGCATCGACCGTCCGGTCGAAGCTGTCGCTGGCGTCGTCCCAGACCAGCTGCAGCAGTTCGTCGCGCGTGAAGACGCGCCCGGGCCGCTGCACGAGCAACCTCAGCAGGCCGAACTCGTAGCGCGAGAGTTCGAGCAGCCGGCCGTAATAGCGGATCTGCATCCGCTCGTTGTCGAGCAGGAAGGGCAATGCAGGTGCCTGGGAGCCCGCTGGAGACGCTGGGGCCGGGTTTTGATGGGGAGCCCCATGGTTGGAGGCTGCGCCCGTTGGTGAGGCTCCTGGCCCGCTTCTGGCGCTGCGCCGCAGGATCGTGCGCACCCGGGCGACCAGTTCGCGCGGCGAGAACGGCTTGGCGATGTAGTCGTCCGCACCGAGTTCGAGGCCCACCACGCGGTCTATTTCGTCGCTGCGGGCGGTCAGGAACACCATCGGTACCTCCGGGCCGCCCATCGACTGGTTGAGCGCCTGCAGGCGCTTGAAGAGCTCGAACCCGTTCAGGTCGGGCAAGCCGATGTCCAGGATGGCCAGCGCGGGTGGTTCCTGCGCGAACTGGGCGATCGCTTCCTCGGCGGTGGCGCACCAGACCGGAATGAATCCGTCGCTCTTCAGGACGTACTGCAGCGTGTCGGCGATGCCCGATTCGTCTTCGGCGATCAGGATCCGGGGATTGAAGCTCATCCGCGAATGGTAGCGAGGCGAGCAGGGAAGAAGGAGGACGGGAGGACAGGTTCCGTCCAAGGCGCCGGCGCCCGGCGCGGCCGTTCGCGGCCTTTTTTTTCGGGCGCAGCTTTCCCTGTTCCCTATTTCTTATTCTTCTTATTCAAATTAGTAGTAGTAGATAAGGGTCGCACCCTTCTGTGGACATGCCGCTTTTTTCGTTATGCGACAAGGACTTGTCATGCCGCTGTCACTGTGCGCAGCCGCGCTTCGGGTTTGTACCCGGCCGATGAACAACATCGGGTAACCCGTCGGCCCTGTGGATAAGCCATGGCTTGTTCAAAAAGTGTCCCCAGAGTTGTCCTTTGACGCCCCACTGAAAATCTGCGAAAGGCGTTTTTCGGCAAGGGAAATTCATTGCTCAAAAAATGGGCAGACTGTAGATTTGCCTTGTAGATCAACCACTTGCATTGCCCCTACACAGCAGTGCCGAGGTTATCCACAGAGTTGCCCAAGGTTTGTGGGGAGAACGCGCAGCGGAACCTTCGGGTCCCTCGCGCGACCGAACCGGGTCCTTCATGTTGCGAAATTTCGTACAAATGACACCTTCAGAAACAAAGTCGATAGTTACCCTGTCCCTGCTGGCTGCCTTTGTCGATGGCGAGAAGCACGAGCGCGAGCGGGCGGAGATCAAGCGCATCGCGGAAGGCCTGTCGCAGGCCGACGGGCTGAACCTGCCGACGCTCTACCAGGACGTGCTGATGAAGCGGGTTTCGCTGGCGTCGGTGGCCGGCGAGCTCAAGAGTGCCGAGGCGCGGCAGCTGGCTTATGAGATGGCGGTGTGCGTCTGCGACGCGGACGGCACCCAGTCCGAGGCGGAGCGGATGTTCCTGGCGGACGTGCGCACCTCGCTCGGGCTGGACGCATCGGCGGCCGGCTTTTCGCAGCAGGCCGAGGAAATTGCCGCGGTGCCGATGGCCGCAGCGGCCGGAACCGCCGTGGCGGCGGGCGCTGCGTCAGGCGTGGCGACGAATGCGCCCGATGCCGCCGAGTTGGACAAATCGATCCTCAACGCCGCCATCCTCAACGGCGCGCTCGAGCTGCTGCCCGAGACGCTGTCGACCATGGCGATCATTCCGTTGCAGATGAAACTGGTCTATCGCATCGGGCAGGCCCATGGGTACCAGCTCGACAGCGGCCACATCAAGGACTTCCTGGCGACGGTGGGCGTGGGCCTGACTTCGCAGTATCTGGAGCAGGCCGGGCGCAAGCTGCTGGGCGGGCTGCTCGGCAAGGTCGGCGGCGGCCTGTTGCGCGGGCTGGGCAACCAGGCCGTGAGCTCGGGGATGAGCTTTGCGTCGACCTACGCGCTGGGCCACGTCGCCAAGCGCTACTACGCCGGCGGCCGGACGCTCTCCACGCAGATGCTGAAGGACGCGTTTGCCGGCGTGGTCAAGGAAGGGCAGGGCCTGCAGGCGCAGTACCTGCCGGCCATCCAGGAAAAGGCCCGCACGCTGGATGCGGGCAAGGTACTTTCGCTGGTAAGAGGCGCCTGAAACAGTTCTCCCCCAGGCTTCGCGCACCGCGTGTCGCTTCTCCAACCCCCTCACCGGGGGCAACACCAGCGGCCCGGCAAAGCCGGTTCCGCGGTGTTTCGGGACGAGAGAACTGGCTAAACCTTGCTCAGATCGTCGAGGATCGGGCAATCGGGCCGCGCATCGCCGTGACAGCAATGCACGAGGTGCGCGAGCGTGTTGCGCATCGACTGCATGTCCGCGATGCGCTGCTCCAGTTCGCCGAGATGCTTCTGTGCAATCCGCTTGACGCTCGAACTTGCGCGCCGGCGGTTGTGCCAGAGGCCCACCAACTCGGCGATTTCGTCCATCGAGAAGCCGAGGTCGCGTGAGCGCTTGATGAAGCGCAGCGTGTGCACGTCGGCCTCGCCGTACTGGCGGTAGCCGCTCTCGGTGCGCGCCACAGCCGGCAGCAGGCCCAGCCCCTCGTAGTGCCGGACCATGCGGGCAGACACGCCGGAGCGCTGTGCCGCTTCGCCGATGGCGACCGGGGCGGACTGCGCGGCGTTCACGGTCACTGGACCGCGTAGCCGGCGTTCTCGATCGCCGCCACGATGTCCTTGCGCGGCTGCGCGCTCAGCACGTCGACATGGCCGGTCTCGAGATCGACCGTGACCTGTGCTTCGGGGTCCACCGTCTGCACTGCATTCTGCACCGCGCTCACGCAGTGGCCGCAGCTCATGCCCGTCACCTGGAATTTCTGGCTCATCGTGTCGCTCCTTGGAATAAGACCGTTGAAGAAGGGTTGGAATTTTCGAGGCGAGGCAAGTTTGAACTTTCACACGATGTCAATGTCCAGTGCAGGGACACTAGAAACCCCTGCTTGACCTTGCCACCGTGTGAAGCCTTAGCCTTCACCCATGGACAACTTGCAGCAGACTCCCACCGCGCCCGGCAGGCTCGCCGCGCTCGACCTCTCCGTCGGCGGCATGACCTGCGCCTCGTGCGTCATGCGCGTCGAACGTGCCTTGAAGAACGTGCCCGGCGTGCAGGACGTGAGCGTGAACCTGGCGACGGAGTCCGCCCGTGTGGTGCCCGCCGCCGGTGCCGCCGGCGAAGGTCTCGACGCGCTCGACGTGCGCCTGCGTCGCGCAGTCCGGTCGGCCGGCTATGAGCCGCGCGCCGCGAGCACGCCTGCCGACGATGCCGCAGCGCTGTCGCCGTGGCATGGCTTCGGTCCCGTGGCCGTCGGCCTGGCACTGTCGATCCCGCTGCTGGCGCCGATGCTCGGCGACCCGTTCGGACAGGACTGGATGCTGCCGCCCTGGGTGCAACTGGTGCTGGCCCTGCCGGTGCAGTTCTGGCTCGGCGCGCGCTTCTACCGCGCCGGCTGGCATGCGGCGAAGGCCCGCACTGGCAACATGGATCTGCTGGTGGCGCTCGGCACCAGCGCGGCCTTCGGGTTGTCGCTGTGGCTGTGGTGGCGCGCCGCCACCGGCGAGCATGCGGGGCATGGCGCCGTGCCGCACCTCTACTTCGAAGCCTCGTCGGTGGTGATCACGCTGGTGCTGCTCGGCAAGTGGCTCGAGGCGCGCGCCAAGCGCCAGGCCACGTCGGCCATCCGCGCCCTGCAGCAGCTTCGTCCGGAGATCGCGCACCTCGTGGGCTTGCGCGGCAAGGAAAGCGACGTGCCGCTGGCCGAGGTGATGGTGGGCGACCGCCTCGCGGTGCGCCCCGGCGAGCGCGTGCCGGCGGATGCCGTGGTGCTCGAGGGCCAGTCGGAGGTCGACGAATCGATGCTCACCGGCGAGCCGCTGCCCGTGGCGAAGGAGCCCGGCGATGCGCTGACCGGCGGTGCGGTGAACGGCGACGGCCGCATGGTCGTGGAGGTGCGCGCGGTCGGCGCCGAGAGCGTGCTGGCGCGCATCGTCCGGCTGGTCGAGGACGCCCAGGCCGCGAAGGCGCCGATCCAGCGGCTGGTCGACAAGGTGGCGGCGGTGTTCGTGCCTGTGGTGCTGGTGATCGCGCTGGTCACGCTGGCAGGCTGGCTGGCCGCAGGGGCCGGCATCGAGACCGCGTTGATCCATGCGGTGGCGGTGCTCGTCATCGCCTGCCCCTGCGCACTGGGCCTGGCCACGCCGGTCGCGGTGATGGCGGGCACGGGCGTGGCGGCGCGCCACGGCATCCTGATCAAGGACGCGCGCGCACTGGAGATCGCGCACCGCGTGGACACGGTCGCGTTCGACAAGACCGGCACCCTTACCGTCGGCCGCCCGGTGCTCACGGCGCTGGTGCCGGTGGCCGGTGCTTCGGCCGACGAAGACGAACTGCTGGCCACCGCCGCCAGCCTGCAAAGCGGCAGCGAACATCCGCTTGCCAGGGCGGTGCTGTCGGCCGCGGCGCAGCGCAACCTGCAGGTGCCCGCGCTGGGCGTGATGCAGGCATGGCCGGGGCGCGGCGTGCGAGGCGACGTTGCCGGCACGCACTGGGCGATTGCCAGCCTGCGCTGGTGCCGCGAGCTCGACGCATCGCCCGATGGCGACGAAGTCGATCGCCTGCAGTCGCAGGGCGCGACGGTGTCGGCGCTGCTGCGCTTCGACGACGCAGGTGCCGCGCATGTGCAGGCGTTGCTGGCCTTCGCCGACGAGCCCAAGCCGCAGGCCGCCGAAGCGGTGCGCGCATTGCGCGCGCGCGGGCTGCGCGTGGTGATGATCTCGGGCGACAACCTGCGCGCTGCGCAGGCGATGGCGGCGCGCCTGGGCATCGATGCCGGCGACGTGCGGGCCGACGTGCTGCCGGCCGACAAGGCGGCGCAGGTCGGCGCATTGCGGAAGAACGGGTACATCGTCGCGATGGTCGGCGACGGCGCCAACGACGCGCCGGCGCTGGCCGCGGCCGATGTGGGCATCGCGATGGCGCCTTCGGGCGGCGGCACCGACGTGGCGATGGAAGCGGCAGGCATCACGCTGATGCGCGGCGACCTGGCACTGGTGGCGCAGGCCTTCGACCTGTCGGCGCGCACTGTGGCGAAGATCCGGCAGAACCTGTTCTGGGCCTTTGCCTACAACGTGGCCGGCATTCCGCTCGCCGCCTTCGGCCTGTTGAGTCCGGTGGTGGCCGGTGCGGCGATGGCCTTGTCGAGCGTGAGCGTGATGGCCAACGCGCTGCTGCTGCGGCGCTGGAAGCCCTGACTCTGCCCGCGCGGTTTCCTCAGTCGAGCAGCAGTGCCATCAGGTGGTCGTCGATGTAGTCGGCGTCGCCGGCGCGCTTGTAGAACTTGCGCAGCGTGCCTTCGCGCTCGAAGCCCAGCTTCTCGTAGAAGCGCAGCGCGGGTGCGTTGTCGCTTTCGGCGAAGAGCTCGATGCGCTTCACGCCGGCCGCCTTCAGTGCGTCGATGGCTTCGGTCACCATGGCCAGCGCGATGCCCTGGCCATGGAACGCCGGATCGACCGCCAGCGTGCCGAGGCAGGCCACGTGCTGGACGCGGCCCGGATAGCGCGTGGCGCGATAGAACCCCGCGAGCCGGCCGTCGTGCTCGTAGATGTGGAAGCAGCCGCTGTCGACCAGGTCGCGGTAGATGGGGCGGAATTCCTCGAGCGGCATCGGGTCGTAGCCCAGGAAGGGAACGACCTTCTCGTGCATGTAGAGGGCGTGGACGCTGACGAGATCTTCCGGTGTGGCGAGTCTGCGCATGGTGAGGGCTTCGGAACGTGCGAAGCGCAGAGCATAGCGAGGCTCAGGCGAGCAACACTGCGCAGAGCGCCAGCAGCACGGGTTGCGCGCACCAGGCCCAGCGCAGGCGAAGCTTTGCGTCGAGCACCGCACCGATCGACCAGAAGCCGCCGGCCGCCAGCGCCAGCAGGCCCAGTCCTGTGTGGAATGCGAGATCGTCGGCGCGCCACAGGAAAGCCAGCGTCACGCCGACCCAGCACGCGAAGTGAACCGAAGCCGATGCCACCTGCGCGCGCGTCAGCGCCGGCGCGTGGATCTGCATGGCTTCCTCGAGCGAGAACGGCGCATCGGGAAAGCGCGCCGCCACATCCTCGGGCCGCCAGCCCGGCGGCTTGAACCACACCGCGACCTTGTCGCGCCAGTGCTTCGTGTGCCATGCGTCGCGCAGCAGCGGCAGGTACGGACCGACGATCGCGCGCAGCGGATCGAAGCCGGCCATCGCCTTGCGCGTGCCATAGACGCACGGCTCCCTTTCTTCGGCGAAGGTGCCGAACATGCGGTCCCACACCACGAGCATGCCGCCGTAGTTGCGGTCGAGATAGCCGTCGTTCACCGCGTGGTGCACGCGATGGTTGGAGGGCGAGGAGAACACGCGGTCGAACCAGCCGAGCTTGCCGATGTGCTCGGTGTGGATCCAGAACTGGTAGACCAGCACGATCAGCCCCGCCAGGCCGAACTGCTCGGGCGGCACGCCCACCACGGCCATCGGCAGGTAGAAGGCCCAGCCCAGGAAGGCCACCGTGCTTTCCTGCCTCAGCGCGGTGGAGAAGTTGAACTGCTGGCTCTGGTGATGCACCGCGTGCGCGGCCCAGAACACGGCCGACTCGTGGCCCGCGCGGTGCAGCCAGTAGTCGAAGAAATCGAACAGCAGCACAGCCAGCACCCAGCCGATGGCGCTGTCCCAGAAATCGGGGCGGGTCCAGATCGCGACCAGCGGGTAGACCATCGCATAGAGGCCGATCTGGAACAGCTGCGTGCACACAGCGAGCGCCTGGCTCAGGAGGCCCTGGCTCAGGCTGCCGAGCGTGTCGCTGAAGCGGTAGGTGTTGCGCCGCCTGAGCCAGCCCCAGGCGAACTCGCACGCCATGAGCAGCGCGAACACGGGCACGACGAGAACGACCAGCCGATGCACCGTGTTCTTTTTTCAGCAAGCCTTCAGCGGATCTTCAGTCCTGCACCGCGGCACCGGCCACGATCACCGCGTTGGTGCCGCCGAACGCGAACGAATTGGACAGCGCATAGCGGATGCCCCTGGCCTCGCGCGCCTCGCCCCGGACGAAGTCGAGGTCGAAGGCGGCATCGGGCGTCTGCAGGTTCGCGATGGGTGGCAACGTTTCGCGTGCCAGCGCGCGCAGCGTGGCGATGAGTTCGATCGCGCCGCCCCCGCCGAGCACATGGCCATGGATGGCCTTGGTGGCGCTGACCGGCACGGCGTTGCCGAACACCTCGCGGATCGATGCGGCTTCTGCGGCGTCGCCTGCCGAGGTGGCGGTGCCGTGCGCGTTGATGTGGCCGATGTCCGAGGCTTCGATGCCGGCGTCGCGCAGGGCGGCGCGCATCGCACGCACCTGGCCCGCGGTGTCGGGGTTGGTGATGTGCGTGCCGTCGCAGTTGGTCGCGTAGCCCGCGAGCACGAAGGGCGCGGGCTGCGCGCCGCGTGCCTCGGCATGCGCCTGCGATTCGAGCACCAGCGCGGCCGCGCCTTCGCCGATGGCAAAGCCCGCGCGGTCGCCCGAGAACGGACGGCAAGCTGCAGAAGGCGCGTCGGCAGGCGGCGGCGCCATCACGCGCATCGCGTTCCAGCTGGCGAGCACGCCGGGCGTGAGCATGGCGTCATGGCCGCCCACGATGGCCACGTCGATCCAGCCGCCGCGGATGGCGCGCATCGCCTCGCCGATGGCCACGGCCGAGGACGCGCAGGCGCATGCGTACGCTATGGCCGATCCGCGCGCGCCGAAGTGCAGGGCCAGTTCCGCCACCGCGGCATTGGGCATCACGGTGAGCACCGTGGTCGGGCGCATGCGGCGCTGCTCGCCGTAGAGCACGCTCGTGGTGTTGTCGAAAGTGCCCGCGCCCGCGAGGCCGCTGCCCCAGAAGATGCCGAGCCGGTCGCGGTCGATGCCGTCGAGCTCGAGACCGGCGTCGGAGGCCGCGTCCTGCGCGGCGGCCAGCGACATGGCCGTGCCGCGGTCCAGCGGCAGGCGCGAGGTGCTGCGCACGCCGTTCGAATCGAATTCGCAGGCGGCGACGGCGAGCTGCACCGTGTCCATGCCCTTGATCTCGAGCGCCTGCACGCGCACAGCCGAGCGGCCTGCGAACAGCGCATCGTCGAAGGCCTCGACGGTGCGGCCGATGGGCGTGACGAAGCCGATGCCGCTCACGCGCACCGGTGCTGCAGCAGCGCGCGCGGCCGAGGCGGCGAGGACGGCGTGGGCGGCACCGCTGCTCATGCGACGGCTTCGGCAGGTTCTGCCGTGGCGTTCGCGGCACTGCCGTCGCTCTCGGCGTCGATCACCTCGCACAGGCGCTGCAGCGTGATGCCCGCTTCGCGCGGGTCGAGGCGGTCTTCGGGAATGCGCAGGTGGAATGCGTCCTCCACGGCAAAGACGAATTCCATCAGCGCGAGCGAGTCGAGGCCGAGATCGGACAGCGCGGTCGCCGGCGAGATGGCCGAACGCTCGACGCGGAAGTCGGCCTCGAGGATGGCGGCGATGCTGTTGAAGGTCGGGGAGGTCAGGACGGAAGAAGACATGGCGATGCTTTCCTTTCAGGCGTGGTCGAACCGGACGGTTCAGGCGTACAACGGGTGCTCGGGCATCGTGCCGTGCGCCAGCGCATCGGCGAACGACACCGTCTCGCGCACGACCTGCTGACGGTCGTTGTCTATCGAGATCATGTGATAGCTGTTGGCGACCACGACCGCGCGGAACGCGCGGCAGCGCAGTCCGCGCGCGAGGATGCCGAGGTTGGCGACGCTGGCCACCTCGTCCTGCTGGGCATGCAGTGCGAGCACGTTGTCGCACTGCACGTTGCCGAGGTTGCGCCGCACGTGGCGGATGAGCCGGTCGTGCTCGCGCAGGTGGCCCACGCCGATCACCGAGCTGCCGGCGCGCGACACCTTGCGGTGGCGCAGCTCGCGTTCGATCCAGGCGCGCACACGTTCGTTCTTCACGCCATAGGGCGCGCGCTCGCGGTATTGCCAAAAGCGGCCCAGCGGCGTGTAGAAGGCCAGCGGCAGCAGGAACTGCGTGCGGGGAATGGCCCAGCCGTCGAAGCGCAGCGTGGTCGACATCAGGACCAGGGCATCGATCTCGCTGCCGCAGCGGATGGCCGCACCGAGCGCAAGCGACGAGCCGGCCGAGATGCCCACCAGCATCACGCGTTCGTGCTGCGTGCGCAATGCCTTCACCTTCGCCTGGATCGCGTCGAGCCATCGCTCGTAGGGCACGGCATGTTGCAGCGGCGCGGCGGCATCGAACGAGTAGCCCTCGATCGCCAGCGGATGCACCGGGTAGCCGCGGCTGCGCAGCGCGGACTGCACGGTCAGCAACTCGTCAGGCGTGCTGCATAAACCATGCAGCAGGACCACCGCGGTGCCTTGCACCTCGGGTGGCACCATGCTCAGGAGATCGGAGGGATCGCGTGCACTCATCGCGTGGCACGGGCCATGAAAGTGGCCCGTGTTTCGTGTGGCTGTCGTATGCTCATGCCGCGTTTATCGCTTGGAGCGACTGACCGGCCGCTGACCCGTCGATCGCAATGGCAGACCCCTCCAACCATTCCAAAAAACACCATGCGAATCCTGCTTGTCGAAGACGACGCCGTGCTGCGCGACGTGATGCTGCGCAGCCTTGCGGATGCCGGCCATCGCGTCGACGTGTCGACCAACGTCGAGGACGCCGACCACCTGTGGCGCGTGCAACCCTTCGATGCCGTGCTGCTCGACCTCAACCTTCCCGCCACCGCCAGCCCCACCAGCGGACTGGCCAGCGGCCTCACCGCGTTGCGCCAGGCCCGTGCGCGCGGCGACCGCACGCCGGTGCTCGTGCTCACCGCGCGCGGCCGCACCGAGGAGCGCATCGCCGGCCTCGACGCGGGCGCCGACGACTACCTGGGCAAACCCTTCGACCTGGCCGAGGTGGAGGCGCGCCTGCGCGCGCTGGTGCGCCGTGCCAAGGGCACCGAGGACATCGTGCTGCTCGGCCAGCTCAAGCTCGACCGCAAGGCACGCCGTTTCTCCACGGCGAGCGGCCCGCTCGACCTGCCCGCGCGCGAGTTCGAGGTGCTGTGGGAACTCATGAGCCCGCCGGGGCGCACGGTGAGCAAGCGGGCGCTGTCCGACAAGCTCTCGAGCTTCGACGAATCGCTGGGCGACAACGCGCTCGAGGCCTTCATCTCTCGCCTGCGCAAGAAGCTGCAGGGCTCGGGCGCGAGCATCCGCACGTTGCGCGGCATCGGCTACCTGCTCGAAGCCGAGGTGTGATCCGCGCGTGACCGATCAGACGAAAGAACCGCTCCAGCAGCCGCCGAAGCTGCGACAGGCACCGTCGCTCACGCGGCGCGTGCTGCGCAACGTGCTGGTGCCCCTGGCGCTCACGTGGATGGTGGGCGCCGTCATCGCGCTGGTCATCGCCAACTACTTTTCCGAGCAGGCCTTCGACCGCGGCATGCTCGACGACGCGTATGCGCTGTCGGCCAACGTGCAGGCGGGCGAGCGCGGCATCGAGCTCCTGCTGACGCCGCGCGAAGTGGCGACGGTGCTGTTCGACCAGGTCGACAAGGTGTACTTCGCGGTGCAGCGGCTCGATGGCACGCTCATCTCGGGCCAGTCCGGCCTGCAGGCGCCGCTGCCTGCGGACGGTGCGCGCTACCGCTTCGCAGACATCAATTACGAGGGCAGCGCGCTGCGTGCCGTGGTGCTCGAGCATGACGCCGAGCCCGACATCAGCATGCCCTACCGCGTGATCATCGCGCAGACCACCCTGAGCCGGACCGCGCTGGTGCGCCAGTTGCTGGGCTATGCGCTGGCACCGCAGATCGTGCTGCTGATCCTGCTGGCGGTCTGGCTCTGGTACGGCATCCGCAGCGACCTGCGGCCGCTCGGCGAACTGCAGCGCGCGCTCGACCGGCGCGACGTGCACGACCTGTCGCCGGTGGCCGTGGTCGAGACCTCGCGTGAACTGCAGCGCCTGGGCAATGCGGTCAATTCGCTGTTCGAGCGCCTCGGCCAGAGCGTGCAGGCGCAGCGCGAGTTCGTGGGCAACGTGGCACACGAGCTGCGCACGCCGCTCGCCGGCATCCGTGCACTGGCCGAGTACGGGCTGGCACAGCACGACACGTCCGTGTGGCGCGAGCAGCTTGCGCGCGTGTCGGAGCGGCAGGCCCGCGCGAGCCACCTGATCGACCAGCTGCTGGCGCTGGCGCTCGCCGAGGAAGCGCGCACGGGACTGGAACGCGTGCCGGTTCAGCTCGACGTGCTGGCCGAGCAGACCGTGCTGCGGCATCTCGCGAAGGCCGATGCGCGCGGGGTCGACCTCGGTGCGCGCGGTCTCGACGAAGGCGTGGTCGTGCTGGCCAACGAGGCGCTGGTCGAGGGCATCCTCGACAACCTGATCGACAACGCGCTGCGCTATGGCGGACGCACCATCACCGTCGAACTGTCGGGCCGCACGCTGAGCGTGATCGACGACGGGCCCGGTATTCCGATCGAGGCGCGCCGTGCGCTGATGCAACGTTGGGCGCAAGGTCCGGAAGGGCAGAAGCTGGGGCAGGGCGCGGGGCTGGGGCTGTCGATCGTGTCGCGCTATGCGGAGTTGCTCGGCGCGGAGCTGAGGCTGGAAGCCGCGGAGCCGACGGGCTTGCGCGTGAGCGTGGCGTTCGGGCGGGCGGCGTAGGTCGGCGGCTTGCTCCTTCCCCTTCTGGGGAACGTCGGATGGGACACGACAAGACGGTGCGCCGCGATTGGACGCCGTCGTGCCATCCATCGCTTCCGTGCTCCTCGGAAAGGGCGAGACGAGGGAACGCTACAGCGCCGTGCCTTGATGAAACACCATGCGCCACCGGCCTTGCCGGCGTTTCCACAGCGAACTGCGCAGCGAATCCGCGGCCGGCCGTTCAGGCGTGGCCTCGCGGTGGGCGCGATAGGTGACGAGCGCTACGTCGCCCGCCATGCGCAGCACGCGAAAGTCCGACATCGTGCGCGGGGAGAAAGCTTCGTCGCGCAACGCTTCGATGATCGCCGCACGTGTCCACACGGCGCCGGAGACACCGAGCTCGTGGAAGTCCGTGTCGAGCAGTTCCTCGAGCCGCACGGCGCTTGCGCGCACTTCGCGCAGGTGCAGCGCGCCTTCGAGCTTCAACAGCAACGCATCGAGGTCTTCGTCCGGCACCGATTCGTAGAGTTCGAGAGGAAGGCCGTCGGGATCGGCAAGGAAGGTGAAGCGGCGGCCGGTGAATTCATCGGTGCGCAAAGGCTCGACCGCAATGCCCTTTGCCGCGAGCTCGTCGGCAGCAGCCTGCACGTCATCCACCTCGAACGAGAGGTGACGCAGCCCCTGGGCTTCGGGCCGAGTCGGACGTGGCGGTGCGCCGGGAAACGAGAAGAGCTCGATTTGTGAACCATCGGGCAATGCCAGGTCGAGCTTGTGCGAATCCCTTGTGGCGCGGTAGTTTTCGGCGATCACCCGCAGCCCCATGACCTCGGTGTAGAAGCGCTTCGACACCGTGTAGTCGGCGCAGATGATCGCGACATGATGGATGCGCTCGAGCTGCATCGCCGTACCTTACAGCAAGGGTTTGCGAAGGTACACGCGAACGCGGCCGTCGAGCGACTCGCGCTTGTATTCGACATAGCCGATGCGCCGGTAGAGCGCCAGGTTCTCAGTCATCTTCTCGTTGGTGAAGAGGTAGATCGAATCATGGCCTTGCCGCAGGGCCTCGCGCTCGGCCAGCTCGAGCAGTGCGCGTCCGAGGCCAATGCCCTGGTGCTGCGGCAGCACCGCGATCACGTCGATGAGAAAGCCTTCGTCGGTCACGTCGAGCAGCAGCGTTGCCACGGTCTCGCCACCCACCACCGCGACCCACACCTGCATGCCGGCGATCGCTTCGCCGTAGTCACGCGTCATCGGCCGTGGCGTGACGCCCAGGCGCGGAATGTAGATGCGAAACGCTTCGGCCGCGCAGGCTGCGACGGCCGCCGTGTCGGCTGCAACGGCGCGCCGCAGTGTCCATGGGTGCACGGGATTCGTCGCCATCACTCGAACTCCACCTCGCCTTCGATTTCCACGGGGATGTTGAACGGCAGCTCTGCCATGCCCACTGCGCTGCGCGCGTGAGCGCCGACGTCGGGGCCGAAGAGCTCGAGGATGAGATCGGAGAAACCGTTGATCACCGCAGGCTGCCTGTCGAAGCCAGGTGCACTGGCGACCATGCCGAACACGCGCGTCCATGCGGTGATGCGGTCGAGATCGCCGAGCGCGCGCTGCAGGCTGCCGAGCATCGCCAGCGCCGTGAGTCGCGCGGCGGTGTAGCCCTGCTCGACGCTCAGATCGCGGCCCAGCTTGCCGAGCGGCCCGGCGATCGTGCCATCGGCATTGAGCGGCCCATGCCCGGAGATGAGCGCGCGGCGGCTGGCGATGCGCACGAACTGGAATGGAAGGACGACGCCGGGCGGCGGCGTCACGGGCGGGGGGAGGACGAGGCCCAGGGTGGCGAGGCGGTCGGTGATGCGGGGCATGGTGGTGTCGTTCGAGCGATGGACACCGAGCGTAAGCGGGGAGGGGCCTGGAAGCAATTCGGCGGCGTGTGCCTCAGCGCTCGGAACGGGGTGGCAGCTTGATGTTCGAACCCTCCAACTGGTCGATCCGTCCGAAGACGGTCCCTGCACTCAGGTCGACCTTCTGCCGCGCGGCCTGGGTTCCTTGTGCATTCAGTTTTCCGCCGATGTTGCTGCCTGAAATTTCGAGGTCGGCAATGCGGCCGTTGGAAATGTCGACGCGCACGAGGTTGCTGTTCTTCAGGACGAGTTGCCGCGTGTTGAGGTACGCCGCATCGAGCGAAGGAATCGTCGAATTCGTGATCGTGATCGACTCGTTGACGTTCGAGATCCGGTCGGCGCTCTTGAGCGAGAAACCGCCGGCGATCGTCACAGGTTCGGAATGGAGATCGCCGCCGAAAACGACGGAGTCAACCTCGATGAATCGGATGGCGCCGGCATATGTATCGAAGATCTGCTTGCCGTTGCCGAGAATCTGGCTGTTGCGGATGCGCAGGCTTCGGGCTTTCTTGACGTTGGCGTCGATGTAGCCAGCCTTCACTGTCTCGATCAGGACATCGCCTTTGACGATGGCACTGCGCAGCTTCATTGTCTCCAGGACGGTGTCTTGTATTTTGAGCGACTGCATATCGCTCGCAGCCATGTTGAAGCTGCCGCGCAGCGTCGAGTTCCTGATTTCGACAGCTGCCGATTCATGGCCAGGGCCGCTGTTGGCTGCGCTGTCCGTCCATATGCCCACGTCTTGTGTTTCGCATCTGTCCAATACGAGCTTTGTGTAGCCGGCAAGATCGAACCACTTCGCTTTGCAGTCGACGAAGGTGACGTCGCCCCTGCTGCCTATGCCACCCCAATTGTTGGGTTCGGGGTCCGTTCCGATGAAGGCGCAGGATTCGAAATGAACATTGGAACTTCCCCTGACGTCGATTACGTTGCTTCGTCCTCCTGCTTGACAACGTACAAACCGAACAGATGTCGCTATGCCCCAATTGATGATTGCTGCGAAGCGACAATTCTCGAAGATGCAGTGCGCTAGTTCGCTCAGCTTGATCTCATAGCCGCCCATGAAATCGCAGTTGATGAATCGAATGTTGCGCCATGCAACACTGTGGAAGTTGACGCCGCTGATCTCGGCAGCATCGACTATCAACTGTGAATTTCCCATCTCCTTTTGCCGCCGCGCCGGGTCCAGCAAGTAGTCGCAGGTCTTGCCGAACGATCGGATGTTTTTCTTTGGGCTCATGGAATGGCTGGAGGAGTGACATGAGACCGTTGCAAACGCAGCGGCTGTGAATAGAAGAGAACGACGATTCATTGCGTTTCTTCGGGCTCATTTTTTGTCGTCGGGATTGATGGCCTCTTGTGGCTGCACGTACCCGTTGTCCTTGTAGTTTTCCGCCAGAAACTTCCAATCGGGCACTTCCCCTTGCTCCATTGCCGGCCTTCGAAAGAACCAGGTGGACGTTCCTGTTGCTCCGTAGTCCGTCTCGCCACCCTTGCGCACTGTCCAAAAGACGCCGATCTCCAAAGGAAAAAACCATGAGTCTGTGCAGTCCATGTCCTTGGTCCAGTCGTTCTTTCCGAACTTTGGCTGCCGGAGCAGCACTTCGCAGAATGCCTGTGCAGTGACCGTACCTTTGCCAAGAGCGCCGATCAGCACGGCGTGATCTTCAGTCTTGAAGGTGATGAAGGATGCCTTGGCGTTTGCCTCGAAAGCGGGTGTCAAAAGATGCCATTGCTTCGTCACTTGCTTTTCCTGGTCTCTCCCGCTTTCGAACACCCAGAACCTGATGCTTGAGATGCACTGGAGTCTGGCCACTGTCGCGCTCATCTCCACCGGCACTCTCCATTTCTGCTGGATCAACTGCGTCGGTACGAAGCTCAGAGGCGTCTCGATGTTCTTCTCGGGATGCCGGCTCATCACCGCCATATAGTCCAGCGCCACTGCAAGGCGCGGCTTCTCGTTCAATGGGGCCCCGGCGCTTCGGCTCGAACGCTGTGTCTTGACCTGGGTGATGATTCCGGTGGCCGGATCGAGCAAGGTGCCGGAGGGCGGTCGCAAGGTCCAGTTGTCGAGTTCTCCGTTGAGGTTCTGCTTGCCGACCGGGCCGCCGCAACTGCTGACGATGAAGCGCGTGCGCTGGCGTGCCGGGGCCTTCACTGTCTCATTGCGGATGCCGGGGTCCACGGCGCTGGTGACCTGGATCATGCGGGCGCCGCTCGCCGGTTGGCACCATGCGACCTCGTAGACGCCGCTGCGGTGGCTGTGGCCGCTGAAGTGCCAGTCCACGCCCGTTTCGGGAGTGGCGTTGGCGATCGTGCCGCCGTCGGCGCAGACGAGGCGTTCGAAGTAGGCGTCCTGGTTGATTTCGCAGGTGCCGGTGTTGACGTGGTTGAAGCCGGGTTGTCCGCGCAAGGGTGCGCCCAGTGGACTGCTCGATGGAATGAACCGTGCCTGCGTCGGTGCGGTGGAATAGGGCAGCGGCTCGTCGTAGTTGATGATGGTGAAGTGCGTCGCCACGGTGAGGCTGGCGCCCGGGCTTGCACGCTTGTGGATTTGCGCCTGGCCCAGCAACTGCAGCTGCTTGCGGCTGAACGATTGGGTGGCACGTGGCAGGATGCCCGTGCCCTGCCGATCGGTCGTGGTGACCGCCACGCCGCTCATCGTCAGATTCTTGAAGTTCTCGCCCTGTCCCCAGCCGAGCGCCGCGATCACCTGCGTGGCAGGACTGGGCCGGTCGGGTTCGACGCCCAGCGCGATCAACACGTCCTCGAGCGGTGTGAAGAGCGTGTAGAACCAGTCGTAGTTTTCGGTGCGGTAGTTGTTGCCTGTCAGCGCCTGTGCATAGGTGGGGCCGTACGCCAGCGTGGCCTCGTAGATGGTCATGTTGTGGTCGGCCGCGATGCCTTCGTTGGCCTTGTTGTTGTGCCATTGGCTGGCGCTGTCGAAGTCCCTGTAGGTCGCTGCCAGGTCCTGTATGCCGAGGCCCTTGTTGCTGTTCACCACCCGCCGCCCGAGCTCGGCCGGAGCGCCGATGCTGCTGACCGATTGCTGGCCACCGTGGCGTGTGCGAACGGTCGTCGTGGGAGTGAAGCCCCGTTCCCTGCCCCAGCTGCGCGTGTCCAGCGTGTCGGTGGTGTCTTCGAGCACGCCCATGGCACCGCCCCAGTCGTTGATGCGCGGGCTGATGCCATAGGGCACGGTGTACGCCTCGTGGTTGCCGCTGGTCATGAACACGGGCAGCTTGAGTTCGTTGTAGGCATAGCGCACCAGGCTGAAGGCGAGCATGTCGTCCTGCCCGCGTGGGTACAGCCCGCGGGTGTTGAAGTTGTTCAGCACGTTGAACTTCTTCCACTGCTCGCCGATGGTGTCGCCGACCAGCCTGGGATCGATGTTGCGCGTGAAATCGATCAGGTCGCCGGTCAAGAGAAGCAATGTGTCGGGCTTTCGGGCGCGACCGATGCCATCGAAGAGTTCCTTGAGCGCGTTGAAGCTGTTGCAGACGCGCGCTCCGACCGCGGGCCGGTCGAAACGGCTGTCGTCTTCGATGATGCGCGCGGGCGATTTGGCCAGTGCGCTGTGTCGCACATTGATGTGCACATCGCTCAGGTGGCCGAGCTTCAATGGCGTGTTCGAGGGCAATCGGATGACCGGGTGCCAGGCCGCCAGGCGTTGCGAAGCATCCAGCACCAGCGAGCGGGTCTTCCGTGCCGTCTGCACGACGTCGTATTCCACGAGGCTGGTCTCGCTGCCGCGAGGCGCGTGGCCGGTGTTCGTGGGTTGGTGGCGGTAGCGCGGGTCATCGACCTGGGCTGCGAGGAATGATTCGACGAGCAGGTCCTGCGAGTGCACGGTAGCGGCTTTACACAGCGTGGGCAGGCTCTTCTTCTGTTGTGCGGTGGGTTCGACCATCCACGCGAAGCTCATGAAGGCGTCGGACTTCGGCTGCACGGCCAGCTTGTCGATGTCGAGTTCGACCTCGTAGACATGTCCGCCCTTGAAACCCGATGCGGTATAGGCGCCGGCTGCCTGTGGACTGAGGGTGGCGAACACCTCGCCCTTCTGGTTGTAGATGAGCGCGCCGGCTTCGAATTTCGCAACGCGCCAGACCTTGATGGCCCCTTGGGCCTTGACACAGTCGGGGCCATCGCCGGTGAGGCCGCCGACGCGAACATCGGTTTCAGGCTTGGTGCCCTTCATGCCGACCAGGCGCAAGTGGCGCGCCACGGTGGCCGCGGCGGTCTTCGCCTCGTCGCCATCCATCGGCATGACTCCCGATCGCTGGTCCTGCGTGGTCCGCCGGCCATCGTTGTTGGCCACGCCGAGCGATGCCGTCGCGATGAAGAGGCTGCACTTCTTCTGGGCAGGCGCGATCAGCATCGGCGTGCCGAGGCTGGGGTAGAGGATCACGGCGACCTGCTGCGCGGGGACGCTGCAGTCGCACACCGATGCACCGGTCTTGGGTTCGTTGGCCATGGTCTAGAGCGTTGCGGAGCTGCAAGCGGAGCTGCAAGCGGAGAAGCTGGCGGGTTGGTCGAGGGATGCCAGGAGCACATCGGCCTGCGCGTCGCAGAGGCGGACGAGCATGGCGTCGCGGTCTTGCGCCCACTCCTGCTGCACCGCCCGGGGTACACGGGCCAGGACCTCGCGAAGCTCCAGAGGCTCGTTCGCACGCGGCAAGATTTCGAGAAAGCCAGGGTGGGCGTGGAAGCGGGCGTGCCTGAGCAGTGCCTGGTGGCAGGCTTGTGCCTTGTTGCTCCAGCCCGCGAAACCTGCGCGGTGGATGAAGGCCAACGCAGCCTGCGCGATCTGCCTGCGAAGCAATGGATGAACCTGCTCCAGCAGCATGGCATCGGTCGGATTCGATGCCTCGAGCTCTTCGGCCAGCAGTGCAACGAGGAGATGGGCTTCACCCACCTTGTCCATGGCCCGAGCCCACTCGGGCGCCAGTTCGATCGCGTCGCGGCGTGGCGCAGTCTCGATGTCGGCGTCGCCGTTGGCGTGCCGAAGTTGTGCGTCGCCATCCCAGCCGGCCCACCAGTCGAGCGGCTGCATGAACTGGCTCTGCACTGAAGCGGGCCAGTGCGCCAGCATGTCGAAGCCGACACGTGGATCGAAGTAGCGCAGCAGCACGGGCGAGCCATCGGCCAAGGTGCCGGACAGGAAGCCGCGCAGATGCTCGCACAGCCGGGGCAGGCGCATCGGACTGCACATGAGCGTCAGCGCCTGCGACGCGGCATGTTGAGCGAGCGACCTGCGCAGGGCTTCGGACCCGGAGAGCGGGATCTCGATCAGCCATGGGCCGATGTCGGCCATCTCGGCTTCGGGCGTCTGCATGAACAGGCGCTCGAACGACAGTCCGTATGCCGCGACCATGCTGGCGATCACACCCTCATCACATTGCCCCGTGCTGACGAGCGCGTAGCAGTGGGTGGCTGGCCTCGCGCCATCGTTGAAGAGCAATTGGTCGATGCGATGCCGCGTGCATCGGCGCAGCATGGCATCGAGCCTGGCACTGGCGGCCGACAGGAGGTTCTCGTTCTGCATTGCGTTCATTCCCGCGGAGCGGCGGCCGTGGCGCGGCGCATGGCGCGCTGCATGCATTCCCAGCACACCTTCTGTGCCGAGGGGCCTGGCTTGTGGTCCCGGCCTGGTGTGGCATGCATCGCCGCATGCTCGATCCATGTGCCCAGCGTGCCGTGCCGGACTCCGTCATCGCTCCATTCACTGAAGCTGGTGCCGCCGTTGATCGTGACCTTCTTGTTGCCAGTCAGGTAGACGGTGTCCTCGGTGCTGACGATGTCGAAGTCTTTCAATGCGGTCGCCTCCAGGGTGTCGCCCTGCGCTTCGATGCGGATGTCGCCTGCCGATGCAAAGGCCTTGATGCCGCTCCTGAGCGCGAACATGCGCACGCCATGCGCGATGCTGGCGAGGAAGCGTCCTGCGGCGCTGACGGAGGCGTGGCCGCCGCTCGTGAACTGAGCGTGGCCACCGGTGTGGCTGTGCGAGCCTTGTGCTGCCGTGATGGCGATGCCCGCAGGACTGGCCAATACCAGATGAGGTTCTGCCAGTTCCGGGAACGTGTCTTCGCCTTTGCTTCGACCTTTGCCTGCGAGCGCGTCGTTCTGTTGCCCGATGGCCTTGGCGACAGTGGCCTGGTCGTCTTCCTTCTGCTGCGCCACGGCGATCTGCGCCGCGTTGGCGAGGCCTTCGATCTGGTCACGTGCCTGCACGAGCCGTTGCACGGTCTCGCCCATGTCCTTGGCGTGCCGAGCAGCACCGGCGCGGGCTTCGGTGGTGATGAGCAGTCCGTCCTGCGCGCGCAGCACGCCATGGCTGTCGGTGCGCAGCTCGAAGCCCTCGCCGCGTGGGTCCTTGCGCCCGGCGTTGTCTTCCACGCGCGTGATGAACCCCAGGCTCAGGCTCGAGCTCTGGTGGTCGCTCTTGAGCTGCGCCTGGATCCGGCCCTCGGTGTCGTCCATCAGCAGGTGGTTGGAGCGGCCCGCCGCACCGTTGCCGCCATCGGGCGTCAGCTCCCTGGACCGGAAGCCGCTCAGCGCGCCCTGGCCAGGCAGCGCCCACGGCGGCATGTTCACCTGGTTGTGCACGCGCCCCGTGCAGATCGGCAGGTCCGCATCGCCACCGATGAAGCTGACGACGACCTCCTGGCCGATGCGCGGCAGGTGGATGCCGCCCAGCTGGTTGCCCGCCCAGGGCGAGCTCACGCGCAGCCAGCAGCTGCTGTGCGCATCGCTGCCGCCGATGCGGTCCCAGGGAAACTGCACCTTGATGCGCCCGAGCGCGTCGGTCCAGAGGTTCTGTCCTTCGGGGCCGACGACCCGCGCGACCTGCGGGCCGTCGCAACGGGGCTTGCGCTGCGTCAGGGCGGGGCGAAGCGGCTCGGTGACCGGATGCGCTGTGAAGTCGACCTCGACCCGCCATTGCTGCTTTCTGCCGGAGGCTTCGCGGGGTTGGCTGTTCTCGCCGATGTCTTCGATGAGGAAGCGGGTGTCCAGCACGAGGTATTCGGCGTTGGCCTTCTCGCGAGGATGTCTGGTCAGCCTGAAGGTGCGCCCGGGCACCATGCCCCGGAGGTTGCCGCTGGCCTCGGCCCTGGCACCGTGGGTTCGAAGGGCCTGCATGCGCAGCAGGGCCAGCAGGTTGCCTTCGCTGCGAGGGTCGTGGGTGGCTGCATTGCCCGCGCCGGGCTGGGCGTAGTGGCTGCCACCCGTGCCAGCATGCCATTCGTAGACCTGCGCATCGGCATGGCCCGTGGGGCGTGGGTCCTTCCGGCTCGCACCCAGGTCGGCCCGCGGCCGGGTGTAGTCGTAGTCCCGTGTCGCATACCGCCCGCTCGCGAGATGGCTTGCGGGCACGAAGCTGTGGATGTACTCCGCATCGAGCTTCCAGCCTGGGGCGTGGTACTCGACCTCCCGGTACATGGCACTGTCTGCCTGCCCGTAAGCCCCCATCGCATCGCACAGCACCAGGCGGTGCGTGCCGTGCGAATGCTCGAAGTGGTAGCTGATGCCCCACTCCTGGCACAGCCGGCTGAAGAAGGCGAAGTCGCTCTCGTTGAACTGGGTCTGGTGGTCCCGCGTGGGATAGGTCTCTACCAGGCGCTTGTCCACCGGGAATGCGTAGTCCGCGAGCAGCGCGTCGAGGATCTGCACGACCGTCTGGTCCTGGAAGATCCTGCAGTCGGTGCGCAGCGTGGCCAGGTGCAGCCAGGGCCGCAGCGTGAGCTTGTACTGGACGTGGCGGCCTTCCTCGCCCCAGAGGGCCGCATCGGTGATGAGCGCGTTGATCTGGCGCAAGCGCGAGGCACCGTCGTCCAGGGCGATCTCGCAGCAGGCCTCGCGGCCGACGAACGCATCGAGATCGAAGTTCGCAGCCATCGACGCATCGAGGTTGGATGCATCGGGCGTCTTGAGCAGCAGCTCGTATTCGAAGAGGGCGTTCAGTGCCTCATGGCCCGACAGCCGCACGGGCTCCAATGCAGGACGGCCCTGGAGCTGAGGGATCGCGGAGGAGCTGACCGAGAGAGTGCGCGGCATCGACGACTTCCATGGCAAGGAACGTGGTCGAGGCAGTCTGCGCGGGCGTCACGGAGGGCTCTGCAAACAATGGTCAAACCACCCCGGAGGGTGGTCGAGAAAGCACCAGCAAGCGTGGAAAAGTGGAGCCGCGCAGCGCCACCGTTCCACGCTCGCGGCGTCAGGCGAGTGCCGGATAGTCCGTGTAGCCTTTCGCGCCGCCGCCGTACATGGTGGCCTTGTCGAGCTCGTTGAGCGGCGCGTTCTCGCGCAGGCGACGCACCAGGTCCGGGTTGGAGATGAAGGGCTTGCCGAAGGCGACGAGGTCGTCGCCTTCCTTCACGGCTTCCTCGGCCAGCGGACGGTCGTAGCCGTTGTTCACCATCCATGCGGCCTTGCCGCCGGCTTCGCGGTAGGCGGTCTTCAGCGCTTCGTAGTCGAAGGGACGGTCGGCGATCTCGCGCGGGCCGCCGGTGGCTCCTTCGATGATGTGGATGTACGCCAGGTTGAGTTGCGCGAGCTGCTTCACCACGTAGGTGAAGAGCGGCTGCGGATTGCTGTCGTGGATGTCGTTGGCCGGCGTCACGGGCGACAGGCGGATGCCGGTCTTGCCGCCACCCACCGCGTCGACCACGGCGCGCGTGGCTTCGAGCAGCAGGCGGGCGCGGTTCTCGATGCTGCCGCCGTAGTCGTCGGTGCGCTTGTTGCTGCCGTCCTTCAGGAACTGGTCGAGCAGGTAGCCGTTGGCGCCATGCAGTTCCACGCCGTCGAAGCCGGCGGTCTCGACCGCGCTGCGTGCGGCCACGGCAAAGGCGTGGACGATGCCCGGCAGTTCGCCAGCGTCGAGCGCACGCGGCTCGGAGGTGTCGACGAAGCCCGGCACGCCGTCCTTGATGAGCACGGTCTTGGTCTTGGCGGTGATGGCCGAAGGCGCCACGGGCTTTCCGCCACCGGGTTGCAGTTCGGTGTGCGACACGCGGCCCACGTGCCACAGCTGCACCACGATCTTGCCGCCCTCGGCATGCACCGCCTCGGTCACGCGCTTCCAGGCGTCGAGCTGTTCGGTGCCGTAGAGGCCGGGCACGTCGGAGTAGCCCTGGCCCTGGTGGCTGATGGCGGTGGCTTCGGTGATGAGCAGGCCTGCCGAGGCGCGCTGGGCGTAGTAGGTCGCGGCGATGTCGGGCGGGATCGCGTTGGGCGAGCGATTGCGCGTCAACGGCGCCATCACGATGCGGTTGGCGAGTTTCAGGTCACCGGCCTGGACGGGGTCGAAGAGGGAAGACATCGTGAAAAAGGAAGTCAGAGTTGAAACAGAGGCGAAGGCTAAGCGCCCGGCCTCAACCCTGCTGTCGCACGGTTGTCCCGATTGGTGCTAAAGGGGCGGCGCCAGAAGACGGGCCAGCTCGGCGGGATCCACCCGCACCGGCATGGCCAGCAGGATCTGGCCCATGCCCTTGCCCAGCGGGTCGTTGCGAAGCGACGCCATGCCGCCGCCGCCCAGCGCCTGCTCGCAGACGAAGTTGAAGGCGCCGATGCCCGGCACCTCATAGCGCGTGACGCGGCCCTTGACGAGGTGGGCCAGCCATTCGGCCACCCGCGCTTCGGTGAGTTGCGCGCGCAGCGTCGGCAGCAGGCCGGGGTGGCGCGCGATGACGCCGATGTTCGAGGTGTCGCCCTTGTCGCCGCTGCGGGCCCAGGCGACACGGATGAGGGGCACTTCGACGCTGTCCGCGGCCGGGGGTGCAACCTCGGTCGAGGAGGCCTTGCCGGGCGCGGCGACGATCTCGTCTGCAAACGCGACGTCGGAGCGTGGCAGCTCGATGCGCTCGCCCGCGATGTTCACCGTGGCCTGCACCTGCGACTTGTCGAGCAGGAATGCGTACTGCCGGATCGATGGCGACACCGAGGCCCGCCCGCCGCCCGCGCCGGTGGTGCCTGGAGCCCACGAGGTGCCGGCCGGCGCCACCTCGCGCGCGAAGAGCTCCAGCGCGTCCTTGCGTGGATGCGTCACCGCGAGCCGCAGCACGGCCTCGCGGATCTGCCGGGCCTGTGTCTGCGCGTGCGGTCCGTAGCACGACTCCGCGCCGAGCACTTCGAGCTGCGTGCCGCTGTAGTCGCCGAAGCCGTGTTGTGCAAGCAGGGCCGAGGTGCGGGCCAGGATCGCCTGGCCCGTGCGCTGCGCCTTGGCCACCGCGTCGAAGCCCACGATGGTGAGCTGCGCTGCCGTTTTGAAGCCATCGACATAGGTGGCGCTGACCTTGTAGCTCGCGGTCGGCGCACGGCCGCGTGCGCCGTGCACGCGCACGCGGTGTTCTCCGGCCTGTTCGATGCGCACCTGCGTGAAATCGGCCGTGACGTCGGGCAGCAGGTAGGCGGCGGGGTCGCCGATCTCGTAGAGCATCTGTTCGCCCACCACCGCCGGCGTGATCTTGCCGCCGGTGCCCGCGGGCTTGGTGACGACGAAGCTGCCGTCGGCGCTGCACTCGACGATGGGGTAGCCGATGCGGGGCCAGTCGGGCACGGTGTCCCAATCGGTGTGCAGGCCGCCGGTGGCCTGGCAGCCGCATTCGATGATGTGGCCCGCGAGGCTGCCGGCGGCCAGCAGGTCGAGGTGGCCGGGCTGCCACGCGAACTCGTGCATGAGCACGCCGAGCGTCACGGCCGAGTCCACGCAGCGGCCGGTGATGACCACCTGCGCGCCCGCGTCGAGCGCGGCCTGGATCGGGCGCGCGCCGAGGTATGCGTTGGCGGTGAGCACGCGCTCGGGCAGCGCGGCGCCGCTCTGCAGCTCGTGCACGGGCGGCTGCGCCTGTCGCAGCTGCGGCAGCAGGGGAGACACGTCGTCGCCGCTGACCACCGCGATCTTCACGGCGATGCCCTGCTCGGCGGCAAGCGCGGCGAGCGCGTCGGCGCAGCCTTGCGGATTGACGCCGCCCGCGTTGCTCACGACGCGGATGCCTTGCTTCACGACGTCCTTCAGCACGGCCTTCATGGCGACCGAGACGAAGTCGGTGGCGTAGCCCAGCTCGGGCTTCTTCAGCCGCGCGCCCGCAAGGATCGACATGGTGAGTTCGGCGAGGTAGTCGAACACGAGGTAGTCGATCTGCCCGCTGGCCACGAGCTGCGGTGCGCCCACGCTGCTGTCGCCCCAGAAGCCCGAGGCGCCGCCGATGCGGACGATGCGCCGGCCGTCGTCGTTCTTGCCGTTCATCGTCCGCTCCATTGCGGCTTGCGCTTCTCGCGGAAGGCGAGCTGTCCCTCGGCGGCGTCCTCGGTCAATGCGAAGAGGCCGATCTGGCTTTCGGTGAAGGCCATCGATTCCTCGAAGGCCATCGCCTCGATCTTCTTCATGGTGTACAGCCCGCGGCGGATGGCGGCAGGCGACTTGTCGAGCATTCGGCCGAGCAGCCAGTCGACGCTTTCGTCGACGTCGTCGCTCACGCGGTTCACGAGATGCAGCGCGAGCGCCTGTTCGGCGTCGATGGGCTCGCCGGTGATGCACATCTCGGCCAGCACCCGGCGCGGCAGAAGGCCGCCGAGCACGCTGAGCACCTGCGCGGGGAACACGCCGACCTTCACCTCGGGCAGCCCGAACACCGCATGGCGGCCGGCCACCGCCATGTCGCACATCGCCATGAGCCCCATGCCGCCGGCCATGCACGCGCCGTTGACGCGCGCGACCAGCGGCACGGTCGATTGCCGTGCCTGGCGGAAGAGGTTGGCCATGGCCTGGTACGGCGCGGCGTAGTCGAACCTGAAGGAGGTGCCGCTCTGCAGGTCGGCGCCGGCGCAGAAGGCGCGCGTGCCGGCACCGGTGATGACCACGGCGCGCACGGACGTGTCGGCATTGGCGCGGGCGAGGGCGTTGCCGAGGCCGGCGATCACCGCCGCGTCGAGGGCGTTGCGCCGCTCCTCGCGGTCGATGGTGAGCCACATGACGGGGCCGCGCATCTCTTCGCGCAGTTCGGTGGGGAGGCTGGAGGTCGATGGTTCGGGCATGCGGCCAGCGTCGCCCGAAAAAAAAGCCGCTTCATGCGGCTTGTGGCTGAAGCGGGCCGGGTTTTCCCTGAGGAGAACGACCGGCCGCGCCTTGGCGGTTGTTTCCGCCGATGGCTTACTTCAGCAGGCCTTCCGCCTTCAGCGCTTCCTGCACCGCGGGGCGGGCGCCCACGCGTGCATGCCAGGCTTGCAGGTTGGGGAAGCCGGAAATGTCGACGCCTGTGGGCTTGGTCCAGTTGGTGACGGTGAACAGGTAGCCGTCGGCCACGCTGAAGTGGTCGCCCATCAGGTACTGCTTGTTCGCCAGTTCGCTGTCGAGCCACTGGAAGCGCGACTTCAGCTTGTCCTTGAAGATGGTCTTCGCCTCTTCGGGCATGCCGGGGTTGAACAGCGGGCTGAAGCCCTTGTGCACTTCGGTGCCGATGAAGGTCAGCCACTCCTGAAGGCGGTAGCGCTGCATGGTGCCGGCAGCCGGTGCGAGGTTCTTGGTCGGCGCCAAGTCGGCGATGTACTGGAGGATGGCCGGGCCTTCGCGCAGGCGGGTGCCGTCGTCGAGCTCGAGCATGGGCACGTAGCCCAGCGGGTTGATGCCGTAGTAGTCGGTGCCGTCCTGGAGCTTGTGGCTTTTGGTGCTGGCCAGCACGGGTTCGACGGAAATGCCGGCTTCATGCAGCGCGATATGGGGCGACAGCGAGCAGGCGCCGGGCGAGTAATACAGCTTCATTCGATGACTCCAGTGGATGACGAGGTGATTGTTGTGAGAGACCGCAGCGGATGCTAGCGGATGCGGACGAATCGCGTTGCGTCGCGTTTTTGTCCTACGGGTGCATGCGCGGGCCGACTATCGGGCGTTCGCACGTCGGTTTCTAAGCTTCGTTGCACGGCGGGCAAGGGCCTGTCGAAGGAGCATGTGAATGTTGAAGTACGCAATCATCTTCGCGGTCATCTCGCTGGTGGCCGGTCTGCTGGGCTTCGGTGGCGTGGCCGCCGGTGCCGCCGGCATTGCCAAGCTGCTGTTCGGCCTGTTCCTGGTGCTGGCCGTGCTGTTCGTGGTGCTTGCTGCGCTCGGCGTGGGCGCGGTGAAGAAAGCGCTCGACTGACGGCCTGACCAGCGAAAACTGCCATGCACATCTCGCACGTCGACGCGCAACTCGACTACGAAGTCTGCGCGCCTGCGCACATGCTGCTGAACATCGAAGCGGCGCGCTCGGGGGCGCAGGCCCTGGTCAACGAAGAGCTGACCATCGAGCCGCCGACCGAGATGAAAGTGTTCTGCGACGAATCGAGCGGTAACCGCTTCATCCGGTTCGACGCGCAACCCGGTCCGCTGAAGATCAGCTACAAGGCCACGGTGCAACGGGCGCATGTGCTGGTTCCGCACGACCTTCAGGAGGTGCCGGTCAATGCGGTGCCCGACGAGGTGCTGCACTACATGATGCCGACGCGCTACTGCGAGTCGGACCTGATGTCGCGCTGCGCCCAGCAGCTGTTCGGCGACCTGCCGCCCGGCATCGGGCGCGTGCAGGCGATCGTCGACTGGATCCACGACAGCATCGCCTACGAGCCCGGCTCCAGCGACTCGACGACCACCGCACGCGAGGTGTTCGTGGAACGCGCCGGCGTGTGCCGCGACTTCGCGCACCTGGGCATCACCTTCTGCCGCGCGCTGAACATTCCAGCGCGGCTGGTGGTGGGCTATGTGTGGTTCGACGAGCCGCCGCAGGACTTCCACGCCGTGTTCGAAGCCTGGATCGGCGGCCAGTGGGTGCTGTTCGATCCGACGCGCATGGCGCCGGTCGACCGCCTCGTGCGCGTGGGAACGGGCCGCGACGCGAAGGACGTGGCCTTCTGCACGATCTTCGGCAACGTGCGCATGACCGGCAAGAAACTGGCGATTCTCGAGCTGCAGGACGAGAGCCTGCAGCCCTCGAAGGCGCCGCCGCCCACGGGCGCATTGGTGGGCATCGAAAAGCCGGTGCCAGTGGTGCAGGTGGCGGAAGTCACCGGCTGACGTGTGTTGTTTGCTCTTAAAAAGATAGCAAACTTGTCAACGAAGACGGGCGCTGCCGCCCAATTTGGCAGGCCTCTCTAGCTTGCCCACACAGCAGGCGCGAACGACCCCCGGCGATTAAAATTAGCGCCCCTTTTTGCGCCGCGCACGCGTCAGTTGTGCGCCCCCATTCAAATGCTGTACCCCGAAGAATTCGACGTGATCGTCGTCGGCGGTGGCCACGCCGGCACCGAAGCCGCGCTTGCTGCCGCGCGCATGGGCGCCAAGACGCTGCTGCTCTCCCACAACATCGAGACGCTCGGGCAGATGAGCTGCAACCCGTCGATCGGCGGGATCGGCAAGGGTCATCTGGTGAAGGAGGTCGACGCGCTCGGCGGCGCGATGGCCATCGCCACCGATGAGGCCGGCATCCAGTTTCGCATTCTCAATTCGAGCAAGGGCCCGGCCGTGCGGGCCACCCGTGCGCAGGCGGATCGCGTGTTGTACAAGGCCGCGATCCGCCACCGCCTCGAGAATCAGCCGAATCTGAGCCTGTTCCAGCAAGCCGTCGACGACCTGATGGTGGAGGGTGATCGCGTGGTCGGCGCCGTCACGCAGGTGGGCATCGCCTTTCGTGCGCGCACCGTCGTACTTACCGCGGGCACCTTCCTCGATGGCCGCATCCATGTGGGCCTGGACAACTACCAGGCTGGCCGTGCCGGCGATCCGCCGGCCATCAGCCTGTCGGCGCGGCTGAAGGAGCTGAGGCTGCCGCAAGGCCGCTTGAAGACCGGGACGCCGCCGCGCCTGGATGGCCGCAGCATCGACTTCTCGAAATGCACCGAGCAACCGGGCGACGGCATGCCCGGTGGGGCAGGGCCGATGCCGGTGTTCAGCTTCATGGGCCGCGCAGACATGCATCCTCAGCAGATGGCCTGCTGGATCACCCACACCAACGCGCGCACGCACGACATCATCCGTTCGGGCTTCGACCGCAGCCCGATGTTCACCGGCAAGATCGACGGCGTGGGTCCGCGCTACTGCCCGAGCGTGGAAGACAAGATCAACCGCTTTGCGGACAAGGAAAGCCATCAGATTTTCCTGGAACCGGAAGGCCTGACGACCAACGAGTACTACCCGAACGGGATCTCGACCAGCCTGCCTTTCGATATCCAGTACCAGCTCGTGCGTTCGATGCCCGGACTGGAGAACGCCCACATTCTGCGTCCCGGCTACGCCATCGAATACGACTACTTCGATCCGCGAGAACTCAAGAGCAGCTTCGAGACGCGTGCGATCCAGGGCCTGTTCTTCGCCGGGCAGATCAACGGGACGACCGGTTACGAGGAGGCCGCGGCCCAGGGACTGTTCGCCGGCATCAACGCGGCGCTGCAGTGCAGGGGCGAGGCCGCCTGGCTGCCACGTCGGGACGAGGCCTATCTGGGTGTGCTGGTCGACGACCTGATCACCAAGGGCGTGACCGAGCCTTACCGCATGTTCACCAGCCGCGCCGAGTTCCGTTTGCAGCTGCGCGAAGACAACGCCGACATGAGATTGACGGAAGCAGGGCGCAGGCTGGGACTCGTGGACGACGCGCGTTGGGATGCGTTCAGCCGGAAACGCGATGCTGTTTCACGTGAAACAGAGCGGCTCAAGTCGATCTGGGTGAACCCGCGCAATCTGTCTGCATCCGAGTCGGAACGCGTGCTGGGCAAGGCCATCGACCATGAATACAACCTCGCAGACCTCTTGCGCCGGCCCGACGTGAGCTACGAAACGTTGATGTCCCTGGATGGTGGAAAGTACGGTGCGGCTGACACCTTGAATGCGACCGAGATCGAACAGATCGAGATTTCGGCAAAGTACTCGGGCTACATCGAGCGCCAGCACGATGAGGTCGAGCGTGCCGCGCACTTCGAAAACCTGAAGCTGCCGGCCGACTTCGATTACGGGCAGGTCAAGGCGCTGAGTTTTGAAGTGCGCCAGAAGCTCGACAAGCACCGCCCCGAGACCCTCGGTTTGGCTTCGCGGATCTCCGGCGTCACGCCAGCCGCGATCTCGTTGCTGATGATTCATCTGCGCAAAGGGGGGCATAAGGCCTTCGCCCGTGACGCTGCTGCCACGGAAGCTGCTGCCGAATGATCGCCCCGATCGATACGCTGCGCGCAGGCGCCAGCGCGCTGGGCGTTGCGCTTTCGGACAGGCAGGCGGACCAGCTGCTGGCGTATGGCACGCTCATGCTCAAGTGGAACAAGGTCTACAACCTGACGGCACTGCGCGATCCTGCCAGTGTGCTCACGCACCACCTGCTCGACAGCCTCGCGGCGGTCGCTCCGCTGCAGCGCGAATGGGCAGGGAAGGGCAAGCTCCTGGATGTGGGCTCCGGCGGTGGGTTGCCCGGCGTGGTGATCGCCATCATGCGGCCCGACCTGGAGGTGAGCTGCCTCGATGCCGTCGCGAAGAAGGCGGCTTTCGTGCAGCAGGTGTCGGCGGAGTTGGAGTTGCCTAACCTGCGGGGTCTCCATGCGCGGGTCGAGCTGCTCGACGGCAGCTACGAGGTGATCAGCTCTCGCGCCTTCGCCTCGCTTCCGGATTTCTTCAACGGCTCGATGAAGCTGTTGGCGCCAGGCGGCGTCTGGTTGGCCATGAAGGGCAAGGTACCCGGCGACGAACTCGCTGCGTTGGCTTCAGGCGTGTCGGTGTTTCACGTGGAACAACTGGCGGTTCCAGGCCTCGATGCCGAGCGCTGCATTGTCTGGGCGCGCAAAGAAGCGCCCTGAAAGGCGCGTGGGACGGTCGCTTGCTCGGCTCCGCCCGCACGCACGCACGATACGGTTCGATTCGGTAAAAGAGGCGTCGGCACTGGCAAATGCGAGTGCCTGAACAGCCCTCCGGACGCCATGCTCGCTTAGACTCGATGCCTCTTTCTCGTCTGTTCACCAGCTCTCTTTCTGAGGCATTCCCATGTTCGGCATCGCTGACTACGGCGCATTCGTCGCCGCCATCATCCTGTTTCTCCTGATTCCCGGTCCGGGCAATCTGGCGCTGATCACCTCGACCAGCAAGGGCGGGATGCGTGGCGGGCTGGCTGCAACGTCCGGCGTCATCCTGGGTGACCAGTGCCTGATGTGGGCCGCGGTGGCCGGCGTGTCCGCCGTGCTGGCCGCATACCCGGCGGCGTTCAAGGCCGTGCAATGGCTGGGCGCTGGCTATCTGGCGTGGCTCGGCATCAAGATGCTGCTGGCCAAGCCGGGCTCGGCACCGATCCTGAACATCAAGCCCAGCCACTTCCTGCGCCAGGCCTTTGCGATCACCCTGCTGAACCCGAAGGCGATCGTGTTCTACATGGCCTTCTTTCCGCTGTTCGTCGACCCGGCCCGCCACCAGGGCCTGATCACCTTCGGTGCCATGGCAATCACCATTGCCGTGCTGACTTTTCTGTACGGCCTGACTTCGACGCTGCTGACGCACTTCCTGGCCGAACGCATCCGTGCCAATCCCCGCATCTCGACCACGCTCGAGAAGCTGGCCGGCACCTTTTTGATCGCCTTCGGCGTCAAGCTCGCAATTTCCCGCTGACCGACCTCCCGTACTGACATGGCCAAGATTTTCTGCATCGCCAACCAAAAGGGCGGCGTCGGCAAGACCACCACCACCGTCAATCTCGCGGCCGGTCTGGCCAAGGTCGGCCAGCGCGTGCTGATGATCGACCTCGACCCGCAGGGCAATGCCACCATGGGTTCGGGCATCGACAAGCGGCAGCTCGAGCTGACGGTGTACGACGTGCTGCTCGAATCGGCGTCGGTGGCCGAGGCGCGCGTCAAGGCCGACAAGCTGGTGGAGGGCGGTTGCGGCTACGACGTGCTGGGCGCCAACCGGGAATTGGCCGGCGCCGAGGTGGAAATGGTCGCGCTCGACCGCCGCGAGAAGCGCCTGCGGACCGCGCTGGCCGCAGTCGGGGCAGAGTACGACTTCGTGCTGATCGACTGCCCGCCGTCGCTGAGCCTGTTGACGCTGAACGGGCTGTGCGCCGCGCACGGCGTGATCGTGCCGATGCAGTGCGAGTACTTCGCGCTCGAAGGGCTGACCGACCTGGTCAACACCATCAAGCAGGTGCACGCCAACCTCAACAAGAACCTGCAGATCATCGGCCTGCTGCGTGTGATGTTCGATCCGCGCATCACGCTGCAGCAGCAGGTGAGCGAGCAGCTCAAGTCCCATTTCGGCGACAAGGTGTTCGACACCGTGATCCCGCGCAATGTCCGACTGGCGGAAGCCCCGAGCTACGGGCTTCCCGGCGTGGTGTTCGACCCGGCCGCGCGCGGCAGCCAGGCGTTCATTGCATTCGCTCAGGAACTGGTCGAGAAGATGCCTCCCGCCAGCGCATTCGCGCCGGGCGCCGTGGCGCCAGCTGTTTCGCCGGTCGACCGCATCGCGCCGGATCTGTCGATCCCGCAAGACGTGCTGGCCCCGGCTTCTTCGCCGGACGCTACCACCAGCGAAAACAATGCCTGACCCGCATCTGCACTTGATATTTTGCTATCAAAATAATAGCAAAAAGCATCGATGACCGCGCCCCGCATCCTGTTGCTGCCCGGTTGGCAGAACAGTAGCCCCGGACATTGGCAGACCCGCTGGGAAGCCGTGCACGGTGATCTTCGCGTCGACCAGCATGAATGGATGCGGCCGCTGCGTGGCGACTGGTCGATCCAGCTGGAGGAGGCGGTGCTGGCGGCGCCGGGCCAGGTGGTCTTCGCGGCGCACAGCCTCGGTTGCATCCTCGTCGCGGCCTGGGCCGCCCACTCGCGCAACACGCACAAGGTGCGCGGCGCGCTGCTGGTGGCGCCTGGCGATCTCGAACGCGACGACATGCGCCAGCTGATTCCCGGCTGGGCGCCGATCGTGCGCGAGCCGCTGCCGTTCCCGGCAGTGCTGATCGCCGCCAACGACGACCCGTACTGCGACGCTGCGCGTTCGCGCCAGCTTGCGGCCGACTGGGGCGCGCGCTTTGTCGATGCCGGCGCGCGCGGCCACCTGAATGCCGAATCCGGCCTGGGCGACTGGCCTGAAGGCCGGCAACTACTGAACGAAATCTCGAAAGACACGCACTGATGGCGACCAAGAAACCCAAGGGCCTCGGCCGCGGCCTCGAAGCGCTGCTCGGCCCCACCGCTGCGCCTTCCGCCGACCGTGACAACACCGGCAGCGCGGGCCCGGAAGATCGCGGTGCACCGAGGGAGCCCAACACGCTGATGCTCGACCAGATGGTGGCCGGCGTGTACCAGCCGCGCACGCGAATGGACGAAGGCGCGCTGTACGAACTGGCCGAGAGCATCAAGGTGCAGGGCATCATGCAGCCGATCCTGGTGCGCCGGCTCGACCCCGAATCGGCCGCCGCCAAGAACGCCGAGTACGAAATCATCGCGGGCGAACGGCGTTTCCGTGCCGCGAAGCTCGCGGGCCTCGACAGCGTGCCGGTGCTGGTGCGCGACGTGCCCAACGAAGCCGCGGCGGCGATGTCGCTCATCGAGAACATCCAGCGCGAAGACCTCAACCCGCTGGAAGAGGCGCAGGGCCTGCAGCGCCTGGTCAACGAGTTCGGCCTTACCCACGAGCAGGCGGCGCAGGCCGTGGGGCGTTCGCGCAGCGCCGCCAGCAACCTGCTGCGCCTGCTGAACCTTGCCGAGCCCGCGCAGCAGATGCTGATGGCCGGCGACATCGACATGGGCCACGCGCGTGCATTGCTGGCGCTCGACCGCGGCACGCAGATCACCGCGGCCAACCAGATCGCCGCCAAGAAGATGTCGGTGCGCGAGGCCGAGGCGCTGGTGAAGAAGCTCGCCGCCGAGTTCACGCTCACGCCCTCGCGGCGCAGCAATGACGGCGAGAAATCGCGCGACCTGCAACGCGTCGAGGAAGAGCTCGCCGACCTGCTCACGGCCGAGGTCGAGGTCCGCATCAAGAAGCGCACCAAGCGCGGCGGCAAGGTGGAGGAGAGCGGCGAGCTGGCCATCCACTTCGGCTCGATCGATGCCCTCAACGGGCTGATCGAGCGCATCCGCCGAACGGCATAGATCGCCGGTGCCCGGAGGCCGGGTTGTGAACGCCGTGTCGGGCATTCGTTTGATTGATTCCTGCAATCCTTTGCGCTTATCCTCGACCGCTGGCTTTCCAACCCAAATCTCTGAACACAGAGGGAGTCCACCCATGCAGCTCACCAGGTTCCCGCTTGCGGCCATTGCCGCGGGCGCCTTCTTTCTCACCGGTTGCGCCACCACCGACATGCAGATGGGCAGCCAGTCGGCCAAGACCATGGCCACCGGCAGCGCCGCAGGCGGCGCCACTTCCGGCGAGAGCAGCCAGCTCGAGCGTTGCGAGTCGCCGCTGGGCACCGTGTCGCTGATCGAGAACCAGAGCGCAGGGTGGTACACCATCCTTACCGGCGAATACCGCCTGCCGCCCACGGCCAACCTGCTGCGCCTGCTGGTGCAGCAGTCGAACTGCTTCATCGTCGTGGAACGCGGCGCTGCCGGCATGAACGCCATGACGCGCGAGCGTGCACTGCAGCAGTCGGGCGAGATGCGCGGCGGCAGCAACTTCGGCCGCGGCCAGATGGTCGCTTCCGACTACGGCCTGTCGCCCGAGATCGTGTTCAGCAACAGCGACGCAGGCGGCATCGGTGGCGCGCTCGGCGGCCTGGTGGGTGGCGGCCGCGGCCGTGCCCTGGCGGCCGTCGGCGGCAGCATGCAGACCAAGGAAGCCAGCGCACTGCTGACCCTCATCGACAACCGCTCGGGCGTGCAGGTGGCAGCCTCGGAGGGCAGCGCGTCCAAGACCGACTTCGGCGCCTTCGGCGGGCTGGTCGGCCGCAGCGGCGGCGGTGGCCTGGGCGGCTACACCAACACCGCACAGGGCAAGGTGATCGCGGCGGCCTTCATGGACGCCTTCAACCAGATGGTCCGTTCGCTGCGCAACTACAAGGCGCAGACGGTGCGCGGCCAGGGCCTCGGCGGCGGTGGCCGCCTGGGCGTGGACGGCGGCGCGGCACCGTCGCAGACCTATGTGCCTGCAGAGAAGGCACCGCCGGCACGTCGGCGCAGCAACAACAACTGAGATCAGCAAAGCACGGCAACTGCAAAGCAGAAAGCCCGGCGACTCTTGCGAGCCGCCGGGCTTTTTTTAATGGGCACGCCGGACGCGCGCCGAAGCGTCAGAGGTTGAAGATCTTGCCGGGGTTCATGATGTTCTTCGGGTCGAGCGCGCGCTTGATCGTGCGCATCATGTCGATGGCGCCCACACCGGCCTCGTCCACCAGGAAGCCCATCTTGTGCAGTCCCACGCCGTGCTCGCCGGTGCAGGTGCCTTCCAGCGCGAGCGCGCGGCTCACCAGCGCATGATTGAGCTCCTCGGCCTTCACGCGCTCCTCGGGGATGTTCGGGTCGAGCAGGTAGCCGAAATGGAAGTTGCCGTCGCCCACGTGGCCGACGAGGAAGTAGGGGATGCCGCTGGCATCGGCCTCGGCCACCGAATCGAGCAGGCAGTCGGCCAGGCGCGAGATCGGCACGCAGGTGTCGGTGGAAATCACGCGGCAGCCCGGGCGCGACTGCACGGCCGCAAAGTAGCTGTTGTGCCGCGCGGTCCACAGGCGCGTGCGCTCTTCCGGCGTGCTGGCCCACTCGAAGGCGTTGCCGCCGTGGCCGCTCGCGAGCTCCTGGACCGTCTCGGCCTGCTCCTTCACGCCGGCGGGCGAGCCATGGAATTCCATCAGCAGCATGGGCTCTTCGCGCAGGTTCAGCTTGGCATAGGCATTCACCATGCGCACCGTGTTGACGTCGATGAGTTCCACGCGCGCAATGGGCACGCCCAGCTGGATGGTCTCGATGGTGGTCCGCACCGCGGCCTCGATGCTCGGGAACGAGCAGATCGCGGCCGACACCGCCTCGGGCAGCGGATAGATGCGCAGCGTGACTTCGGTGACCACGCCCAGCGTGCCTTCGCTGCCCACCATCAGGCGCGTGAGGTCGTAGCCGGCCGACGACTTCTTCGCGCGCGTGCCGGTGCGGATCACGTCGCCCGCAGCGGTGACCACTTCGAGCGCCAGCACGTTCTCGCGCATCGTGCCGTAGCGCACCGCATTCGTGCCGCTGGCGCGCGTGGCCGTCATGCCGCCGATGGAGGCGTCCGCGCCCGGGTCGATGGGAAAGAACAGGCCGGTGCTCTTGATGTCCTCGTTGAGCTGCTTGCGCGTGACGCCGGGCTGCACCGTCACCGTGAGGTCGTCGGCGTTGACCGACAGCACCTTGTTCATGCGAGACACGTCGATGCTGATGCCGCCCTGCACCGCCAGCAGGTGGCCTTCGAGCGAGGAGCCCACGCCGAAGGGGATGACCGGCACGCTGTGCTCGCTCGCCAGCTTCACCGCGTCGGCCACGTCCTGCGTGCTCTCGGCGAACACCACGGCGGAAGGCGGCGGTGCATCGAACGACGACTCGTCTCGCCCGTGCTGCGTGCGCACCGCCATGGCCGTGGAACAGTTGTCGCCGAAGCGCGCCTTGAGGGCGTCGATCAGTGCGGCAGGCACGTCACGCAGATGAAGCTCCGGCATCAGGTGCGAGGTTTGGGTCGGGGCGTTCATCGGGCGTCTCCTGGCTGTGTGAGTGGGATCGGGGGGAGCCGGTCATTTTACGAAGGGCGCACCATAATGCGCTTCGGAAAACGACATGAACCCCACGACCCTCACCGCACTGGCGGCTTTCCCGTCGCAACTGGAAGCTCATTTCGCGGCCATCCCCGCGGCATTCAGGCACTGGGCGCCGCCTTCGTGGGAGGGCGTGCCGAGCGAGCCTTTCACCGCCGTCGAGCAGCTCTGCCACGTGCGCGACATCGAGATCGAGGGCTACCACGTGCGCTTTCGCCGCACCCTGGCCGAGGCCCATCCGACGCTGGCGTCGATCGACAGCGAGCCGATCGCCGCCGAACGCCACTACGGCGCGGCCGACGCCGCGAAGGTGCTGGCCGACTTCCGCATGGCGCGCATCCAGACGATGGAGATCGTCTCCAGCCTGAGCGACGCGCAACTCGCGCGCACGGCGGTTTTCGAGGGCTACGGCCCGCTCACGATGCGCAGCCTCATTCATTACCTCTGCAGCCACGACCAGCAGCATCTCGCAGGCCTCCAGTGGCTGGCCGGCAAGATCGACGCTTCGACGGTCGCGCCGTAGACCCCAGGAGCTACCCCGATGGGCAACCGACTTTCCCAGATCGCCACGCGCACCGGCGACGACGGCACCACCGGCCTCGGCGACAACACGCGCGTGCCCAAGGACCACCTGCGCGTGCATGCCATGGGCGACGTGGACGAACTCAATTCGCAGATCGGCGTGCTGCTGTGCGAGCCCATGCCGGAGCCCGTTCGCGAGCTTCTGGTCGATGTGCAGCACCAGCTGTTCAACCTCGGCGGCGAACTGTCGATGCCGGGCTTCACGCTGCTGAAGGCCGATGCGCTGCTGCAACTCGACAGCGCGCTGGCCGAGCACAACGCCACGCTGCCGCGGCTGGCGGAGTTCATCCTGCCTGCCGGCACGCGCGCCGCTTCGCTGGCGCACGTCTGCCGCACCGTGGCCCGCAGGGCCGAACGCGCGGTGGTGGCGCTGGGCGCCGACGCGCCGCTCAACGATGCGCTGCGGCAGTATCTCAACCGCCTGAGCGACCTGCTCTTCGTGCTGGCGCGCGTGCTCAACCGCATGAACGGCGGGGACGACGTGTACTGGAAGAGCGAGCGCATGGCGCGCGCGGCGGCAGACGCACAGGCAGACACCAAGGAGGCACCATGAAATTCCCGAGCACCCTTCATACCTCGCTCGCCGTGGCGATGGCCGCCGCACTGTGGCTCCCGGCAGGGGCACAGGCCCAGAGTGCCGACAATCCGCCGAAGGCGCAGCGCGCGCAGACGCTCAAGTCGCCTTCGCGCAAGGGCACGGTGGTGGGCAGCGTGGAGCGCGGCACCGATGCCGCGGGCCGCAGCGTGAACCGCGCGGACGCCGCCACGCGGCGCGGCGTCAACAACGTGTCGGAGAAGGCGAGCCGGCCTGTGCGCAACGTGGGCGAGGCGATCGGCCGCCGCCTCTCGCCGGGGTCCAGCGGGCGCACCGCGCCGCCGGCGACGGGGCCGCAGGGCAACGCGCCGTAGTCCGGCTTCGCTGCCGGTCCGGTCCGGTCCGATGCAGGGCGTGCCGTTCCGGCGCAGCTCCCTGTTCCGTGAAACACGACCGGCATCGACGTGCTTGTTGCCCGAGCCGGTCCCTGCACGCATCCACATCCACACGACAGACACGCCGACATGGCAAGAAACATCGAGATCAAGGCCCGTATCGACAGTGTCGATCGCGTCGCGCTCATCGTCGCGGCGCTCGCCGACAAGGGGCCCATCGACATCGCGCAGGACGACACCTTCTTCCGTTGCGCAGACAGCGCCGACCGCCTCAAGCTGCGCACCTTCGCACCGGACCGCGCCGAGCTCATCTTCTATCGCCGCGCCAACGGCAGCGGCCCGAAGGAATCGTTCTACCTGATCACGCCCTGCAGCACGCCCGACGTGCTGCGCGAGTCGCTCACGCTCGCATGGGGCCAGGCGGGCCGCGTCCGCAAGCAGCGGCGGCTGTTCCTGGTGGGCCGCGCGCGCGTGCATCTCGATCGCGTGGAGGGCCTCGGCGAATTCCTCGAACTCGAGGTGGTGCTCGAAGAGGGCGCCTCGGCCGAGGCAGGCATTGCCGAGGCGCATGCGCTCATGGCAAGGCTCGGCGTGGACGCCGGGCAACTGGTGCAGGGCGCCTACGTCGATCTGCTCAACGGCTGATCAGCGCCAGCCGGCGGACTCGAACCGGTCCGCCAGCAGCTGCGCGACCTTTTCATAGCCTCGTGCATTGGCATGGATGCGGTCGGAGCGCAGCGATGCGTCCGACAGCACGCTCGAGTAGACGTCGGCCACCAAGAGCGCTTGTCCCGCCTTCGCCACCTCTTCATAGAACGGCGCGTCGCTGAGCGAGCCGACGGCTGCACGCATCGCATCGGGCGCGGGCGTGGCCAGCACCGCGACATGCGTTGTGTGCGCGCGCGCCTGCTCGATCAGCGCGGCGAGGTTGGCGCGCGTGGCCGAGGCCGGTACGCCGCGCAGCATGTCGTTGCCGCCGATGCCGATCAGGATCGCGTCGTAGCTGCTCGCAGCCAGCAGGCCCGGCAGGCGCTGCAGCGCGCCCTCGGACGTGTCGCCGTTCACGCCCGCGTTCTCGACCTGCCAACCCGTGAGCCCGGCGAGCTTCACCGGCCACGAGGCTTCGGGCGGCGCGCCGTAGCCGAAGGTCAGGCTGTCGCCCAGCGCCAGCACGCGGGCTTCGGGTCCGAGGGCGTTGGCCGATGGCTTGCGCTTGCCGCAGGCAGGCAGAAGGGCCATGGCGGGCACGCCGGCCAGCAGATGGAGAAGGTGTCGTCGCTTCATGTGGCGCGCAGCCCAGGCGCTGCACCGATGCCGGGCCGGTCCATGCTCAGGCGCGCTCGCGCAGCTGGAACACATTGCCTTCGGGATCGAGCCCATCGCAATGCCGGTGGCCGTCGAAGGTCCATTCGGACTCGGCCGGCTTCAGCGCACCGTTTGCCTCTGCAGCGAATTCGCGCGCAGCGGAGAGGCTGGTCACCGGAAAGATGAACTTCAGCGCCGTGTTCTCCCGAGGCACCGGTGGCTGCGCGATCTGCACCCTGGCCGCGACGTGCGCATTCATCGCGACAATGAAGAGCTGCAGCGCCGCCGACCCGAGGCTGGCGTGGCCGGCCTCTTCGTGCGCGATGGCGAGGTTTGCGACACGCGCATAGAACGCGCTCAGGCGCGAGACGTCCTTCGCGTAGATGACGGCCGCTGCCACGGGTGCTTTCTGTTCGGTCATGTGCGTGTGTTCTTGCGATGGTTTCTTCTGCTTCGTTGCTGCTCGGCTACCTCCTTTTCATTCTGCCAGCGGGCCTGCTCGCCCTGGTGCTGTTGGTGGCCCTCCCGCGCGCGCTCGCGGGCGCGCGCCTCGGGGTGCACATCCTGTTCTTCATCTTCGCGCGCGACGCGATGAGCCCCGCGGGCTTCTGGCAGCTGGGTGCCGGGTCGATGCGGCTCACGGCGCCTGCGCCCATACTGCTTGCGCTGGCAGGCATGTCGGCCGCGCTTTTCGTGGGCGTGGCGCGGCTCGAGCGCGCGACGTGGTGCAAGAGCCTGCGGATCGGCGCGGCCTTGCTGTGGGGCACTGCGGGCGCGGCCGTCATCACCGTCGTGGCCGCTGCGCTGAAGGCTGCGGCGGGGCTGCCCTCGTTGCCGGTGCCGGATGCCTCGACGCTCGTGCCGGTGCTCGTCTTCGCCTTGCTTGGCAATGCGTATGAAGAGCTTCTGTTCCGCGGCATGCTTCAGCAGCGGCTGATGGCCCGCATGACGGCGGGGCGCGCGGCCATCGTGTCGGGGGCGCTGTTCAGCCTGTGCCATGCGTGGCTCGCGATGTTCGTCACGCGGACGGGCCTGCCGGTGCTGGTGTTCACGCTGATCGAAGGCGTGGTGGCGGGGCTCGTGTACGGGCGTGCCGGTCTGCCCGCCGCGGCGCTGGCGCATGGCCTGGCCATCTTCGCGCTGGCCATCGGCGTCTATTGAATGCGTGCGCCCGGCGTTGGTCGGAAGGCCATGCAGGACAACGCGCCACGCGGATACCAGCGCTTACCTGATTTCACCTGACCGCGACCCGACGTGCCCGAAACAGACACAAGCGCAACCCACAATGGACTCGTCAACAACGCATGAAGGAGTTCCAGATGAACACCAACTCGAAAAGCATGGCCGTGGCCGCCGCGGCACTCGCAATGTGCATGGCCGCGGGGAGCGCCTTTGCACAAGACCGTCGCTTCGACGGCCGCCCCGGCCCTGGCGACCACCGCTACGAGCAGCGCGACGGCCGCTTCGACCACCGTGGCCCGCCGGGCTACCGTGGCAACCAGGATTTCCGCGACGGACGCCAGTTCGATCGCCGTGGTTTCCCGCAGCCGCACGCCGAATGGCGTCGCGGGGGTCGCGTGCCGCAGGAGTACCGTGGCCGCAACTACGTGGTGCAGGACTGGCGCGCCTACCGCCTGCAACAGCCGCCGCGCGGCTACCAGTGGGTGGGCGTGGGCGGGGACTTCGTGCTCGCGGCCATCGCCACCGGTGTGATCGCGAACATCATCGCCGGCCAGTAAGCCAGGCAATCGCCCGGAGCGTCCGGGCAGTCGAAGGTCATCGAGCCGTCATGGACCGCCGCAGGCTGCGAGGCTTGCGGCGGTTCTGTCTTTTCAGACCATCGCGGTGGGAATCGACTGTGCGCAGACGTTGCGCCCGGTGATGGTCAGGCGCAGTCCGCCGCCATGCCACTCGAGCCAGTTGAGGCTCACATACGCGTCGATGTCGGCGTCGTCGATCCGATCGGCCTGGCGGCTCTGCAGCAGTTCCACCGTGGCGGGCAAGGCCCGTCTCAACCGCTCGCGACGCTCCGCTGCATCGGCCGCCTTGAGGGCGGCCCTTGTTTGCTGTTGCTGCTGCTGCGGGGTCGATGCCATTGCTGATCCGTTCCAGGAAGCCAAGGAATTAACCCGAATGTACGCCGCCTGTGTGAATCGGCATTCTTCTTTTTTAACCTTTCTGTCGTCCGTAGTACACACCCCGCGGTTGTAACTGGACAGCCTTCAGATTTCGTAGTGAGAGGCGGCCCTGGCCTCGTCGCCCAGCGCCTTTTCCACCACCGCCCGCGTGAGCGTGGGGGCGAACGACTCGATGAATGCATACACGTACTTGCGCAGGTAGGTTCCGCGCCGCACCGCCAGCTTGGTGAGATTGATGCCGAACAGCCGCCCTGCATCGAGCGCACGCAGCTGCGTGTCGCGCTCGGCCTCGTAGGCCACGCCGGCAACGATGCCCACGCCCAGGCCCAGCTGCACGTAGGTCTTGATCACGTCGGCGTCCATCGCGGCCAGCACGATGTTGGGCTGCAGCCCGCGCTGCTCGAAGGCCTCGTCGATGCGCGAACGGCCCGTGAAGCCGGTGTCGTAGGTGATCAGCGGATAGCGCGTGAGCGCATCGAGCGTGAGCGGTGCGTCGAGCAGCGGGTGTCCCGGCGGCACGATCACCGAATGCGTCCAGCGGTAGCAGGGCAGGGCGACCAGCTGCGGATAGTCGCCGAGCGCCTCGGTGGCGATGCCCACGTCGGCCTCGCCGTCGAGCAGCATCTGCGCGATCTGCTTGGGCGAGCCCTGGTGCAGGTGCAGCTTCACGTTGGGGAACTGCGTGCGGAATTCCTGCACAGCCACCGGCATCGCATAGCGCGCCTGCGAGTGCGTGGCCGCCACCGAGAGCAGGCCGCTCTGCTGCGCCACGAACTCCTGGCCCGCGTGCTTGAGGTTGCTGCTTTCCATCAGCATGCGCTCGATGATCGGCAGCACGTGGCCGCCGGGCTCGGTGAGCCCGGTGAGCCGCTTGCCGGCACGCACGAAGAGCTCGATGCCGAGTTCTTCCTCGAGTTCGCGGATCTGCCGGCTCACGCCGGGTTGCGAGGTGTGAAGGGTATGGGCGACTTCGGTCAGGTTGAAGCCGCAACGAACGGCCTCGCGTACCGAGCGCAGTTGTTGGAAGTTCATCTGGCGCGAAGGTGAGTCTGGAGAGCACGACCCCGGACGAGGCCGAGCGACGATTCTGAACAGAAGCGCTTATTCGGGGAACGATGCGTTTGTTGGTTTCACATGAGCAAAACATCTTTGAGGCCTTCTTTCCGCTCCAGAAGCTCCGTCTTGATGTTTCGCACACATGTGCTAAAGTTGATAGCATGGACGCCAAGACCCAGAAAAGCGAACTCACCCGCGCCGCCATCGTCGGTGCGGCAATGAATCTCGCGCTCGCCGAAGGCCTGGAGGCGATCACGCTGCAGGCCGTGGCCAGCCGGCTGGGGTTGTCCAAGAGCGGTGTGTTTTCGCGCGTGGGTTCGCGCGAGGCGCTGCAGAAGGCCGTCATCGAGGAATACGGCCGCGGCTTCCTCGCCGACGTGTTCGTGCCCGCCATGCAGAAGCCCAAGGGCCTGCCGCGGCTCAACGAGATCGTGTCGCGCTGGATCGCGCGAACGCGCGACGTCGAGATGCACACCGGCTGCCTCTACATGGCCGGTGCGTTCGAGTTCGACGACCGCGAGGGCGAGCTGCGCGACGTGCTGTTCGACGAGATCACGCGCTGGCGTGCCGCGCTGCGCCGCACCGTGCTGCTGGCCATCGAGAGCGGCGAGCTCAAGGCCGACACCGACCCCGCGCAGCTGGTCAGCGAGCTCAACGGCGTGATGATGGCCCAGCTGCACGACGCACGCTTCCTGCGCGACCCGCAGGCCGCCGACCGCGCCACGCAGACCTGGCAGCGGCTTCTTTCCAGCTACCTCGCCTGATTGCCGAACGCAGGCAATGCACCCCGCGTCTTTATTTGCCCATGTTTCGCACAGCCGTGCGTAAAAAAAGGAGAAGCGTCATGCTGATCGTTGCCCTCTTTGTTGCCGCCTGTGCGGCCGTCCTCGGTGTCCGGGGCCTGTGCGACACGCTGCGCAGCCTGCCCCGCAGCAACCGCGACTGGGTCTGGTACTGAAGCGCGCGATGACCGGCACTTCCACATCCGCTGCGGGCCACGCCGCGCCATCGAACTACTACCGGCCCGGCCGGCTGCTGCGCGCACTGCGCTTCGGCCTGACCACATCGCAGCGCCTGTGGCCCGCGCTGGGCGTGCGCGCGGCTTACCGGCTGTTCGGCACGCCGTTGCCGCCGAAGTGGCTGTACCGCGGGCAAGGCCCCGGCGCCGAATGGCGGCGCGAGGCCTGGGCCTTCGAGGACGCGAGCGTCGGCATCTACCACCTGGCCGCGCAGGACTCCGGTGCCGAGTCGGCGCCCGTGGTGCTGCTGGTGCACGGCTGGGGCGGGCACGCCGGGCAGATGCTGCCCTTGGCACAGGCCGTGGCGGCGGCAGGCCTGCGGCCGGTGCTGCTCGAACTGCCGGCGCACGGCCGCAGTGCGGGCACCATGAGCAACTCGCCGCAGTTCGCGCGTGCCATCGCCTATGTCGCGGCCCGGCTCGCGGCCGACGGCCATGCGCTGCGCGCAGCCGTTGCGCATTCGCTGGGCGCCAACGGCCTGGCGCTGGCCGCGGCGCGAGGGCTGCCCGCCGAACGGCTGGTACTGCTGGCGCCGCCCGCGTCGCCGCGCGAATACACGCGCTATTTCGCCCACACCTTCGGACTCAGCGAAGCCACGCGGCTGGCGATGCAGCGGCGCCTCGAGTCGCGCGAAGGCGTGCTGATGGCGCAGCTCGAGCCGGCGGCGGTGGGCCCGCGCATCGCGCAGCCCACGCTGATCGTGCATGACCGCGAAGACCGCGTGAACCGCTTCGCCGATGCCGAGGCCTACCGCGATGCGATCGGCAGCGCGCGGCTCGTTGCCACGCAGGGCTGGGGACATCGCCGCATCCTCAAGGAGGCCGCGGTGCTGGCGCATGTCGCAGGCTTCGTGACGTCGCCTGCGTCCTGACGCAGCGTGGCCCGCTACCAGGTGGGGTGCACCGGCGTGAACACCGGCCGCAGCAGGTGCCGCCGGACGATCTCGCCGTAGCCGCGGTAGTAGAAGTTGCCGTTGGCCGCGAGCACCGCCGCGCGGTTCTGGCGGAAGTACACCGGGATCTCGTACCACGGCATGGTCGGCGCGCGGTGATGCACATGGTGCAGGTTGTTGTAGAGGTACAGCAGCCCGAACAGCAGGTTCGACTCGACGATGGCCACGCGCTCGTGCGGCGTGTCGGCCCAGCGGTGTTCCGTGAAGGTGCGCAGCGAGCCCAGCATCATGCCGGGGTACACGAAGTACAGCAGGTACTCGCCGAAGCCCATGCCGCACACGGCCGTCACGTAGTACAGCACCGGCGCTGCGCTCAGCGCATGCCACAGCCATGTCGGAAGGCGCGAGAAGTTGCCCGACAGCACCTGCCCGGCCTCGAAGCGGACCAGCTTCCACAGCCGCAGGAACGGCCCCAGCACCACGCGGAACGCGATCGTCTGGTTGGCCATGTAGATCCATCGCCACACCGGGCCATAGCCCTCCCACGCGGGCGCAGAGTGGTAGGCGCTCTCGTTGTCGCGCTCCGGATGCGTGAGATGGAAGTTGACGTGGTGCGCGCTGTGGCCGCGGTTGTAGAAGGGATACGGCAGCCACAGGTTCAGCGGCGGCCACACCACCGCGTGCCGCAGCCATTTCGGCAGGTGCCGCATCGCATGGATGCTCTCGTGCTGCAGCGAGAAATGCAGCTGCGCGAGAAAGCCGCCGATGATGAAAAGGGCCCAGCCCGGCACCGCCGCATGCCACCACAGCAGCGCGGCCCACGCCATGTAGAGCGCGGCGGCCAGCAGCAGCGTGGGCACCTCGAAGTGCCACCACCAATGCTGGCGCTCGGCTGTCTTCCGGGCAAGGGGCGCGGCTGTCGAAGTGGTCGAAGTCATGGTGAAGGACTGCGATGCTAGGTAGCAGGCGGCCGCTTGCATGCGCGCATTTCGCATAAGCATCGTCGCGAAGCTTCGTTCGGCGCAGGGGGCGTGCGGCCTACGCTCGACAGCTTTGCGGCTCCCATGAAGAACTTCCTTGTCCGCCTGGCGCTTGCGCTGCTTGCCGCACTTTCCGTCGACGTGCAGATTCACGCGGCCACCGTCGACGACTACCCCAGCAAGACCATTCGCCTCGTCGTGCCGTATCCGGCCGGCGGCATCGCCGACAAGATCGCGCGCGAAGTCGCCGAGCAGCTCCAGCAGCGCCTGAAACAGCCGGTGGTGGTCGAGAACCGCAGCGGCGCGGCCGGCAACATCGGCTTCGATTTCGTGGCGCGGCAGCCTGCCGACGGCTACACGCTGCTGCTCGCACCGGCGTCCAACCTCACGGTGCAGCCCGCGCTGTTCAGGCAGCTGAGCTATGACCTCGCGCGCGACTTCACGCCGGTGTCGCTGCTGGTGCAGACGCCGCAGGTGCTGCTGGTGAACCCGAAGCTGCCCGTCGGCAATCCGCGCGAACTCATCGAGTACTCGAAGAAGAACCCCGGCAAGGTCAACTACGGCATCAGCGTGGGTGCGTATTCGCACCTGGCGGGCGAGTTGCTGAAGACGCAGACTGGCGCCGACTTCACCGCCATTCCCTACCAGGGCAGCGCGCCGGCCCTCAACGACCTGCTTGCGGGCCAGACCCAGTTCATCTTCAACGAGGTGGTCACCGCCATTCCCTTCGTGAAGGCCGGCACGCTCAAGCCGCTGGCCGTGGCCTACCGCACGCGTGCCCCGTGGCTGCCCGACGTGCCCACCACGGCCGAGGCAGGCCTGCCGGACTTCGAGGTCACCTCGTGGTACGGCGTGGTGGTGCGCAGCGGCACGCCCGCGCCGCTGGTGCAGCGCCTGTCGCGCGAACTGCGCGACATCGTGCAGGCGGACGGGTTCAGGAAGCGCTACGACGACATCGGCGCCTTCACCGTGGGCAACACGCCCGAGGAGTTCGGCCGCTTCATCCAGGCCGAGACCGTGAAGTGGACCGCCGTAGTAAAACAGGCGGGCATCCAGCCCAACTGAGCACCAAATGAGCGAGCCCCGCACGAAGACCATCGCGCCCGCCGAGCTGATGGCGCTGCTGCTGGCTGAAGCCCCGGAACCCGCAGAACCTCCGGCTGCGCCTGCAGGCGAGCTCGCACTGCTCGACGTGCGCGAGACGCGCTGGTTCGTGCAGCGCCACCCCAACCTCGCGCGCAACCTGCCGCTCAGCGTGCTCGAGCTGCAGGCCGGCGCGTTCGTGCCGCGCCGCTCCACGCCGGTGGTGCTTTACGACGACCACGGCGCGCACGACGGGGCGGCGCAGGCGGCGGCCGCGGTGCTGGCGCGGCTGGGCTACACCGACGTGCGCACGCTCGACGGCGGCCTGCAGCGCTGGGTGACCGAAGGCCTGCCTTCCATCGACGGCTACGGCACGCTGGTCAAGGCCTTCGGCGACCGCGCCAGGCTGCACTACGGCACGCCGGGCCTGCCGGTCGACGCATTGCGCGCGCGCCAGCGCGGGGGCCGTCCGACCACGCTGGTCGATGCGCGGCCGCGTGCCGAGTTCGAATTTCTCTCGCTGCCCGGCGCGCTCAACCATGCGGGCACGGAGCTGGCGCTGCGCCGCTTCGATGCTGCGGCGACCGCAGGCGCAGAGAGTCCCGGCCACCTGTGGGCGATCAACTGCTTCAGCCGCACGCGCGGCATCGTCGGCGCGACCACGCTGCGGCTGCTCGGCCGCGCGCCCGAGGCGGTGTTCGTGGAGGACGGCGTGATGGACTGGGGCCTCCAGGGCGCGCCCACGGTGCAGAACGCCGCGCCGCAGGACGAACTGCCGCCCGAGTCGGCGCCCGTGCTGCGCGGCCTTGCCGACGACCTGATCGCGCGCTTCGGCCTGCCCGTGGCCGACGCGGCGCAACTGGCCCGCTGGCGCGACGACGACTCGCGCACACTCTACGTGTTCGACGTGCGTCCGGCCGCCGATCCGGCGCTGGCCCGCACCGGCGTGCGGCAGGTGCCTGGCGGCCAGTTGCTGATGCACTTCGAGAACCTGGTGGGAACGCGCGGCGCCCGCATCGTCCTGGTCGACGACGCAGCTCACCGCCTGCGCGCGGCCATCACCGCGTTCTGGCTCGTGCAGCTCAACCAGGCCGAGGTGTACGTCTGCGAGGGCGAGCCGACCGCCGGGCTGTTCCCTGGGCCGGCACCGGCGCCGGCCGGCGACGCGCCGCCTCCGCTCGATGCCGATGCGCTGGCCCAGTTGCGCAGGAACGGCGCGGTCACGGTGATCGACGTCGGCCCCAGCCTCGACTACGAGCGCGGTCACCTGCCGGGCGCGCTCTACATGCTGCCGGCCTCGCTGGCGCCGCTCGCGCCGCATGCCGTGGCCGGTCGCACGCTGGTGTTCACCTCGCCGGACGGCGCGCTGGCCGCCCGCGTGGCACGCGACGCGCAGCAGCGCTGGCCCGACTCGGGCGCGATATTCGCCTGGCTGCAGGGCGGAACGCAGGGCTGGAAGGATTCGGGCAGGCCGCTGGCCGCGGCCTTCGTGCCGGCCCAGCTCCTGACGCCTTTCGACGACGACTGGGGTTCGGTCATGCGCGTCTTCGGTCCGCGCCGCGATGCAGCCTGGGCCGACTACCTCGCGTGGGAACGCGCGCTGTCACCGCGGGTCGTGCAGGACCCGTCGGTGCGCTTCCGCTTCTTCGCGCTCAGCGCGCGGGAGCCGGGGAAGGATCCGGCAGCTCGATCTTGATGTCGAGCACCTCGAGGTTGTCCTGGGTCTCCAGGTGAACCTTGATGTCTTCCGCGTTGATCGACACGTACTTCGAGATCACCGCCACCAGCTCGCGCTGGAGTTCGGGCAGGTAGTCGGGGCGCTTCTTGCCGCTGAGGCTGGACCGCTCGTGCGCGAGGATGATCTGCAGCCGCTCCTTCGCGACGCTGGCAGTCTTCTTCTTTTCGCCCAGCAGGAACGAGAGAAAGGACATGGCCTACTTGCCTCCGAAAATCCGCTTGAAGAAGCCCGGCTTCTCGGCGTCGACGAAGCGCATGGGCCGCTCCTCGCCGAGGAAGCGCGCGACCACGTCGCTGTAGGCCTGCGCCACGTCGGTGTCCTTGTCGTGGATCGCGGGCACGCCCTGGTTGGAGGCATGCAGCACGCTTTCCGACTCGGGGATCACGCCGATCAGCTTGATGCGCAGGATGTCCTGGATGTCTTCCAGCGAGAGCATCTGCCCGCCCGCCACCCGGTTCGGGTTGTAGCGGGTGATCAGCAGGTGCTCCTTGATGGGCTCGTTGCCTTCCTTGGCGCGCTTGGTCTTGCTGCTCAGCATGCCCAGGATGCGGTCCGAGTCGCGCACCGAGGAGACCTCGGGGTTGGTGACGATCAGCGCCTCGTCGGCGAAGTGCATGGCCATCATGGCGCCGGTCTCGATGCCGGCGGGCGAGTCGCACACGATGTACTCGAAATCCATGGCGGCGAGGTCGCTCAGCACCTTTTCCACGCCGTCCTGGGTGAGCGCTTCCTTGTCGCGCGTCTGCGAGGCCGCCAGCACGAACAGGTTGTCGCACTGCTTGTCCTTGATGAGCGCCTGGCTCAGGTTGGCTTCGCCCTGGATGACGTTGATCAGGTCGTACACCACGCGGCGTTCGCAGCCCATGATCAGGTCCAGGTTGCGCAGGCCCACGTCGAAGTCGATCACCGCCGTCTTCTTGCCGGCGAGCGCGAGGCCCGACGCGAAGCTGGCGCTCGTGGTCGTCTTGCCGACGCCGCCCTTGCCCGAAGTCACCACCACAATTTTGGCCATGGCCATTCCTTCTTGTTTCGATTCAGTTGTTGGTCTTGCGAGATGCGGCCGCCTTGCCGCCACGGGGCGAGCCGCGCTTCTCCCGTGGGAGGCAGCGAACGGCGCGCAGCGCGGCGGAGTGCAGAGCCTGGGGGCGCATCAGATCGGGTCGATCGCCAGTTTCTTGCCGTCCAGGCGCACCTGCGCCGATTTTCCCAGCACCGTGTCGGGCAGCGCCACTTCGTTCGTGCGATAGATGCCGGCAATGGCCACCAGCTGTGCTTCCATGCAGGTCGAGAAGATCCGCGCCTCGGTGTTGCCCCGCGCGCCGGCGATGGCCTTGCCGCGCAGAGGCGCGTACACATGCACGTTGCCGTCGGCAATGACCTCGGCACCGAAGCTCACCACCGCCGTCACCACCACGTCGCCGCCGCGGGCGTAGACCTGCTGGCCCGAGCGCAGCGGCTTGTCGATCAGCAGCGTGCCGTTGGCCGGCACCGGTACCTCGCGCACGATCTGGGGCGCTTCCGACGCGGGGGCCTCGCCGGCGGCGCCGGGGCGCGGGGTGCTGCGGCTGCCGGCATGGCGGCCACCGAGAGGCCGGCGGCGCGCGCCGCGGCGTTCTGGGCGGCGTTGCCGCCGCGCACTGCGATCGGCTGGGTCTGGTGGCGCGCCAGCAGGCTGCGCAGGGCGGCGAAGTCGATGTCGGCCGCGGCAGGCGCGTCGCCGGCGGCTTCGCTCTCGCCCTGTGCCTCCTGCAGCAGGGAGAGGTCGATCACCACCGGCTCCTGCTCGAAGAAGTCGGGCGAATCCGCCAGCTGGGCGTCGAGCGCCTCGGCCAGCACGTCCAGGTCGGACGTCTTGAGGATCACTGCGATCAGCGGCAGCGTGGCGCTCTTGAATTCGAAAACCGCCTTGGTGCGCGCGGCGGAGACATCGGCCATTGGAAAACGTCGGTGCGAAAAGCGTTGGAGTCTAACGGGCGCGGGCCGAACGCCCATGACCCGCACCCGCTCCAGGCCCCACGGACAACACTTCTTTCATGAGGTTGCACTTTTCCCGGGGCCTGATGCTCGCATCAGTTCTTCGAGCGCCCGAGCAGCGCATACAGGATGATCGCGCCGAAGGTGGCGGTCCCGATGCCGCCGAGAGCGAAGTCGCCGAACTTCAGCGTGAAGTCGCCCGTGCCGATGATCAGCGTGATGGCGGCCACGATCAGGTTCCGGTTCTGCGAGAAGTCGACCTTGTTGTCGACCCAGATCTTGGCGCCGGCAATGGCGATCAGGCCGAACACCACGATGCTCACGCCACCCATCACCGGCAGCGGAATCGCCTGGATCAGCGCGCCGAACTTGGGGCTGAAGCCCAGCACCAGCGCGATCACGGCCGCCACCACGAACACCGCGGTCGAGTAGATGCGCGTGGCCGCCATCACGCCGATGTTCTCGGCGTAGGTCGTCACGCCCGTGCCGCCCGCCGCGCCGCTCACCACCGTGGCGATGCCGTCGCCGATGAAGGCCCGGCCCATGTAGCGGTCGAGGTTGCGGCCCGTCATGGCCGTCACCGCCTTCAGGTGGCCCAGGTTTTCCGCCACCAGGATGATCGCCACCGGGGCGATCAGCAGCATCGCGTTGGCCGTGAACACAGGCGCCGTGAAGGTCGGCAGGCCGAGCCAGGCCGCGTTGGCGATGCCGCTCAGGTCCACCGGCTTGCCCATGCCCAGCAGGTTGGTCAGCACCGCGTAGACCACGGTCGCCAGGATCAGCCCGACCAGGATCAGCAGGCGCTGCAGCATGCCGCGCGTGAACACCGCCACCAGGCCCACGCACAGGAAGGTCACGGCCTGCATCCACGAGTCGAAGTTGCTCGCGGCCATGTTCTTGATCGGCACGCTCGCCAGGTTGAGTCCGATCACCGCCACCACCGCGCCCGTGACGACGGGCGGCATGAAGCGCTCGATCCAGCCCGTGCCGACGGCCTGCACGATGGCCCCGATCAGGATGTACACCACCCCGCAGGCCACGATGCCGCCCAGCGCCACCGCGATGTTGGCGTTGGGCCCCTTGCCCGCATAGCCGCTGGCCGCGATCACCACCCCGATGAAGGCGAAGCTCGAGCCCAGGTAGCTGGGCACCTTGCCGCCGGTGACGAGAAAGAAGATGAGCGTGCCGATGCCGCTCATCAGGATCGCGATGTTGGGGCTGAACCCCATCAGGATCGGCGCCAGCACCGTGGCGCCGAACATGGCGATCACGTGCTGCACGCCCATGGCGCCGGTCTGCAGCCAGGGCAGCCGCTCGTCCGGCGCGATGACCGCGCCGTTGGCCAGCGCGGACGCGGGCCGTTCAGTCCAGTTGAACATTCTTCTTTCTCCTCTTGTTGGTGGCGTGTGCCCGGAGGCCAGGACGCCCTGGCTTTCCCCGGGGCGTGATTGTGGGCGATGAACACCCCCCTGGACACCGGCACGCACCCTGTTCGCGGAGAAAGAGCGCTTCGCCTCGCTCAGCGCGGCTGCAGCACTGCCATCGTGATGCGCGACACGCAGGTCAGTTCGCCGGCCTCGTTGGTCAGGTCGATCTGCCAGACCTGCGTGGTGCGGCCGCGGTGCACCGGCCGCGCGGTGCCGATCACCCAGCCGCTGGTGACCGAGCGGATGTGGTTGGCGTTGATGTCCAGGCCCACGGCGCGGTCGCCTTCGGGCGCCGAGTAGTGGGCGCCGCAGGAACCCAGCGTCTCGGCCAGCACCACCGACACGCCGCCGTGCAGGATGCCGTAGGGCTGGCGGGTGCGTTCGTCGACCGGGCAGCGGGCGCGGATGAAGTCGTCGCCCACCTCCAGGAACTCCATTCCCAGCCGGGAGACGGCGGTGTCGGCGTGGTTGAGCGTGAGCCGCTCGACGGAGATCTCTTTTTTCCAGATACGCATGCGGTTCTTTCGGGTTCTGCCTGTAGGCCCCATCCGGCCCCCAACAGGCCCATGAGGGAGGCAAAACTATAGCGACGGCGGCTGACAGGCGCAGTCGCCTTTGCGTGTTAACTTGGATCGATGAAGCACCCCGTCCGCCGCTGGCTCATCGGCATCGCCGCCGTCCTGGTGCTGGGCGCGGGCGTGCTGGTGCTCGTGGTGCGCTCCAAGCTGCCCTCCGACGACGAAGTGGCCGCGAAGATCGCCGAGGGCTTCGAGAAGCGCTTCGGCGTGCCGCTGAAGGTGGGCAGCGCGCACTGGGCGCTGCTGCCCACGCCGATGCTGGTGCTGTCCGACGTCGCCACCGGCCAGCCCCGCCCCATCACCCTGAAGCGCGTCAGCCTGCAGCTGCAGTTGGCGCCGCTGCTGCAGCGCGTCATCGCGCTGGACGAGGTCGAGGTCGACAGCCTGGTGCTGCCGCGCGCCTCGGTGCGCGCGTTCCGCGGCAAGGGCCCCAAGCCGGAAGAGGCGAAGCAGGGCGGCAACGTGATCGCGCTGCCTGCGCCCTGGACCTTGGCGCCCGTGCCGCTGGAGCGGGTGCGCTGGCGCGACGTGGTCTGGATCGACCGGCGCGACATCCCGCTCGCCTACGACGGCGAGGTCGCCTTCGACCCGGAGTGGCGTCCGCGCCAGTTGCGCCTGGAACGCGCCGGCCCCACGCCGCCGGCCCAGCCCGCGCGGCTGCGGCTGGACCGCCAGCCCGGGCAGGACCGCTGGCGCACCCGCATCGACGTGGGCGGCGGCACCTGGAACGGCGTCACGCGGTTCGAGGTGCTGCCCACCGGCAAGCTGCGCGTGTCGGCCGAACTGGAACCGCGCCAAGTGGACATCGAAGGCCTCGTGCAGGCCTTCGACCGCCGCACCTCGCTGGCGGGCAAGGTGTCGGGCCAGACCACGCTCACGGCGCAGGCCGATACCGCCGAGGACCTCGGCTCGCTGCTGCGCAGCCTGCACACCCGCACCGTCTTCACCGTGCAGCCCGCCACGCTCACCAGGCTCGACGTGGCCAAGGCCGTTACCACCGCCGGCATCAGCCGCGGCGGCAGCACGCAGCTCGACCAGCTCACCGGCACGCTCGACACCCAGGGCACCGAAGACGGCGTGGTGATGCGCTACACCAACCTCAAGGCCCGCTCGGGCGTGCTCACCGCCAGCGGCAACCTGAAGCTGTTCAACCGCAAGCTCGATGGCGAGATCGCGGTCGACATCGTCGACGGCGTGGTCGGCGTGCCGCTGAAGATCGGCGGCACCATGAGCGACCCCGAGCTGTCGCTCACCGGCGGCGCGCTCACCGGCGCGGCCATCGGCAGCGCGGTGCTGCCGGGTGTCGGCACGGCCATCGGGGCCCGGGTGGGGCAGCAGGTGGAGAAGATGTTCGGCGGGGGCGAGGCGCCGAAGGGGGCCGACAAGAAGGCCGAAAGCAAGCCCGTTCCCCGGCGTGCGGCGCCGGCCGCGTCGCGGCACTGAGCCGTCAGTCCAGCGTCGCGCCCCAGAGCTTCACGAGCTTCCGGTGCTTCGCCAGCTCGGACGGGAAGAAAGCCGGCGCGGCGTCCGGTCCCTTGTCGAGTAGCGTGAGCCCTTGCCCTGCGATGGCGGTCTTCGCCTCGGGCGAGGCCATCGCGGCCTTGATGGCGGCGTGGTAGTTCTGCACCACCGGCGCCGGCAGGCCCGCCGGACCGACCCGCGCGATCCACGCTTCGAAGCTGTAGCCCGGCACGCCGGCCTCGGCCAGCGTGGGGAAGTGGGGCAGCGCGGCCGACCGCGTGGCGGTGCTCACCGCCAGCGCGCGCAGCGTGCCCGCCTTGACCTGCGGCGCCACCTGCGAGACCGACACGAAACCCAGCTGCATCTGCCCGCCGATCATGTCGGTGATGAGCGGCCCGGTGCCGCGGCAGGGCACGTGCTTTATGCGGATGCCGGTCTCGCTCACCACCCGCCCGGCCGCGCGAACGATCGACCCCGCGCGTGCGGCAGCGACGAACAGGCGGACGCCGCAGGGATCGATGCGGCGGGTCAAGGTGGGCGCTCCAGGAGGGGCGCCCAGCTTGTCACGGCGGTACAGGGTTCAGCCCAAGGCCTTGACCACCGCAGGCACCGTCAGCACCGCCGTGTAGTAGCCCATGAACTGCACGCCGGTGTTGAAGCCGATGGCGCGCGACAGCAGCCCGCCCAGCAGACCCATCGTGAGGATCACCAGCAGGCCGAGCAGCTGGCCTTCCCACACGCTGATGACCACGATCAGCCCGACGAAGGTCGCGATGATCGCCTCGTGGCTCACCTTGCGCGAGACGAACAGCGCCGCACGGCGCGCGAAGTTCATCGTGAACGGATAGGCCACCAGCGCCGCCAGCACCACGGCCAGCATGCCGTAGCCCAGGAACTCCCAGTGGCTCAGCAGGTTGTGCAGGTTGTGCGTCTGGCCCGTGGCCGAATCGATGGTGAACACGGGCGGCGCGTTGAACAGCGGCGCCGCCGGGCCGGCCGCCACCGGGCTCAGCGGCAGGCCGATGGCGATCAGCGGGATCAGCGCCTCGGCGATGTAGGTGGCCTCGGTCACGCCGTTGCGCGCGGCCAGCGTGGTCGTGAGCCGGTGGTAGGCGTGCTTCACGCGCGAGCCCACCAGCTCGCCCAGCACCACCGTCATCGCGACCGGGCTGAACACGAAGGTGGCGCTGGAGACGGCGGCGGTGGCGAAGGTCCACTTCACCTGGCCGCGGTCGAGTACCTTGAACGGGTTGGGAAAGTAGCCCGACCAGCCCTTCACGTCGGGTGCCAGCGAGAAGGTGCGGACCTTGTCGCGCTTCATGCGCGCACGCGCGGCCGGCGAGATCACCGAGAACAGGTCGGCCACCAGCGGCCCGATGGCAATGCCCAGGAAATAGCTGATGCTGAGCTTCACGCCGTACTTGCCGGTGAGCGACTGCAGCGCCACGATCACCACCACGAAGGGCACCAGCGTCGCCACCGAGGCCCAGCGCCCGCTCGAGAAGTACGCGATGGCCACGGCCGCCACCACGAAGATCCACGGCGCCGCCTTGGTGATGGCCGCGCCGTAGGGCGCCAGCAGCACCGCGAACAGCACGGCCAGCGGCACCGCGATGAAGGCCGCGATGATCGCGCCCGACACCATCTTGCGCAGCGCGATGTGCGGCACGCCCAGGTTTCGCAGCACGTTGGCGTCCTGCAGCAGCGGCGTGGCCATGGTGTCGCCCGGGATGCCCAGCAGCGCGGTGGGCACCGCGTGCGTCATGTGCTTGGCGACGGCAGCCGCCAGGAAGAAGGTGAACACGCCCTCGGGCGGCACGCCGAGCAGCACCACCAGCAGCGTGAGAGGCGCCAGCGTGGTGGTCTCGTCGGTGCCCGAAACGAGGCCGATGGCGGCGAACACCACGGCGCCGACGAGGCCCATGCCGGTGGCGACCAGGATCTGGTTGAGCAATGCGGCGTCGATCATGATGCGGCGCCCTCATCGAGCTTGCCGGAAGACTGGCGCGACGAATACGAGGCGAACAGGTCGTAGATTTCCAGTTCCTTCATCTCGCGCACCACCGACGGCGGCAGGTCGGCGACCGAGCCCAGCGTGCCGTGCTCGCCGGCCAGCTCGGCCAGCACCTCTTCGCGCCAGCGCGGGTCGGCCTCGGTGCCTTCCACCACCTCGCGCTTGGGCGCGAAGAGCAGGGCGCAGATCACGCCCGACACCACGCAGCCGCCGAGCCCGGCCAGCATCGCGTAGGCGCGCGCCAGTTCCGGCGTGGCGACCGTGCTCGCGAGCACGCGGTTGGCCACCAGGAAGCCCGCAAGGCTCACGCCGAGCCCGATGGCGATCGACCATGCGAGATGGCCGAGGTCGGCCGTGTCGCCCCATATTTCCACCAGCCGCCAGCTTGCGCGGCCTGCGCTGTCCGTCTTCATGTTGTTGTCTCCGTCGTTGTGGATGCGATAGATGCGATGCGGGCCGCGCCCGCGATGATGGCCTGCCTGCCTTGCCTACTTCCTGCGCAGCGCCTCGAGCAGCGCCACGGCGCGGTCGGTGCGCACGTCGTGCTCGGCGGCCATCTGTCTGGCCACGGTGTCGATCTCGTCGCCCGTGGCGCCCGCCACCAGCGCGATGTTGCGTGCGTGCAGCGCCATGTGGCCGCGCTGGATGCCTTCGGTGGCCAGTGCGCGCAGCGCGCCCAGGTTCTGCGCCAGGCCCACCGCCACCGCCACTTCGCCCAGCTCCTGCGCCGACTTCACGCCGAGGATCTTCAGTGCGAGCTGCGCCAGCGGGTGCGTCTTGGTCGCGCCGCCCACCAGGCCGACGGGCATCGGCATCTCGATGGTGCCGACCAGCGCGCCGCGGGTGTCCTTCTCCCAGGTGGTGAGCGAGGTGTAGCGGCCGCTGCGGCAGGCGTATGCGTGCGCGCCGGCCTCGACCGCGCGCCAGTCGTTGCCCGTGGCCACGATCACCGGGTCGATGCCGTTCATGATCCCCTTGTTGTGCGTGGCCGCGCGGTACGGGTCGATGGCCGCGAAGGTGTAGGCGTCGAGCACGCCCTCGACGATCTCCTCGCCGCTGCGCTCCTTGGTCTTGAGCACCTCGGGCGTGAGCCGCACGCGTGCGCGCGCCAGCCGCAGGTCGGCCAGGTTCGACAGGATGCGCAGGCGCACCGTGCCGCCGGTGAGCTTCTCCACCAGCGGCGAGACCGACTCGGCCATGGTGTTGACGGTGTTGGCGCCCATGGCGTCGCGCACGTCCACGATCAGGTGCATCACGATCATCGCGCCGCGCGGCGTGTCGGGGAACACGTGCACCTCGATGTCGCGGCAGCCGCCGCCCAGGCCGATGAGCACCTTGTCGCGGCTGTTGGCCACTTCCAGGATCTGGTCGCGCGCACGCAGCAGCGCCTGCCGTGCGCCGTAGGGGTCGGTCACGCCGAGCACCTGCACCTGCGCGCGCATGATCGGGCCGCTGCTGGAGGCCTCGAAGCCGCCGCCTTCGCGTGCCAGCTTGGCCATGAAGGAGGCCGCGGCCACCACCGAGGGCTCTTCCACCACCATCGGCACGAGGTAGTCGCGGCCGTTGACCTGGAAGTTGCCGCCGATGCCGAAGGGCAGCTCGAAGGTGCCGATCACGTTCTCGATCATGCCGTCGGCGCGCGCCAGCGGCAGCGCGCCGGGGGCGGCGAGCAGCGCCACCTCGTCGGCGCCGAGCGACGTGGCGCGCGCGACGTGCTCGAGGCGCTGCGCGGGGGTGAGTGCGCGGAAATTGGGGAGGCGGGAGTCGGCGACCATCGTTGCGCGTCTCTTCAGGAAAGTAGGGTTCGGGAGGCAGATTCGGGAGCAGGCAATTTAGGTCGGCTGTACCGCCGGCGGAAGGCACAGTTCGCCGGGACAGTGCGGACAGTGGGCCGCATCGGGCGGACGCTGTGTCACAGTCGCCACCCATGACGACCATCGCCGATTCGCTCGCCAGCACCCTCGAACGACAGATCGCCAGCGGCGCCTACAAGGCCGGCGACAAGCTCCCGTCGCTGCGCGAACTGGCGCAGCTGCACAACTACGCGAAGAACACCGTGGTGGCCGCCTTCGAGCTGCTGGTGTCGCGCGGGCTGGTGGAGCCGCGTCGCGGCTCGGGGTACTTCGTGCTCGCGCAGCAGAAGACGCCGAAGCCGGCCGAGGAGGACGCCGGCAGCCTCGGCCGCGCGATGGACATCGTGTGGCTCATGCGCGAGCAGCTCAAGAGCGAGCCCGACGCCATCGCGGTGGGCGACGGCTTTCCTCCGGTCGAATGGCTCTCCGACGTGCGCCTGGACAAATACCACCCCAAGGTGGTCCGCACGGGGCTCGGTGCGCTGTTCCGCTACGGCAGCCGCTTCGGCTACGCGCCGCTGCGCGACCACCTGGTGCGCAAGCTGGCCGATTTCGGCATCGGCGCGGAGCCGCGGCAGATCGTGCTCACGCACGGCGCGAACGAGGCGATGGACATCGTCATACGCTACTTCGTGCCGCCGGGCGGCAAGGTGCTGGTGGACGACCCCGGCTACTACCCGCTGTTCGGCAAGCTCAAGCTCGCGGGCGCGCAGATGCTGGCCGTGCCGCGGCTGGCCGACGGCCCCGACCTCGAGGCGCTGGAGCGCCTGCTCGTTGCCGAGCGTCCGCGGCTGTTCTTCACGCAGTCGATCGCGCACAACCCCACGGGCTCCGACATCTCGCCGGCCAAGGCCTTCCGCGTGCTGCAGCTGGCGCAGAAGCACGACCTGCTGATCGTCGAGAACGACCCGCTGGCCGACTTCAAGCCCACCTCGCTGCCGCGGCTGGCCGCGCTCGACCAGCTGGAGCGCACCATCTACATCGGGAGCTTTTCCAAGTCGTTCTCCGCGGCGCTGCGCGTGGGCTTCATCGCCTGCGGTGCCGACCTGGCGAGCGACCTGGCCGACCTGAAGGCGCTGATCCACGTGAGCAGTTCGGAATACAGCGAGCGCACCGTCGACGTGATCCTGAGCGAGGGCCACTACCAGCGGCACCTGAACCGGCTGCAGTCGCGCCTGGGCGAAGCCACGCGCAACGCGATCAGGCTGCTCGAGTCGGTCGATGCCGAGGTGTTCGCGCGCACCCCGCAGTCGCTCTACGTGTGGGCGGCGCTGCCCGGCGTGGCCGATTCGCTGGCCTTCGCCAAGGAACTGCTGCCGCGCAAGATCGTGATGGCGCCGGGACGCATCTTCAACGTCGACTCCACGCAGGTCTCGCGCTGGTCGCGCTTCAATGTCGGCGCCATGGCCGACCCGCGTTTCGCGAAGGCCCTGCGCCTCGCGTTGCGCAAGCGCGCCAGCGACTGAGGCCGCGCCTCAGCCGCGGTCGCCGAACCGGCCGTGGCGGCCCGCGCCCCCCGCGAAGCGCGCCGCACCGCGTTCGCCCTCGGCGAACACGATCGGCACGCCGTGCACGCCTTCGCTGCGCAGCGCCTCGGCCAGCGGCAGGTTCCACTGCGCATAGGCTGACGCGCGGTCGGCCAGCATGCACTGCTGGGGAAACGCCGCGATCTCGCGCGCCAGCTGCTGCGCTGCCGCGAGCGCGCCACCGGACGGCGTGGTGCGGTTCACCAGCCCCATCGAGAGGGCTTCGGGCGCGGCGACGGGCCGGCCCGTGAGGATCATGTCGAGCGCGCGTGCCATGCCGACGATGCGCGGCAGGCGAACCGTGCCGCCATCGATCAGCGGCACGCCCCAGCGCCGGCAGAACACGCCGAGCACCGCGTCCTCGTCGGCCACGCGCAGGTCGGCCAGCAGCGCGAGCTCGAGCCCGCCGGCCACCGCGTAGCCATTGATCGCTGCAATGAGCGGTTTCGACAGGGCCATGCGCGTCGGCCCCATCGGCCCGCTGCCGCCGCCTTCGGGGTCGAGCTCGTTGCGCTGCGCGGGGTCGCCCACGGCGGCCAGGTCGGCGCCCGCGCAGAAGTGGCCGCCCGCGCCGGCGAGCACCGCCACGCGCAGCGCGTCGTCGGCCTCGAAGCGCGCGAAGGCTTCGCGCAGTTCGGCGGCCATGGGGCCATGGACGGCATTGCGCTTGTCCGGGCGGTCCAGCGTGATCGTGCAGACGGTGTCTTCGGTGTCGTACCTCACATGCTGCATGGTCATGCCTCCGGGGTTTCAGCGTCAGGTGCTCAGGGCCGCACCACCTGCGCGTCGCCGGGGGTGCGCGCATGCAGGCGCGCCACCTCGGCGGCGCGCCGCACGAGCACCGCGCGCTGGTTGATGTAGCCCTTGTCGGTGATCTCGCCTGCGTCGAGGCTGGGCGGCTCGGCCAGCACCAGCGCGCAGGACGGGCACTGCGACGAGCCCGCGCCTTCGTCGCGCAGCGCGCGCAGCACGCCGGCGATGCGTTCGTCCATGGCCTCGGGCGGCAGTGCGGCGGCCTGCGGGCTGGGAAACACCAGCATGCCGACCTCGTCGCGGTCGTGGCCGGTGAGCACCACGTCCTGCACATGCGGTGCGAGCAGCGACACCAGCTTCACGCGCAGCGTGCCCACCGACACCCAGGTGCCGCTGGAGAGCTTGAAGTCTTCCGCCACGCGGCCGTTGAAGATCACGCCCTGCGCGGGCTCCTGCGGGTTCGCGAGGAAGCCGGCGTCGCCGATGCGGTAGTAGCCCTCCTCGTCGAAGGCCTCGGCGGTCTCGCGCGGCGCATCGCGGTAGCCCGGGAACACCGACACGCCCTTGACCCGCATCTCCAGCTTCTCGCCGTTGGGCACGAACTTCAGCTCCAGCCCCGGCAGCGGCGCGCCGATGCAGCCGGCGCCGTCGAGCTTCCAGTGCGCCGAGGTGATGGCGGGCGAGGTCTCGGTGGCGCCCCACGAGGTGGTGAGCCACAGCGGCCGCGCGGGCCGCACGCGGCGCGCCACCGCTTCGAGCCGCTGCCAGGTGGAGGGCGCCAGCGCCGCCGCCGCGTAGAAGGCCAGTCGCAGGCGCGAGAAGACCTCGGCGGCCAGCGCGTCGTCGGCCTCCAGGAAGGGCAGCAGCATGTCGAAGCCGCGCGGCACGTTGAACAGCAGCGTGGGCTTGACGTCGCGCAGGTTGCGCACGGTCTTCTCGATCAGGCCCGGCGCGGGCCGGCCCTCGTCGATGTAGAGCGCGCCGCCGTGGCACAGCACCATGTGCAGGTTGTGGTTGGCGCCGAAGGTGTGGCTCCAGGGCAGCCAGTCGACCAGCACCGGCTTCTCGTGCGCGAGGAAGCGCCAGGTCTGCGCCATCATCTGCTGGTTGGCGCACAGCATGCGGTGGGTGTTGACGACCACCTTGGGCTTGCCGGTGGAGCCGGAGGTCAGCAGGTACTTCGCGTGCGTGTCGGGCAGCACCTGCGCAAAGGCCTGCATCACCGCCGGCGTTTCGCTGGCGGCGAGCAGCCGGCCGAAGTCCAGCGCCCCGGCATGTGCGTCGGCGTTGCGGCTGAACACCGTCACCGCTTCCACGCCGCAGCCTGCCAGCGAACCGCCATAGACCCTGGCGTCCGATGCATAGATGAGCGCGGGCTTCAGCGCCTGCAGCATGCCGTGGAGCCGCGACGGGTCCTTGGCCATGCGCGAGTAGGCACTGGAAAGCGAACTCGCCGTGCGGCCGATGTGCATGGCGGCCAGCATCAGCACCGCGTGGTCGATGGCGTTGTCCGAAAGGATCACCACCGGCCTGCCGGCGGGGAGGTCCATGTCGAGCAGCGACTGCGCGACCGAGCCCACGGCCCGGCGCAGCGCGCGGTAGTCGAGCTTGCGCCAGCCTTCGCCGGACTCGTCGCGTTCGGCAAGCGCCAGCGCATCGGGCGTCTCGCGTGCCCAGCGTTCGAGCCATTCGCCGATGCAGCGTGCGTAGGGCTTCAGCGCCATCGGCGAGCGAAGCGCGAAGGAGCCGTCGTCGAAGTCGATGCGCACCGTGCGGGGCGGGGCGATCAGGTTTTCATCGAGAAGAAAGTCGGTCATGGGTGGTCGCCGCCGGGCCGCCGCAAAGCGGCAGGCCGGGGGCAGTCGTTTCAATCGAGTTTGCCGGTGCCGGCCTTGGCGCGAATCAGGTCTAACAGCAGGGTGTCGCGGGCGGATTCGAGCTCGGCCGTGCGGCGCGCACCCAGTTCCTCGGCCACGCCCTGCGCCACCTTCTGCCGGAGCTCCGGCGTCATCGACGGCGCGCCCAGGTCCTTCCACCAGTCCTCGATGGGGCCGCCCAGGTGCGCGAGCACATGCGCGATGCCGCCCGCGCCGCCCGAGAGGTGCAGGTTCATGAACGGACCCATCACCGCCCAGCGCAGGCCGGGGCCATGCGCGATGGCGGTGTCGATGTCGGCCACGCTCGCCACGCCCTCGTTCACCAGATGGAACGCCTCGCGCCACAGGGCCGCCTGCAGCCGGTTGGCGATGTGCCCCTTGACCTCGCGCTTCACGTGGATCGGCCGCTTGCCGATGGCCGCGTAGAAGGCCATCGTGCGTTCGATGGCCTCGGCCGAGGTCCGCTCGCCGCCGATCACTTCCACCAGCGGAATCAGGTGCGGCGGGTTGAACGGATGCCCCAGCACCACGCGCTGCGGATGCGCGCAGCCCGACTGCACGCCGCTGATCGCCAGGCCCGACGAACTCGACGCGAGGATGGTGTCCGGCGGTGCCGCCGCGTCCATGCGGCGGAACAGGTCGATCTTGAAGTCCATGCGCTCGGGGCCGTTCTCCTGCACGAAGTCGGCCACCGACACGGCGTCTTCCAGGCTGTCGTGGAAGCGCAGCCGGTCGACCGAGGCGCCCTCGGCCAGGCCGAAGCGCTGCAGCGTCGGCCAATGCTGCGCCACCGCGGCGCGCAGGCGCTCTTCCGCGCCGGGCGAAGGGTCGGTCGCATTCACGTCGAGGCCGTGGGCCAGGAAGTACGCGGCCCAGCTCGCACCGATCACGCCGGTGCCGACCACCGCGACGCGCTTCACGTCCGAAGAAAGGGGAGATGCATCGCTCATGCCGACTTCCACCGCGCGCAGCGGCTCTCCGCCCGGGTGGTCCATGCAGCCTCGCCGCGGATCGGCTCGACCACCTTGTAGTAGTCCCACGGCTCCTTCGACTCGGTCGGCGTCTTCACCTGCATCAGGTGCATGTCGTGCACCATCAGTCCGTCCTCGCGCAGCCAGCCGCCCTTGACGAACATGTCGTTGAACTTCGTCTTCCGCAGCTGCGCCATCACCTTGTCGGCGTCGTCGCTGCCCGCGGCCTTCACCGCCTGCAGGTACTGCAGCGCGGCGGAGTAGTCGCCGGCGTGGAACGAGGAGGGCATGCGCTTGTGCTTGTCGAAGAAGCGGCGTGCCCACTCGCGCGACTCGGGGCTCTGGTTCCAGTACCAGCTGTCGGTGAGGTACATGCCCTGCGAGCTCTTCAGGCCCAGCGCATGCACGTCGTTGATGGTGATGATCATGCCGGCCAGCTTCATGTTCTTGCTGATGCCGAACTCCGCCGCCGACTTGATGGCGTTCACCGTGTCGCCGCCCGCGTTCGCCAGCGCCAGAACCTGCGCCTTCGAGTTCTGCGCCTGCAGCATGAACGACGAGAAGTCGCTCGCGCCCAGCGGGTGCTTCACCGAGCCGGCCACCGTGCCGCCGCTGGCCTGCACGGTCTTGGTCGCGTCGGCCTGCAGCGCCGCGCCGAAGGCGTAGTCGGCCGCCACGAAGTACCAGCTCTTGCCGCCGGCCTTGACCACCGCGCTCGCGGTGCCGCGCGCCATGGCCACCGTGTCGTAGGCATAGTGCACCGTGTAGGGCGAGCAGTATTCGTTGGTGAGGCTCGAGGCGCCCGAACCCACCACGAAGTACGGCTTCTTCTTGTCGGCCGCCACGCCGGCCATGGCGATGGCCGCGCCCGAGTTCACGCCGCCGATCAGCATGTCGACCTTCTGCACGTCGAACCACTCGCGCGCCTTGGCGGCGGCGATGTCGGGCTTGTTCTGGTGGTCGGCCGTGACCAGCTCGATCTTCTTGCCGTCGATGGCGCCGCCCATGTCGGCGATGGCCATGCGGATCGCCTCGGCGCCGGCCGGACCGTCGTAGTCGCGGTACAGGCCCGACATGTCGCTGATGAAGCCGATGCGGATCGTGTCGTCTGAAACCTGGGCCGAGGCACTGGCCGCCAGGGCGGTGCCGAGCGCGAGGGCCAGGGTGGTGCGGGAAATGTTCATTCGATCTGTCTCCGTTCGTTGTCGTTGTCGTTGTCGTTGCTGTTCTCTTATTTTTCAGCCCAGAGCGAACTCGGGCCGCGGGCCGCCCGTGCGCGGCAGGCCCATGATCTGGCGCGCCTCGGCCGGCGTGGCCACCTCCATGTCGAGTTCGCGAATCACCCGCACGATGCGCTCGGTGAGCTGCACGTTGGTGGCCAGCTCGCCGTGGCGGAAGTACAGGTTGTCCTCCAGCCCCACGCGCGCATGGCCGCCCAGCAGCAGCGCCGCCACGTTGGCCTCGAGCTGCGACATGCCGATGCCGCTCACGCCGAAGATGGCACCCTTGGGCAACGTGTCGACCATCATCTGCAGGTTGCGCGGCGAGTACGGCATCGCGTTCTGGAAGTTGCGGTGCACGTTCATCACCAGGTTGATGAAGTAGGGCTCGTCGTCGTGGCCCTCGCCGATCAGCGTGGTCGTGTCCTGCAGGATGTGGGTGGGGCTGAACACCTCCCACTCGGGCTTGATGCCGCGCGCCTTCATGCCGGCGGCCAGTTCGCGGCCACGCGTGATCGGCGTGTCCATCAGGATCTGCTTGCCCTCGAAGCTCAGGTTGAGCGTGGTGGCGTCGAGCGTGCACATCTCGGCGCCGGCGTCCATGCCCTTGATGCGCTCTTCCCACGCGATTTCCCAGCGGTCGCCGGCCAGCGGCTTCACCATGTCGCCGTGCACGCCGCCGCCGGTGGAGTTGTTGATGACGATGTCGCAGCCGCCCGTGCGGATGCGGCTGTTGATGTCGCGGTACACGTCGGCGTTGCAGGTGGCGCCGTCGTCGGCGCGGCGCGCGTGGATCGCCACCACGCTGGCGCCGGCGTTCCAGCAGCGCAGCGTGTCGGCGGCGATCTCGGCGGGCTGGGTGGGAAGGTGGGGGTTCTGCGACTTGTGCGCCATGCCGCCGGTGGGGGCGATGGTCACGATCACTTTGCGCTTCGACATGGTCGGGTTCCTGTGTCTGTCTGGAGGTCTGTAGGTGGGGAGCGCGCCATTATTTTTTGGGGCGCCGGCGCACTCAGTCATCGCGACGACATTTCGGGGCAGGGTTTACCTGTGCCAGAAGCTAAAGTCGCCCTTGCCTTTCATTCCACTCTTGCGAAGTCATGCAAAAGGAGCACCCATGAAGCAACTGGCTCTGGCCCTGGTGGCCGCCGCCGCACTGGCATCGAACGGGGCCGCCGCACAGCCCGGGCCAGGCGCCAGCTGTGCGGCCAAGCGCGAGGCCATCGGGCGCGACATCGAGGCGGCCAAGGCCGACGGCCAGACCCAGCGCGTGCGCGGCCTGGAACGCGCGCTGGCCGAGGTGCGCCGCAACTGCAGCGACGCCAGGCTGGCGGCCGACCACCGCCAGCGCGTGCGCACCCAGGAACGCAAGGTGGCCGACCGCGAGCGCGAGCTGCGCGACGCCCAGCGCAAGGGCGACGCCGACAAGGTCGCCCGCCGCGAGGACAAGCTGCGCGAGGCGCAGGCCGAACTGCAGCGCATCAAGGACCTGCCGTAATTCCTTCTTTCTTTCCGCGCGCCGCGGCCCGCCCATGCCCACGACCACGCAAGTCTCTCCCCACGCTCCGCTGACCATCGCGCAACTGCTGCAGGGCTCGGCCTGGTTCCCGCTGCTCGACGTGGCCGCGGGCGAGCGCGTGCTCGACGAGATGCGCGAGGTCGAGGTGCCGGCCGGCGGCTCGCTGTGCCGCCGCGGCGACACGCCCGTGCACTGGTACGGCACCATCGACGGCCTGCTCAAGTGGTGCGTGACCTCGCCCGACGGACGCTCGGTGACGCTGGGCGGCCTGTCCAACGGCAGCTGGTTCGGCGAGGGCACGCTGTTGCGGGGCGTGCCGCGCACGGCGGACATCATCGCGCTGCGCCCGAGCCGCGTGGCGCTGATGCCGCTGGAAACCTTCCAATGGCTGCGCGCCACGCACCGCAGCTTCGACGACTTCCTGCTGCGCCAGATCAACGAGCGCATGCACTGGTTTCTCGGCAACTTCACTGCGCACCACCTGCTGGACACCGACAGCCAGGTCGCGCGCGCGCTTGTGGGTCTGTTCCACGAATGGCTGCATCCCGGCAGCGACCCGCACCTGGAGGTGTCCCAGGAGGAGATCGCCAATCTCTCGGGCCTGTCGCGCCAGCGCTGCAATGCCGCGTTGCGGCGGCTGGCGCTGGCCGGGCTGCTGCGCATCGAGTACGGCGGCATCACCGTGACCGACCTCGAAGGGCTGCGGCGGTTCGTCAGCGAGTGAGCTTCTGCGCTGCACCGAAGCCGCGGGAGTTGCTCCCTCTCCCCTTGGGGAGAGGGCGGGGTGAGGGTGGCGGCCTCCCACCAGGCGCCGCGCCTCATCTCAAGCACCAGCCCTCACCCTGGCCCTCTCCCGCAAGCGGGAGAGGGGACAAAAGCGAAGAGAAACGGTGTTGGGATTTGCTCCCTCTCCCCTCGGGGAGAGGGCTGGGGTGAGGGCCGCGGCGTTCGCTCTACCGCAGTGCTTTATTGAAGGCACCCCCTCACCCTGGCTTCCGCAAGCGGGAGAGGGGATAAGAGAAAGGAGGGCTGGCGATTCGCTCCCTCTGCCTAGGGACCACGCAGGGTCAGCGCGTATGGTGCGACACCGCCCGCTCGTACACCGGCGTGTCGATCCCTTCCATGCGTGCCTTCAGCTGCAGCGCCAGGAACTGCGAGTAGTGCCGCGACTGGTGCAGGTTGCCGCCGTGGATCCACAGGTTGTCGACCTGCGTGGGCTTCCACATGTTGCGCAGTTCGCCTTCCCACGGCCCCGGGTCCTTCGGCGTGTCGGAGCCCAGGCCCCAGCACTTGCCGACCTTGTCGGCGATCTCGGGCGAGATCAGGTCGGCGAGCCAGCCGTTCATCGAGCCGTAGCCGGTGGCGTACACCAGCAGGTCGGCCGGCAGCTCGGTGCCGTCGGTGAGCGTCACCGAGCGCTCGTTCACCCGCTCGATGTTCACGCCGCTCTTCAGGTGGATGCTGCCGTTGGCCACCAGTTCGGAGGCACCGACGTCGATGTAGTAGCCCGAGCCGCGCCGCAGGTACTTCATGAACAGGCCCGAGCCGTCCACGCCGAAGTCGAGCAGGAAGCCCGCCTTCTCGAGCCGCGCATACAGGTCGGCGTCGCGCTTCTTCATCTCGTCGTACACCGGGATGTGGAAGGTGTGCATGACCTTGTAGGGCACCGACGCGAAGATCAGGTCGGCCTTGTGGTGGTCGATGCCGCTCTTGACCGCCTGCTCGGAGTAGAGGCCGCCCAGCGCCAGTTCCATCAGCGACTGCGAGGGCGCGATGTGCGTCGACGAGCGCTGGATCATCGTCACGTCGGCGCCGTGCTCCCACAGCGCCGCGCAGATGTCGTGCGCCGAGTTGTTCGAGCCGAGCACCACGCATTTCTTGCCGGCGTAGGCCTCGGGCCCGGGGTGCTGGCTGGAGTGGTGCTGGTCGCCCTTGAAGTTCTCCGCGCCCGCCACCTTCGGCACGTTCGGGTAGCCCGACACGCCCAGCGCGAACACCAGCTGCCGCGGCCGCAGCACCACCGTCTTGCCCTCGCGCTCGACCGTCACTTCCCAGCGCTGCGCGGCCTCGTCGAAGCGCGCGTTCTTCGCGACGGTGGAGCTCCAGTAGTTGAGCTCCATGATCTTCGTGTACATCTCGAGCCAGTCGCCGATCTTGTCCTTGGGCGCGAACACCGGCCAGTCGTCGGGGAAGGGCATGTAGGGCAGGTGGTCGTACCAGACCGGGTCGTGCAGGCACAGCGACTTGTAGCGCTTGCGCCATGAGTCGCCGGCCTTGGCGTTGCGCTCCACGATGATGGTCGGCACGCCCAGCCGCCGAAGCCGCGCGCCGAGCGCGATGCCGCCCTGGCCGCCGCCGATGACCACCACCTCGGGCTGCTCGGTGTAGCCCAGCGCCGCCTCTTCGTCGCGGCGCTTCTCGAGCCAGTTCTTGCGACCCTTGTGCACGCCGTGCTCCGCGCCCTTCGCGCGGTTGTCGCCGGTCTTTTCCTCGAAGCCCTTCAGCTCGGTCATGGTGGTGAGCAGCGTCCAGGCCTTGCCATTGCGCAGGCGCAAGTGGCCGCGCCCGCGTGCCACGCGCGTCTCGAACGTGAACCACGCATCGACCACGCCGTCGGCCTCGGTGGCCTCGCCTTCCACCGCGAAGGCCGTGGGCCGCGTGTCGGCCAGCCGCGCCTTCAGCATCGCGCGGATGGCCTCGGGGCCTTCCTGCGTGCGGATGTTCCAGGTGAACGAGACAAGGTCGCGCCAGAAGCCGTCGGGCTCGAACAGCGAGACGGCCGCGTCGATGTCGCTGCGCGCGAGCGCGGCGGCGAAGTCGGCGAGCCATTGGGCGGCGGCCCGCGTGGGGCCGGTGGTCGGGTCGGTCATTGAATGTCTCCGTAGCGTCGTTGATGAATGCGCGGCGAGGCGCGGCATTCGTTGCGCAGCTTTCGTGCCGTGGGCGGCGGCACGGGAAATCAATGGCTTGGGCGGGTTTTTGTCGCAGTTTCCGGGGTTGTCGCATGTCGCATGCGACGGCGCCGAGACAGCTGTCTCACTTCACCGCGCGTCGGCCAGCGGCTCGCCGTCGCGCCAGAAGCCGTGCAGCTTCTTCCACCACCTCGCGCTCTCAGGCAGCAGGAACAACTCGAATTGCGCCGGCAACGTGTCCTTGCGGTGCATGTTCGCGTTCTGCATGTCTTCGAGCAGGCCGGCCGTCGCGGCTTCCCGTACGTAGGAGTCGCCTTCCACGTGCAACCTTTCCACCACGGCGAACACGCGCTGCAGGGTGGCTTTGTCGCCAGTGGCAAGCAGATCGCAGAGATGACGCACGAAGTCGCCGAGCACGATGTAGTAGTGAGGCGGCGGATCGTCCGAGTAGCCGGCCTCGAATTCCTTCCAATGGCCTGCAAAGCCGGGACTGGCGTCCACCAGCAACGGGGGCATTTGCGATGCGTCGATCATCGGCGTCTTGCCTGCGTTGTTTCAAGGCGCTCATCATGTCATCGCCGTGGTGGCGTGATCCCGTCGCGCTTCATGTGGCGGTAGAGCGTGGCCCGGCTCACGCCGAGCTCGTCGGCCGCGCGCGCCACGTGCCAGCGGTGGCGGTTCAACAGATCGACCAGATCGGCGGCGCTCGCGATCGCTGCGCCCGTATCGGCGTGCGGGACCGGCACGCGAGCGGGTGCAGCAGCAGCGGTCAGCACGGGCAACTGGAGGTCTTCCGCCCCCACCGCGCCATCGCTGCACAACGCCAGCGCCAGCCGCAGCACATTGCGCAACTCGCGCAGGTTGCCCGGCCAGTCGTGTGCCAGCAGCTGCTGCATCGCCTCGGCCGACAGCCGTGCCGTCGACTTCATGGCCGCGGCCTCTTCGTTGAACATGCCCTCGATCAGGTAGCGCCTGTCGCTGCGCGCACGCAGCGGCGGCAGCTTCAGCAGTGCGCCGCACAGGCGGTAGTACAGGTCTTCGCGAAAGTGCCCCGACGCCACGAGGTCGGGCAGGTGCCGGTGCGTGGCGGCCACCACCGCGAGGTCCACGCGCTGCGGCGACTCGGCGCCCAGCGGCAGCACTTCGCCTTCGGACAGCACGCGCAGCAGCCGGGTCTGCAGCGCCATCGGCATGTCGCCGATCTCGTCGAGGAACAGCGTGCCGCGGTCGGCCTGCGCGATCAGGCCCTTCATGCCCTTGGCGCGACCGCCCGTGAAGCTGCCGGGCGTGTAGCCGAAGAGTTCGCTCTCGATCAGCGAATCGGGAATGGCCGCGCAGTTCACCGCCACGAAGGGCATGGCCGCGCGGCTGCTGGCGCCATGCAGCGCGCGCGCCAGCACTTCCTTGCCGCTGCCGGTCTCGCCCTCGACCAGCACGTGGATGCCGCGGTCGACCAGCCGGCGCGCCTGCGCGAGCAGCTTCTGCATGGCCGGGTCGTCGCCGGCGATGCGCTCCAGCGGTGGCAGGCGGTCGGAAGGACGTGCGCTTGCGGATGCATGCGAGGGGGCGGAGGCACGCCGCACGCGCGGCGCCAGCAGCGACGCGTGGTATTCGCCGCCGCCAGGCAGCAGCACCGTGTGTGCGAAAGGCATGGCGGACGCGCCGCCGATGCGCCAGATCGCATCGATCGGCATGTGCAGCAGCTCCGACACCGCGCCGGTCAACGTCCGCCCGGCGAAGGCCAGCCGCGCACCGCCGTTGGCGCCGACCAGCGTACCGTCGTCGTCGAATGCCAGCATCACCTCGCCCGCCACGTCGACCAGGCCATAGGCGCTGCCCAGCCGCAGGATCCAGTGGCCGCGGAAGTGGCGCAGGAAGTCGGCGTCCTCGATCATCCGCGCATACATCGAGACCAGGTGCCGCACGAGGTGCTGGCTCTCCTTGGCCTCGGGAGAGCGCAGGGCGGACACGTCGAGGATGGCCGTGAGCCGCCCGCCGTGGTCGAACAGCGGCGCGGTGGTGCAGGTGAGCGCGATGTGCGTGGCGTCGAAGTGCTCGGTCTGGTGGCAGGTCATCGGCTGGCGCTCGACCAGGCAGGTGCCTACGCCGCAGGTGCCCGCATGCGCCTCGTTCCAGTCGGCACCCAGGTACAGGCCGGCCTTGCGCAGCTGGTCGTCCCATGCGGGGTTGCCGATGTAGTCGACCGTGATGCCCTCGGCGTCGGTCAGCAGCACCATGTAGCCGAGATCGGCCACGCGGCGGTAGATGTCTTCCATGCCCGCGCGCGCGGCGCGCAGGAAGTGCTCGAGCTGCTGCTGGTGCGCGCGCACTTCCTGCGCGGGCAGGATGCGCGCTGGCGTCGGCTTCGACGGGTCGAGCCCGTGGTCGTGCACACAGCGCGCCCACGACTTGTGGACCAGGCTCTGCGCCGGATCGGCCAGCGCCGCGCCGGTGGCGATCGAGTAGACGTTGTCGATGTGACGCGATTGCAGGGAAGTCATGCGGAGCCTCGCGATGGCGCACGGCAACCCGACGCGGAGCGAATGGGCCGTGCAGCCGGACATCATTCGGCTGTCGCACTGTCGCAGGACAGAGGTGAAACCCGGTGCCGTCACGGTTTCGGGTTACGCTTTTCGTCGACCTACAACCAACGGCAACAGCCGCACGCCATGTCCGAACCTGCGCGCGAATTCACTCTCTTCGCCGACTACTTCCAGTTCTACATTCAGGACGAATCCGCCGACAGCGATCTTTCGGATGCATGGACCGAGGAAGCGGTCGAGCGGATGCTCGCCGTCGAAGCCGGTGTCGTCGGCATCGGCACCGCACGCAACATGGACGTGCCGGTGACGGTGGAAATCCTCGATGCACCGCCGCCGCTCGAGCCGGACCGGTGGGACCATATCGTGGAATGCACGCTGGTCAACGGCAGTGCGAACCTCGCGATCGCCGGTTGCACCGACTACTTTCCCGATGCGGCGCGCATTCCCGCGCCGCCGGGCACCTACCGCCTGCGTGCCTGCTATGCGGGGCTCGACACGCTGTCGGAGGACGGGCTGGAGGGCGACGACCGCTACCTGCTGCAGCTCTGGCCGGCGCCCGCCATCGACATCACGGTGGTCAAGCAGCGCGCGGCCTGAGCCGCGCGGGCCTACACGCCCAGCAGTTCCTCCAGCGCCTGCGGCTCGCCCAGCAGGTCCGCCGACGCCCCGTGGCGCACGATCTGCCCTTTCTCCATCACCACCGCGAGATCGGTGTTGGCCAGCACCTTGCGGTAGTCGCGATCGACGATCAGCGTGGCGATGCCGGTGGCCCGGATCTCGCCGATCACGCGCCAGATCTCGGCCACGATCAGCGGCGCGAGGCCTTCGGTGGCTTCGTCGAGGATCAGCAGGCGCGGGTTGGTCATGAGCGCGCGGCCGATCGACAGCATCTGCTGCTCGCCGCCCGAGAGCTGCTGGCCGCCGTGCGAGAGGCGCTCCGACAGGCGCGGGAACGTGGCCATCACGCGGTCGAAGGTCCAGGCACGCCGGCCGTCGATGCCGGCGCGTTCGCTCATCACGAGGTTCTCGCGCACCGACAGGTTCGGGAAGATGCCGCGGCCTTCGGGCACGTAGCCGATGCCCAGGCGTGCCATCTTCTCCGGCGGCAGGCCGGTGACCGTGCGGCCGTCGACCTGCACTTCGCCCGACGCCGGGCGCACGTAGCCCATGACGGTGCGGATCAGCGTGGTCTTGCCCATGCCGTTGCGCCCGAGCAGGCCGACCGACGTCGCCGCCGGAATGCCGGCATGCACGCCGCGCAGGATGTGGCTGTTGCCGTAGTAGGTGTTGAGGTCGCGAACGACGAGCATCAGTGGCCTCCCGCCGGGCCGCCCCAAGGGAGGCCGGCGCCCCCCTGGGGGGCAGCGAATACACGAAGTGATGCGCGTGGGGGCATCAGTTCTCCCGCCGGGCCGCCCCAAGGGAGGCCGGCGCCCCCTTGGGGGGCAGCGAATACACGAAGTGATGCGCGTGGGGGCATCAGTTCTCCCGCCGGGCCGCCCCAAGGGAGGCCGGCGCCCTGGGGGGCAGCGAATGCACGAAGTGAGGAGCGTGGGGGCATCAGTGATCCTCTCCGAGGTAGGCGGTGCGGACTTCGGGGTTCTCGCGGATTTCGCCAGGGTTGCCGGTGGCGATGACGGTGCCGTTCACCATCACGGTGATGCGGTCGGCGATGCGGAACACGGCGTCCATGTCGTGCTCCACCAGCAGGATGGCGTGCGTGGCCTTCAGCCGCGCGAGCAGCGTGAGCATGCGGTCGGTTTCCTCGGCGCCCATGCCGGCGAGCGGCTCGTCGAGCAGCAGCACGCGCGGCTTGGTGGCCAGGCACATCGCCACCTCGAGCTGGCGCTGCGCGCCGTGGCTCATGGTGCCGGCGATGCGCTTCGCCTCGTGCGCGAGGCCGGCCGCCTCGAGCGCGGCGTCGGCCGACGCGCTGCTGGTGGCGCAGGACTGCGACGACTGCCAGAAGGCCCAGGGCTTCGGCGTGGCGGCCTGCGCGGCGAGGCGGCAGTTCTCGTGCACGGTGAACTCCGGAAAGATGGTCGTGCGCTGGTAGCTGCGGCCCACGCCGTCGCGCGCGCGCTTCGATTGCGCGCGGCCGGTGATGTCCACGCCGTCGAGCGCGATGCGGCCTTCGGAGGCCTCGATCTCGCCCGAGAGCATGTTGATGAGCGTGGACTTGCCCGCGCCGTTCGTGCCGATCACGGCATGCACTTCGCCGACGTGCAGGTCGAGCGAGACGGCGTTCACGGCGGTGAGGCCGCCGAAGCGGCGGGTGAGCTTGTCGACGGACAGGAGTGCGTTCATGGTCTTGCTCCTTCCCCTTCCGGGGGAAGGCGGGGATGGGGGCAGGCGGCGCTGATGGAGGTGGTGCCTGTGCCAGGGCCGCGTGCCGCCACCCTGGCCCTCCCCCAGAGGGGGAGGGAGGAAGTCAGAAGACGCCCGCAAGTCATGCGGCCTCCTTCGGCGACAGCCGCTTCACCAGCCCGATCAAGCCTTTCGGCAGCAGCGCCACGAACACGATGATGGTCAGCCCCAGCGTCAGCTGCCAGTGATCGGCCAGCGGCCCCATCACTGCATGCGTCGAGAAGATCTCCTTCAGCAGCGTGAAGGCGATCGCGCCGATCACCGCGCCGCGCAGGTGGCCGAGCCCGCCCAGGATCACCATCAGCAGCACCTCGCCCGAGTTGTGCCAGGCCATCAGCTCGGGGTTGACCACGCCGTCGCGCGAGGCCAGCAGGAAGCCTGCAAGACCGGCGAGCGCACCCGCCAGCACGAAGGCCGCGAGCTTGTAGCCGTACACGGAGAAGCCGGCCGCGCGCATGCGCTGTTCGTTCACGCGGATGCCCGCCAGCGCGGCGCCGAAGCGCGAGCGCCGGATGAGCGCCAGCAGCCCGTAGGTGAACACCAGCGACGCCAGCACCACGTAGAACAGCACGGTGCGGTTTTCCATGTCGAGCGCGCCGAGGGCGGGGCGCACGTACATGTAGATGCCGTCGCTGCCGCCGCCGACCTTGGTGTCGTGGAACACGAAGAAGGCCATCTGCGCGAAGGCCAGCGTCACCATGATGAAGTACACGCCGCGCGTGCGCAGGCTCAGCGCGCCGACGAAGAGCGCATACAGCGCGGCCGCGCCCATGGCCAGCGGCAGCAGCAGCGCGAAGTTGCCGCCGTCGCTGCCCGATGCCAGCACCGTCACGTAGGCGCCGATGCCGTAGAACGCCGCATGGCCCAGGCTCACGAGGCCGGTCATGCCCACGAGCAGCTCCAGGCTCAGCGCGAAGATCGACAGGATCATCACCTTCACGACGAAGTCCGACGCGTAGTTGCCCATCAGCGGACCGGCGATGCCGATGGCCACCGCGCAGGCCACGGGCAGCAGGAACGAAGCCTTCTTCATGGCCGCCTCCCCATCAGCCCCTCGGGCTTCCAGATCAGCACGATGGCCATCAGCAGGTAGATGCCGATGCCGCTCAGGTCGGCGAAGAACACCTTGCCGAAGGTGTCGACGAAGCCCACCAGCAGCGAGGCCACCAGCGCGCCGGTGATCGAGCCGATGCCGCCGATCACCACCAGCACGAAGCAGATGATGAGCACGCTCGCGCCCATGTTCGGGTACACCGAGGACATCGGCGCGGCGATCATGCCGGCCAGCGCCGCCAGCGCCACGCCCGCGGCGAACACGATGCGGTAGAGCCGCTTCACGTCGATGCCCAGGCCGCGCACCATGTCGCGGTTGCTCGCGCCGGCGCGGATCATCATGCCCAGGCGCGTGCGGTTCACCACCCAGTACAGCGCCACCGCGAGCACGATGCACGCGGCCGAGGCGAACAGGCGATACCACGGGTAGCTCATGACGTTGCCCAGCGCGAAGCTGCCGTCGAGCCACGCGGGCACCTTCACCCCGTGCACGTCGTTGCCCACCAGGATGGAGCGCAGTTCCTCGAACACCAGGATGAGCCCGTAGGTCATCAGCACCTGCTGCAGGTGGTCGCGCTGGTAGAGGTAGCTGAAGAAGGCCCATTCGAGAAGGTAGCCGAAGATGGCCGCCAGCACCACGCCGGCCACCAGCATCAGCAGGAACTGGTCGCCGAACAGCGGCGCCAGCGAGAACGCCATGTAGGCGCCGATCATGTAGAAGCTGCCGTGCGCCAGGTTGATGACGCCCATGATCCCGAAGATCAGCGTCAGCCCCGAGGCCACGAGGAAAAGAAGCAGGCCGTACTGAACCGAGTTCAGGCACTGGACCAGGAAGGTACCGAAATCCACGTCAGGTCATCCGGGTTGGGCTGGAGAGAAGGAACAGGCGCGATGCGCCGCGATGATCGGGAGACACCGCGGAACCGGCTTTGCCGGTCCGCAGGTGTCGCCCCCGGAGAGGGGGAAGGCGCAGCGACACGAAGTGCGCGAAGCCTGCGGGAGAGCCAGGCCTACATCCGGCAACCGCGGGCGGGGTCGGCCAGGCCCTTGATGGCGGTGCTCACCAGCTTGTTCTCCTTGCCGTCCACCTTGCGCAGGTAGATGTCCTGCACCGGGTTGTGCGACTTGCTCACGGTGAACGCGCCGCGCGGGCTGTCGATCTTCGCCTTCTCGACCGCGGCCGCGAACTCGGCCTTCTTCGAGATGTCGCCCTTGGTGGCGTTCAGGCCCACGCCCAGCATCTGCGCGGCGTCGTAGCCCTGCACCGAGTACACGTCGGGCTGCAGCTTGAACGACTTGGCGTATGCGGTGCGGAACGCGTTGTCGCGCGGCGTGTTCAGGCCGTCGGCGTAGTGCAGCGTGGTGAGCATGCCCTGGGCCGACTCGCCCTGCGCGTCGAGCGTGCCGTCGGTCAGGAAGCCGGGGCCGTACAGCGGGATGGTCTTGTTCAGGCCGGCGGCCTGGTAGTCCTTGACGAACTTCACCGCGCCGCCTCCCGCGAAGAAGGCGTACACCGCGTCGGGCTTGGCCGCCGCGATCTCGGTCAGCAGCGCCTGGAACTCCACGTTGGGGAAGGGCAGGGTGAGCTGCTTGTCGACCTTGCCGCCGTTCTTCTCGAAGCCTTCCTTGAAGCCGTTGACCGACTCGTCGCCGGCCGCGTACTTCCAGGTGATGGTCATCGCCTTCTTCTTGCCTTCCTTCTTGGCCGCGACCTCGCCCATGGCGTAGGCCGGCTGCCAGTTGCTGAACGAGCTGCGGAAGATGTTGGGCGCGCACATCGGGCCCGTGACGGCATCGGCGCCGGCGTTGGGCACGATCAGCACGGTGCCGCTTTCCTTGGCGGCCTTGGCCATGGCCATGGCCACGCCCGAGTGCACCGTGCCCACGATCACGTCGACGTTGTCGCGCTTGATGAGCTTGTTGACGTTGTCGGTAGCCTTGGCGGGGTCGGACTCGTCGTCGACCTTGAAGTACTCGATCTCGCGGCCGGCGAGCTTGCCGCCCTGTTCGTCCACGTAGAGCTTGAAGCCGTTCTCGATGGCCACGCCCAGCGCGGTGTAGGTGCCGCTGTAGGGCAGCATCAGGCCGACCTTGAGTTTGCCGGTGCCCTGGGCGCCGGCGGCGGAAGCCAGCGCGGCGAAGGCGATGGCGGTGAGCGCCAGGCGGGCGGTGCGGATGGTCATGGAATCTGTCTCCTGTTTTTGGTGATGAAAGAAGTGGCCGCGACGATGACACGATCCGGCTGATCGCGATGCGGGGAATGCCCGCATTCAGGGATTTCGAGCAGCTCGCATCCCCTGACGCGCGCAGCGATGCCGCGGATCTGCGCCAGCGTGCCGTATTCGTCGTCGATGCCCTGCATGGCGAGCACGGGGCAGCGGATGGTGTCGAGCTCGCGCTCGATGTTCCAGTCGCGGAAGGGTGGGTGCAGCCAGATGCGGTTCCAGCCCCAGAAGGCGGAGTCGGCGCTGTCGTGGTAGCGGCCCAGCTTCTTCGGCAGGTCGGTGCCCAGGTAGGCGGTGCGCGCCTTCTCGATGTTCTCGACCGTCACGTCTTCCACGAAGATGTGCGGCGCCAGCACCACGAGGCCCTCGACCCTGTCGGGGAAGCGCGAGGCGTACAGCAGCGAGATCGAGCCGCCGTCGCTGTGGCCGAAGAGCCAGGGCCGTTCGTGGCCGAGCCCCAGTGCATCGAACAGCGCGGGCAGCACCTCGTGCGCCTGGCGGTGCATGAAGTCGACGTCCCAGGTCTCGTCGTCGGCGCGCGGGGTGGAGCGTCCGTAGCCGGGGCGCGAGAAGACGAGGCCGCGCGCGCCGGCCGCGTCGCACAGCTGCGTGGGGAAGTCCTTCCACATGGCGACGGAGCCGAGGCCCTCGTGCAGGAAAACGATCAGCGGGGCGCCGGTTTTTTCAGGCGCGATCCACTGGCACTCGATGCGGACCGCGCGGCCGCGCCAGTCGATGGTGGCGAAGTCGGGCGTGGTCAAGGCCTGGCTCCCGGCTGCTGCTCCTTCTCCTTCCGGGGAAGGCGGGGATGGGGGCAAGGGCCCTTGCACAGGCTGTGTGCTGGCGAGGGCCGATGCCCCACCCGACCCTCCCCCAGCGGGGAGGGAGGAAGAAAGAAGCAGCGGGCGGCTCATGCCTGCTTCTCTTTCTCGCGCAACCGGAACCGCTGGATCTTCCCCGTCGCCGTCTTCGGCAGCTCGGTCACGAACTCCAGGAAGCGCGGGTACTTGTAGGGCGCGAGGCGTTCCTTCACGAAGGCCTTGAGTTCTTCCTCGGTGGCCGCGCCGCCGTCCTTCAGCACCACGAAGGCCTTGGTCTTGGTCAGCCCTTCGGCGTCTTCCTTGCCGATCACGGCCGCCTCGAGCACGGCGGGGTGCTGCATCAGCGTCGACTCGACCTCGAACGGCGACACGTAGATGCCGCTGACCTTCAGCATGTCGTCGCTGCGGCCTGCGTAGGTGTAGTAGCCGTCGGCGTCGCGCGTGTACTTGTCGCCGCTCTTGGTCCAGCCGCCTTGGAAGGTGTCGCGCGACTTCTCGCGGTTGGTCCAGTACATGAGCGCCGAGCTCGGGCCGCGGATGTAGAGGTCACCCACCTCGCCGTCGCCCACGGGGCGGCCGTCCTCGCCGCGCAGCTCGATCTCGTAGCCGTCCACCGGCTTGCCGGTGGTGCCATAGCGCACGTCGCCGGGACGGTTGGAGATGAACACGTGCAGCATCTCGGTCGAGCCGATGCCGTCGATGATGTCGCAGCCGTAGTGCGCCTTGAAGCGCTGCGCGATCTCGCCCGGCAGTGCCTCGCCGGCCGACGAGCACATGCGCAGCGCCACGGTTTCGCGCGCGGGCAGCTTCGGCGATGCGAGCATGCCCGCGAAGCCCGTGGGCGCGCCGAAGAACACGGTGGGCTTGTGCTCCACCCAGCGGCGGAAGGTGGCGTCGGGCGTGGGCCGCTCGGCCATCAGCACCACGGTCGCGCCCACCGACAGCGGGAAGGTCAGCGCGTTGCCCAGGCCGTAGGCGAAGTAGAGCTTGGCGGCCGAGAAGCAGATGTCGTCTTCGGTGAGGCCGAGCACCGGCTTGCCGAACAGCTCCGCCGTCCACCACAGGTTGGCGTGGGTGTGCACCGTGCCCTTGGGCTTGCCGGTGGAGCCCGACGAGTAGAGCCAGAAACCGGGGTCGTCCGATGCGGTGGCCGCGGGCGAAGCCAGCGGCTCGGCGGCGGCGAGCGCGGCCTCGAATTCCTGCGCGCCCTCGGGCAATGCGCCCGTGGGCTGCGACACGATCAGCGTCTGCACCTCGTGGCCGCCGCGCGCCATCGCCTCGTGCAGCACCGGCAGCAACGCGCCCGACACCAGAGCGGCCTGCGCGCGGCTGTGGTCGAGCATGTAGGCGTAGTCGTCGGGCGTGAGCAGCGTGTTGACCGCCACCGGCACGATGCCCGCATAGAGGCAGCCGAGGAAGCTCACCGGCCAGTCGTGGCTGTCGAGCATGAGCAGCAGCACGCGCTCTTCGCGACGGATGCCTGCTGCCTTCAGCGCGGCCGCCAGGCGGCGCGCGCGGTCTTCGAGCTGGGCGTAGCTCAGCGTGCCGCGGTCGTCGATGTAGGCGGTGCGCCCGGCGCGGCCGCGGTTGAGGGCGAACAGGTGTTCGGCGAAGTTGAATCGTGTGGGCAGGGTCATGTCTTGTCTCCTTCGGCCTCCGGATTGCTTTTGTTGTTCTAGAGGCCCAATGCGGCGAGGACGCCGGGGCTGGCCTGCACGGCCGCACGGCGGTGATAGAAATCGAGCGCGCGCAGCCCGCCGAGCTCGGCGCCGCCGCCCGCGCGGCCGGGGCCGCCGTGCAGCGACATCGGCATCACGTTGCCGTGGCCGGTGTGGGCCTGCGCCACCTCGGGCGTGACCACGTGCACGCGGCCATGGCTCGGCGCGACCGCCAGCGCGGCCTGCGCCAGCGCTGCGTCGTCGCTGCCGTACAGCGAGGTCACGAGCGAGCCCTGGCCGCGGTGCGCCAGCGCGATGCCGTGCGCCAGGTCGCGGTAGGGCAGCAGCGTGGCCACGGGGCCGAACACCTCCACGTCGTGCACGCGCTGCGCCGCGTCGGCATCGCGCGCACCGAGCAGCACCGGGCCGATGCAGGCGGCCACCTTCGGGTCGGCGTCGACCAGCGGCTTGTCGCGGCCGTCGTGCAGCACGGTGGTCTGCGAAGCCAGGGCGCCGAGGCCTTCGCGCACCGCATCGAGCTGCGCGCGGCTCACCAGCGAGCCCATGCGCACGCTCTCGTTGCGCGGGTTGCCCACGCTGATGCCGGCGAGCTTCGCGCCGATGGCTTCGGCGGCGGCGTCGTACACCTCGGCCGGCACCAGGATGCGGCGGATGGCGGTGCACTTCTGGCCCGACTTGACGGTCATCTCGCGCACGACTTCGCGCACGAGCAGGTTGAAGGCGTCGCTGCCGGGCGCGGCGCCGGGCAGCAGCAGGGCGCTGTTGAGGCTGTCGGCCTCGATGTTCGCGCGCACCGAGCGTGCCGCCACGGCCGGGTGCGAACGGATCACCGCGGCGGTTTCGGCCGAACCGGTGAACGAGACCACGTCGAAGGGCTGCAGCTGGTCCATCAGCCCGGCCGAGCTGCCGCAGATCACCGAGAGCGCGCCGGCGGGCAGCACGCCAGCGTCGACCACGTCGCGCACCATGCGCTGCGTGAGCCAGGCGGTGGCCGTGGCGGGCTTCACGATGACGGGCACGCCCGACAGCAGCGCGGGCGCGGCCTTTTCCCACAGGCCCCACGACGGGAAGTTGAAGGCGTTGATGAACAGCGCCACGCCATGCGTGGGCACCTGCAGGTGTTGCGACTGGAACGCCGGCTCCTTGCCGAGCCTGACCGCGTCGCCGTCGCGCAGCGCGCGCACGTCGCCGAGCGTGTCGCCCCACTTGGCGTACTGGCCGACGGTGAAGATGGCGCCGTCGATGTCCACGGCGGAGTCGTTCTTCACCGTGCCCGAGTTGGCGGTGGCGATCTCGTAGTAAGCGTCGCGGTTGGCTTGCAGCACCTTCACGATGGCGCCGAGCAGCCCTGCGCGCTGGCGGTAGGTGAGGGCGCGCAGCGCGTTGCCGCCCTGTTCGCGGGCGAAGGCGAAGGCTTCAGGCAGGTCGAGGCCGGTGGCGTCGACACGCGCAAGCTCGGTGCCCAGCACCGGGTCGAACAGGGGCGTGCCGGCGCCGGAGCCTGCCTGCCAGCGGCCGGCGATGTGGTTGGGGAGGAGTTCAGTCATGGGCAGGGATCTCGATGAAGTCGATTCGGGAAACACCGCGGAACCGGCTTTCCCGGGCCGCCGGTGTTGCCCCCGGCGAAAGGGTTGGCGGCCACACGCAGTGGGCGAGCCTGGGGGCGTGCGTCATGCCGAAAACTTGATCTGCCCTTCGGGCAGCAGGTAGAGGACGAGCGCGCGGCCCTGGGCCACGGTCGGGCGGTGCGCGGTGCCCGGCCCGTAGACGCACCAGCCAGCGGGCCGTCCGTCGAAGGTGGCGGGGTGGTCGTCCAGCGGCATGATCAGGTCGATCTCGCCGTTGGGGTGCGTGTGGTGCGGGCCGGCGATGTCCTGCATGTCGACCACGTCGACCGAGAAGCGGTGCAGCGCGTCCTCGGCCTTGAAGACCCGGCCGTACTTGATGCCGCCGCCTTCGCGCTCGCACAGCCAGCCTTCGGCGACGCCGCCGATGCAGGCCTGGCGCAGTTGCTCGAAGCTGGCGCTGCCCGCGCCGTGGTTGGCGTTGAGCCACTGGTCAAGCGTGCTGTCGAGCGGCTTGCCGTGGATCTGGGCGGTCAGGCCGGCGATCAACTGGTGAAATGCTGCCTTGCCTGTGGCTGGGTTGCTGCTGTCGGACATCGTGGGGCCTCGAACGTTGGAACGACCTTGCGTGATTCCTGCGTGTGCAGTATCTTGCTTGTGGCCGAACAATAAGCATCGAGACAATGAGTGTCAAGCAATATAGTGCATATATGGTGTTTACCCTGAGCGCGCACAATCCCGGCGAAGAACGAGGAATTGCATGAACGAGCATGTAGACGCGGTGCTGGCCACCGCGCCGGAAGGCGCCGCCGCCGGCAATGGCGCGGCGTCCGCAGGGGAGGCGAAGAACCCGCTGCTGGCGGCGCTGGGCGACCGCGTGCGCAACCTGCGCGCGCAGCGCGGCCTCACGCGCAAGGCCGTGGCCATCGCGGCCGACGTGTCGGAGCGCCATCTCGCCAACCTCGAATACGGCATCGGCAATGCGTCGATCCTGGTGTTGCAGCAGGTGGCCGGCGCGCTGCACTGCTCGCTGGCCGAACTGGTCGGCGACGTGACCACCAGTTCCCCGGAGTGGCTGCTGATCCGCGAGCTGCTCGAGCACCGCAGCGAGGCCGACCTGCGCCGCGTGCGCGTGGCGCTCGGCGAGCTGCTGGGCACGGCCTCGGTCGACCCGGCGCGGCACCGGCGCATCGCGCTGGTGGGGCTGCGCGGCGCGGGCAAGTCGACGCTCGGGCAGATGCTGGCGGAAGACCTGGAGATCCCGTTCATCGAGCTGAGCCGCGAGATCGAGAAGCTCGCGGGCTGCAGCGTGCGCGAGATCCACGACCTGTATGGCACCAACGCCTACCGCCGCTACGAGCGCCGCGCGCTGGAAGAAGCTGTGCAGATCTACAGCGAGGTGGTCATCGCCACGCCCGGCGGCATCGTGTCCGACCCGGCCACCTTCAACGAGCTGCTGGCGCACTGCACCACCGTGTGGCTGCAGGCCGCGCCCGAGGAGCACATGGGCCGCGTGGCCGCGCAGGGCGACACCCGCCCGATGGCCGCCAGCAAGGAAGCGATGGAAGACCTGCGCCGCATCCTGAACGGCCGCGCCGCCTTCTATTCGAAGGCCGACCTGTCGGTGGACACCAGCGGCAAGACGCTGTCGCAGAGCTTCCAGGCGCTGCGTTCGGTGGCTCGCCAGTCGATGGGTGTCTAGGTTCGCCCCCAGGCTTCGCGCACTTCGTGTCGCTGCGCCAACCCCCTTCCGGGGGCAACGCCTGCGGCCCGGCGGAGCCGGTTCCGCGGCATTCCTGCCAAAGTCCTGGAACGCTGGCCTCGGCTGAAATCTGAAAAAAAGCACAACAGGCATTGACTTGCCTGTTTGCATGCAGCATGATGCATGTCATCGGCGCAAGAAAGTGCACTATCTTTCCTGTTCCCGGTTTCCGAACACAGCCCCACAGGAGACTTCCGCATGACCGACACCATCACGCTCCAGGCGCCCCCGCGCGTCGACTACCGCACCGAACCGGGCCAGTACCGCCACTGGTCGCTGAGCTTCGACGGCGCCATCGCGCGCCTCGTGCTCGACATCGCGGAAGACGGCGGCATCCGCCCCGGCTACAAGCTCAAGCTCAACAGCTACGACCTGGGCGTGGACATCGAGCTGAACGACGCACTCAACCGCGTGCGCTTCGAGCACCCCGAAGTTCGCAGCGTGATCGTCACCAGCGGCAAGGACCGCATCTTCTGCTCGGGCGCCAACATCTTCATGCTGGGTGTGTCCAGCCATGCCTGGAAGGTGAACTTCTGCAAGTTCACCAACGAGACGCGCAACGGCATCGAGGACACCTCGAAGCACTCGGGCCTGAAGTTCCTCGCGGCGGTGAACGGCGCCTGCGCTGGCGGCGGCTACGAACTGGCGCTGGCCTGCGACGAGATCCTGCTGGTGGACGACCGCTCTTCGGCCGTGTCGCTGCCCGAAGTGCCGCTGCTCGGCGTGCTGCCCGGCACCGGCGGCCTGACCCGCGTGACCGACAAGCGCCACGTGCGCCATGACCTCGCCGACATCTTCTGCACCAGCGTCGAAGGCGTGCGCGGCCAGCGCGCGGTCGACTGGCGCCTGGTCGACGCGGTCGCCAAGCCGGCACAGTTCCCTGCCGCCGTGCAGGAGCGCGCCTCGCAGCTTGCCGCCGCCAGCGACCGTCCTGCCAACGGCAAGGGCGTGACGCTGACCCGCGTCGAGCGCACCGACAGTGCCGACGGCATCGCCTACACGCACGTGAACGTGCAGATCGACCGCAGCAAGCGCACCGCCACCCTCACCGTGAAGGCGCCCACCGGTACGCAGCCGGGCGACGTGGCCGCCATCGAGGCCGCGGGCGCCGCCTGGTGGCCGCTCGCGATGTGCCGCGAACTCGACGACGCCATCCTCAACCTGCGCACCAACGAACTCGACATCGGCACCTGGCTGCTGAAGACCGAGGGCGATGCCGCCGCCGTGCTGGCATCGGACGCCGTGATGTTCGCCAACAAGGACCACTGGCTGGTGCGCGAGACCATCGGCGCGCTGCGCCGCACGCTGGCGCGCCTGGACGTGTCCTCGCGCAGCCTGTTCGCGCTGGTGGAGGCCGGTTCGTGCTTCGCCGGCACGCTGGCCGAACTGGCCTTCGCCGCAGACCGCACCTACATGCTGGCGCTGCCCGACGACGCCGACCGCGCACCGAAGCTCACGCTGGGCGACGCCAGCTTCGGCTACTTCCCGATGGTGAACGACCAGAGCCGCCTGCAACGCCGCTTCTACGAGGAAGCCGCGCCGCTGGACGCCGCACGCGCCGCCGCCGGCAAGGCGCTGGACGCCGACGAAGCCGTGAAGCTCGGCCTGGTGACGGCCGCGCCCGACGACATCGACTGGGACGACGAGATCCGCATCGCCATCGAAGAGCGCGCCGCGATGTCGCCCGACGCCCTCACCGGCCTCGAAGCCAACCTGCGCTTCGCCAGCAAGGAGAACATGGCCACCCGCATCTTCGGCCGGCTCACGGCCTGGCAGAACTGGATCTTCAACCGCCCCAACGCCGTCGGCGAAAAGGGTGCCCTGAAGGTCTACGGCACCGGCCAGAAGGCCGGCTTCGATCTGAATCGGGTATGACCCCCAGGCTTCGCGCACTTCGTGTCGCTTCGCCAACCCCCTTCCAGGGGGCAACGCCAGCGGCCCCGCAAAGCCGGTTCCGCAGCGTTTCTTGAACAGACATCTCTCCAGCAACCATTCGATAAAGGTTTCGCCATGAGCACGATCAACTACAGCGAGAAGATCCCCAACAACGTCAACCTCGGCGAAGACCGCACGCTGCAGCGCGCGCTCGAAGGCTGGCAGCCCAACTTCATCAACTGGTGGGACGACGTGGGCCCCGAAGGCTCCACCAACCACGAGGTGTATCTGCGCACGGCCGTGAGCGTCGACCCGCAGGGCTGGGCCCAGTTCGGCCACGTGAAGATGCGCGACTACCGCTGGGGCATCTTCCTGAACCCGGGCGACGCCAACCGCGAGATCCACTTCGGCGATCACAAGGGCGAGAAGGCCTGGCAGGACGTGCCCGGCGAGCACCGCGCGAACCTGCGCCGCATCATCGTGACGCAGGGCGACACCGAGCCGGCCTCGGTCGAGCAGCAGCGCCACCTGGGCCTGACCGCGCCCAGCATGTACGACCTGCGCAACCTGTTCCAGATCAACGTGGAAGAGGGCCGCCACCTGTGGGCCATGGTGTACCTGCTGCAGAAGCACTTCGGCCGCGACGGCCGCGAAGAAGCCGACGCGCTGCTGCAGCGCACCTCGGGCGACGACAACAACCCGCGCATCCTGGGCGCATTCAACGAGAAGACGCCCGACTGGCTCGCGTTCTTCATGTTCACGTACTTCACCGACCGCGACGGCAAGTTCCAGCTGGCCGCGCTGGCAGAGAGCGCGTTCGATCCGCTGGCGCGCACCACGAAGTTCATGCTGACCGAAGAGGCGCACCACATGTTCGTGGGCGAGAGCGGCGTGTCGCGCGTCATCGCCCGCACTGCGCAGGTGATGAACGAGCTGAAGACCGACGACGCGCAGAAGGTGCGCGCCGCCGGCTGCATCGACCTGGCCACCATCCAGCGCTACCTGAACTTCCACTACAGCGTGACCATCGACCTGTTCGGCGCCGACCAGTCGAGCAACGCCGCCATCTTCTACAGCTCGGGCCTGAAGGGCCGCTACGAGGAAGGCAAGCGCGACGACGACCACGTGCTCAAGGGCCAGACCTACAAGGTGCTGGAAGTGCGCGACGGCCAGCTCGTCGAGAAGGAAGTGCCGATGCTCAATGCGCTGAACGAAGTGCTGCGCGACGACTTCATCAAGGACTCGGTGGCCGGCGTCGGCCGCTGGAACAAGGTGCTGGAAAAGGCCGGCATCCCCACGCGTCTGACCGTGCCGCACAAGGCCTTCAACCGCCAGATCGGCGCGCTCGCGGGCATCAAGATGTCGCCGGAAGGCCGCGTGGTGAACGACATCGAATGGGCCGCCAAGCGCGACGAATGGCTGCCGAGTTCCGAAGACTTCGCTTTCGTGGCATCGTTGATGGGCCGCGTGGTGGAGCCGGGCAAGTTCGCCGGCTGGATTTCGCCGCCGGTGATGGGCATCAACCGCCAGCCGGTGGATTTCGAGTACGTCCGCTTCGGCTGAAAATTGACACACCCCCAGGCTGCGCGCACTTCGTGTCGCTTCGCCAACCCCCTTGCAGGGGGCAGCACCTGCGGCCCGGCAGAGCCGGTTCCGCGGTGCTCGCGAATGGGGCCGGGGTGAAAAAGGAGAAACACGATGGATATGGCCGTTGAAGCCGGGGTCATCAAGCAGCACCTGATCGACCCCGAGATCTGCATCCGCTGCAACACCTGCGAGGCCATCTGCCCCGTGAACGCGATCACGCACGACGACAACAACTACGTCGTGCGTGCCGACACCTGCAACGGCTGCATGGCCTGCATCTCGCCGTGCCCGACGGGCTCCATCGACAACTGGCGCACGATGCCGCTGGTGCGCGCGTATTCCATCGAGGAGCAGTTCACCTGGGAGTCGCTGCCCGAGGAACTCTCCACCGAGGAGCTCGAGGCCGCAGGCGTGTCGGCGGAAGCTGCCGGCGACCCCGCCGCGGCCGTGCCCGCGCAGACCCAGGCGCAGGCTCAGGCGGCCGTCGATTCGGTCGAGCCGGCCTTCAACTCCGCGCAGTACGGCGCCAGCGTGCCGCCCTGGTCGGCCGCGCACGCGTACACGAATCTCTTTCCGCCCAAGACGCCGACCACCGCCACCGTGGTGGGCAACTTCAACTGCACCGAGGCGGGCTTCGACAGCGAGACCCACCACATCGTGCTCGACTTCGGCGTGGTGCCGTTCCCGGTGCTCGAGGGCCAGTCGATCGGCATCGTGCCGCCGGGCGTTGACGCCATCGGCAAGCGCCATCATGCGCGCCAGTACTCGGTGGCCAGCCCGCGCAACGGCGAGCGGCCCGGCTACAACAACGTCTCGCTCACGGTGAAGCGCGTCACCGAGGACCATGAAGGCGAGGCGGTGCGCGGCGTGTGTTCGAACTACGTGTGCGACCTCAAGGTGGGCGACACGGTGCAGGTGGTGGGCCCCTTCGGCTCGTCGTTCCTGATGCCGAACCATCCCAAGTCGCACATCGTGATGATCTGCACCGGCACCGGCAGCGCACCCATGCGCGCCATGACCGAGTGGCGACGCCGGCTGCGCAAGAGCGGCAAGTTCGAAGGCGGCAAGCTGATGCTGTTCTTCGGTGCGCGCACGCAGCAGGAGCTGCCTTACTTCGGCCCGCTGCAGTCGCTGCCCAAGGACTTCATCGACATCAACCTCGCGTTCTCGCGCACGCCGGGTCAGCCCAAGCGCTACGTGCAGGACATGATGCGCGAGCGCGCCGCCGACCTGGCCGCGCTGTTGAAGGACGGCAGCAGCCACTTCTACGTGTGCGGCCTGAAGAGCATGGAAGAGGGCGTGGTGCTGGCGCTGCGCGACGTGGCGAAGGAAGCCGGGCTCGACTGGGACACCATCGGCGCTGCGCTCAAGCGCGAAGGCCGCCTGCACCTCGAAACGTACTAGGCTGCGGCGGATGCAGTTCGCCGACTTCCATGCGGGCCAGGTCATCGAGGCCGGGCCCTACGTGCTCTCCGAGGCCGAACTCGTGCAGTTCGCGCGGGCCTACGACCCGCAGTGGTTCCACACCGATGCGGAGGCGGCGGCCGAAAGTCCGTTCGGCGGGCTCATCGCGAGCGGCTGGCATACGTGCGCCATCGCGATGCGGCTGGTGGTCGACGCAGTGCTGGCCGGTTCCGAATCGTTCGCCTCGCCAGGGCTCGAGCGCGTGCGCTGGCCCAATCCCGTGCGTCCCGGCGATGCGCTCCGGCTGGTGGCCAGCGTGATCGACGTGCGTCGCTCGGAGAAGCGCCCCACGCTGGGCATCCTGCGCTGGCAATGGCAGCTGTTCAACCAGCGCGAGCTGCAGGTGCTCGACGTGGAAGTGACCAGCCTGTTCAAGCTGAAGCCGCCCGGCTGAGTCTCGGCGCTTCGAAAAGATAAAAAGGCCCGCGACGCACAGGCGTCGCGGGCCTTGGCTTTTCTACCGCTTCTTACTTCGACAGGCTCACGCCACCCGAGCCCTGGGCCTTGCCGTTGGCGTTCACACCCGCGGCGGGTGCCTTCACCGCACTGCCGGCCGAGCCGACTGCACCGGTCGCTCCGTTGACCGTGCTGCCCACGGTGTTGGTCACGCCGCCCACGGCATGGGTCGCGCCGCCGACGGCGCCCGTGGCACCGCCCAGCACGCCGCCGACCGCATTGCCTGCGCCGCCCGTTGCGCCAGCCGCATTGGCGTTGGCCGCGGCGTTCGCTCCGGTCGCAGCACCTGCATTGCCGCGCGTACCGGCGCCCGATGCGTTCACGTCGGCATTGACCCCGACGCCGACGCCGACTCCTGCGCCTTGCGCCTGCGCTGCCCCGCCGATGGCCAGGAGGCCTGCGAGCACGGCGCCGATGAGGATGCGGTTGTGTTGTTGTTGCTTCATGGGTGACTGTTCCTTTCGTAGCATGGTCACGATACGGATCGACCGGGGTTCGATCGATCCGGGTGCAACCATGGCCGGGCCGTCGTCTGTCGCCATGTGCGCCGCCGTCGCCCGCGCGTGTCGGACTCGGCTGTCGGCGAAACCGGGTGCCCGTACGTTAGGGCGCCGATGTCGCGGGTGGCGGAAACGGCAGCAGCGGCAGCAGATGCGCTCCGAAGAAGGCCGTCGTCCTGCGGTTCACCTCGGGCAGGACGCCCGCGCGGTCGAAGTCCGGCGGATCATTGAGCATGTCGCCGATCAGGCCGGTGAGCCCCGGGGGAGGCGGTGAAAGCAGTGCGCCGTGTCCGCCCGAAGGCATGTCGGCGATCAGTTCGCAGCGCGGCAGACAGGCCGCGAGCACGCGGTCGCTGTGAAAGCGCGGGATCAGCCAGTGGTCCTGCTGCGCGGTGATCAGGCCCAGCGGCACGCGCGGCGATGCCAGCGACGCCATCTCGAAATCTGCCGCCGAAGGCACGCCCGCCACGATGGCGGCGATGCGCGGATCGGTGTGCGTGCGCCAGGTCGCGTCGGCGAAGCGGTGGCGGATGACGAACAGCGCGCCCCATTTCCTGAGGCCGTCGAAGGGGCCGCCGGTCAGCCGCGTGATGAGCCCGACGCAGGACTGGAAATCGTCCACCAGGTTCGCCTCGCAATGCCGCATGAAGCCGGCCGGCGACCAGCGCCCGCCCGCGAGGCTCAGGGCGGTGTGGCCGCCCGCCGACATCCCGTACATGCCCACCTTGTCGAGCTGCAGCAGCGGCGCGAAGCGCGGGTCGCGGCCGACCGCGTCGATGGCCCGCGACACTTCGGCCGGACGCAGCGTCCAGCTGTCCGGGCCGGGGTTGCCGTCGTCCTTGTAGTTGTCGGCCTTGTGCTCCGGCATGGCGACGATGAACCCCGCATCGACCAGGCTGCGCGCCAGGTCCGCATGCACCCACGGCGCGCCGCCCGAGCCGTGCGAGACCACGACCAACCGTCCGTTGCCGCGCACTGGCGTGCCCTGCTTGGCCACGTCGAGCGTGAAGCGGGCGCGCGCCGTCGGCTGCGAAGGTGCATCGCTCGGATAGAACACCGTGACTGGGCCGTCGCCGCCAGCGGCGGGGATCTCGGCGAGCCCCATCGCGGCGCGGACCGCGCCGGACCACAGCACCAGCACGGAGATGAAGAAATACAGGCGTTTTCGTTGCATCGCGTTCCTTGTCATCGGGGGCCCACGCCCCCGGCGATGCGCACGATGCCGCGCGGTACCGGCCGCGTCTTGCCGAAAACCGCAAGTGCGGCTTTCGGCAAGAGATTTCAGGATTCGGCCAGCTTCTGCCTGCGGAATTCGGTGGGTGTGAGGCCCGTCGCGGCCTTGAAGGCGCGGTTGAACGGACCGATCGACTGGAAGCCGGCGGTCAGCGCGATGGTCAGCACCGGCACGCCGCGTTTCGACGGATCGGCCAGCGCCGACATGGTCTCGGCCAGCCGGAAGCCGTTGACGAACGCGTTGAAGTTGCGATGGCCCAGCCGCTGGTTGATGACGCGGCGCAGCCGGTATTCGGGCACGGACAGCCGTGCGGCGAGGCTGGCGATGCTCAGGTCTTCGCTGCGGTAGGCATGCTCGACCGCCATCGCATGTTGCAGGGAATCGGCGAGGCGGTCTTCGGCGGGGTCGGAGGCGGGCTGGGGCGCCGCGATTTCTGCTTCGAGGATTGGATGCGATGGTGGAAGAGGCTCCAGCACGGGGCGTGGCGCTTCAGCCAAGACAGCCCTGGCGGCCTCTTCCTGCGCCTGCGCCCGAATTTCTTGCGCAGTGTCCGGTGACACCGCCGGAATCGCTGCCCGCGTCTTTGCCGTCGGAAACAGCTCCGACCCCGCCAGCCGCAGCATGCGCCACGCCACCGGCGCGACGATCGCGAGCAAGACCGCCACGTCCACGGTTGCCGAGAGGCTCGACAACCGTCCGCGCGGCGAGCCCAGACGGACGAGCAGCATCCCGACGCTGTAGCCGACGCCGCCCACCACGACGAACATGCGCAGCCGGCGGCGCCCCTCCACCAGGTCCGCACGCCACTGCGAAGCCGCCGCCATCGCGGCCAGCACCGCGAACACCAGCGGCACCGCACGCTGCACGCCCATCGTCACCGGCGCGAGCACCGAGGCGCTGCCCGCGACCACCGCGCAGTTGAGCGCCGCCACCGCTGCCACCGCGAACCAGGCGGCTGCATGCCGGTTGTGCAGCACGAAGTCGTCATCGAACAAGGCCTGCACGAACACCCAGAACAGCACCGCGTTGCCGACGGACACAGCGACGAAGGGTGCCTGCCACCCGCGCGGCACGAACGCTTCGAACAGCGGCGTAGCGCCGATGACCTGCACGCACAGGCCGAGCGCGAGCAGCGCGCCCGTCCGCGCCACCGGCAGGCGAGGGCGGTCTCGCCCGAACACCGATGCCAGCACGAGCAGCAACGCGAGCAGCACGCCGCGCAGGGCGGCATCGAGCAGGGCGGTCGGGTCGGTCGTCATCGCAGGCGCGATTCTCTTACGGGTGCCACGGCAGCGCGAAGCCCGTGCGCGAGCGCAAAGACCCTGCGGCGTGCCACGGAAAAGATATGCAACTCATAATGTTGCATGAAAAGAGACAGCAAGCTTTCCGGCGTTCTCCACGTGCTGCTGCACATGGCCGAGATGGACGGGCCCGTCACTTCGGAGTCGCTCGCGGCGGCGATGCACACCAACCCGGTTGTCGTGCGCCGCGTCATGGCCGGCTTGCGGCAGGCGGGCTTCGTCACATCGGCCAAGGGCCACGGCGGGGGCTGGGTGCTGTCGTGCTCGCTGGCGGCGGTGACGCTGGGCGACATCCACAACGCCGTTGGCGCGCCTGCGCTGCTGGCCATGGGCAACCGCACCGAGAGCCCGGGCTGCATCGTCGAGCAGGCGGTGAACGCTGCGCTCGACGGCGTCTGCGAGGAGGCCGAGGCGCTGCTGCTGCGGCGTTTCAACAGCATCACGCTGGCCGATCTTTCCAAAGACTTTCATCGCCGCATGACGGGCGGCGGTTTCACACTGAAGGACATTGAACATGCGCTATGACGTTCTGGTCGTGGGCGGCAGCTTTGCCGGCCTTTCCGCTGCGATGCAGCTTGCCCGCGCGCGACGCAAGGTGTGCGTCGTCGATGCGGGCGCGCCTCGCAACCGCTTCGCCGCGGCGTCGCACGGCTTCTTCGGACAGGATGGCATGCCGCCGCTGAAGATGGTGGCCGGCGCGCGGGACAAGCTGCTTGCGTACCCGTCGGTCGAGTTCGTCGCGGGCAAGGCGGCCACCGCGGAGGCCGACGGGGACGAAGGATTCACGGTGTCGCTGGACAACGGTGACCGGCTCTCTGCCCGAAAGCTGCTGCTGGCGTTCGGCGTTCAGGACGGCCTGCCCGACATCCGAGGCATCGGCGAGCGCTGGGGCAAGAGCGTGCTGCACTGCCCTTATTGCCACGGCTACGAGTTCGGCGATCGCAGGCTGGGCCTGCTCTTTCATCGCGGCGGGCCGCCGGACCACGCGCAACTCATCGCCGAATGGGGTCCGACCACGCTCTTCCTCAACGATGTCGAAGGTCCCGATGCCGAGGTGCGCGCCAGGCTGCAGGCACGCGGCGTGACCATCGAGCCGGGACGCATCGCCGGGCTGGAGGGCGAAGGGACGGCGCTGGCTGGCGTGCGCATCGACGATGGCCGGCTCGTGGCGGTCGACGCGCTGTTCGTCGCGCCGCACACGCGACCGGCCAGTCCGCTGGCCGAGCAACTGGGCTGCGCCTTCGACGACGGCCCGCTCGGACCGGTGCTGCGCGTCGACGCCATGAAGATGAGCACGGTGCCCGGCGTCTACGCGGCAGGCGATCTTGCGATGGCGTTCTCCAACGCCACGCTGGCTTCGGCGGACGGCTTGATGGCCGGCGTGTCGATCCACCGTTCGCTGGTGTTCGGCACCTGATCTGAAATTTTTTTGCCCAGTCCTGGAAAGTGGACTCAAAGCACCCTATAATCTGAGGCTCACGCGGGAATAGCTCAGTTGGTAGAGCGCAACCTTGCCAAGGTTGAGGTCGAGAGTTCGAGACTCTTTTCCCGCTCCAGATCGCGCAAAAAGGCCACCTCAAAAAGGTGGCCTTTTTCATTGGTGCTGCGAATCAACCCCGCGCCGGCAACACCGTTCCGCGGCTTTCCCCGAAGCCGATGCGTGCATGCCCCGGCTTCTCGCACCAGCCGCGCAGCAGCACCGCATCACCGTCTTCAAGGAATCCGCGCTGTTCACCGTTGGCCAGCGTGACCGGGCTTTGCGCCGCGCGCGTCAGCTCGATGATCGCGCCGGCCTCGCCCGGGCCGGGTCCTGAAATCGTGCCGCTGCCGAACAGGTCGCCCGGGTTCAGGCGGCATCCGCCCATGGTGTGGTGCGCAACCATCTGCGCCACGCTCCAGTACTGGTGCCGGAAGCTGGTGGACGACAGGCGCGATGGCCCGCTCTGTTCCTTGCGTGCCTTCTCGCTCTCGAGCCACACCTCCAGCCGGATGTCGAGCGCGCCGCTCTCGCGGTTGCCCGCATCTTCGAGGTACGCCAGCGGTTGCGGATCGTTCGCGTGGCGTGTCCACGGCTGCCTGTAGGGTGCCAGCGCCTCCATCGTCACGATCCACGGCGAGATCGTGGTCGCGAAGTTCTTCGCAAGGAAAGGCCCGAGCGGCGCCATCTCCCAGAACTGGATGTCTCGCGCCGACCAGTCGTTGAGCAGGCAGATGCCGAAGATGTGCTCGCCCGCGCTCTCGAGCGGAATCGGCTCGCCCTGCGCATTGCCGGTACCGATCCACACGCCCAGCTCCAGTTCGTAGTCGAGCCTCGCGCAGGCCTGGCAGGTCGGCGCCTTCGCACCTGGGGCCATGGCCTGGCCCATCGGCCGGTGGAACCGCTGGCCGCTCACGCCGATGGTCGACACGCGCCCGTGGTACGCGGTTGGAATCCAGCGGAAGTTCGGCGTCACGTCGCCATCCGGGTTCATCAGGCGGCTGATGTTCAGCGCATGGTCGATCGAGGTATAGAAGTCGGTGTAGTCGCCGATGCGCGCGGGCACGGTGTATTCGACGTCGGTCTGCGGCACCAGGCATTCGCGTACGGCCTGTGCGGTGGCCGCGGGCGCGTCGTGTCCGAGCAGGTCGAACAGCGCGTGGCGCAGCGCTTTCCATGCACCGCCGCCGAGCGCGAAGAAGTCGTTCAGCGCCGGCAGCGACGCGGCGCGTGCCGCGTCCAGCGCAAGACCTTCGAGCTGCTGCCGGCCGGCCAGCGCCGCCAGGTCGAGCACCTGGTCGCCGATGGCGACACCGCCGCGGAACGCCTCGCCGCTGTCCGCGCGGCGGAACACCGCATGCGGCAGGTTCTGGATCGGAAAGTCGACGCCGGCCGCGTTCGCCGATTCGACCCAGCTGCGCGCGTGAGCGTCGTGCGTGTGATCGAGGGTGATGCTCATGGGACCGGTCCTCACACCGAAGCCATCAACGCATCGTCGAAGATCGCGACCGCGCGCGTCCACCCCGCCGACGCGCCGCGGATCTTGTGCGGAAAGCAGCTGATGAAGAAGCCAGTGGGCGGCAGCGCCTCGAGGTTGTGCAGCTTCTCGATGTGGCAGTAGCCGATGTCGCGGCCGGCCTTGTGGCCTTCCCAGATGAGCGAGGCGTCCTGCGTCTCGCCGTATTTCTTCGCCGTGTGCACGAAGGGCGCGTCCCAGCTCCAGGCGTCGGTGCCCGTCAGGCGCACGCCGCGCTCCAGCAGGTACATCGTCGCTTCATAGCCCATGCCGGCGCCGGCCGATACGTAGTCGGCGTTGCCGTAGCGCGAGCCGGCGCGCGTGTTGACCACCACGATCTCCAGCGGGCTCAGCACGTGGCCGATGCGGTTCAGCTCGGCCTCTACGTCGGAAGCCGTCACCACGTAGCCGTCCGCGAAATGGCGGAAGTCGAGCTTCACGCCCGGCTGGAAGCACCACTCGAGCGGCACGTCGTGGATGGCGATGGCGGGCTTCTTCTCGCCCAGCGCCTTGTCCATGGTCGAGTGGAAGTGATAGGGCGCGTCGAGGTGCGTGCCGTTGTGCGTCGACAGCTGCACCAGCTCCACGGCCCAACCTTCGCCGTCGGGCAGGTCCTCCTTCTTCAGCCCGGGAAAGAAGGGCTCGATCTGCTCGTAGGTCTGCTCGTGCGTGAAGTACTGGATCTTCGGCGCGAAGGCCGGCGGGTCGGACATCACGTCGTTCTCCAGGAAGATCGACAGGTCGACGAATCTGCGTGGCATGCGGGGCTCCTTGTGGGTGTTCGTGTTGGAAGAAGAAGGACTCGGGCATCAATCGGGCTGCTGCCAGCGCAGCAACCGCTTCTCGGCGAAGGCCAGCAGTGCATTGCTCGCGAAGCCGATGAGCCCGAGCAGCACGATGCCGGCGAACAGTTCGCTGGCGCGGAAGGCGCGCGCGGCCAGCAGGATGGCCTGGCCCAGGCCGGTCTGCGAGGCGATCATTTCGCCCACCACCGCCACGATGAGCGCGATGGTCAGCGCGAGCCGCATGCCCGCGAGGATGTCGGGCATGGCGTTGGGCAGGCCCATCTTGAAGATGTAGGCGGTGCGCGACATCTGCAGGCAGCGCGCCACTTCCGACAGGCGCGGCTCCACGGCCGCGAAGCCGTGCACCGTGGCCAGCAGCACCGGCCACATGGCGCCGAAGGCCACCACGAACAGCACCATGCCGGGGTTCAGGCCGAAGATCGAGATGGCCAGTGGCAGCAGCGCCGAAGCGGGCAGCGGACGGATGAACTCCAGCGTCGGTTGTACCCATGCGCGCACCGAGGGCGACACGCCGATGGCCGCGCCCAGCAGCGCGCCGAACAGCGACGCCAGCAGCCAGCCTTCGACCATGCGGCCCACCGTGGCCTGCGTGAAGGCGAGCAATTCGCCGTTGCCGCTGCTGCCGGCGAGATTGAGTCCTTCGAGCAGGCTCGCGAACGTCGCCTGCGGCGTCGGCAGGAACACACGGCTCACCCAGCCCGCATTGCTCGCCACCCACCACAACGCGATGAGCGCCAGCAGCACGCCCAGCGAGCCGAGCCGGTTCATCGCCGCGCGTTCATCGCCGCGGTTCATGGCTGCACCCCCATGCGTCGCGACACCATGCGTTGCAGCTGCAGCATGACCGCGTTGACCGCAAAGCCCACCACGCCGATCCACCCCAGCCACGCGAGCATCAGCGCGGGGTCGAAGCTCTGCTGCGCGATCATCATCGCGTAGCCCATGCCGTTCGGATTGGCCGCGATCTCCACCGTCACCGCCACCACCAGCGCCACCGCCACGCCCAGCCGCAGCGCGACGAACAGGCGCGGCACGATGGCCGGCAGCACGATCTTGAAGGCACGCTCGCGCGCCGAAAGCCCCAGCACGCGGCTCACCTCGAGCAGCCGGGGCTCGACCTGCTGGACTGCCGACTGCACCAGCACCAGCAGCGGCCAGAAGGTGGCGAAGGCGACGATGGCCAGTTCCATGCGCACGCCGAAGCCGAAGCCCAGCATCGCCAGCGGGATCAGCGCCACCGAAGGCACGGGACGCAGCACCTCGATCGACATCGACCCGAGCTGCGCGGCCCGACGCGACAGGCCGAGCACCACGCCCAGCGCGATGCCGAGCAGTGCACCCAGCAACAGCCCGAGTGCGGCGGTGCCCAGCGTGAAGCCGGTGGCCTGCCAGAGCGAGCCGTCCATTGCCGCGCCCACGAAGGCCCTGGCGGCCGCGCTCGGCGGTGCGAGCGCATCGCTGCCCAGGGCCGATGCGCGCCGCGCATACCACTCGAACACGCCCACCAGCGCCGCGGGGAACACCCAGGGCCGCAGCCAGCGAAGGAGCCGGTGATCAGTCATGGCCCTGCTCGATGAAGGCGAAGAGCTCGCGCCGCAGCTGCAGGTACTCAGGATGCTCCTTGGTCGTCAACTGGTTTCGCGGCCGCGGGATCTTCACGTCGATCATCCGCGCGAGGCTCGGCCGGCCCGGGCCGGGGTTGGCCTGCAGCGCGATCACGCGGTCGCCGAGGTAGATGGCTTCTTCGAGGTCGTGCGTGACGAACAGCACCGTGAGCCCGTCGTCGCGCACCAGCCGCGCGAGTTCGTCCTGCAGGCTCTGGCGCGTGAGCGCATCGAGCGCGCCGAAGGGCTCGTCCATCATCATGAGCTCAGGCTTCTGCGCGAGGCAGCGCGCAATCTGCGCACGTTGCTGCATGCCGCCCGACAGCTGCACCGGAAACTTGTGCGCGTGCTTCGCGAGGCCGACCTTTCCCAGTACGTCGGCGATGCGGTGCGCGCGCTGCGCGGCCGGCACGCCGGCCGCCTCGAGCGCCAGGCTCACGTTGCCTTCCACCGTGCGCCAGGGCAGCAGCGCGCGGCCGTAGTCCTGGAACACGAAAGCCACCTCGCGCGAAGGCTCGGTCATCTTCACCCCGTTGCGCCGCACCTCGCCCTCGCTGGCCCTGACGAGGCCGCTGGCCGCGCGCAGCAAGGTGGTCTTGCCGCAGCCGCTCGGGCCCACGATGCAGACGAACTCGCCGCGCGTCACGTCGAACGAAGTGGGCGACAGGATCTCGCGGCCGCCCAGGCGGATGGTCACGCCGTCGAAGCGCAGGAAAGGCGAGTCCTGCATCGTCGCGTGGCGGCCCGGATGCGAGGCGTTCGCCGGCAACGCGGCGCGCGCCGTGACAGGGGCAGGGGCTGCAATCACTTCGCCACCAGCTTCGCCACGTCGATGTTCGTCTTGAGCATGTCCTGCTCCTTCATCAGCCCGGTCCAGTACGCCAGCTGCTTCTCGGTCACCACCGGGCCGGGGGGCGACACCTGCACCTTCGCCAGCACCTCGGGCGGCAGCTTGATGTATTTGCCGATGGCGGCGCGCACCCTGGCGTCGTTCCTTGCCTGCTGCATGAACGCGCCCGACTCCACCAGCGCTTCGCGGAAGGCGCGCGCGGCCGCCGGGTTCTTCGCCACCCACTCGCGCTTGGCAGCGTGCACGATGGTCTGGTTGTTCTCGGGCAGGAAGGTCGAGTAGTACGAAGCCACGTAGCCGGCCCCGCTCTCGGTGATGCGGCTCATGAACGGGTCGGCAGACACCACCGCGTCGACCGAGCCGCCGCGCAGCAGGTCGGCATGCTGAGGGAACGCCGCCTCGACGAAGTTCACCTTGCGGTAGTCGACGCCGCTGTCCTTCAACCAGGCGCGGAAGGTCACGTGCAGGAAGGCACCCAGCCCGGGCACGCCGATCTTCTTGCCGACGCAGTCCTGCGGACCCTTGATGCCCGAGCCCGCGCGCGCCACCAGCCCGAAGCCGGTGATGGTCTTCGAGGTGAGTCCGCCGCCGGCCACCAGCACCAGGTCGAGGCCGCCGTCCACCGCCTGCAGGAACACCGAGGGCGTGGGCCCGCCGATCTGCAGCGAGTCGGATTGCAGCGCCGCCGGGATCGTCGAGTTCAGCGGAATGAACTTCAGCTCGACGTCGAGGTTGCGTTTCTTGAAGTACCCCTCCTCGGCCGCCACGAACACGGAGGCGAAGTCGGTGACGGCGGTGTAGCCGAACACGATCTTCGGGTTGGCCTGCGCGAACGCGGGCAGCGCCGTGGCAGCCAGCGCCGAGAGCAGGGTGCGCCGTTTCATCGTGGGAGTCTTCGTCATGTCTTCTGTCTCCGTGGAGTGGTTCTTGTGCGTGGGGACCCGGCCGGCTTCGGCGCCCGGGGGCGAGGCAGCGCGGCGCGCAGCCCGCCGACGATGAAGCTCACCAGCATCGGTGCCACGGCCGGGTCGGCACGCGTGTTCTCGCCGCGCGAGAGGCGCTCGATGCGGCTGTCGTTCAGGTGGTGCAGCAGCGAGCCCAGCGCGAACTGGTAGCCCCAGGCGGCCTGGCTGCGCGTGGCATGCGGCAGCGCGATGTGCAGCGCGTCGATGTAGGCCTCGGCCAGCGGGTCGAAGTAGCTGCGCAGCACACGGTCGGCTTCCTCGGTGGCGTGGTACAGCTCGCGCGCCACCAGCAGCGCGTAGTACTCGCCCTCGGCGCTCGCGCGCAGCGCCAGCACGGGCGCGGTGAAGGCTTCGATGATGCGCGGCAGCGTGCGCGGGTCGTCGGGGTCGTTGTCCACTGCGGCCAGGCCGGCGAGCCGCTCGTCGATGGTGTGGCCCCAGTGCTCGAAGATCGCATGGAACAGCTCGTGCTTCGCGCCGTAGTAGTAGCCCACCAGCGCGAGCGGCACGCCGGCTTCCTCGGCGATCTGGCGGATCGTCACCGCGTGGTAGCCGTGCTGCGCAAAGAGCTTTTCGGCGGCCAGCAGGATCGCCTGCTTCCGGTCGGGTCGTGCAGTCTCGATGGCGACTGCGTCGGGAGAGGGCGCCGCGGCGCGCGAGGGGCTGCGCCGGACGGGAGGTGTGCGGGTGCTCATCGAGGCGTATTGAACGCATGTACAAAAACATTGAACACGCGTACAAACCCTGAGGTCAACCCTCATTGAGCACGGTCGTTCGCGGCGCTACGCTCGTGCCATGCCCGTTGCCCAAACCCCTCCCAACATTCCCCAGATACGCCTCTACCAGGACTGGTTGCGCGAGACCCGCGGCCTTGCCTTCGACAGCTACGACGCCATGTGGCGCTGGTCCGTCACCGAGCTCGATGCCTTCTGGCAGAGCATCTGGGACTACGCCCGCATCGAGTCGCCGACGCCGCACACGGCAGTGCTCGCCGAGCGGCGCATGCCCGGCGCGCGATGGTTTCCCGGCGCGCAGGTCAACTACGCGCGCGAGGTGCTGCGCCATGTCGACGCAGCGCATGCCGCCGGCATGCCCGCCATCGTGAGCGACAACGAACGCGGCGAAGTGCGCGAGATGTCGTGGCCCGAAATGCGCCGCCAGGTCGCATCGGTGGCGCTCACGCTCAAGTCGCTCGGCGTGCAGCGCGGCGACCGCGTGGCGGCCTACATGCCCAACGTGCCCGAGACCATGGTCGCGTTCCTCGCTTGCTCCAGCATCGGTGCCGTGTGGAGCGTGTGCGCGCCCGACATGGGCACCGCCGCCGTGGCCGACCGCTTCCGCCAGATCGAGCCCAAGGTGCTGATCGCGGTGGACGGCGTGCACTACGGCGGCAAGCCGCTGGACCGCAGCGCCGTGGTGCAGGAGCTGCGCGCCCAGCTGCCCAGCGTGCAGAAGCTGCTGCTGGTGAAGTCGCCCTATGCGGCCAGCCACGTGCCGCATGACATCGAATGGGTGCACGCCACCGACCGCTACGACGACAAGGTCGCCGCCTTCGAACCCGAGTGGCTGCCCTTCGACCATCCGATCTGGATCGTCTACTCGAGCGGCACTACTGGCCTGCCGAAGCCCATCGTGCACGGGCAGGGCGGCATCATCCTCACGATGCACGCGTGCGGGCTTCACAACGACGTGGGACCGAGCTACGGCGCCAACAACTTCGGCGAGCGCTACCACTGGTACAGCTCCACCGGCTGGGTCATGTGGAACTCGCAACTCTCGGGAATGGCCTTCGGCGCCACCATCTGCATCTACGACGGCAATCCGGCCGGCAGCAAGGAAAAGCCCGACTGGAGCGTGCTGTGGCGCTTCGTCGCGCGCCACCAGGTCACCTTCTTCGGCGCGGGCGCGGCCTATTTCACCAACTGCATGAAGGCCGGCCTGGTCGCCAGGGACTGCGGCGACCTGTCGCGCGTGCGCGCGCTCGGCAGCACCGGCTCGCCCCTGCCCGACGAGGTGCAGCGCTGGGGCTCGAGGCAGATCCTCGACGCGGGTTCGAAGGAGGTCTGGTGGTGCAACATCTCCGGCGGCACCGACTTCTGCGGTGCCTTCGTCGGCGGCAACCGCGACCTGCCCGAGGTGCCGGGCCAGATGCAGTGCCGCGAACTCGGCCACGCGGTCGAGGCCTGGGACGAGAACGGCCAGAGCGTCATCGGCGAGGTGGGCGAACTCGTGTGCACGCAGCCGATTCCGTCGATGCCGCTGTACTTCTGGGGCGACGAAGGCAACGCGCGCTACCTGTCGAGCTACTTCGATACCTACCCGGGCGTGTGGCGCCACGGAGACTGGATCAGGATCGGGGCCGATGGCGGCTGCATCATCTACGGCCGCAGCGACGCCACCATCAACCGCCAGGGCCTGCGCATGGGCACCAGCGAGATCTACAGCGCCGTCGAAGGGCTGCCCGAGGTGCTCGACTCGATGGTGGTCGACCTCGAGTACCTGGGCCGCGACAGCTACATGCCGCTGTTCGTGGTGCTGCGCCCCGGCATCGAGCTCGACGACGCGGTGCGCGCCCGGCTCAACAACGCCATCAAGACGTCGCTGTCGCCGCGCTTCGTGCCGAACAACATCTTCCAGGTTGCGGAGATCCCGCGCACGCTCTCGGGCAAGAAGCAGGAACTTCCCATCAAGAAGCTGCTGCTGGGCCAGCCGATCGAGAAGGTGGTCCACCGCGAGGCCATGGCCAACCCGGGAAGCCTCGACTGGTACGTGGACTTTGCTGCGCAGCGCGCGGCCACCGCTACCGCCTCCGCATGATGCGGCAGATGAACAGACGCAACAGCCTCCTCGTCCTTGGCGCCATGGCAGGCGCTTCGTTGCTGGGGGGCTGCGCAATGCCTTCGTCTTCCTCTTCCGCGGCGCCGTTGCGCGTGAGCGGCACGGTCTCCTATCGCGAGCGCATCGCGCTCGACCCCGCCGCCGAGGTGCGGGTGCAGCTGCTCGATGTGTCGCGCATGGATGCACCCTCGGTCGTGCTGGCCGAGCAACGCATCCAGGCCGGCGGCAGGCAACCGCCCTTTGCGTACGAGCTGAAGGTGGACGCCGCGCGCATCGATCCGCGCATGCGCTACGCCGTGTCGGCGCGCATCCTGCGCGGCGAGCAGCTCATGTTCATCAACGACACGCAGCACACGGTGCTCACGCAGGGCGCCGGCCGCACGGCCGACCTGGTGCTGGTGCGCGTGACGCAGGCCCCGCGCTAGGCAGTGGTCAGCAGCTCGTAGAGCACCATGCGCGTCTGCCGGCCGCGCAGCTCCACGAGTTCCTCGACGCGCCGCGTGTACAGCCGGCCCTGCAGGCCTGCAAAGGTTTCCTCCGACATCAGCATCTGCGTGCCCAACTGCTTGTTGATGGCCTCGATGCGGCTCGCCACGTTGATCACGTCGCCGAAAGCCGTGTAGGAAAGCCGGTCGTTCGATCCCAGCACGCCCGCGATCACCGTGCCCGTGTGGATGCCGATGCGCGTTCGGAACGCGGGCAGGCCCTGCGCACGCCACTTGCCGTTGAGCGCGTTCATCTCCACGTTCAGTTCGAGCGCGGCCTTGCAGGCCTGGTACTCGGCGTCGGGCAGGTCGGCGGGCGCACCCCACAGCACCATGATGCCGTCGCCGATGAACTTGTCGACCACGCCGCCGTGTCTGGCGAACACGCCGGTCGCGAGGTTGAAGTATTCGGTCAGCATGCCCACCAGCACATCGGTGTCGAGCGACTCCGAGATCGATGTGAAGCCTTCCACGTCGGTGAACATGACGGTGATGCGCCGCGGCGAGCCGTTGGGCGCGAGCGCATGGCCTTCGTCGATGAGCTGGTTGATCACGTCCACCGGCACGAACTTGCTGAAGGCCTTGAGGCTGCGCGCGGATTCGTCCAGCGCCTGGTCCAGGTGCTGGATCTCGAGCACGCGGCTCGGCTCGCGCGGCAGGTTGTCGAGCTCCAGCAGGCCGATGCGCCGCGCGATGTGCGAGAGGTTCTCCACCGGCGAGGTCACCAGCTTGGAGAGCTTGAGCGACATGTACAGCGCGATCGCCAGGAAGGCCAGCGCCAGCAGCAGTCCCCACAGCACGGCGCGGCGCAGGTCGCCCATCAGCATGTCCTCGGGCACCCAGCTCACCAGCTGCCAGCCCGTGGCCGGGATGAGCGAGGTCTGCACGAGGTAGCGGTGTCCTTCGAAGGCGAAGGAGAAGTCCGTGTCCTCGCGCTTGCCCGCGGTGCCGTCGGCCACCATGTGCGCATGCAGCGCGCCGAGCACGCCGCTGGGCGGCTCCAGCTTGTGGAGCACGCCGGGCTGGTCGCTGCGCGCGAGCACGCGAAAGTCGGCGCTCAGCAGCGCGCTGTCGCCGTAGCCGCCGCTGTTGAATTGCCGCACGAACTCCGACAGCCGCCCCAGCGACACGTCGCCCGCCGCCACCAGCGTCTGCGCGCTGTTGTCCGCGTAGCGGCGGCTGCCGGGCAGCGCATAGGTCACGCCGAGTTCCTGCGCGGCGGCGAACACGTAGGGCTGCGTCCAGATCGGCCCGTGCGCCGCGCGGGCCTGCAGGTACCAGCTGCGCTGCGTCGGGTCGTAGTTGCTGCGCTGGACGCCGACGCGCTGGGTGGCGTAGCGCTCCTGCGCGTCGGCCTCGGCGTCGGGCGGCCGCTTGTAGTGCCAGGTCTCGGTAGTGAAGTCCTTGCCGCGCTCGATGTAGCGCATGGCCGGCACCGGATAGCGCAGGGCCATCAGCATCTGGCCCTTCTCGTTGCTCACGTAGACGCTGTCGAGTTCGGGCGACTGCTGCAAAAGCGTCCACAGCAGCTCGGCCGTGCGCTCCGACGCGTCGCCCGCAGGCCGCAGGCTCGGCGCCGAGCCCACCGCGTTGATGACCGACTCGGTCTTCTGCAGAAATGCCCGCACCTTGTCGTCGGTGCGGTCGTGGCTGGCCTTGTGCGCCGACACGCCGATGCGCGACACCAGCCGCTGCGAGCCCCAGTAGCCCAGCGACACCAGCAGCAGCGATTGCGCCAGCGCCACCGCGCTCACGATGGTGCCGACGTCCACCCGGAAGCGGCGCGACCGCCCGGGAGGTGGTGCCGCGGCCATGGGCGCGGCGGCTTCGATCGGCGGCGTCTCCGCCACAGCCGGATGTCCGGACGAGTTCTTGTTCATGCAGCTCCCTGACGACCACTCGAACGCGCCCGCTGTGCACAGGCCGCGGGCCGGTCCCCGGTGGACTCACGGCCCCGATCATTGGTGTCAGGGATCCTGGTGGGCGCCGGAGGCCGGGCGATTTTCGCTCGACTTCGGTTTTCGTGGGCTGCAGGGTCGCGGCGGCGCTGCCGAGACCGCCGAGCCAGCCCCTATTGCGCGTCGTGGAAGATGAGCCCCAGCGTGTGCCGCCGCCCCGAGCGCAGGCGGCTCACGCCGTGGCGCATCGTCACGCGGTAGCTGCCGCGCGTGCCCGTCACGGGCCGCTGGTTGACCGCGAAGATCACGGCCTCTCCCTGTGCCAGCGACACCACTTCGGCACGCGACTGCATGCGCGGGCGCTGCTCCGTCAACACGAACTCGCCGCCCGTGAAGTCCTGCCCCGGCACGTTCAGCAGCACGGTGAGCTGCAGCGGAAACTGCAGCTCGCCGTACAGGTCCTGATGCAGGCAGTTGTAGTCGCCCTCGCCGTAGCGCAGCAGCAGCGGGGTGGGGCGCAACTGTCCTGCCGCGTGGCAGCGCGCGAGATAGGCGGCATGCTCCGGTGGGTAGTCGGCCGGCAGGCCCATGGCCGAAGCCCAGGCGTTGGCCAGCGGCGCGAGGCGCTCGTACAGCGCGCTGCGCCACGCCGCGAGCTTCTTCGGCAGCGGATAGGCAAAGTACCGGTACTCGCCCTGGCCGAAGCCGTGGCGCTGCATCACGACGCGGCTGCGGAAGCGTTCTTCCTCGTCGTACATCGACACGAGGGCGGCGCATTCGCCTGGCGTGAAGACCGGGCCGACGGCGGCGCAGCCGCGCGCGGCAAGTTCTGCTTCGATGCGGGGCCAGTCGAATGCGGCAACCTGGGAGGCGGGAGATGTCATGGCCGCAGTGTCCAGGTTTCACGCGCGGTCCACTCGCCGTTTCCGGACGCCGGTCTCGGACGCCGGCCTCGGGCGTTGTTTCCAGGCGCGGTTTTCGACTTGCGAAAGATCGCCGGCAAGGTAGCCTCGGCGCATGACCACATCGAACCCCACTGCCGCACCATCGGCCGCCGATTGGCAACTCCCCTGGGAAGGCGGCTGCCGCTGCGGCCAGGTGCGCCTGCGCATCACCGCGTCGCCGCTGCTGGCCATGGCCTGCCACTGCACCGGCTGCCAGTCGATGAGCGCCAGCGCCTTCTCGCTGTCGCTCGCCATCCCCACGCCGGGCTTCGCGGTGACGGCCGGTGAGCCCGTCATCGGCGGCCTGCACGGCGACTCGCACCACTACTTCTGCCCGCACTGCAAGAGCTGGATGTTCACGCGCACCGAAGGCATGGACCAGTTCGTGAACCTCCGCCCCACCATGCTCGACCGGCACGCCTGGTACGAGCCTTTCGTCGAGACCTGGACCGACGAGAAGCTGCCTTGGGCCTCGACGCCCGCGAAGCACAGCTTCGGCGCCTTGCCCGCCATGGAGGCGTTCCCGGCGCTGATCGAGGCCTACGCGAAGGAAGGCGCGCGGCCCGCCAAGGCCTGACGGGCTACAGCGGCGCGATCGGAATGCAGATGTTGCATTCGAACGCGCCTGTCTTCGGGTCGAATGCGCCGTCGGGCGGGTAGTGCTCGAACGCGGGGCGGCCGTCGAACTGGAAGCCGCTGGCCGGCAGCCAGTCGCGCATCAGCCGCGTCCATGCCGTGTTGATCTCCGCCGGCAGGCCCTTGAACTTCATGGCCGCATAGCGGCCTCCCGGCACCACCATCGTCTGGAAACCGCCGTCGGGCACGAAGTCGTCCGGCACCTCCACGCCGGCGTCGTATCGCGAGTGCTCGGGTGCGGTGATGCCCGGGTCGTCGTGGCTGATGCCGTAGCGCGCATGCGACCACAGGTCGTGCGCGGTGATCCATGGCGCCACGCTCTCGTTCCAGAACGCGCCCACCGGCGCGCCGAACGGGCCGACGTAGCGCAGGCAGGCGATGGTGACCGGCGGGCGGGTGATGAGTTCGACGTTCATGGGAGCCTCCACATGCGCGGTGCTGCGCGACGAAGGTTCATTCTTCGTGAATCCGTGCAGCGCGATCTGACCGGGATTGCTGTTTGCATCGCACGCCATCGCCCCTCCGTACGCGGCGCGCCAGGCACTCGGCGAACTCCCGAAGCGTGCGCGGAACGCCCGCGAGAAAGCCTCGCCCGAGCCGAAGCCCACCGACAGCGCCGCATGGAGCACCGACAGGCGCGGCTGCGTCGCCAGCCGCAGCGCGGCCACCTCCACGCGCCGCCGCCGCACGTAGTCGCCCAGCGTCTCGCCGGCCCAGGCCGCGAACAGCCGGTGAAAGTGGAAGGCCGAGAAATGCGCCACATCGGCCAGCGCCGCCAGTTCGAGCGTTTCGTCGAGGTGCGCGTCGATGTGCGTCAGCACCTTGTGCATGCGCCGTTCGTACTCGGTGCGGCTGTCGCGCGGCATGTCGGTTCAGCCTTGCTGCGCCTGCGCGAGCAGCCAGTCGCTGAAGAACTTCAGCAGCGGCCGCTGGTCGGACCGCTCCGGCGTCACCAGGTAGTAGTTGCGCTCGCCCGACAGCGGCCGCGCACAGGCCACCACGAGCTCGCCGCGCGCCAGCTCGTCGGCCACCAGCATCGTGGGCATCAGCGCCACGCCGAGCCCGTGCGAGGCGGCGGCCGCGAGGATGGAGAACAGCTCGTAGCGCGGGCCACCGCGCGCATCGGGCGCATCGATCTGCTGCGCGTCGAACCACTGGCGCCAGCCGTCGGGCCGCGTGCTCTGCTGCAGCAGCGGCATCTTCGCGATGGCCGCGGGCGTCACGGCCTTTCCGCGCGGCAGCAGGGTGGGGCTGCACACCGGCACCACGTCCTCGTGCATCAGCAGCAGCGCATGCGTGCCGGCCCAGTTCTCGACCTGCGCGGGCGTGCCGGCGTAAAGCGCGGCATCGAACTCCGCGTCGGCGAACAGGAAGGGCCGCGTGCGCGTCTCGATGTGCACCACCACGTCGGGCTGCAGCGCCGCGAAGTCCTTGAGCCGCGGCATCAGCCAGCGCGTGGCGAAGGTGGGCACCGCGGCCAGCGAGAGCGAGCCGCCTTCGCCCTGGTGCGCCATGGCGTCGAGCGCGTCGCGCTCCATCGCCTGCAGGCGCAAGGCCGTCTGCCGCGCGTAGGCGGCGCCGCTGGCGGTGAGCGCCACGCCATGGCGCGTGCGTCGGAACAGCGCCACGCCCAGGAAGGCCTCGAGCGTGCCGATCTGCCGGGACACCGCGCTCTGCGTGAGGGCGAGCTCCTGCGCGGCGCGCGTGTAGCTCTCGTGGCGCGCGGCGGCGTCGAAGCACACGAGGGTCTGCAGCGGCGGGATCTTGCGGCGCATGTATGCCTCAAAAGTAGGAATGGAGCGGGGTGCTTCTCAATGAAGATGCCGCTCGAACATCTCGCAAGACATTCTACAAACGCATATCTGGGTGCGGAATCCTCGTTTGCGTCATGGTGCCTGCGTGGCTAGGATCGGCCCATCCCCCTCTTTTTCCCTTTTCCCCTCTTCCGGAGACAGCACATGGCCGCCAAAGCGCAATTCCATTGGGACGACCCCCTTCTTCTCGACCAGCAACTGACCGACGAAGAGCGCATGATCCGCGACGCGGCCAACGCCTACTGCCAGGAGCGCCTGGCGCCCCGCGTCACCGAAGGTTTCCGCACCGGCGAGACCGACCCCGCCATCTTCCGCGAAATGGGTGCGCTCGGCCTGCTCGGCCCGACCATTCCCGAGCAGTACGGCGGCCCCGGCCTCAACTACGTGGCCTACGGCCTGATCGCCCGCGAAGTCGAGCGCGTCGACTCGGGCTATCGCTCGATGGCCAGCGTGCAGAGCTCGCTGGTGATGGTGCCCATCTTCGAATTCGGCACCGAAGGCCAGAAGCAGAAGTTCCTGCCCAAGCTCGCCACCGGTGAATGGATCGGCTGCTTCGGCCTGACCGAGCCCGACCACGGCTCCGACCCCGGCAGCATGGCCACGCGCGCCAAGAAGGTGCCGGGCGGCTACTCGCTCAGCGGCTCGAAGATGTGGATCAGCAACTCGCCGATCGCCGACGTGTTCGTGGTGTGGGCCAAGGAAGTCAGCGAAAGCGGCACTGTCGGCCCGATCCGCGGCTTCGTGCTCGAGAAGGGCATGAAGGGCCTGAGCGCCCCCGCGATCCACGGCAAGGTCGGCCTGCGCGCCAGCATCACGGGTGAAATCGTGATGGACGGCGTGTTCTGCCCCGAGGAAAACGCCTTCCCCGAAGTGCAGGGCCTGAAGGGCCCCTTCACCTGCCTGAACAGCGCCCGCTACGGCATCTCGTGGGGCGCGCTCGGTGCCGCCGAAGACTGCTGGCACCGCGCCCGCCAGTACACGCTGGACCGCAAGCAGTTCGGCCGCCCGCTCGCCGCCAACCAGCTCATCCAGAAGAAGCTGGCCGACATGCAGACCGAGATCACGCTGGGCCTGCAAGGCAGCCTGCGCCTGGGCCGCATGAAGGACGAGGGCATCGCCGCGGTGGAAATCACCTCGATCATGAAGCGCAACAACTGCGGCAAGTCGCTGGACATCGCCCGCATGGCGCGCGACATGATGGGCGGCAACGGCATCAGCGACGAGTTCGGCGTGGCGCGCCACCTGGTGAACCTGGAAGTCGTGAACACCTACGAAGGCACGCACGACATCCACGCGCTCATCCTGGGCCGTGCCATCACCGGCATCGCAGCTTTTTCAAACTGACCCCCAGTCTTACTCACTTCGTGTAGACGCCAACCCCCTTCCAGGGGGCGATGCCAGCGGCCCGGCGAAGCCGGTTCCGCGGCATCCCGCGAACTGCAGGACAACACCGACGTAGATGACGATGAACAAACCTGCTGCAGCGCTCGACGGCATCAAGGTCCTCGATCTGTCCCGCGTGCTCGCGGGCCCTTGGTGCACGCAGATCCTTGCGGACCTGGGGGCCGACGTCGTCAAGATCGAGCGTCCCGGCGTGGGCGACGACACGCGCACCTGGGGCCCGCCCTTCGTCAAGGACGCGGACGGCAACGACACCGACCAGGCCAGCTACTTCACCGCCTGCAACCGCAACAAGCGCTCGGTCACCATCGACATGGCCACGCCCGACGGGCAGGCGCTGCTCCGGCAGATGGCGGCGCAGGCCGACATCGTGGTGGAGAACTTCAAGACGGGCGGCCTCAAGCAGTACGGCCTCGACCAGGAAAGCCTGCGTGCGGCCAATCCGCGCCTCATCTACTGCAGCGTGACCGGCTTCGGGCATGACGGTCCCTACGCCGAGCGCGCGGGCTACGACCTGATGATCCAGGCCATGACCGGCATGATGAGCATCACCGGCCGCCCCGACGACGCGCCCGGCGGCGGCCCGCTGCGCGTGGGCGTGGCGCTCACCGACCTCTTCACCGGCGTGTACGCCAGCACCGCGATCCTCGCGGCGCTGCAGGTGCGCGACCGCACCGGCGAAGGCCAGCACATCGACATGGCGCTGCTCGACGTGGGCATGGCCATCCTGGCCAACCAGGCGAGCGCGTTCCTCAACACCGGCAAGGCGCCGGGCCGCCAGGGCAACACGCATCCGAGCCTCGCGCCCTACCAGGACTTCCCGACGCAGGACGGCGCGATGCTGCTGGCCATCGGCAACAACGGCCAGTTCGCGCGCTTCTGCGAAGCCTGCGGCCACCCCGAGTGGGCGAGCGATGCGCGCTTTGCGACCAACACGCTGCGCGTGAAGCATCGCGGCGTGCTGATCCCGATGATGGAAGAGCTCACGCGCACCCGCACCACGGCCGCGTGGGTCACGCTGCTCGAGGACAAGGCCGTGCCCTGCGGCCCGATCAACGACATCGCGCAGGCCTTCGACGACGCGCAGGTCAAGGCGCGCGGCCTGGCGGTGACGCTGCCGCGCGATGCGGGCGACGGCATCGCCAGCATCACCGGCGTGGCAAGCCCGCTGCGCCTGTCGGCCACGCCGCCGGTGCTGCGGCATGCACCGCCGGCGCTCGGCCAGCACACGCGCGAGGTGCTGGCGGAAATGGGCGTCGATACCGCCCGCTTCGACGCGCTGCGCGCAGCCGGCGTGGTCTGACGAGCCCGGCATGGCACAGCCGATGCGCCCACCGTTCTCGGTGCTGCGCATCGACCACGTCGTGCTGCGCGTGAAGGACGTCGAACGCGCCATCGCGTTCTACCGCGACGTGCTCGGCTGCGCCGTCGAGAAGCGCAGCGAGGCCCTGGTGCACCTGCGTGCCGGCGACAGCCTCATCGATCTCGTCACGCCCGACGGCCCGCTGGGCCGCCGGGGCGGTGCGCTGCCCGGCGACGAGGGCCGCAACGTCGACCATCTCTGCCTTCGCGTCGAGCCCTTCGACGAAGCGGCCATCCGCGCGCTGATGGCGCATCACGGCGTCGCGCTTCATGGCGACGTGCAGAACAACTTCGGCGCCGAGGGCAACGGCCCCTCGATCTACCTGAGCGATCCGGACGGCAACACCGTCGAGCTCAAGGGGCCGGCCGCCTAGGTTGCCGGCCCGGCCGCCTGCGCGCGGCCGTCTTTCCCGGCTTTCGTTTCCGATTTGTACGCCACTGTGTCCGGACGGCGCGGCGTACACACGCGCATGCAAATCTGCCGGTGGCTCGACACATCGTGGATACAGCCCCTCGATGTAATTCATACATCGCCACCGACGACACATGCACCGAGGAGGCGATGGTGTTCAACCCGCTCCTTCACCCTTCATCTTCGAAAGACACTGCCATGCAAACCACCAAGCTCCTCATCGCCGCCGCCGCTCTTTCCGCTTTCGCCATGGGCGCCAGCGCGGAGGACTACCAGGGCGTCCTGCAATTCCAGTCGTCCGCCAGCCGCACCGCGGTGCAGGCCGCAGGCGTGGTCGCAGCGCACGGCGCCGACCCGTATGCCGAAGGCGCGTCGGCCGGCGTGCCCGCCGTCGTCGCCGGCCTGAGCGATCGTGCCCAGGCCCGCGCCGACGCCATCGCCGCGGCCCGCGCCGGCAACATCTACGCCGACGGTGCCGGTGCCGGCCCGAGCGAACGCTTCGCCAGCACGCTCGACCGCGCCACCGTGCGCGCCCAGGCCGTCGCAACGGCCCACGGCATCGACCGCCTGGCCCTCTGAGCCCGGCGCCGCCGAATCGATTTCCAACTCCAACCAGCGTCATCCGAAGGAATCACCATGACCGACAAGCAAGTCCTCTACACCGGCAAGACCCACACCACCGGCGGCCGCCTGGGCGCCTCGCGCAGCAGCGACGGCAACCTCGACATCCAGCTGTCGCCGCCCGGCGGCAACGGCGCGGGCACCAACCCAGAGCAGTTGTTCGCGGCCGGCTGGTCGGCCTGCTTCATCGGCGCCATGGGCAAGGCCGCGGGCGGCCTGAAGGTCAAGCTGCCGGCCGACCTGTCGGTGGACGCCGAGGTCGACCTCGTGCTGCAGGAAGGCCAGTACTTCCTGCAGGCGCGGCTGAACGTGAGCCTGCCGGGCCTCGACCGCGACACCGCGCGCAACGTCGTCGACACGGCGCACCAGACCTGCCCGTACTCCAAGCTCACGCGCGGCAACATCAACGTCGAGCTGAACCTGGTCTGAGGCCGGTCCTCTTCACGCGCGGCCCGCCTCCTGTTTGCAGCGGGCGGGCTCGCGCATAGACTGCGCCTTCTCCGCAACCCAGCCCGGCCTCGCCGCCGGGACGTGACGTATGAGCAGCAGCAAGGTCTTCTTCGATGTGGGCATTTCGCTCGACGGCTGCATGGCGGGCCTGGACGCCAGCCCCGCCAACCCGATGGGCGACGGTGCGCGCGCCATGCACGCCTGGATCTTCCAGACCGCCACCTTCCGGGACATCCTCGGCATCCCTGGCGGCGAACGGGGCACGCCTGACGACCTGCGTGTGCAGCAGGTTTTCGCGCGGGCCGGCGCCTACGTGATGGGGCGGCGCATGTTCGACGAAGGCGAGGTCGCCTGGCCCGAGAACCCGCCGTTTCGCGCGCCCGTGTACGTGCTCACGCATTCGCCGCGCGAACCCTGGGTGCGGCAAGGCGGCACCACCTTCCATTTCGTGACCGACGGTCTCGAGAGCGCGCTGTCGCAAGCCCGGGCCGCGGCCGGCGACAAGGACGTGCGCATCTCCGGCGGCATCGACACCGTCCAGCAGGCGATCCAGGCGGGCGTGCTCGACGAATGCACGATCCACCTTGCGCCGATCCTGCTGGGTGCGGGCCGGCGGCTGTTCGACGGCATCGAGCCCGAAAAGATGAAGCTGGTGCCCGTGCGCGCCGACAGTTCGGCGCTGGTGACGCACCTGGACTACAGGTTCGACCGGCCTGCGTGAAGCGGTGGCCGGCGTTGCCTAGGCCGCCCGCCCGATGACCGCCACCGCGAACACCGCCACGCCCAGCGCGAGGTTCACCGTCACCAGCTGGCGCACCGTGTCCAGCCGCGCCGCGGCCACCGGCCAGGCGCTCTGTTCCACTGCATGCCGCAGCGCCCTGAACACCGAGGCGCGGATGTAGACGTAGATCGCGGCCATCACGATCGCGATGCCCATCATGGCCTCCACGCGCCAGTGCACGCCGCGGAAGCCGCCGGTGGCAAGGATCATCGCCACGCCGGTCACGAACAGCAGCGTGACGGCGGCGTCCACGCCGACGAAGAAGCGCCGCAGCGTCGCCACCATCATGCGCAGGCGCAGCGGCGGTTCCAGCGTGGCGACGGCCGAGGGCCGCACCGCGAAGTGCAGGGTGGCCATGCCGCCGACCCAGAAGGCGGCGCACAGCAGGTGGACGAAGAGAGGGACGACGTAGGACATGGGGCCCGATCAGAACACCGAAAGGGCCGCGTGCGCAATGCGGCGCTTCAGGCGGCGACGCTGCGCTTTCGCGCGGCGGGCCGTTTCTCGGTTGCCAGCCCCGCCGTGTCGGCGTAGCGCCGCATGTCCGCCACGATGCGGCGCAGCAGCTCCGAAGCGGCCGGCGACAGCATGCGTCCGTGGCGCGACACGATGTGCGAGCGGCCCTGCGACAGCAGCGGGTTCTTCATCGGCAGCTCGATCAGGTCGGGGCTGGTGGCGTTGGGCGTGAGCGAGATGCGGGTGCCCAGCGTGTAGCCCAGGCCGGCCGACACGAAGTGGCCGAGCGCGCTGAACGAGGTGGTGACGAGCGTCGACGGAAGCCGCACGCCTTCGCTGATCTCGGCCGCTTCGATGTGCTGGCGCACGCCGAAGTTGCGGTGCAGCGTGGCGCCGGGGTAGGGCAGCAGGTCGGCGAGCTTCAGCGGCCGGCCGAGCTGCGCCAGCGGATGCGCGCGCAGCACCATGGCCTGGATCGGCTGCGGATGCGACTCGTGCGAGGTGAGCCGCTCGTCCTTCGGCGGCTGGAACAGCATGCCGATGTGGGCGCGCTCCTCGACCACGCGCCGCACGATCTCGTCGGTGCTCGCCACGTCGAGGTCGATGGTGATCTTCGGGTGCGTGGTCATGAACTCGCGCAGGCTGTGGCGCATGAGCCAGTCGACGTAGCCCTCGCCGGCCACGATGTCGATGTGGCCCCGCTCGATCTTGCGGATGCTGTCCATCTGCGCCATGAGGTGCTGCTTCTGGCTGTTCTGGCGCCGCACGTAGCCGGCCAGCATCTCGCCCGCGTCGGTCGGCGCCACGCCGCGGCCGTGGCGCTCCAGCAGCGGCACGCCGCATTCCTGCTCGAGGATGCCGATGGCGCGGCTCACGGCCGAGGGGTCCATGTCGAGCACGTCGGCGGCGGCGCGCACCGAACCGCTGTCGAGCACCTGCATGAAGTAGCGCACGCGGCGCGTGTCGAGCCTGTCGTCCATCGCCCGGTCTCCTGAGTGTTGCATCTGATGCATCGAATATCCCGATTTACGGTCATTGATGCAATGGGCTTGCGTGCGCAAACTTGCCGGCATTCGTTCCAACCGCGCCAGATGAGCCCCCACCGATGACCTCTGCTGCCTCCGCTTTCGCCACAGCCGCGCCCGCCGGCGCCTCCGGAAAACTCAGGCTTGCGCTCGTCACGCTGGCGATCGTGGCGGCGGCCGAGCTCATCGGCCCGGTGCAGTTCAGCGTCGGGCCCGGCAAGGTCGCGCTGCTGCCGATGCTCTGGGCGCTGCTGCTTGCGGCCGCGTGGGGCATTGCACACCGGCGCTTGCCGGGTGCGGTGCGAGTGGCCACCGCCGAGCAGACCCTGGCCGGCGGCCTGCTGAACGCGGGCCTGCTGCTGTTCGTGGTGAAGCTGGGCCTCACGGTCGGCGCCGCGCTGCCGCAGGTGCGGCAGGCCGGTTGGGCGCTGCTGTTCCAGGAGTTCGGCCATGCGCTGGGCACGCTGGCCCTGGGCCTGCCGCTGGCGCTCATGCTGGGCATCAAGCGCGAGGCCGTGGGCGCCACCTTCTCGGTGGGCCGCGAGGGCAACCTCGTGATCATCGGAGAGAAGTACGGCATGGCCTCGCCCGAGGGCCGCGGCGTGCTGGCCGAGTACATCACCGGCACCGTGCTGGGCGCGCTCTTCATCGCGGTGCTGGCGGGCTTCATCGCGAGCCTGCACATCTTCGATCCGCGCTCGCTCGCCATGGGCGCCGGCGTGGGCTCGGGCAGCCTGATGGCCGCGGCGCTGGGCGCCATCGCCGCGCAGCAGCCGGCGCAGATGCTGCCGCAGCTCACCGCGATTGCCGCTGCGTCGAACCTGCTGACCACCGTGGCGGGCTTCTACTTCACGCTGTTCCTCTCGCTGCCGCTGTGCTCGTGGCTGTACGGCAAGCTGGAGCCGGTGCTGGGCCGCTTCTCGAAGCGCGGCGCGCAGGATGGCGCGGGCACCGCGGCCACCGCGGCCGTCTCGCAGGCCAGCATCGGGCATGGCGGCGCCATGCCGCTGCGCGACACGCTCATCGCCTGGGCGGTGGTGGGCGGCGGCGTGCTGATCGGCAATTCGCTGACCTACAAGGTGCCGATGCTGGTGTCGCTCGAAGGCATGGCCGCCGTCGTGGCCATCGCGCTGGTGGTCGAAGGCATCAAGCGCCTGCTGCCGCGCCTGCCGATGGTGCTGGTGCTGTCGGTGGTGGCCACGGTGGTGGGCATTCCGGGGCTGTTCCCGTTCTCCGACGCGCTCATCGCCATCACCGCCAAGCTCAATTTCCTGGCCTTCACCACGCCGGTGCTCGCGCTGGCCGGCTTCTCGGTCGCGAAGGACCTGCCGGTGTTCCGCCAGCTCGGCTGGCGCATCGTGGTGGTGTCGCTCACCGCCACCGCCGGGACCTTCCTCGGTGCAACATTGATCGCCGAATTCTTCCACTGACCTCACGAGAGACCCCACCATGTACCGCGACCCCGAAATCGCCGAAGACACCCGCGCGCGCATGCAGGCCTGGCGCCGCGACATCCATGCCAACCCCGAGACCGCGTTCGAGGAGCACCGCACCGCCAACGTGGTCGCCAACGCGCTGATGCTCATGGGCCTGCCGGTGCATCGCGGCCTGGCCGGCACGGGCGTGGTCGGCACGCTGAAGAACGGCGAAGGTCCGAGCATCGCGCTGCGCGCCGACCTCGACGCGCTGAACATGCAGGAGCTTGGCACGCAGGCGCATGCGTCGAAGTGCGTGGGCAAGATGCACGCCTGCGGCCACGACGGCCACACGGCGATGCTGCTGGGCGCGGCCGAGCACCTGTCGCGGCACAGGCCGTTCAAGGGCACCGTGCATTTCGTGTTCCAGCCGGCCGAGGAGAACGAAGGCGGCGGGCGCGTGATGGTGGAAGAGGGCCTGTTCGAGCAGTTCCCGGCCGACGCTGTGTACGGCATGCACAACTTCCCGAGCCTGCCGCGCGGCCGGTTCGCGATCCGCAAGGGCACGATGACGGCCTTTCTGGACACTTTCGAGATCGTGGTCACCGGCAAGGGCAGCCACGGCGCCATGCCCGAGACCGGCATCGACTCGGTGGTGGTTTCGGCGCAGCTCGTGAACGCGCTGCAGACCATCGTGAGCCGCCGCACCGGAGCGACCGACTCGGCCGTGGTGAGCGTCACGCAGATCCACGGCGGCGACACCTGGAACGTGATTCCCGAGACCGTGGTGCTGCGCGGCACGGTGCGCACGCTCGATGCCGCCATCCAGGACAAGACGCAGGCGGCGATGCAGCAGATCTGCGACGGCGTGGCCGCCACGCACGGCGCGAAGGTGGCGCTCGAATACCGCCGCGGCTATCCCGGCGTGGTGAACACGCCCGCCGAGACCGACGCCGCCATCGCCGCCGCGGCCAGCCTGGTCGACCGCGAGCAGGTGCACACCGACATCCCGCCGGCCATGGGTTCGGAGGACTTCGCCTTCATGCTGCAGAAGCGCCCGGGTGCGTACATCGGCATCGGCGCGGGCGAGGGCCCGAACGACCCGAACGTGCACAACCCGTACTACGACTTCAACGACAACATCCTCCCGCTGGGCGCGGCGTACTGGGTGGCGCTGGTGAAACAGCAGCTTCCGGCGCAGCCGGGCGCATGATGCGCTGATGCTGTCGGCCTTCGACATCTTCAAGATCGGGATCGGCCCGTCGAGCTCGCACACCGTGGGCCCGATGCGCGCGGCGCTGATGTTCGCGCAGTCGCTCGAGCGGCGCGGCGTGCTCGCGCGCGTGGCGCGGCTGCAGGTGGAGCTGTTCGGCTCGCTCGGCGCCACGGGCCACGGCCATGCGACCGACCAGGGCGTGATCCTCGGCCTGTTCGGCGACGCGCCCGACACCGTGCGGCCCGAGACCGTGCAACCCCGGCTCGATGCGCTGCGCCGCAGCGGCCGGCTGAGCCTGCTGGGCACCGCGCCCATTGCCTTCGACCGCGTGCGCGACATCGCCTTTCGCGGCGAGGAGTCGCTGCCCGAACATCCCAACGCGATGCGTTTCGCAGCCTTCGCGGGCGACGGCGCCGTGCTGGCCGAGACCACGTACTTCTCGGTCGGCGGCGGTTTCGTCGTGGAAGGCGGCCAGGCCGCGGCCGGGACGGTGGCCACGGCCGCTGCCGTGCCGCATCCGTTCTCGACCGGCGACGAGCTCATGGCGCAGTGCGCGGCCACCGGCCTTTCGGTGGCCGAGCTGATGCTTCGCAACGAATGCACGTGGCGGCCGGAGGCCGAGGTGCGCAGCGGCCTGCTGCGCATCTGGGGCGTGATGCAGCAGTGCGTGCAGCGCGGCTTCGGCATCGACAATCCGCTGGCCGTGCAACCCATGCCCGGCCCGCTGCGCATGCGCCGCCGCGCGAGCGAGCTGCACCGCGAACTGCTGGCGCAGGCGGGCGCGGCCGATCCGCTCGCGGCCATGGACTGGGTCAACGCCTTCGCCATGGCGGTGAACGAGGAAAACGCCGCCGGCGGGCGCGTGGTCACCGCGCCCACCAACGGCGCGGCCGGCGTGGTGCCCGCGGTGATGCACTACTACCAGCGCTTCGTGCCGCAGGCGAGCGACGACGGCATCGTCGACTTCCTGCTCACCGCCGCGGCCATCGGCATGCTCTACAAGACCAACGCGTCCATTTCCGGCGCCGAGGTCGGCTGCCAGGGCGAGGTCGGCGTGGCCTGCTCGATGGCGGCCGGCGCGCTGGCCGCGGTGCTCGGCGCCACGCCGGCGCAGGTCGAGAACGCGGCCGAGATCGGCATGGAGCACAACCTCGGCCTCACCTGCGACCCGGTGGGCGGCATGGTGCAGATACCGTGCGTGGAGCGCAACGCGATGGGCGCGGTGAAGGCCATCAACGCGGCGCGCATGGCGCTGCGCGGCGACGGCAGCCACTACGTGTCGCTCGACGCCGTCATCCGCACCATGAAGCAGACCGGCGAGGACATGAAGTCCACCTACAAGGAAACCTCGCTCGGCGGGCTCGCGGTGAACGTGGTGGAGTGCTGACGCGCGCGCCGCCGATCGGCCGGCGTCCGGGGGTCAGGGCACGAACATGTCCCACGGCCCCTTGCCCTCCGGCAGCCCGGGCCGCGCGGTGAGCGAGGCCAGCGGCTCGCCGGCCTCGAAGCGCGCGATCAACGCCTCGGGCTCGAACACCACGCCCATGAAGTTCTCCGCATAGGCGCCGCCCGCGAAGAAGGCGCTGATGTCTTCGGCGGTCTCGAACACGTCGTGCTGCAGTTCGAGCCGGTGGCCGTCGGGGTCGCGGTAGTACATCGACACGGTCGGCCCGTGGTTGATGCACCAGTAGGGCCGGATGCCTCGCGCGGCCAGCCGGCGGTAGTTGGCCAGCAGCTCGCCGAGCGAACCGTAGGTGAAGGCGATGTGTTCCAGCCCCGTGCTGGCGTCGGCCTCGTGCTTCAGGCCCGGCGGCGCGATCAGGCCGATGCGGTGGTGTTCGTCGTCGTAGGTCAGGAAGCACAGCATGTCGTTCTCGAATGCGGCATGCGCCTGCAGCACCTCGAGGTACCAGGCGCGCGAACGCGCGAGGTCGCTCACGCGCAGCACCACGTGCGCGAGCTTGACGGGGCGCAGCGCGGCGCGGGTGAAGTCGGGCAGGGCACGGGCGGGCAGGGCGATGTCGTTCATGGCGTGTTTCCTTGTTCCGGGAATGCGTTGCTCAGGCCTCGGGCTCTTCGATGACGCGGTTCTCGATGTGGCCGATGCCTTCGATCTCCACGCGCACCACGTCGCCCGGCACCAGGTAGCGCGGCGGGTCCATCAGCCCGCCCACGCCCGCGGGGCTGCCGGTGGCCAGCACGTCGCCGGGCTCCAGCGTGAAGGCGGTGCTCAGTTCGACCAGCATGGCCTCTATGCGGTGGATCATCTGCGCGGTGCTGCCGTTCTGCCGCAGCTCGCCGTTGACCCAGGTGCGCAGCCGCAGCGCATGCGGGTCGGCAATCTCGTCGTGCGTCACCAGCCAGGGGCCGAACGGGCCGTGCGTGTCGAAGGACTTGCCGAGCGTGTGCGTGGGCGCGCGCATCTGCCAGTCGCGCACGCTCAGGTCGTTCACCACCACGTAGCCCGCGACCATCGCCATCGCGTCTTCCGCGCGCACATGGCGGCAGCGCCGGCCGATGACCACGCCCAACTCGCCCTCGTAGTCGAACTGCCCGGACACGTGCGGCCGGTGCACCTCGTCGAAGGGCCCGGCCACGCACGACACCTGCTTGTTGAACCACACCTGCCCCGGTGCCCGCACCAGGCCCACCCTGGCTGCTTCGGCCAGGTGCGAGGCGTAGTTGCCGCCCAGGCCGAGGAACTTGCGCGGTGCGGGAACGGGCGCGGCCAGCCGCACGTCGGACAGCGCCACGCGCGGTGCGCCGTCCAGCGCGGCGCGCAGCCAGGCCATGCCTTCGTCGCCACGCGCGAGCAGTTCGCGCAGCCCGGGCGGCGCGCCGGGTCGTTCGCTCAGGTCGGCGATGCCGTCGTTTCGGACCACGCCGAAGCGAAGGGCGTCGCGGTGGTGGAAGCTGGCGAGTTTCATGGAACGTGAAGGTTGACCGTGGCGGAGCGATCGATGATGCTGATGGAACGAATGCAGAACAATTCGCCAAAAGAGAACGGATCGTTCTGCAGGCAGAACGACAACGAGGCGACAACAGAGCGAGACATGGAAGACTTCAACGACCTGGCCCTCTTCGCCCACGTGGTCACGCAGCAGGGCTTCAGCGCCGCGAGCCGCCACCTGGGCATTCCCAAGTCGCGCCTGAGCCGACGCATCTCCCAGCTCGAGGAACGCATGGGCGTGCGGCTGCTCCAGCGCAGCTCGCGCCGGCTGCTGCTCACCAGCGTGGGCCGGCAGTTCTACGAGCGCTGCCAGGCGACGGTGGCCGCGGGCGAGGAAGCCTTCGACGTGGTGCGCCAGGCCACCGCTCAGCCGCAGGGCCTGCTGCGCGTGAGCTGCCCGTTCACGCTCGCGCAGTTCTGGCTCACGCCGCTGATCCCGGCCTTCATGCGCGCCTGCCCCGGCGTGCGGCTGCGGCTCGAGGTGAGCAACCGGCGCGTCGATCCGCTGCAGGAGAACGTCGACGTGGTGCTGCGCGTGCGGCGCCCGCCCTTCGAGGATTCGAGCCTGGTCGCACGGCGCCTCGGCGGCACGGTCGACGTGCTGCTGGCGAGCCCGGCGCTGGTGGCGCGGCTCGGCACGCCGCAGGCGCTCGGCGACCTGGCCGCGTGGCCCGTGCTGTCGCTGCCCGACGGGAACGAGCGCTACCTGTGGACGCTGGAGCGCGGCGCGCAGGGCGAGAAACAATCGCTGTCGTTCACGCCGCATTTCGTCACCGACGACATGTTCGCGCTCAGGCACCTGGCCGAGCAGGGCATGGGACTCGCGCTGCTGCCCGAGCTCATGTGCCGCGATGCGCTCGCCGAAGGCCGGCTGGTGCGCCTGTGCGGCGAATGGGCGTGCGCGGCCAGCGAGATCCAGGCCGCCTTCGCCTCGCGGCGCGGCATGCTGCCGGCGGTGCGCGCATTCATCGACCACCTGCTGCAAAACCCGCCCGGCGAGGCGGCCGGGCGCGCGGGCTTATCCTGATCGCCCGGATTTCCCGCCAGCCCCGCAGACCCACAGACCCCACAGACGCTCCCTCCAAGAAAGCCGAGGCCCGCCATGACCCGCACCGTCGCCCAGAAGCGCGCCGCCTTCCGCACGCTCCACGAACAAGGCTGCTTCGTCATTCCCAACCCGTGGGACATCGGCAGCGCGCGCTTTCTCGAAGGCCTGGGCTTCCAGGCGCTGGCCACCACCAGTTCGGGGTTCGCGTGGTCGCAGGGCCACGCCGACGGCGCGATGTCGCGCGAGCGCATGCTGGCGCACCTGCAGGAACTGGTGGAAGCCACCGACCTGCCGGTGAACGCCGACTTCGAGAACGGCTTCGCGCCCGACGCGCAGGGCGTGGCCGCGAGTGTGCGCCTGGCCATCGAGACCGGCGTGGCGGGGCTTTCCATCGAGGACTCGACGGGCAACGCCGCCGATCCGCTGTTTCCGCTCGACGTGGCCGTCGAACGCCTGCGTGCCGCGCGCCAGGCCATCGACGCCTCGGGCGCCGACGTGATGCTCATCGGCCGAGCCGAGAACTTCTTCGCCGGCCGGCCCGACCTCGACGACGCCATCGCGCGGCTCAAGGCCTACTCGGACGCCGGCGCCGACTGCCTCTACGCGCCCGGCATCAAGACCCGCGAGCAGATCGCGGCCGTGGTGGCCGCCGTGGCGCCCAAGCCCGTGAACCTGCTCGTGGGCGGGACCAGCGAACTCACCATGCAGGACATCGCCGGGCTCGGCGTGCGCCGCGTCAGCGTGGGCGGCGGCATGGCGCGCGCGGCCTGGGGCGGCTTCATTCGCGCGGCGCGCACGCTGGCGCAGCAGGGCCGCTTCGACGGTTTCGCCGATGCAGCGGCGGGCAACGAACTCAATGCCTTCTTCCGGCCGTTCGCAGACTGACTTCGTGGCGGGACCGCTCGACGCGCTGCTCACCGAGATCCGCGCCTGCCGTGCCTGCGCGCTGCACCTGCCGCTCGGGCCGCGCCCGGTGCTGCAGGCCAGCGCGAGCGCGCGGCTGCTCATCATCGGCCAGGCACCGAGCCTCACCGTGCACCAGACCGGCGTGCCATGGGACGACCGCAGCGGCGAGCAACTGCGCCGCTGGCTCGGCATCGACCGCGCCATCTTCTACGACGCCGCGCGCGTCGCGCTCATGCCGATGGGCTATTGCTACCCGGGCCGCGGCACCAGCGGCGACCTGCCACCGCGCCGCGAATGCGCCGCGCTGTGGCACGACAGGCTGCTCGCGCAGATGACGCAGGTCGAGCTGACGCTGCTCGTCGGCCAGTATGCGCAGCGCCATGTGCTGGGCGCGAAGGCGCGCGCCGGCGTCACCGAGACCGTCGAGGCCTTCGCCGATTACGCGCCCCGCTTCATCCCGTTGCCGCATCCGTCGCCGCGCAACACGGGCTGGTTCAAGCACCATCCGTGGTTCGAGAGCGATGTGCTGCCGGTGCTGCGCGAGCGGGTGCAGCTTGCGCTTGCGCCATCGCTCACCTTGGAGCGGACAGGGCCGGCGCCTTCACCCGCATCGCCGGGCGCATCCGCGCGCAGCAGCAGGCGCATCCGGTGAATGCCGGTGAAAGGCCGGCGGCGCGCGCCTCACCACCAATGCCAGCGCGCGATGTCGTCGCTCAGTCCCATCAGCAGCAACGCCACGGCCACCAGCGCGACGATGCACTTGGTGCGCCGCGACATCCCTTCCTTCGGCGCGTAGGTTTCGGCGTCGCCGCTGAAGTGCACGCCGCAGTGCGGGCACTGGCGCACGTAGCCGAAGATGGGCTCGCCGCAGCGGGCGCAGGGCACTTCGCCGGGGCCGGGTTCGTTCGATGGCGGCGCATCGCGCAAAGCCTGGGCGGCGGCGCGCTGTCTCAGCCTTTGCCTTTCCAGCCGCATGCGGCGTTCGCGGTGCGCGGCCAGGTCGATGGGTTCGTCGGGCTTGTCGGACATCGGAGAAGTTCGGTTCAGCGCGCCTTCGGCGCGGGCTTGCTGCGTGCCGAAGGTCGCCGCGGCGGGCGGGCCTCCAGCACCAGTTCGGCGGGCAGCTGGTCGTTCCACGACTCGGTGAAATAGGCCCGGTCGCTGGGCACGAGTTGCGGCAGCGCCTCGCGCAGCAAGGCCAGCGAGTGCCCGGCCGCCTCCAGCTCGCCTGCATGCGCGGCGTACCAGGCGTGCTCGAACAGCAGGCTGCAGTGCTGCAGCCCCGGGTAGCGGCGGCGCCCGGCCTGGTGGTCGGCCAGCCTCGCCTGCGCCACCTGCACCCAGCGCGCGGGCCAGTTCGTGGCGTCGAATGCATCGGCGAGCGGTCCGGCCAGCCGGGAGACGGCCGCGGGGTCGAGCGGCTTTTGCGCGCGGAATTGCGCGAGCGTGGGTTGTTTTTCATTGTCCGGCGGCCTGCAGTGCCCGCGCGCGATGCGCATCAGGTAGATCGCGTTCCAGGCCGAGCGGCCCTGGCCGTCGGTGTGGCCGCACAGCCATTCGCTGAAGGCGATCCACTGCACCGCGCGGCGCGTGGTGTCCGCGTTGCCGTCGTGCGCCAGCGCAGGCAGGTCGGAGAGTCCGACGCGGTCGAACAGCCAGGCCGCCATGCCCATGTTGGCGGCCACGTGCTGCGCCGCGTCGAACGAGTGCGACTCGAACGCCGCCGCCAGCGCCTCGCCGAAGCGGCGCAGCGACTCCTCGGCCAGCGCGGCGGCGGCAGGCTTGTCGCCGGCCGCGAGCGCCAGCGCCTGCGAGCGGCACGCCAGCGCCCACAGGTTGCACCACTCGAAGCGCACGTCGGGATGGTGGCGCAGCACCAGCGCGCGCGATGCGTCCTCGGCCATGCCACCCAGCAGCGACTGCGCCAGCGGCAGGTCGCGCGCGGTGTAGGCGCACCAAGCCGAGACGATGCATTCCATCGCGCCGAGGTAGTCGTTGCCCGCCACGTGGTGCGCGAGCCGCTGCTTCTTGAGCGCCTGCAGCCGGCGCCGCGCCTGCTCGTTGTCGCCGAGCCGGCGCCACAGCATGGCTTCGTTCAGCGTGACCAGCGCGCGCTGGAAGTCGGTGGCGGCAAGCGTGCCGGCGAGGCGGATCGACTCCAGCGCACTGCCGTTGCCGCCGCCGGCATGGCCTGCCACCGGCGCCATCAGCCGCCCTTGCCGCGCCGCCTGCTGCGATGCGACCAGCTGCTTCCAGAAGGCGGCGTCCTGCAGGTGCACCGCATCGGGCGGCGTTGCGCCCGCACCCTGCGCCTTGCGCGAACGCAGGCCGAGGAACGAGGCCACCTCCTTCGCGGTGGCGGCATGGCCGTCGACCAGCACGCGCACTCGCTTCGCTTCGGAAGCCGGCAGCCAGAACGGGCCCTGGCTGCGCCGCTCGGCGTTCAGGAAGCGGGGCTCGCGCTGCGTGTCCTCGCCCCAGCCGACCTCGATGCCCCAGGCCTTGAAGTCGCGGAATGCGCGGCTCACCACCATGCGCAGCGTGCTCGCATCGGACACCTCGCCGCGCAGGTCCGCCAGCCTCACGAGGCCCGTGCCGGCCTCGTGGGCGTGCTGCATGCGAACCAGCAGCCAGAGCGACTGGAAAGCCGCGCGGCGGCCGTCGACCGACTGGGGCGACGTGAGCTCGATCGAGAGCAGGGCTGGGGACGCAACGGACTTGGGCACGTCCCGGATTGAACCTCAAAAAGAGGCCGTCGATCCGAACGGCCCGCGCTGATCAGTAGCGGTGGCGGTCCAGCAACCCGGGCACCTCGCTGCGCCCGATGCCGAGGTCGCGCAACTCGTGCTCGCTCATGCCGGTCAGCTGCCGCATGTCGGTGCGCGCGCGGCGTCCCCTCGTCATGCGGCGTCGCCAGCCGCGCAGGGCATGCATCAGGCGCTGATGAAAGAACGATGGCTTCGGCGCGGTCACGATGGGCTCCTTGGTTGAGAGCGCTCATCTTCCTGCGGTGCGTGATATTGTGGAAGTTGAGATTTCTGACACGATCCATCAGCTTCCCTGATATCGAAAACATCGCGTCAGCCGCACCGACACGCCTTGCTCACGCCATGCGACAGCTCAACCTCGACCAACTGCGCACCCTCATCGCCATTGCCGACCTCGGCACCTTCTCCGCCGCTGCCAAGGCGCTGCACCTCGCGCAGCCCACGGTGAGCCTGCACATCAGCGAACTCGAATCCCGCCTCGACGTGCCGCTGGTGGTGCGCGGCAACCGGCGCGTCACGCCCACGCCGGCCGGCGCGGCCCTGGTGGAGCGCGGGCGCAAGCTGCTGCGCGACACCGACGATGCGGTGGAGACGGTCAAGCGCCAGGCGGAAGGCCGGGTGGGCCGGGTGCGGCTGGGCACGTCGACCGGCGTGCTGGTCGACCTGCTGCCGCAGGTGCTCGAGGCCCTGGGCGCGGAGCACGCGGGCATCGACGTCGAGGTGAGCATCCGCGGCTCCTACGAGGCCATGGAGCGCCTCGCGGCGGGCACGCTCGACATCGGCCTGGTGGCGATGCCCCAGCCGCCGATGCGTGGCATCGTCGTCACACCCTGGTGCGAGCAGCCCATGATGGCCTTCGTGCCGCGCCGCACGAAGGCGCCGAAGCGCGTCACGCCGGCGTGGCTCGCGGCACAGCCGCTGATCTTCAACGAAGCCACCACGCACATGTACCGGCTCACGATGGAATGGTTCGCCGAGGCCGGCTTCGCGCCGCGCGCGCGCATCGAGCTCAACTACGACGCGGCCATCCGCAGCCTGGTGGCGGCCGGCTATGGCGCTGCGCTGCTGCCGCTGCAGCAGAGCACCGACACCGGGCGCAACGACCGCATGCAGGTCCTGCCGGTGACGCCGAAACTCACGCGCCGCGTGGGCATCGCGCATCGCCAGCACGCGCTGCTCGACGGCGCGACGCTGAGCGTGCTGAAGGTGCTGACGGCCTTCCGTCAGGCCTGAGGCTTCAGCGAGGCGCCGGGCTCATCGCGGCCTGGCGTACTCCGACTCGATCCAGGCGGTGGCGCTCGACGCCGTGAGCCTGAACGCAGGCGACACGTTGACGCTGGCCAGTTCCGAGTCGTCGGCGTCGTCATAGGCGGTGAGCGTGGCCGACGGGTTGTCCTCGTCGGGCACGATGGCCAGCACCACGCGAACGCGCTGGTCGTTGCGCGCTGTGACGGTCACGCTCTTGTTGAGCGCGGCGTGCAACTGCTGTTCGTGGCGGCGGATGACTTCGGCCGCGGTCTTCACCAGCGTGGAGAAGGCGGGGCCGTCGAGCGGCTTGGGGTTCTTCTTGTCGCGGCCCATGGTCCAGGGGCCGACCAGGGCGGGCTCGGGGTCGCCGTGGCGGGTCATCTCGACGGCCCAGCCGTCGTCTTCCTCGTTCTTGATGATGCGGGCGGTCCAGCGGTCGTCGCGCCAGAGGCGGTCTTGCTGCAGGGGAAGGGTCTCTGAGTCGTTCGTGTCGGTCATCGGGATGCGGGAGTTCTTGCGCGCCCCATTGTCCCCTGCGCGCCGATGTAGGCCTGCAGGCCCTCGGCCAGCGCATCGAAGGCCACGCGGCAGCGCGGGCTCGCGCGCAGGTCCTCGTGCATGGTGACCCAGGTCTCGAGTTTCAGCGAGAGGGCGCGCGGCATCAGCCGCACCAGCGGCGGGCCGCGGCGTGCCAGCGCGACCTGGCACACGCCGATACCCGCGCCCGCGCGGATCAGCGCGAGCTGGGCGAGGTCGCTGTCGGTGCGCATCGAGAAGGCTTCGCGCGTGAAGCCCTTGAACGACTTGATCGCATCGCGCACGAAGGCCGAAGGCTGGTCGTAGCCGATCAGCGTGTGCGCCGCCAGCTCTTCGGGCGTGCGCGGCGTGCCGTGGCGCGCGAGGTAGTCCGGGTGCGCATGGAAGCCCAGCTCGATGTCGCCGATGCGGCGCGCCACCAGCTGCTCCTGGCGCGGGCGCACCATGCGCACGGCGATGTCGGCCTCGCGCCGCAGCAGGTCCTGCACGCGGTTGGTCGACACCAGCTCGATCTTCAGTGCCGGGTGCGCCTCGCGCAGCTTCGCCACGATCGGCGGCAGGACCTCCACCCCGACCACCTCGCTGGTCGACACCCGCACCACGCCGCGCACGCCTTCGCCCTGGCTGGCGGCCGCGCGCTGCAGCGAGGCGGCGGTGCTCTCCATGGCCTCGGCATGACTGCGCAGCGCCAGCGCCACCTCGGTGGGCAACAGCCCCGTCTGCGAGCGCGTGAAGAGCACCACGCCGAGCGCTTCCTCGAGCGCCGCGACGTGCCGGCCGACGGTGGGTTGCGTGATGCCGAGCGCGCGTGCCGCGCCCGACAGCGACCCCTCGCGCAGCACGCCGAGGAAGGAGCGGTAGAGCTCCCAGCTGATGTTCCAGGTCATACGGAAATGTATGGCCGATGGCAAGTGTTCGGCAATTCCATTCGAACTGCGTCCTGCCCAGAATTCATCCATCGATCACTGTTCTGGAGGTATCCCATGGCACGCAACGGCACGGTTCTGGTTCTTGGCGCAACGGGCGGCATCGGCGGCGAGGTCGCCCGCCAGCTGCGCGATGCAAGCTGGCAGGTGCGCGCGCTCAGGCGCGGCGTTACCGCCGGGCTGCGTGACGGCATCCAGTGGATGCCCGGCGACGCGATGGATGCGCAGGCCGTGCGCGAAGCCGCGCGCGGTTGCGAAGTCATCGTGCATGCGGTCAATCCGCCGGGCTACCGCCGCTGGTCGGAGCTGGTGCTGCCGATGCTCGACCACAGCATTGCCGCCGCGAGGGCCGAAGGCGCGACGATCGTGCTGCCCGGCAGCGTCTACAACTACGGGCCCGATGCCTTCCCGCTGCTGGCCGAGGATTCGCCGCAGCACCCGGTCACGCGCAAGGGCGCGATCCGCGTCGAGATGGAGCGGCGGCTCGAGGCCGCCAGCCGCGGAGGCGAGGGCGTGCGGGTGCTGGTCGTGCGTGCCGGCGATTTCTTCGGCCCGCGGGCCGGCAACAACTGGTTCTCGCAGGGGCTGGTGAAGGCAGGGCGGCCGGTCTCGGTCGTGAGCTACCCGGGCAGCCCCGGCGTCGGTCACCACTGGTCGTACCTGCCCGACGTGGCGCGCACCATGGTCGAGCTGCTCGCGGTGCGCGACAGGCTCGACGCCTTTGCCAGCTTCCACATGGCCGGCCACTGGGATGCCGACGGCACGCGCATGAGCGAGGCCATCCGCCGCGTGGTGGCGCGCCGCACCGGCGTCGAGGTGCGCGTGTCGGCCTTCCCGTGGTGGTCGCTGCTGCTGGCATCGCCTTTCGTCGCCACCTTCCGCGAACTGCGCGAGATGCGCTACCTGTGGCGCACTCCGGTGGCCATGGACAACGCGAAGCTGTTGGCGCTGCTCGGCCGCGAGCCCTACACCCCGCTCGAAGAGGCCGTGGAAGCCTCGCTCGAAGGCATGGGCTGCCTCGCCGGAGCGCCGGTGCCCGCCGCCGCCTGATCAGAAGACCGACAGGCCGGTGCGGGCGACGAACATCTCGAGCGCCTTCATGCCGAGCAGCGAGTTGCCGGTGGCGTCGAGCGCCGGCGACCACACGCACAGCGTGAGCTTGTCGGGCACCACCGCCACGATGCCGCCGCCCACGCCGCTCTTGCAGGGCAGGCCGATGGAAAAGGCCACGTCGCCGGCGGCGTCGTAGGTGCCGCAGGTCAGCATCAGCGCGTTGATGCGGCGGGTCTGCCGCTCGCCGGTGATCGCTGGCCGGCCGTCGATCGGGTGGGCGCCGTCGCGGCACAGGAAGGCCGCGGCGCGCGCCAGCTGGCGGCAGCTCATGCGCAGCGCGCACTGGTGGAAGTAGGTGTCGAGCACCTCGGCCACGTCGTTGTCGATCTTGCCGAAGCTCTTCATGAAGTTGGCCAGCGCGATGTTGCGAAAGCCCGTCTCGGCTTCCGACTGCGCCACCTCGTCGTCGAAGCCGATGGGCTCGCCGCACAGGCTGCCCATGAGCGCGAGGATGTCGGCCTTGGCGCTGCCGCCGTTGGCGCTCGACTGGCTCACCAGCCGGTCGGCCACCGCGATGGCACCGGCATTGATGAACGGGTTGCGCGGCTTGCCCTGCTCGTTCTCGAGCTGTACCAGCGAGTTGAAAGGGTTGCCCGAGGGCTCCCGGCCGATGCGCTCCCACAGCGCGTCGCCCATGCGCTGCATGGCGAGCGTGAGCGTGAAGAGCTTCGACACGCTCTGGATGGAGAAAGGCGTCTCGAAGTCGCCCGCGCCGGCCTCTTCGCCTTCGCAGGTGCGCAGTGCGATGCCGAACTGCCGTGCATCCACGCGCGCCAGCGCCGGGATGTAGCTCGCCACGGTGCCGCCCTGGCCGAGCTGCGGGCGCAGGGTGGCGGCGATCTCGTCGAGCACCGGCTGGAATCGGTTCATGGCTTTCATGCCGGGCGTTGTACCGCGGGCCGGCGGTTCACCAGCACGATTCCCAGCGCCACGCCCGCCAGCGCCACGATCAGCTGCGCCGTCAGCGGCTCCTTCAGCAGCACGACGCCGAACACCAGCGCGAACAGCGGCGTGAGGAAGGTGAAGGACGACATCTGCGTGGCCGGGTAGTGCCGCAGCAGCCACATCCATGCGAGGTAGCTGGCGAACGCGCCGACCACGGTCTGCAGGCCGATCGAGCCCCAGGCTGCCGCCGAGTATGCGAAGCCCCAGTGCTCGCCCAGCGCGAGCGACAGCAGCGGGCACACCGCGGCCGTCACGGCCACCTGGTAGAACAGCGTCTTCTCGGCGCTGGCCGTGGCCAGGCGCGTGGTGCGCAGCGTGATCGTGGTCAGGCCCCAGAGCATGCCGGCCGCGAGCGCCAGCGCATCGCCGACCAGCTGCGTCGAGCTCATGTGGCCGAAGCCCTCGCTGAAGGCCAGCACCACCCCCGCGAAGGCGATCAGCAGGCCCAGCCACTGGAACCCGCGCAGCCGTTCGGTGGGCACCCAGCGCGGCAGCAGCAGCGACACCCAGAAGGGCGCGGTGTAGAGGAACACCGTGAGCCGCGACGCGCTGGTGTTCTGCAGCCCGAGGTAGATGCCCGCGAACTCGCCCGAGAACAGCAGCCCTGCCAGCAACCCGGGCCACAGCGTGCCATCGCGCTCGAACAGCGGCACGCCGCGCCGCACGCACCACAGCCACAGCAGCGCCGTGGCGCCGACCATGCGGATCGACGCCTGCCACAGCGGTGGCACTTCGGTGACGGTCGTCTTGATGAGGATCTGCTGCAGTCCCCAGAAGGCGCAGCAGGCAATGAGCAGGCCGATGGCGAGGCTGTCGAGGTGGGTCTTGCGCTGGATCATTCGCGGTCAATCGGTCGCGGCGCGTGGCCGCCAATTCGTCCGATGATCGTATCGCGGCCGCGGAGCCGGTGTACAACAGCGTGCGGTGCGGAGATCACTTCGCCACCGGATACGGCGGCTTGCCACGCGTGCCCGTCATCAGGTCGGGCACCACGGTCTCCACGTCGGGCAGTGCACGTGCGGCGCGCTCCAGCTTTCTCGCCAGCGCCGTGTTCGGCACGCAGCCCTGCAGGTACACCCAGCGGCGCTGGATCACGACCCATACGCTGCCCCGGTCCACGCCCGGCACGGCGCGCAGCGCGGCACGCACCTTGGGTGCGAGGGGCTTGTCGTAGCGGTAGGCATTGCTGTCGGCGCATTGGCCGGCCAGCCAGCAACTGGTGCCGCGCTCCAGCCGCGAATGGGTCTGCAGGCGGCGCTCCTCGGCCGTGTAGAACGGACCCTCGGGCGTGGCGCAGGCCGGCAGTCCGGCGGAGACCTGGAAGAACGGGTCGTCGAACCAGTTCTGCTTGGTCGGCCCCGCGGTTTCCTGCGCCGTGCCGGCCTGCGCGGCGAGCAGCGAGACGAGCAAGAGCGCAGGGCGGTGCATCACAAGGGATGCTCGGTGTAGAAGCGCCCGCCGTGGAACAGAAGCGGCGAGGCGCCGGCGTCGTGGGTGCAGCGCTCGACCTCGCCCACGAAGATCACGTGGTCGCCTTCGTCGTAGCGGCTGCGGTTGAAGCACTCGAAGCTGGCCGCGGCTCCCGCCAGCACCGGCGCGCCGCCGATGCCTTCGGTGAAGACCACGTCGGCCCAGCGGTCGATGTTCCGGGTGGCGAAGCGCTCGGCCAGTGCCTTCTGGCTGGCGGCCAGGATGTTGACGGCGTAGTGCGAGCCGGCGCTGAGCGCGGGCATCGAGCCGGCCGCGCGCGCGAGGCTCCACAGCACCAGCGGCGGCGCGAGCGACACCGAGTTGAAGGAGTTGGCGGTAAGGCCGACCAGCGTGCCGTCGGCCGCGCGCGCGGTGACGATAGTGACGCCGGTGGCGAACATGCCGAGCGCTTCCCGGAACTCGGCGGGCGAAAAGGAGGGCGGCTGGGCCCGTCGGGGAGTGGTCACTGGGAAAGTCTGCAAGGGCTTGGAGGGCAGAAGGCCATTTTGGCTCAGCGACCCGGGGGGCTGCTTGGCGGGGCGCATCAACTCGGTCACCAGCCGGGAATAGGCGGTGGCCGCAAGTGAGAGGGTACGTCCTGCGAGGGTCACCAGGCTGCAATGTGTCTGCATGGGCCCGAGGCCGGCCGCCGGGTGGGTGGCCCTTTCGAGCCAATGTTCCCGGTGGTCGAGCCCCAGGCTCAGCCGAAGAACCAGTAGCAGACCATGATGGCCGCGACCACGCCGGCCAGTTCGGCCAGCAGCGCGCAGGCCACCGCGTGCCGCGCACGCTGGATGCCGACCGCGCCGAAGTACACGGCCAGCACGTAGAAGGTGGTCTCGGTGCTGCCCTGGATGGTGGCGGCCACCAGCGCGGGGAAGCTGTCGACGCCCTGGCTCTTCATGGTCTCGATGAGCATGGCGCGTGCCGCGCTGCCCGAGAACGGCTTGACCAGCGCGGTGGGCATGGCGTCGACGAAACGTGCGTCGAAACCGCCGGCGTTCACCAGCCAGCGCAGGCCGTCGAGCACGAACTCGAGCGCGCCCGAAGCCCGCAGCACGCCGACGGCGCAGAGCATGGCGACCAGGTAGGGCAGCAGGTTCTTCGCGATGTCGAAGCCTTCCTTCGCGCCTTCGATGAAGCACTCGTAGACCTTGATGCGCCTGATGGCGCCCGCCAGCAGGAACATGATGATCACGCCGAACAGCGTGAGGTTGCCCAGCAGCGACGACAGCGACGCAATGGCGGCGGCGGACAGCGTGCCAAGCAGCGCCATGAAGCCGCCCAGCAGCAGCGCGCCGGGCACGAGGTAGGCCAGTACCACCGGGTCCCACAGCCGCAGGCGCTGCGCCACGGCCACCGACAGCAGCCCCACCAGCGTCGAGGCGCTGGTGGCCAGCAGGATCGGCAGGAACACCAGCGTCGGGTCGCCGGCGCCCTGTTGCGCGCGGTACATGAAGATGGTGACGGGCAGCAACGTCAGCGACGAAGCGTTAAGCACCAGGAACAGGATCTGCGCGTTCGTGGCCGTCACCGGGTCGGGATTGAGCCGCTGCAATTCGCGCATCGCCTTGAGGCCGATCGGCGTGGCGGCGTTGTCCAGCCCGAGCGCGTTGGCCGCGAAGTTCATCGTGATGAGACCGAGTGCCGGATGTCCCGCAGGCACGCCGGGCATCAGGCGGCGAAAGAGCGGCCCCAGCAGCCGCGCGAGCCAGCCCACCAGCCCCGCCGCCTCGGCGATGCGCAGGAAGCCGAGCCACAGCGTGAGCGTGCCGAACAGCAGCACCATCACCTCGACCGCGAGCCGTGCCATCGCGAACAGGCTCTCGACCAGCGCGGCGAACACGGTGGGGTCGCCCCCGACGAGCCATCGTCCCAGCGCCGCGAGCGCCGCCATCCCGAAGAAACCCAGCCACAAGCCGTTGAGCACGCGTCTTTTCCTTTTTTTGCGGCCCGATCATAGGCCGCCATTCCGGGCCGCCGCGAGCTAAAGTGCGGCCCATGCCTGCCGCCACCATCCGCCGATTCGCCGCCCTGGCACTGGGCGCGGCTGCGCTCTGGCTGGCCGGCTGCGCAAGCCTTCCGCCGCCCAGGCCGATGCCGGTGGTCACGGCGCTTTCCGCCGCTGACGTGTCGCAGACGGAGCTGGCGCAGCTCGCGGCTAAGGGCACGCCGGGCGGCTCCACGGCGCTGTCGGGCTTCCGGCTGCTGCCGGAGGCGGCCTTCGCGTTCGACGCGCGCATCTCGCTTGCGCGGCACGCCGAGAAGTCGCTCGACGTGCAGTACTACCTGATCCAGAAGGACGACGTCGGCCTGCTGTTCCTGAAGGAACTGCGCGAGGCCGCCGCGCGCGGCGTGCGCGTGCGGCTGCTGGTGGACGATCTCTACACCGGCGGCGAGGACGAGGTGTTCAGCACGCTGTCGGCGTTCCCGAACATCGAGGTGCGCCTGTTCAATCCGCTGCCCTCGCGCGCCAGTTCGCTGTCGGCGCGGCTGCTGTTCTCGCTGACCGACTTCGGCCGCATCAACCACCGCATGCACAACAAGCTGCTGGTGGCCGACAACAGCTTCGCGGTATCGGGCGGGCGCAACATCGCCAACGAGTACTTCATGCGCAGCACCGCGGCGAACTTCATCGACATGGACGTGTTGTCCAGCGGCCCGGTGGTGCGCGAGATGTCCGAAGGCTTCGACCGCTACTGGAACAGCGAGCATGTGCGCCCCATCGAACAGGTCGCGCCGCAGCGCCTGCCGGTGGAGGAGGCTCAGAAGCGTTTCGACGCCATTGCGCGCACGGCGGTGCCCGACGTGGCCATGCACCAGCGCGACGTGCTCAACAAGCCGCCGGTGGGGCAGGAGCTCATCACCGGCAACGTGGAGCGCTACTGGGCGCCGTCCACGCTGTTCGTGGACTCGCCCGAGAAGATCACGCGCAAGCCCGACGCCGCCTACGAAGGCAGCGTGACGGAAGGCGCGCTGAACGTCATCAACTCGGCCAGGCGCGAGGTGAAGATCGGCTCGCCGTACTTCATTCCGGGCGCGCGCGGCATGGCGATGATGAAGAAGGCGATCGAGAACGGCGGGCGCATCACGGTGGTCACCAATTCGCTGGGCGCCACCGACGAGCCGCTGGCCTATGCGGGCTACGAGCGCTACCGCGCCGACATGCTGAAGATCGGCGTCACCATCTACGAGATCGCGCCCACGCTCACCGGGCGCTCGGGCCGCTTCGGCGACTTCGGCAAGTCGATCAGCCGCCTGCACGCCAAGCTGGCGGTGATCGACGACGACCGCTTCTTCGTCGGTTCGATGAACCTCGACCACCGCTCGGCCGCGGTCAACACCGAGATGGGGCTGGTCATCGACAGCCCCGAACTGGTGAAAGACTACGACAAGCTGATGGCCGGCGACCGCGTCAACCTCGGCTACCGGCTGCGGCTGGGGCCCGACGGGCGGCGCGTGCAGTGGCTCGAATACGACGACGCCGGCGGCGACATCGTCCACGAGGACGAGCCCGGCGAGTTCCTCTGGCTGCGCTTCAAGAACTGGCTGCTGCTGCCCATCGTGGGCGAGGAACTGTTGTAGGAAGCCTACCGGCGAAGCTTCTTTGTCATCTCCGGAAGGGGGCGGTGCATTACATTTCCAGTAGAAATGTAAACTTTTGTCACTGCCCTTGAGGCCCCTGGAGACTTCGACATGACCGTTCCCGTGCAGCGCGAGTCCATTGCTCCGCTTTCGACGATCGCACCGCTTTCCACCAGCCGTCGCCGCGCGCTGACCGGACTGGCCACCGCCGCCGCCGCCGCGGGACTGGGCTTTCCGGCCTTCGCGCAGGGCCGCGCGGTGCGCATCGGCACCACCTTCGACAACAGCAGTGTCGAGAAGGCCAACGGTCAGGGGTTGTTCCAGGGTTCGAGCGCCTTCTTCGCCGCGCTGAACAAGGCCGGCGGCATCAACGGCACCAAGGTCGAGCTCGTGATGGCCGACGACACCTTCAAGCCCGACGTGGCCAAGGCCAACGCACTGGCCTTCGAGAAGGACAGCTCGGTGCTCGCGCTGCTGCATCCGCTGGGCACGCGCCAGACGGCCGAGGTGATGGACGCCGTGCCCGGCATGGCCGTGGTCGGCCCCATCACCGGCACCATCTCGCTGCGCAAGAAGGCCTCGCCCAACACCTTCTGGGTGCGCGCCAACTACGACCAGGAAGTCGACAAGCTCGTGAGCACCGCCGCCGTGCTGGGGCAGAGCCGCATCGGCCTCGTGCATTCGGACGACCCGCTGGGCCAGTCGGTGCTCGCGGCCTTCAAGAACGCGCTGGCCAAGGCCAAGCTCGAGCCCGCAGTGATCGCGACCACGCCCAACACCACCAGCATGGAGGTGGGCCCCGCGGCCACCGCCATCGCCAAGGCCAAGCCGCAGGTGGTGGTGGTCGGCCTGGCGGGCACGGCGCCGGTATTCCTGAAGGCGCTGCGCGAAGCGGGCAACACCAGTTCGGCCTACGGGCTGTCGATCACGGCCAGCGCACTGGCGGCCATGGGCGACCTGGCCAAGGGCCTGGGCTTCGTGATCGTGGTGCCTTCGCCGTATTCGACCAAGTTCGAGATCGTGCGCCGCTACCAGGCCGACATGATGGCCAGCGGTGTCAAGGAGTTCTCGCTCACCAGCCTGGAAGGCTACCTGAACGCCGCCGTGCTGGCCGAGGGCATGCGCCGTGCCGGCGGCTCGCTCACGCGCGCCTCGGTGATGTCGGGGCTGGCCAGCATCGAGAACTTCGACATGGGCGGCGTGAAGATCCACTATGGCCGCACCAACCGCGAGGGCGGGCAGTTCGTGGACGTGGCGGTGATCGGCAGCCGCGGGCAGATGCTGAGCTAGGCCCGCGCTCCCACGGGGAGCGCCTGCGGATACTTCGGCAAAGGCCGCGGGCCGCGGCGCGGGCGCGCCGTACATTGCACGCCCATGGACCTCGACCTTTCACTGTTCGATGGCCTGCTGCTCACGGGCTTCGCGGCCTGCGCGGCGCTGGCCTTGGCCGCCTTCCTGCCGTGGCAGCGTGCCGTTTCGCAAGGCCGCGTCAGCGCGCTCGGCGCGAGCCTCGGCTACACGCTGTGGGTGGCCGCGGTGCCGCTGGCCGTGTGGTGGGGCATCCAGGCCTTCCTGGACCGCCTGCCCGCCGGCGAGCCGTCGTTCTGGACGCACCTGGCGGACATCGGCGTGGCTTTCGCCCTCTTCGTGTGCCTGTGGGTGTCGTGGGCGGTGGCCTTCGTGCTCGCGTGCCTTGCCGCGTGGCGCTTCACCGTCTGCGCCCGTCGTTGGCGCGAGCGGTCAGCGGCCTGAACCGCGGCGCCTCGAACAGTCGAATCAGCCCGGCACATCCTCGGCGATTCCCACGCCCAGCAGCCCTTCGAGCAGCCCCTTGTCTGCCGCCAGCGCCGCGCTGGGCCCCGCGTGCACCACGGTGCCGCGCTCCAGCACGATGGCCTTGTGCGTCATCTCCAGCGCCAGCACCGGGTGCTGTTCCACCACGATCGATGCGAGCCCTTCCGATTCGCACAGCCGGCGGATCGCCACGGCCAGCTCTTCCACGATGATCGGCGCGAGGCCTTCCATCGGCTCGTCGAGCAGCAGCAGCTTCGGGTTGGTCATGAGCGCGCGGCCGATGGCCAGCATCTGTTGCTCGCCGCCCGAGAGCTGGTTGCCGTAGTTGCCGCGCCGCTCGCGCAGGCGCGGAAAGAACTGGTACACGCGCTGCAGGTTCCATGCGCCGAAGCGCGCGACGACGGTGAGGTTCTCTTCGACGGTGAGCGACGGGAACACCTCGCGCTCCTGCGGCACCCAGCCCAGTCCTGCGCGCACGCGCTGGTGCGAAGGCCGGCGCGTGATGTCCTCGCCCTGCCAGCGGATGGCGCCCTGCATCACGCGTGTGTTGCCCATGAGCGTCTCGAGCAGCGTGGTCTTGCCCACGCCGTTGCGCCCGAGAACGGCAAGGCTCTCGCCCTGCTGCAGCGAGAAGCCGAGGCGGTCGAGCACCACGGCATTGCCGTAGCCGGCGGTGACGCCGTCGAAGGCGAGGGCTTCAGCCATGGTGGTGCGCGCTTCCCAGGTAGACCTCGCGCACGCGCGGGTCGGCGCCGATCTCGACGGGTGTGCCTTCGGTGAGGATGCGTCCGCCCACCAGCACCGAGATGCGGCGCGAGAAGCGGAAGACGAGTTTCATGTCGTGTTCGATGAACAGCACGCTGATGTCCTGCGGCAGCGCCGCGATGGCTTCGAAGAGTTCGCCGCTCTCGTCCTCGGGCACGCCGGCGGCCGGTTCGTCGAGCAACAGGATGCGCGGCCTGGCGGCCAGCGCGAGCGCGATTTCCAGCAGGCGCTGCTTGCCATAGGCCAGCTCGGCCACGGGCACGTCGGCCAGGCTGTCGAGCCGCAGCGTGCCGAGCAGCGCATGCGCCTCGTCGAACACGGCGGTGCAGCCCTTCAGCGGCCGCCACCAGGTGGCGCCCAGGCCTTCGCGCTCGCTGATGGCCAGCACCACCGACAGCAGCGGCGTGAGGCTGGGGAACAGCGTGTTGATCTGGAAGGTGCGCGCCAGTCCCATGCGCGCGCGCTTGTCGCCCGACAGGCGCGTGATGTCGCGCCCGCCCATGTGGATCGATCCGCTGGTGGGCTTGAACACGCCCGTCAGCAGGTTGATGAGCGTGGTCTTGCCGGCGCCGTTGGGGCCGATCAGCGCCTGCCGCGCGCCGGGTTCGAGCGAAAGGTTCACCTCGCTCACGGCCTGGAAGGCGCCGAAGCGGATGCCCAGGTTCTGCGTGCGCAGCGTGTGGGTGGCCGGGCTGCTCATGGCGCCTTGCCTCCCGTGCGAACCAGGCGCGACAGCGCGCCCATGATGCCGCCGCGGCCCAGCATGACGGCCGCGATCAGGAAGATGCCGAGCCAGAACATCCAGTACTGCGGGTTCATGTCGGCGAACCAGTCGTGCACCAGCATGTAGACGATGGCGCCGATCATCCCGCCGTACAAACGTCCGGTGCCCCCGAGCACGAGGATGATGAGCACCTCGGCCGAGCGGTTGAAGCCGATCGACTCGATGCCGACGAACTGCGTGGTCTGCGCCAGCAGCGCGCCCGCCACGCCGGCCACCGCCGCCGAGAAGGCGTAGGCCATGCGCAGCCGTGCTTCCACCGGCGAGCCGATGGCCGTCATGCGCTTGCGGCTGTCGTGGATGCCGCGCAGCGCCAGGCCGAAGGGGGAGCGCAGCACCAGCCGCACCAGCAGGAACATCGCGAGCACCACGCCGAAGGCATACCCGAAGGCCGTCTTGCCGTAGAGGTCGAAGTCGAAGAGGCCGAGCACCGGTGCGATGACCACGCCCTGCAACCCGTCGGTGCCGCCGGTGATGCCCGACAGCCGGTTGGCCAGTTCGTACAGCAGCACGCACACGCCGATGGTGATCATCAGCCGCGTGAGGTCGGCACCGCGCACCACGAGGTAGCTCAGCACGTAGCCCAGCACGCCGCACACCGCAAGCGCGAACAGCAGGCCGGTGAAGGGCTCGCTCCAGCCGTACCTGGCGAGCAGGCCGGCCGCGTAGGCCCCCGCGCCGAAGAAGGCCGCATGGCCCACGGTGAGGATGCCCGCGTAGCCGAGCGCCATGTCGAGCGACACGGCGAACAGGCCGAAGATCATGACCTGGCTCATCAGCGTGAGCTTGTCGGGCAGCAGGAAGAAGCACGACGCGAGCGCGAGCCAGAAGGCGGCTTCCGCGATGCGCAGCCGCGCGGGCGAGATGGACAGGGCTTTCATGCGAGCCCCTTCTTCGCGACGATGCCGTTGGGCCGCACGAGCAGCATGACGATCATGAAGACGTAGATGAGAAAGGCGCCCGCCTCGGGCAGGTAGTACTTGCCGGCCACGTCGACGATGCCCACCAGCAGCGCCGCGATGAACGGACCGGTGACAGTGCCCGCGCCACCCACGCACACCACCATCAGGAAGTACACGAGGTACTTGAGCGGGAACGACGGCTCCAGCCCCAGCATGCCCAGGCTCAGCGCGCCGCCGAGGCCGGCCAGGCCGCAGCCCAGCGAGAAGGTCAGGAAGAACAGGCGCTGCACGTGGATGCCCGTGCCGCCCGCCACGCGCTGGTTGTCGACTGCCGCGCGCACCATGGCGCCGTAGCGCGTCTTGCCCAGTCCCAGCAGCAGCGCGGCCAGCACGGCCACGCCGCAGCCGATGAGGAACAGGCGATAGCGGCCCACTTCGAGGCCCAGCAGCGACACCTGGCCGTCGAGCGCCGGCGGCAGGGTGAAAGGCTGCATCGTCGGCCCGAAGAAGTAGGTGAAGACCGCGATCGACACGAACACCACGCCGATCGACAGCAGCACCTGGTCCAGCGGATGCGCGCGGTACAGCCGCCGGTAGAACACGAACTCCAGCAACGCGCCCACCAAGGCTGCCGCCACGAAGGCCGCCGCCAGCGACAGGCCGAAGCCCAGGCCGAAGCGGTTCATGAGCACGCTGGCCGCATAGCCGCCCACCATCGCGAAGCTGCCGTGCGCGAGGTTGACGAAATTCATGAGCCCCATCGTGATGGACAGGCCCACGCCGATGAGGAACAGGAGCATGCCGTAGGCCACTCCATCGAAGATCACGATGCCCATGAATTTCCTGCTTGCTGCGGACGTGCTGGCTGGCGGACGGAAGGCGTCCCGGTTACTTGGCGGCGGCGCCTTCCTTGGCCGGGTCCTTCACGCGGTCGAACTTGTCGAACTCGACGTTCACCAGCTGGCCGTTCACGCGCTCGGTCTTGCGGATGTACACGGTCTGCACGATGTCGCGGGTGGCCGGGTCGATCTCCACGGGGCCGCGCGGGCTCTCGAAGCTCAGGCCCTTGAGCGCGTCCATGAACTTGTCGCCGGCGATGTCGCCCTTGGTCTTGGCCAGCGCCAGGTCGATGGCGGCCATCGCGTCGTAGGCGGTCACGGCGAAGTAGCTCGGGCGCAGCTTGGTGCCGTTGTCGGCGGCGAAGTCCTTCACGAACTTTTGGTTCTTCGGCGAGGGGTGCGCGAACGAGTAGTGGTGGCTCGTGACCAGACCCAGCGCCACGTCGCCGGTGGCGTCGAGGTAGCTGTCGTCGGTGGCTTCGCCGGTGGCGTACAGCTTGATGCCGGCCTGCTCCATGCCGCGCTCCTTCCACACCTTCAGGAAGGCCGGCGGCATCACGCCCGAGGGAAAGAAGAAGAACACGGCCTGGGGCTTGGCGTCCTTGATGCGCTGCACGTAGGCCGAGAAGTCGGGGTTGTTCATCGGCGTGCGCACCTCGCCCGACACCTTGCCGCCGCCGGCGGTAAAGGTCTTCTTGAAGGCGGTCTCGGCATCGACGCCCGAGGCGTAGTCGGCCACCACGGTGTAGGCGTCCTTGATGCCTTCCTTGAGCATGTAGCGCGCCATCGGATCGGTGACCTGCTGCACGGTGAACGACAGCCGCGCCACGTAGGGCGAGCTGGTGGTGATGGCCGAGGAGGCCGCGTTCATCACGATGGTTGGGATCTTGGCCTGCGTGGCAATGGCGCCCACGGCGTAGGCGTTGGGGCTGAAGTCCAGGCCGGTGAGCACGCTCACCTTGTCGCGCACGATCAGCTCCTGCGCGATGCGCTTGGCGGCGTCGGGCGCGGGGCCGCCGGTGTCCTTCTTGACGATCTCGACGGTGCGCCCGCCCACCTTGCCGCCGTGCTCCTTCAGGTACAGCGCGATGCCGGCGTCGAACTGGCGGCCGTAGTCGGCGTAGGGGCCCGAGTAGGTGGCAATGAGGCCGATGCGCAGCGGCTCGTCGGCGGCCTGGGCCGTGGCGCCCAGCAGGCCGAAGCCGGCCAGCATCAGGGTCGAGAGAACGGTTCTCTTGGTCATCGTCGTCATGGGAAAACGCCTTTCAGGTGGAATGGATGCGCCCCTTCGGGCGCCGCTGTCGTGTAACCGGATGCGCGAGGCGGGCGATGATGCCCGACGCGCGCTTCAAACCTGTGTATCGGGCACGCGCACCGTGAGGCCATCGAAGGCCGCGGTGACGGTGAGCTGGCAGCTCAGGCGCGAGCCAGGCCGGCGTTCGGACGCCACGGCGTCGAGCAATGCGCTCTCCATGTCGTCGGGCGGCGGCAGCAGGCCGATGAACGCGTCGTCGACGTAGACGTGGCAGGTGGCGCAGGAGCAGCAGCCGCCGCATTCGGCGTCGATGCCGCGCACGTTGCCGCGGATGGCGGTCTCCATCACGCTGGCGCCGGCCTTGGCGTCGACGTCGCGCGTGGTGCCGTCCTTGAGGATGTAGTGGATCGTGGGCATTGAATGTTTTTTCTTCAACGGGGAACACCGCGGAACCGGCTTTGCCGGGCCGCTGGTGTTGCCCCCTGCAAGGGGGTGGGAGGCCACACGAAGTGGGCAAGCCTGGGGGTGTGCGTCATCGCTAGAACATGTCGAAGTACTCGCGGTGTTCCCACTCGCTGACTTCGAGGTTGAAGCGGGCGATTTCCGCTTCCTTGATGTGGCACAGGTAGTCGACGAAGGTCTTGCCCATCTGCGTGTTGAGCATTTCGTCGCGGCGCAGGCAGGCGAGGGCCTCCCCCAGGGAACGCGGCAATTGCTCTGCCGGCGTTTCGTACGGCGCGTCGGCCGAGGGGCCGGGGTCGATGCGGTTCCTGATGCCGTCCAGGCCCGAGAAAAGCTGCGACGCCAGGTACAGGTACGGGTTGGCCGTGGGCTCGCCCACGCGGTTCTCGATGCGCGAAGCGCTCTGCCCGACGCCGCCGAGCACGCGCAGCATCGCGCCGCGGTTGTCCCTGGCCCAGATCGCGCGGTCGGGCGCGAGCGAGAAGGGGCGGTAGCGGCGGTAGCCGTTGATGGTGGGGCTCGCCAAGGCCGCGGCCCCGCAGGCGTGCGCCTTCAGCCCGCCCAGGTAGTGCATGCCGATCCCGCTCAGGTCCTGCCCTTCGGCCTCGGGCATGAACGCGTTCACGCCATCCGCCTTGCGGCGCAGCGACTGGTGCAGGTGCCAGCCGCTGGACATCACGTTCGGGATCTTCGGGCGGCACATGAAGGTGGCATGCAGGCCGGCACGCTGGCAGATCTGCTTGATGGCGCTGCGCAGCAGCACCATGGTGTCGGCGGGCATCACGCCGGCGGTGGGGCCGAAGGTCAGCTCGAACTGGCTCGGGCCGAACTCGATCTCGAGCGAGCGAAGCGGCAGGCCGAGCGCGGTGAGCTGCGAGCGCAGCAGCTCCATCAGCGTGTCGACGCGGTCGTAGCGCAGCTCGGTCAGGTACTGGTGGCCATGCGACAGCAGCGACACGCGCGGCGGCTCGCCGGGCTGGCCCGAGTCGGCGAGGCCCATGCGCGCGTCCTCCAGCTTGAAGACGTGGAACTCCACCTCGAGGCCAGCGATGAAGTCCAGGCCCAGTTCGTCGAGCTGGCGCACCGCGCGCTGCAGGATCTGCCGGGTGGCGAACGGGCAGGGCGTGCCGTCGGGCATGTAGGCGTCGCACAGCACCCAGCCGGTGCGCGGCGACCACGGCAGCACCTTGAAGGTGGCCGGGTCGGCCACGATGGTGAAGTCGGCGCCGCCCTGCAGGCCTTCGATGGCGAAGCCGCCGCCCTGGGTGAACACCGGGAACACGGTCTTGTGCGAAGTGTCCTTGGCCAGCAGGGTGGAGGTGAGGTTCACGCCCTCCCACAGGGCCGAGCGCGCCTCGCTGGCGACGAGGGTCTTGCCGCGCAGGATGCCGTGCTGGTCGGGCCAGGCGAAGCGCACGAGGTCGACCTCTGCGTTGTCGATGCGGCGCACCAGTTCCCTGGCCTGCGCGTGCTGGTCGTCGCTCCAGAGGCCGAAGCGCTCGACGAAGGTGTGGCTCTTGCTGCTCATGGCGTGCGTGCGGCGAGCGGGGTTCAGGCGGCGAGCCGTGCGGAGGCCCAGTCGGACTTCAGGCGGCGCGCGCGGTCGGCGTCCTGCCAGTAGGCCTCGGTGGCGGCTTCGTCGCTCACGCCGCGGCCGATGCCGTCGATGGAAGGCGGCCCCGTCATCGCGCTGGCCTGCGCGGCGTCGATGAGCATCGGCGCGGTCTCGCCGGCCAACGTAGCCTCGATGGCCTTCACCAGCACGCGGCGGTAGGCAATGATGCCCTTGTCGGTGCTGCCCAGGTGCTCGCGCGTGCGGTCCTGGATCGCGCCCTGCGACTCCACCGCCCACTGGTCGTGCACGTTGATGTCGTCGCCCATGCCGGTGTAGGTCTCGGTCAGCTGCTCCTCGATGCTGTAGCCGTAGTTGTTGCGCTTGTTCTTGCGCGAGGTGTAGTCGGGCAGCTCGTAGAGCTTCAGGCGCTGGTCGCGCATCTGCTGCTTGTCGACCGGGCCGGTGAAGCTGGTGAAGACGGCGTACCAGTAGCAGTGGGTGTCGTCCACCGGCACGTGCCACTGCGAGATGGTCATCTCCGCGCTCATCGGGATCACGAAGGCCTGCGGGAACACCACGTTGGTCACTCGCACGTGGGTGGTGTCCTCGCTGAGCTTGCGCAACGCCTTCAGGCGGAAGCCGTAGTCGGTGGGCTCCACGCTGATGTCGGGGCGGTCGTACTCGCGCAGCACCTGGGTGATGGGCATGTCGGAGTCGGCCGAAGCGCCGCGGAACTGCTTGCCGTAGCTCTCGGATGTGTCCTCGTCCTCGAAGAAGCGGTGCAGGTACGAGGCGTGCGCGGGGTCGATGCCCACTTCGAGCGCCTGCAGCCAGTTGCATTCGAACAGGCCCTTGAACGCGAAGGTGTGGCTGTCGGGCGCGACGAAGCAATCGAACTCGGGGAATGCGGGGGGCTCGCCCTCGCCGATGTAGGCGAACACCATGCCGGCTTTCTCGACCACCGGATAGGCCGACTGCTTGATGCGACTGCACAGCTTGCTGGTGGCGGGCTCGGCCGGGGTCTCGAGGCAGTTGCCCTTGGCGTCGAACAGCCAGCCGTGGAAGGCGCAGCGCAGGCCGCCGTTTTCCAGCCGGCCGAAGGCGAGGTCGGCGCCGCGGTGCGGGCAGTCGCGGTCGAGCATGCCGAGCTGGCCGCTCTCGTCGCGGAACAGGACGAAGTCCTGCCCCATGAGCTTCACCGGCTTGACCGGCCGCGGCCCCGCCAGTTCGTCGACCAGGGCCACCGGCTGCCAGTAGCGGCGCAGCAGCTTGCCGGCGGGCGCGCCGGGTCCGACGCGGGTGATGAAATCGTTCTGCTCGGCGCTGATCATCGTGCGGGCTCCATCGTGGGTGCTGTGGAAAGAGGCTGTTCACTCGTTGCATGCAACTGTATGCATTGTCTTGGTGATTCTCTGATCCGGTCAAACCTTCATCTGTGATTTCGCCCCGAATTGGGGCTTGTCAACGCGGAAATCAGGGTAATTGCTGATCTCTGCGTGTGTTTTTCACACTTGCTTGCATACGCTGCATGCAACAACCGAGCCAGGGCAAATCGGCTGCGTGCAGCGCGAGGCGCTCTCCTAGAATCGGCCGATGGACTCCCAACAATCCCGCGTGCTCGTGCAACTGCGCGACATGATCCTCAAGGGCGGATTCGTGCCCGGAGAGCGGCTGGCCGAGATCCCGCTCGCCGAGAAGCTCGAGGCCTCGCGCACTCCTGTCCGGCTGGCGCTTGCCAGCCTGGAGCACGAAGGGCTGATCGAGCAATCGCCCAGCGGCGGCTACCAGATGCGCCGCTTCACCTCGCAGGAAGTGGCCGATGCCATCCGCGTGCGCGGCGTGATCGAAGGCTTCGCAGCCCGCCTCCTGGCCGAGGACGGAGCCCCGCGGCAGCTGCTGCGCGACCTCAAGGACTGCCTCGAGGACGGCGATCGCGCCGTCAACAAGCCGAGCATGGAGCTCGACGACTACGCGGCCTACGTCGAGATGAACGACCGCTTCCATAAGCTGATCATCGAAGGCTGCGGCAACCTGGCGCTCAAGCGGGTGATGGACATGCTCGGCGGCCAGCCCTTCGCCGCCCCCAGTGCCATGCTGCCGATGCAGTCGTCGATGGAAGAGGGCCAGCAGTGGATGCGCCAGGCGCACCGCACGCACCATGCGATGGTGCAGGCCATCGAGCGCGGCCAGGGTTCGCGCGCGCAGGCGCTGGGCGAGGAACACGTGGAGATCGCCCGCATGAACCTCGACTACGCGCTGGAGCGCCCCGAACTCGCGGCCGAATTGATGCCTGGCATCCGCCTGGTGTCGAAAGGCCGGACCGGATAACTCGCCGGTCTATAAAAGACTGCCCGGTATTTCGGTGTCCGACCCGTCTGGTTGGCGACGCTCGAGACTAGAATTTCCGCATGAGTGCCACCGCCCCCGCCAGGACTTCGTTCAAGGAACAGATGCTGCAGGCCCGCGAAGAGGCCATCGTGCAGACCGCCAACCGCCTGCTCGCCGAAAAAGGCTTCGAGTCGATGACGGTCGACGAGGTCGCCGCATCAGTGGGCATCGCCAAGGCCAGTCTCTACAAGCATTTTCCGAGCAAGGAAGACCTTGCCGCCGCGGCAATGGTGCGGATCATGCAGCGCACGCTCGACTTCCTGGCCTCGGTGCCGGCCGAGGACAAGCCCGTCGACAAGCTTCGCGCGGTGGTGCGCTGGGCCATGCAGGTGCAGTTGGCCGGCGAGATGCCGTCGCTGCCGCACCAGAACTCCACGCTGCGCGCCACGCTCATGAACAACCGCGGCTACCTCGACCGGCTGGTCACGATCAGCGACAGGCTCGGCGGCTGGATCCAGGCGGCCCAGGCCGATGGTTCGATCAACCAAAGCCTGCCGGCCATCGCTGTGCTCTACACGCTGTTCGCGCGCGCGTGCGATCCGGTGCTCGGTTTCCTGAAGGCCGGCGGGCTGCAGACCGACGAGCAGATCGTCGAACTGGTGCTCTCGACCTGTTTCGAAGGCATCGCCTCGCGCTGAGGCCTTGCCGCAGCCGGCGCCTCAGCTGCTGATCGCGCGCCGCGGCGTCACCACCGCTTCCACTGCCGCGCCGACTGCCAGCAGGCGGTGGTCGGTATTGCCGATGCCGGCCACCATCAGTCCGACCGGCGCCGTGCCCGCATCGTGGCAGGGCACCGAGAGCGCGCAGCCGTCGAACAGGTTCACCACCGAGGGGTTGCGCAGCATGCGGGCGTTGATGCGGTAGTAGGTCTCGTCGTCCTTCAGCACCTCGGCGATCGGTGGCGCGATGTCGGGCGTGGTGGGCATCAGCATCGCGTCGTAGCTGCCGGCCGCGGCATTGATCGCGCGGATGAACTGGCGGCGCAGCGCCTGCAGCTGCAGGTAGTCGGGCGCGGTGATGGTCTCGCCGGTCTTGATGCGGGCCAGCACGCGCGGGTCGTACCTGGCGGCGCCGGTCTTGATGAATTCGCGGTGCCAGGTGAAGGCCTCCGCCGCGGTGATCATGCCGCGCGGGTTGATGGTCGGCGCCTTCGCGAACTCGGTCATCGGCAGGTCCGTGACCGTGGCGCCCGCGGCCGAGAGCTTCGACAGCGCCGACGAGAAGGCCGCGGCCACCGCCGGCGACAGGTCGTCCTGGAAGAAGGTCCTGGGCACTGCGAAGCGCAGGCCGCGCAAGGGCAGCACGCGCAGCGGGCGGTACAGCTCGGCGGCCATCACGGCGTCGAGAAGTGCGCAGTCTTCGACCGTCCACGCCATCGGGCCGGCCGAATCGAAGGAGGTCGACAGCGGCATCACGCCGTCGAGCGGCACGCGGCGCTGCGTCGGCTTGAAGCCCACGAGCCCGTTGAGCGCCGCCGGAATGCGCAGCGAGCCGCCGGTGTCGGTGCCGATGGCGCCAGCCGCCATGCCGTCGGCCACCGAGATCGCGCCGCCGGAGGTGGAGCCGCCCGGAATGCGGCCGGTGGCGCGGTCGAACACGTTCTTCGGCGTGCCGTAGTGCGGGTTCACGCCGAGCCCGGTATAGGCGAACTCGACCGTGTTGGTGCGTCCGATGACGATCGCGCCGGCCCGGCGCAGCCGCTCGACCACGATGGCGTCGCGCGCTGCCGGCGGCTGGCCGGCCAGCACGACGGAGCCGCCAAGCGTGGTGATGCCGGCTTCGTCGAACAGGTCTTTCAGCGAGATCGGGATGCCGGCGATCGGCGAGGCGGCCGGGCGGCCGGCCTTGCGTTCGGCGTCGAGCCGCGCGGCAGTGCTGCGGGCCGTATCGGCGTGCACGCGGATGAAGCTGCGCGCGCCTTCGCCCGCGGGGTTCTGGATGGCGGCCAGTGCTTCCTGCACGAGCTGGCTGCTGGTGAGCGTGCCGGCGGCGAGGCGGCGTGCCATCTCGGCCATCGACAACTGACCCATCGCCTTTCCGGTGCCGTCGCCCGGACCCTGGGCGAAAGCGCGCGAGCAGATGCCGAGCAGCCCGGTGGCCGCGGCGGCACCCGCGGTCCGTTTCAGGAAGGTGCGTCGTTGTTCTTGCTGTTGCGTCATTGCGCGCTCTCCTCCATCGGTGAGATGGTCTCGGGCCAGTCTACACAGCGGTTGCGGCGGGCACGTTGCCGGCCGTTACGGTGTTACCGCGCGTGCCGCCTGCTCAGCGCACTTCGACCAGCAGGTGGGGCTTGAAGCCTTCCTGCTCGCCATTTCGCGCATAGCCGAGCGGGTTGGCCACCACGCGGCAGCCGTTCTTCACGTAGTCGGACGGACAGTGAAGATGGCCGTGCAGCCATAGCCTGGCATGGGGCAGCAGGTCGTCGAGCGCATTGCAGAAACCGGCCGTGCCGGGCGTCAGGCCGTAGCGCGGATCGCCGCTCTCGAGGCTGGGCGCGAAGTGCGTGATGGTCACGGTCGTGCCGTCGAAGGGTTCGGCCAATGCCTGGGCGAGCCAGGCCTGGCAAACCAGACCCTGCTCGCGGAGCTGCTCGGCAAGGAACAGCTCGCCGTTACGCATGGTGGCTGCTTTTTCAAGGTAGAAATCGGCGGCGCGCATCGCCTTGCCGCGCTTCTTCAGCGCCTCGGCCAGGGTGTCCGTGGGTTCGGCCAGCGCATCGAAGTCGGCCCAGAGCGTGGTGCCGACGAAGCGGATGCCGTCGATGACGCGCGCCTCGCGCTCGAGCCAGAAGATGTCGAGTTCCTCGCACAGTTCGCGCAGGCGGTCGTGGGTCTCGTCGAAGTCGAGGTTGTCGTATTCGTGGTTGCCCGGCACATAGATCACCGGGGTCGGCCAGCCGTTGCGGGGCGAGAAGCGGCCTAGTCCGAAGTCGGTCTCCGTCAGCCGGGAGCGTTGTTGGTAGGAGCCGATGTCGCCTGCAAGGACCAGCATGTCGGCGCCTTCCACCGGATCGGCATGGAAGCGGGGATGGGACTCCAGGTGCAGGTCGGACAGCAGTTGCAACTTCATCGTCGGGCCAGTCTAGGTGAATTGCCCCATGCGCGAAGTGCATAAGGTTCGGCTTGTATTACTAGGGATAACCCTTATTCTTGAAGCATCAACCACTCAGAGCACGGCCACAAGCCGCGCAACATCATGTTCAGCCTCATCGCCCAAGTGGCCCGTTTCTTCCGTTCCTCGACCGCCAGCGCCCCGGCCAGCCACGCCGCCGCCCTGATGGAAAGCGCCGACATGCGCGCCGGTCGCGGTGCGCACCACGCCCAGGAACTGCGCGCCGCCGCCAGCGCCTGGCTCAGCGTCGTTCGCTGAGTCCTTCCGGTCAACCGGGCACCTTCTGCCCGAGGACCGATCCAGCGAAAGCCGCGGCTGCGGAGCGCAACAGCGCTGTGCGCAGCCATTCATGTGCGTGCCCATGCTGGGCGCGCCTGTGCCAGATGGCATCCACGTGCACCGGCGGCTGGTCGAATGGCAGGTCGCGCAGCACCAGTTGCTCGTCGATGCCGGTCACCGTCACGAAGTGGCGAGGCAGCACGGTCAGCAGGTCAGAGTTGGCGACCACCCGGCCTGCCGTGAAGAACTGGTTCACTGTCACCACGATGCGGCGCTCGCGCCCGAGGGCGCCGAGCGTCTGGTCGATGAAGCCGTAGGGCCGGCCCGAGAAGCTCACCAGCAGGTGCCGCGCGGCGCAGTAGTCGTCGAGCGTGAGGGGCGCCTTGGCGAGCGGGTGGTCCCGCCGCATCACGCATACATATTGGCCCAGGTAGAGCCGCTGGGTCTCGAACGCCACCCCCACGCCGGACTGTCCGCGCGCAGCGAGGCTGGCAATCACCGCCGGGAAATAGCCGATGGCCATGTCCACTTCTTCCAACTCGAGCATGCGACGGGGGTCGCGCGTGGTCAGCGGCAGCACGCGCAGCGAAATGGCGGGCGCTTCAGTTTCGGCGATCTGGACCAGCCCGGGCACAAGTTCTGCCGCCGTGGCATCGGCCATGGCCAGCAGGAAGGTGGTGTCGGCAGTGCCCGCATCGAACTCGCCGGGGGCCAGCGTGTGCTGAAGCTGGCGAAGCGCGTCGCGCACTGTCGGCCACAAGGCGAGAGCCCGGGGCGTGGGCTCCACGCCGGCACCGGAGCGCTTCACCAGTTCGTCTCCCAATACCTCGCGCAGGCGGCGCAGCGCATTGCTGACCGCCGGCTGCGTGATCGACAGGTTGCGGGCCGCGCGCGTGAGGTTGCGTTCGGCCATCACCTCGTCGAAGACGCGGAGCAGGTTGAGATCAAGCGTGCGAAAGTTGACGTCCATCAGCGATGTGAATGATAAACATCAGAAAGATAAAGTGGAAACGCACTAGGGTAAGCCCTAATATCACTGCATCGGCCTTGTTCGCCACCACTGATTACCACCGTTCCTCAGGAGGGACACATCATGACCAGCTTCGTTCACGTTGACCAACCTACCGTCCACCCTGGCGTCCGTCGCGCCGAAGTCCTTTTCGGCCAGATCCAGGCCGCCCGCGGCGGCGCGAACGGCGCCCGCCCGCTCATCGCAGTTCTGATCATCGCCATCGCCGCAGCGGTGCTGGTGGTAACTGACGCCCTCGTTTCCAACTGGAACGAAGGCGGCCTGCTTGCCGTGTGGACCGTGTTCTGCCTCGCAGCCATTGCACTCTTCGCGCTGTTTGCCGGTTCCATCAGTGAAAGCAGTGTCGGC